>CAIJNI010000033.1 GCA_903821995.1 uncultured beta proteobacterium
GAGAGATACGAGCAATTTGGTATGCGCGATGAGCAAGCCAGCGCTGTAGATAAAACATACGACTATTTTCATTCAATTTGGAAAGAAGATAAGAACTCAGCACCTAGATTCTTGTGGAACGCAAAAATGCGATTTGGTAAGACGTTTGGTTCTTATCAGTTGGCAAAAAAATTAAATGCTAAAAGAGTCCTTGTTGTAACTTTTAAGCCTGCTGTTGAAGACGCATGGCAAGCTGATTTAGAGAGTCATGTTGATTTTGAATGCTGGCAATACATGTCAAGAGCCGCTGGCGGTGACCCAACAAAGGTAAAGAATACTACACCCCTCGTTTACTTTGGTTCGCTACAAGACTTACTTGGTAAGGATACAAGCGGAAACATTAAAGCAAAGAATGAATGGTTGCACACCATCAATTGGGATTTAGTAATTTTTGATGAGTATCATTTTGGTGCGTGGCGTGAAACAGCAAAAGAACTATTTGCTTCAGATGAGGATAGGATACTAAAGCAAGAAACCTTAGATGATGACTCCAAGGTCTATAAGGAAAAAATTGCCGACTTAAGTGAGCCACTGGGCAACGAAAGTGATTTTTTACCTATTACAAGTAGATCTTATTTGTATCTATCAGGTACACCATTTAAAGCGCTTTCATCTGGTGAATTTATAGAAGAACAGATATTTAATTGGACATATACAGACGAACAAAGAGCAAAAGAAAATTTTTCCTCGAAACACCCCAAAGAGCGCAATCCCTATGCGGCATTACCTCAAATGCGTTTGCTTACGTATCACATGCCAGATGAATTACTGGCAGTAGCAAGTGGTGGCGAGTTTGACGAGTTTGACCTTAATTCATTCTTTGAAGCAACTGGCGAAGGAAAGTCAGCAAAGTTTAAGTATAAAAATGATGTTCAAAAGTGGTTAGATATTATTCGCGGGGGTTACTTGCCTCAATCTGCTGAGATGTTAAAGATTGGTAAACGTCCACCGTTTCCGTATTCAGACATAAGGCTATTACCCTATCTTCAGCATTCGTTTTGGTTTTTGTACAGCGTAAGCTCTTGCCATGCTATGGCAAACTTGCTTGCAGAAAGACAGAATATTTTCTGGCATGACTACAAAGTTATAGTTGCGGCTGGTACATCAGCAGGCATTGGTTTAGAAGCATTGCCGCCTGTTCGTGAAGCTATTGGAAATGGATTTGATACTAAAACTATTACACTTTCATGTGGAAAATTAACTACAGGCGTAACGGTTGCACAGTGGTCTTCTATTTTGATGTTAAGAAATCTCAAATCGCCAGAGACATATTTTCAATCTGCTTTTCGTGTTCAATCACCATGGTCAATAAAGAATCCTAATGGCGATAATCCAAATCAAGAAGAAATTCTTAAGCCCGTTTGTTTCGTATTTGACTTTGCGCCAACTCGTGCACTCAGACAGTTATCTGAGTACGGGATTGGGCTATCGCCAAATGAGGCGAATCCTGAAAAAGCTGTAGAAGAGCTCGTGTCATTTTTGCCTGTTTTAGCTTATGACGGTGCAAACATGACGCAAATTGATGCTGGCGGCGTTCTTGATATAGCTATGGCTGGCACTTCTGCAACGTTGTTAGCTCGCAAGTGGGAAAGTGCTTTGTTAGTTAATGTTGATAATGAGACATTACGTCGAGTTTTAGACAATCCTGATGCTATGGCGGCTGTTGAGCGTATTGAGGGTTGGCGTACCTTAGGCGACAACATTATTGAAACAATCATTAATAAAAGCGACAAAATTAAGGAAATTAAAGAAAATGGTAAAAAACGTGATTTGACTGAAAAGGAAAAGAAAACTTTAACTGAAGAGGAAAAAGAATATAAGTCTAAAAGAAAACTCGTTCAGGAAAAACTAATTAAGTTCGCGACTCGCATTCCTGCATTCATGTACCTTACTGATTTCAGGGAGAACACTTTGCAAGATGTTATTACAAAAATAGAGCCAGATTTATTTCCTTCAGTAACCGGTCTTACAGTAAAAGATTTCCAATTACTTGTTCAGCTGAGAGTTTTTAATACTGAACAAATGAATCAAGCTGTTTTTGCTTTTAGGCGTTACGAAGATGCATCTCTAAGATACACCGGCATAGATAGTCATGAAGGGTTGTCACGTTATGGACTATTTAATACTGTCGTTGCGATTGAAAATTCAAGCGTAGCTAATCGTAATTAAATTTTATATTGATTGAAACGTCCTTTTAAAGGACGTTTCATGCAAAGGTTGTCCAAGCAAAACTCTGAAAATAAAATTGCTGTATGAC
>CAIJNI010000034.1 GCA_903821995.1 uncultured beta proteobacterium
CTGAAACTCGAGGGGAGAATCAAAGTGGCTATAACAATAATAGCTGGGCAGATCATTCTTTTAATATCACGGTTGTCTAAAAATATGTATCGCAGAGTTTTTCCGAGGCTACTATCCCTTGCTTTATTTTATTTAACAACAAGTTTTGTAATGGCTGATGAAACAAGCGATTTTGCCTTAGGCAAAAAGCTTTTTTCTATCACCGTCCCTTCCTGTGCCATTTGTCATACTTTAAAAGATGCTGGTTCGGAAGGTTCTGTAGGTCCAATATTAGATGAATTAAAACCAAATCAACTCAGAGTAACCACCGCCCTAAACAATGGCATCGGAGCAATGCCCCCTTTTAAGGATAAACTTTCTCCCGAAGAAATAAAGGCGATTGCCCTCTATGTTTCCAAAGCAAGCATGGCTAATTAGTTGAAATTCACTAGAACGTAAGATTATTAAAAATTTCTCTCTTTGGGAGCAGAACTAAAAATTAGGTCAGTTCAGCAGTGAACTGATGTTGATTTAGTACCTCGGTTAAAGAAAGTATTTATATCTTCTCATTGGATCATGATGGGTTGATGGTGGATGCAAAATAACTGCATGATAAACTTCCTCACCCTCTGGATATAAGGATTTTTGAATGGGTAATGGACCAATGTGATCTCATCTTGACAGGATAGTTTTAGACGATGGAGGGACTTAGTAAAATCTAAATGCAGGCTTGCATCCACGCGTTGGGGTATTTTATGTGGATCTAAAGTTACGATTTCAATCTTTGAATTATGGCGGATGTACGCATTTTTAGACAGAAACTAAATGAGCAATATCATCCTGATCCATTTGATCACCATCACCACTTGCCACAATTTCACCTCGACTCATCACAACATACTTGTCAGCAACCTCTCTAATAAAATCGAGGTATTGCTCAATCAAAAGAATCGTAATTCCTTGTTCTTTCACCAATTGCACCAAGGTCTTACCTATTTGCTGAATGATATTTGGCTGTATACCCTCAGTAGGCTCGTCCAAAATAATCATCTTAGGCTGACTCATTAAAGCTCTACCAATGGCTAATTGTTGCTGCTGACCACCTGACAAATCTCCACCATTGCGCGAAGACATATCTTTTAATATAGGAAACAAGTCATAGATATATGGCGGTATTATTTTTGGAGCTTTATGTGATGCGGCTCCTATCAAAAGATTTTCTTCTACTGTTAAACGCGGAAAAATTTCTCTACCTTGAGGAACATAAGCGATCCCGCCAGCAACCCTCTCATACGAAGGTAATTGGTTGATTAACTTTCCATCAAAAATGATTTCTCCCTCTCTAATTGGTACAACCCCCATCAATGCCTTCACCATGGTAGTTTTACCAACGCCATTTCTTCCCATCAAAACCGTTAAATTTCCCTGAGGAACCTCAAAAGAAACATCCCGAAGAATATGACTGCCGCCGTAATATTGATGGACATGTTGAACTTTTAGCATATCCTCATCTGCCCAAATAAGATTCAATAACTAAAGAGTTGCTTTTAATCTGTTCCATAGTTCCTTCGGCTAATACAGCTCCTTCCGCAAGCACTGTAACAGTCCCATGAACACCAGATAAAGCGCTCACAAATTCCATGTCATGCTCCACCACAACGATCGAACAAGATCCCCTTAGAGCATTTAACAACTCAACAAGTTTCAACGTCTCTTCATCCGTCATACCCGCCACCGGCTCATCCAATAACAATAGTTCAGGCTTTTGCATTAGCAACATACCAATCTCAAGTCGTTGTTTTTGGCCATGTGATAACAATCCGGCCTCATCAAACGCCTGAGATTCAAGACCTACTTTTACTAACGTCTCAGAAATTTGATGTTGAGTTTCAATATCAATTTTGGCAATGAGTGAGAAACTCCAAGCCTTATCAGCTTTTCTTGCTAACTCTAAATTTTCCCAAACTTTCAAATTTTCAAATACTGTTGGTTTTTGAAATTTTCGACCAATTCCAATTTGGGCGATTTGTGGCTCATTGAGCTTCAATAAATCTATCGTTTGCCCTAAAAAAACACTACCCGTAACATCCGCATTTCGTGGTCCTGTTTTTCCAGTAATCACATCCATCATTGTCGTTTTACCAGCGCCATTCGGCCCAATAATGCAGCGTAGCTCTCCAGTGCGAATATAAAGATTGAGCCCATTGATTGCTTTGAATCCATCAAAGGAAACCTGCAGATTTTCAATATACAAAATATCACCGTGGGAACTATCAATTTTTCCCTTTTCATAAAAGTTACCAGAGTCACTCTTAGCTGACATTAGTGGTTCAAGAGATAATATTTCGCTCATCAGGATTTATCTGTCATGATTCGATGGTTTTTGGGAAGTAAAACGGTTTTTGAAAATACCGACAATACCCTTAGGCATATATAAGGTGACTAAAACAAATAAACCACCTAAGATAAAAAGCCAATATTCTGGAGCTAGACCAGTAAAGATTGTTTTGGCGCCATTTACAACAAATGCACCAATAATGGGGCCGATTAATGTCGCACGACCGCCTACAGCAACCCAAACTGCTAATTCAATCGAGTTAGCAGGCGACATTTCACCAGGGTTAATAATCCCTACCTGTGGAACATACAAAGCCCCCGCAATACCGCACAGAAAGGCTGAAAAAGTCCAAATAAACAGCTTATATCCCAGCGGATCATAACCAGAAAACATCACACGATTCTCAGCGTCACGTATCGCCATACACACTCTGCCTAATTTAGACTGAACAATATATCGGCAAACAATAAATGCTAAGAGTAGTGTTGTGAAGCTCGCCAAGAAAAGAGCTACTCGAGTTGAGGGCTGGGATATAGAAAATCCTAAAATTCTTTTAAAGTCTGTAAATCCATTATTTCCCCCAAAGCCCGTTTCATTTCGAAAGAAAAGTAACATCGCGGCATAAGTAAATGCTTGGGTAATAATTGAAAGATAAACGCCTTTAATTCTAGATCTAAAAGCAAAAAAACCGAAAACAAATGCAATCAGGCCGGGTATCAATAGAATTAATAACAAGACCCAAACAAAATGACTTGTTCCTTCCCAAAACCAAGGCAATTGTTTCCAATCAAGAAACACCATAAAGTCAGGTAATTCTGAGTGATAAACACCCTCTGTACCAATCGATCGCATCAAATACATTCCCATGATGTAACCACCAATAGCAAAAAACAAACTATGACCAAGGCTTAAGATCCCACAATATCCCCATACCAAATCGAGCGCCAAAGCCGCAATAGCGAAGCACATGATTTTTCCAAAGAGGGTCAAAGAGTAGGCTGATAGGTGAAAGAAGTTTCCCTCAGGAATGAAGAGTGCACATATTGGCACTAAAACATAAAAGGTAATGGCAAGCACACTCAAACACTTCCACCAATTTTTAGATAAGATGGATTGTTGGGTTGGTAAATCAATATTAAAAGAAGTCATATTAATTTTCCGCACTTCTTCCCTTGAGGGCAAACATACCTTGTGGGCGTTTTTGGATAAACAAAATAATCATGACGAGTAAACCAATCTTCGTCAACACTGCCCCAATAAAAGGCTCACTAAATTTGCTGAGAATGCCTAAACCAAATGATCCAATAATAGTGCCAGCCAGTTGCCCTACCCCGCCAAGAACAACCGCCATAAATGAGTCAATGATATAGGACTGACCTAAATCAGGGCCTACATTACCAATTTGAGATAAGGCGCAACCACCTAATCCAGCAATTCCAGCTCCAAATGCAAATGCATAACTATCAATTCGTCTTGTCTTCACACCCACACAACTCGCCATTGAACGATTTTGAGTAACCGCTCTAACAAAAAGACCCATTCTAGTTTTATTAAGAACTAACCAGGTCATAAAAACAATAGCTAGCGCAAAGAAAAAAATCAACAACCGATTATAAGGAATCAATAAGCCTGGGAAAAAATCCTGCATAGGTGAAAATGATCCACTCATCCAAGTAGGATTACCAACTTCCACATTCTGAGCGCCAAAGATAACGCGAACAGCTTGCATCATTAATAAGCTCACTCCAAATGTTGCTAAAAGTGTTTCCAATGGGCGGCCATACAAATGGCGTAAAACTAAATACTCTAAAATTAGTCCAAAAACTGCTGCAGATATAAAAGCAGTTGGAATCGCAAAAATTAAATAATAATCCTGATACTGCATAAAAAATGATCTAAAAATTGTCTGTACTACAAAGGTTGCATAGGCTCCGATCATTAAAAATTCGCCGTGAGCCATATTAATGACCCCAATTAACCCGTAGGTAATTGCCAACCCAAGTGCTGCCAACAATAAAATACTACCCAAGCTTAATCCCGTAAAAATGTTAGAAACAACCTCAGCTCTAAACCGACGCGATTTAAACTCATTGAAAGCCATCTCAATTGCTGGGTGAAGATTTTTATCTTTTTCAACATAATTACCAGACTCATCTTTTTTGATTAAGTTAGCCAAAAAATTTTGTGCGCCTAATAAACTTGAATTACCTAAAATTTTTAATAACTCTCTTTTTGTTGAAAAGTCCGCCGTGGCATAACTCACCATGGCTTCTAAAGACGCTAGCTGACTTTTAAGATGAGGATCTACCTCAATCTCGTATGCTTTTTTCACTAACTCAGGCTTTATTTGACTAAAATCATCTGACAATGTATTAATTGCCTCGCCACGAATATTTTTATCTTTAGATAAAAGCTTATACTGGCTCACAGCAGAATCAATATCTGAGCGAATTATATTATTCAAAGTTGGTGATTCTAAATTGGACTCATTTTCAACTTTCACCGATGTCTGAGTAATAGCATCAACAAAGCCTTCTTTCGTTTTAATAATCACAATATTACTAGGGTTAATATAGAGATTTTCATTTTGTAGAGCAAACAAAATATCAGAGGCAATTTGAGGAGAGGCGTCAGTTATTCGTTCAACTGACTGTTGCTTTGCAGAAAAATCTTCTCCAAACAGATTTTTTAAATCTGCCTGGGAAAGATTTATCGTAAATCCATAATTACTTATAAATAAGGAAATCCACAGAACAGTTAAATATTTTAAAAATAATTTAATCACAAAGTTTTCAAATTTTTGAACATTCGGTGGATTTTATTTGACTTAAAATGCAATTATGCTTACTTTACTTCATCCGGTTTACCTTCATTACCTGCAATGAATGGTGACCATGGTTTAGCACGAATGGTTGTTGGGGTTTTCCAAACAACATTGAACTGACCATCCGCCTTAACTTCACCAATCATGACAGGCTTATATAGGTGGTGGTTATTACCCATCTCTAAAGTAAACCCACTTGGTGCCACAACTTTTTGGCCATACATTGCTTTTCTAACAGCATTCACTTCAGTTGTACCCGCCTTTTCAACAGCTGCTTTCCACATCTTCATGCCAACAACAGTTGCTTCCATTGGGTCATTGGTAAGAGGTTTACCTGCAGTCGGTAATGCTTTAGCTTTCGCATAGGCGGCCCATTCAGTCTTGAATGCATCATTTGCTGGATTCTTCACTGACATAAAGTAGTTCCAAGCCGCCAAATGACCAACCAAAGGTTTTGTATCAACGCCGCGAAGTTCTTCTTCCCCAACTGAGAAAGCCACAACTGGAACATCTTTAGCTTTTAAGCCCGCATTTCCAAGCTCTTTATAAAACGGCACATTTGAGTCACCATTAATCGTAGATATAACTGCTGTTTTGCCACCTTGAGAAAACTTCTTAATATCAGCTACGATGGTTTGATAATCTGAGTGTCCGAAAGGTGTATATTTTTCATCAATATCCTTTTCATCTATACCTTTAGATTTTAAGAATGCTCTTAAAATTTTGTTGGTTGTTCTTGGATATACATAGTCTGTCCCTAATAAAACAAACCTTTTCGCTCCGCCACCCTCTTTACTCATTAGATACTCTACTGCTGGAATCGCCTGCTGATTAGGTGCTGCGCCGGTATAAAAAACATTCTTGGACATCTCTTCACCCTCGTATTGAACTGGGTAAAAAAGTAAACCATTTAACTCTTCAAAAACAGGCAAAACAGATTTACGTGAGACTGATGTCCAACATCCAAAAACAACATCAACTTTATCTTTAGTTAATAACTGGCGTGCTTTTTCAGCAAATAATGGCCAATTAGATGCAGGATCAACGACGACGGGCTCAAGCTTTCGTCCCATTACACCTCCAGCTTTATTGATTGCCTCAATTTGCATGAGTGCAACATCTTTTAATGCGGTTTCTGAAATCGCCATCGTTCCAGAAAGCGAATGTAAAATGCCTACCTTAATAGGCGCTTTAGATTGTGAAAAAACTAAATTACTAAAACCAATTGCCGTCAATGCAGAGGCAATCGCCGTTAACTTTAATAGTGACCTACGTTTCATATATAACTCCTTTAATAAATTTAGAATTGGACTTGCAAAGCTACATTGATTGAATTTGTATCAGTTGAATTAGTTACGCTTTGCTTGGAGTAAAAACCTGCAACCCGAGCGTTATATGCCTTAATAATGTAGTCAGTTCCGAAATCATATTTTTCAGTTGTGATTTGAGTATCAGCATTAAACTTTTGATACCTTACGAATGGCTGGAACTGCCCCCAACCTATTTTTTCTTTAAAGATATAACCTAGCGCGCCTGAGTATGCCTTGCCCTGCTCTGAGAGTACTACTCCATCGGTGTTATATGTGTAATAAGCAGCCTCTAATGAAAGAGCTCCTGGACCAACACCTTTCTTTTCGAATAGAAAGTCTACGCTAGTAGAGTTGTAATCACCTTTATAGGTTGAGTAGGATGACCCGCTAGCAGACATCCTTGTTGCAATACCAATTGCTAAAATATCCTTGCCGCCTAGGTAATTACCAGTTCCATATAGGAGACCTGGTTCTGCATCCCAAAAATCATATTGAACTCTTCCGGAGTACATCGGTTGAGAACTTTTTGCCGTTGAAGTGTATCCAGCTGGAGCGGGTGCAATATTAAATGCAGTGTGGCCATTAAACGCCCCAAATCCATATTGTAATTTACCAAGCATTGCACTTCCTACGACAGCTACACCATCATCGCGGCCGATATAACCGCCGTTGTAACCATATCTTGAAGCAATAGAAGACCAATAGCCTCCGCCTAAAGAATAAAAACTCCCTGCCATGTTAGCTCGATCGCTAGGTGATAAAAAACGCCCAGCCCAAATCGTTATATCAGGGGAAATTGCAAATTGCGCATTTGCGTCGATGACTTCACCCGTACCACCATTGGGTGTTGGAGCTTTTGCATCATAATTAAGCATGCCTGATATATTGGAATTCAACTTACCTGACAAATAAACACGAGCAGTATCTAGACTAAAATCATTCGTTCTTGCAGCTGAAGTTCCAGCATCTGCATTGGTATAGCTCGTTCTCAAACCCATTCCGACAGTCAAAGATGATTCATTGTTTTCACCAAACTCTATCGTCGGACCAGCGCAAGCTAAATTAATTCCTAGGAATCCTAACGTCAGGAATCCTAGAATAGGCTTTATTTTCGATTTCATATCAAACTTTCCTTTGGTTGTAAACATACGTTATTGAAATTATTAAATTTCACTTAATTAATTGAAATTTAATAATTTCAATATAAATCTGTAATTTTTTTTTGTTTTAGGAAGTGAGCATGAATAGTGCATATAGCACCAAATTATTACATTTAAGAATGAGTTATAAAAATTTAACTTAAAAGATTATCTTGATACAGCTAACAGCAGATAAGATGATTTAACCCTAGTACTTTTAGCTATATCATTTAGCTAAAGTCTTGAATTAAAAGGTGCTTAGAGTTTTAATTATGACTACTTCATAAAAACAATCTTAATTTCCAGATAAGTTTTACTTTTAAGAAAAAATGGCCCTTATTAAATTAAGTTGTATTCAATTGAGTATGTTTTTATCAGTCTCTAATTTATTGGGATTCATTCAAATGAGTAATGCAGCTGAACCTGACACTTAGAGAGTAACGTCTTATATTGTTACTTGATCTGACCTAATTTTTAGTA
>CAIJNI010000035.1 GCA_903821995.1 uncultured beta proteobacterium
AGACTGACCATTAGAGGCTTTGCAAGTAGGGCTTGATCTAATAATGAAGCAATTCCAGCAATTCGTGTGGATTGACCAACTGCTTCTATTTTCATCAGAATAGGGTTCAGTATATTGTAAGTCCCAGCAAATAATTGATCCCCTAAGACTTTATGAACGGGCTTTGACTCACCCGTTAACAATGATTCGTCGACTATGCTTTCATACTTCAGTAATATTCCATCTGCCGGTAGAACCCTGCCAGGAGAAACTCGCAAGATGTCTCCTGGGTAACAATTAACGACCGGAACCGAATATATTTCTTCTGAAATTTCATAATTAATTACCTTTTCACATGTCGCTGGAAGCTGTTTTGCCAAAGCTTCAGCTCCACTTTGGGCATCTTGCCTAACTAATAACTCTATGAATCTTGCTGCCAAAATAAAAGCAACGAACATGGTGATTGAGTCAAAATAACTTTGACCTAATCCAGTAAGTAAATTAAACGTCCCCGCTAAAAAGGACAAGGCCAATGCAAGTGCAATAGGTACATCCATACCTAATAAATGCACCCTAGGAAATATCCGCAAACTTCGCCACGCGGATTGAAATATGGGCCCAGCAGAATAAACGATGACTGGCACAGTTAGTACCCAACTTGCCCAGCGCATTAGTAGATCATACTCAGCAGTAATATCACTTCCACTAATATATGAAGGCCACGCATACATCATCACCTGCATCATAGCCAGCAAAGCAACTCCTAAGCGCGTCAGTAAATTCCGTTTTTCTTTTTTAGAACGCTCAATAGATAGTTGGGGCTCAAAAGGCCATGCAGCATAACCAATTCTTTCAATTTCATATATTAATCGGGCTAGACTGGTTGATTTGGGGAAATAAATAATTTTCGCTTTTTGTGTGACGTAATTGATTTGAACTTCTTCTACTCCAACAATCTGTAATAAATGTTGTTCACATAACCAGACACAAGCTGCACAACGTATTTTTTCAAGTCGTATCGTAGTTTCTAGCTTGCCTGTTTTACCTTCAGGACGTGTAAATCGATGAATTAAAGAAGGATCATCATATGGCAAAAGGTGTTCAGGGATTTGATCTGAAATTAAATATGAGGCTGGTTTATCTCCCGGATCGACTCTTCTAGCATAAAAAATACCCAAGCCTTCATTGTGTATCGTTTGTGAAATAGCCATACATCCTGCACAACAAAATTGACGCTCTACTCCAGATAAGTTCGAGTGATATGAATGGGATAGATCCGTTTTACTGTCGCAGTGATAACAAACAACCATTCCTGAAGTATTTATCAAACTCTTCACCTATCTTGCTTATTAGTCATACTTGTGAGATTTCTTAATAGAACTTAAACAAGTAGCCTTTAATCTTTATCAGACAGGCGGAGTACTTACAAGAAAAATTAGAGGTGACGACCGCCGTCAATAACAATACGCGTTCCAGTTGAAAAACGCAAACGAGTAACGCAAGCTTCAATTGCTGAAGCGACATCATCAGGTATCCCAATACGATTTAAAGGAGTAGTCTTGGCAGTCTTTTCGTTAAAGTCAGCACCTCGACCAGGCACAAAAGAGGAATCAACAACGCCAGGTGATACACATAAAACTCTGATTGTTGGCGCTAGTGCTTTAGCCAGAGATTCACTGACAATATCTAAACCTGCCTTTGCAGCAACATAAGCTAAATTACTTCCAACACCAGTAAAAGCAGAAATCGAAGAAACATTAATAATAACGCCATCACCACTCGCATTTAATAGTGGCTGAAATGCCCGAATACAGGCTAATACACCACGAAAGTTTGACTTCATCACATCGTCAATAATCTCGTCAGTTAAATCTTCTAAATTAGCTGCTGGTATCGGCTTAGTAAATCCTGCCGAGTTAACAAGAATATCGCAACGTCCAAATGTCTCTTGAACCTTTGTTACAGCTGCTTTTAATGTTGCTGAATCCGTAATTGAAGCATCAATACAAAGATGTTTATCTCCATTTAATAGCGGCAATTGTGCTTTACCTTTTTCTACTGCATGACGACTAATCAAAACACAGCTTGCTCCAAGATTAGCTAAGCGCTTGGCAGTTGCAAATCCTACTGCTCCATTACCACCGATAATGACTGCCACTTTACCGTTTAAATTGTCTAAAGTTTGAAACGTACTCATCTTAATCCTTAAAAATTAGGGAGATATAAAATTTTAATTTCTCCCACTAGTAAAAAACCACTCTAAAGATATAGTTTAACTGAGCTTAGTTTATAAGAGGATGTCTTTAAAACAAAGTATTTCCAATAAACTAAAGAATAAGCGCCTATTCGACTTTTATATTCCCTTGTTTGACGATCACAGACCAGCGGTTAATAGATTTGGCAACCTCATTATTCCAATAGTTTGAACTTCCACCCCCTGGTATAAACCCCAAATCAGATAATCGTTGTTTTATTTCTTGTGATTGCAACGTGCTATTAATTGCTGTATTGAGTCTTTGCACTACTTCTTTAGGAACTCCTGCAGGTAAAAATATCCCCCAAACAATGTTGGCATTTACTTCTGCATAGCCTAACTCTGTAAATGTAGGAACCTGAGGCAAGGTATCACTACGTTTATCACCAGTAATCGCTAAACCCAGCATCTGACCTGATTCAATTAAACTTTTAGCCGCGCCTACTGTTGTAAAAATAGTGCTTACATGGCCGCCCATTGCATCTGACATTGCAGGACCAGCTCCCTTATAAGGAACGTGAACTAAATCAATGCCAGCAACCACCTTTAACATTTCACTAGCCATGTGCCCCCCAGTTCCAAACCCAGCAGAGGCATAATTAAATTTAGTTGGCGCAGCTTTAGCCTCTTTCACAAAATCTTTTAAATTCTTAAAAGGCATTTTTGTCGAAGTTAACATAATCGAAGGGCTAGAAGCCAAATAAATAACCGGAATAAAATCATTTTGGCTGTCATACGGTAATTTATGAAATAAGCTAGGATTAACTAAAAACGCTAGATCCACAACAAGCGCTGTATAGCCATCTGGCGCACTTTTAGCCACTAACTCCGTTCCAAGAATCGTACTAGCTCCAGGTCGGTTTTCAATCACGATCGTTTGTCCCAAATTTTGAGCTAATTTATTTTGTATGCTTCTAATAATGATATCGGAACCTCCACCGGGCCCGTACGGAACAATAATTTTAATGGGCCTATCTGGATAATTTTCTGTCAATGATTCACCAAAGGCATACACCCCAAAGAACAAATAGCAAATGATTAACCCCAGTTTGTAATAACGCTTATAAATCATTGACGCTCCAATTCAAATTTGTTGCAGTATTGATAACTTTAAAAGTTAATAAGGTAAGCCTACATAATTTTCAGCAAGCACTCGTCTTGCATTCTCTGAGGACTTTAAATATGAAAACTCGGCTTCCTGCATCTTTTGGTCAAAGCCAGTTTGGCCAGGAAAACGATGTAATAAATTAGTGAGCCCCCAAGAAAATCTCTCGGCTTTCCAAATTCTTGATAAGGCTTGACTTGAATATTGCTTTATCCCAGCATTACTATTTTTATGAAAATACTCTATCAAAGCCTCAGATAAATAATGCGCATCTGATGCTGCCAAATTTAATCCTTTTGCTCCTGTCGGAGGAACGATATGTGCAGCATCTCCCACTAAAAATAAATTACCGAACCGAAGTGGCTCTACAACGTAACTTCTTAAGGGTGCTATGCTCTTTTCTATAGAGGGTCCTGTCACTAAATTCATTTGTAAATCCGTAGGCAATCTTTTCCTTAAACTATCCCAGAAGCGATCATCTGACCATTGATTTATATCCTCATTCAAAGCACACTGAATGTAATATCGACTTCTAGTCATAGAACGCATACTGCAGAGATAAAAGCCATCAACATGCTTTCCATAAATTAGTTCAGGATCAATAGGAGGCGTATCTGAAAGAAGTCCAAGCCAGCCAAAAGGGTAAATTCTTTCAAACTCCTTTATTGCAGATTGTGGGATACTCGACCGACTAACTCCATGATATCCATCACATCCAGCTATAAAATCACAGGTTATTTCGTGTTTATTGTCTTGATGAAAATAAGTAACTTTCTGCCTTTTCTCTTCAAGATCATGTAATGTCACCTCATCTGCTTCATACACGGTCAGTAACTTTTCCTTAGCGCGCGCCTCAACCAAATCTTTTGTAACTTCCGTCTGACCATATACCGTGACATTTTTCCCGTTAGTCAGATTAGTTAAATTAATATGAAGGCTTTCATCCTGAAAGGCTATTTGAAATCCATGGTGTATTAGCCCTTCTTTTTCGAGTCTTGTGCTCACCCCGACTTTTTTTAAAAGGTTAACTGTCCCTTGCTCTAAAACACCCGCACGAATTCTTGCTAGGACATATTCTCTAGCTTGTCGCTCGACAATAATATTGTCAATTCCAGCCTGATGAAGAAGTTGCCCCAATAGAAGCCCAGCGGGTCCACCCCCAATAATGGCTACCTGAGTATGCATATATTGATTATATTATTTTTAATACTTTTAGTGTATCTCAAAGAAAAAAAGGGAGCAAACTATTGCTCCCTTCATTTATTGCATGTAGTGACTATTTTTCGTATTTCTTGAGCAAGTTTCTTGCATCTTCAAGCAATTTTTTACCTTCTGCGCCCTTTGCATTTGCTTCTTTAACCCAGTCATCATCTACATGATCACTGGCTTTAGCCCACCGCTGAAACTCTGCTGTAGATAAATAGCTAATTGTATTATTACGGTCTTTTGCCATTTTGACATATGGCTCAACTATCGCGTCATAACCCGTTGCCCCAGCCCAAGCTGATGTTGATAAGCCACTATTATTATCAATTACCTTTTTTTGAGAAGGCGAAAGGCTATCGTATTTTGCTTGGTTCATTCCAAACATAAATATTGAATTAGAAAAACGCGGCCCACTCACTGGAGCATCTAAATGATATTTAACTATCTCATGGATTTTGGTCGCCGGAAGAGCTTCCCAAGGCACCATCGCTGCATCAATAACCCCCTTCGAAATTGAATCTGAAACACTAGGAAGCGGCATTTGTACAGGAGTTGCACCAAGTGCGCTAATCAATTTAGCGTTAATACGAGTTGCACTACGAATTTTCATTCCTTTTAAATCCTCAAGTGTTTTAACTTGTTTGTTGGAGTGTAGTACATAACCTTCAGTAGTATGCATAAAAAGAAGTTTTATCCCTTTATATTCATCTAAAGCATTATTTTGAACATATTCCCAAAGTGCTTGTGATCCTTGTTTGGCACTAGAAGTTAAAAAAGGAAGTTCAAAAACCTCTGATTTTGTAAATCGTCCCGCCGCATAGGTTGGAATAACCCAAACAATATCAACCACACCATCTTTAACCTGGTCAACTAATTGCGGAGGAGTTCCACCTAATTGCATCGAAGGATAAATTTGACACACCAAATCTCCATTTGATTCTTTAGCAACTTTGTCACACCAGGGTTGTATGACCCTCACATTAAAACTAGATGCTGCAGGCAAGAAATGATGCACCTTAAGTGTGGTAACTGCACTCACAGATTGCAATGACAAAGCTAAAGACATAAACATAAAAAATGAAAGTACTTTTTTCATAATGAACTCCAAAGAATAATAGTTAAGTTAAACGATGAACCAACCAAAGGGTAATACTTGGAAAAGCAATTAATAAAATCATACGAATTGCATCTGATATCAAGAACGGCACAACCCCCTTGTATGTTTCTGACATCGGCACATCTTTAGCAAGGCCATTCATGATGTACACGTTTAGACCCACAGGAGGAAAAATCATACCAATTTCACAAACCATGAGAATGAGCACTCCAAACCATAAGCCTTTATCAACAGGAAGTAACCCATAAAAATCTAGGCCAATGATGACTGGAAAAATAACTGGAACCGTTAACAAGATCATAGACATCTCATCCATGACACAGCCTAAAATAACATAAAAAATCATAATAGAAAACATGACAGCAACTGGTGGTATTTGCGCTGTTGCAACTGCACTAGCAAGCTCATTAGGCAGTTGAGACAATGCAAGACACGCATTCATCATATCTGCACCAATAAATATCATGAAAATCATCCCACTCGTTTGTGCAGTTGAAAGGATGCTTTTCTTAAAAACATCCGCACTCATATTGCCTCTAAATAAAGCAATCAAGAAAGTCAAAGTGGCTCCAATAGAGGCACCTTCAGTAGGCGTAAAAAAACCCCCATAAATTCCACCAAAAACAATTGCAAAGATCAGGCCTATTGGCCAAACTGTTTTTCCTGCAATCCAAAATTCTTCTGCATTAGCCTTACTTGGAGCTGGTGCATGCTCAGGATAAAGCCTAACATATATCGCTATCGCCAATAAATAACCCAATGCAGCTACAAGTGCAGGTATATATGCAGCTAGAAACATTTTAGTAATATTTTGTTCCGTAATAATTGCGTAAATCATTAAGGTAACTGATGGGGGCATGAGTATTCCCATCGTTCCCCCAGTAGCAAGAGCAGCAGTTGCTAAACGACCTGAATACTTTAAACGGCGCATCTCTGGATAAGCTACTTGAGCAATAGTGGCTGTCGTAGCAACCGATGAACCAGAGATAGAACCAAAAGCAGCACAAGCTAAAACACCTGCCATAGCCATTCCACCTTTAAATCTTCCAAGAATGACATTTGAAAAATCAAATAAGGCTTTAGATAACCCCCCATGCATTGCAAATGCCCCCATTAGCATGAAAAGGGGAATAACAGAAAGATCATAAATTGAAAGTCTAGCAAATACCGCCCCTTTGAGATGATTTAAAAGCGCATTTTCATTCGAAATTATTAAATACCCAAAAGCACCAGGAATAAACATCGAAAGACCAATGGGTAAGCGTATTGCCATCAATGCCAACATGAATATAAATATGGCAATGCCAATCGATAGGTTACTCATTAGATGAATGGTGATGTAATTGAGAAATCAAAATATAAGTTTGAAAAAAACTAACTACTGAAGTTAATGTAAACCCAGGAACCATTAAAAAATAGGGAACCCAAATGGGTATAGCCATCAACATTGAAGTCTCACCGTTTTCTTTATTAATAAGTCCACCAACGCTAAGACGCCAAGCTAGCACAAAAAAACAAACCCCCAATAGAAATGTTCCAACTGCATCCATGATCGTTTGAGATCTTTTAGAACATTTTGTGGTAAAAAAATCCACAATAATATTGGCTTTTTTGAACTGAGTGTACGGCAAAAAACAGGCAATACAAACAGCGCAACCCAGTTGAACCAACTCAATATCACCCTGTAAAGGTGAAGAAAAAAAAGCTCTGCCGATAACGCTGACAAGAGTCATCAGAGCAAGTCCAACTAGAAAAATGCCGCCTATACTTGCACTAATTACACAGGTCCGTCCCAACCAAGATGGAATATCAGCTATATCTTGAAGGTGAGAGTGACTAATTGTTTGCATGGCTTAATTTGGGTTAAAAGAATCCATATTATGCATGCTCACCCCCTAATTAAAGTGATCATTTAGCAATTTATAGGGGTATTCACTAAACCCAATAGTTATCCAGCAAATTGTTCAGTGTCTACTTCAGATTGACTCACAGGGTTATAACGGCTACCAAAAATGGGAGTTGTCTTCAAAGCATGAGCTATTTCATTCATCGTTTGTAAACTAAGGGATATTTGATCCGCGGCAATATTTTCGTGTAAATGATTAAGCTTCGTCGTCCCTGGAATCACAGTAATATATTGGCCTAAATGAAGAAGCCAAGCTAGAGATAATTGAGCTAGCGTGCAATTTTCTCTTTTCGCAATGGCTTTAAGGGTGTCATGAAATTGCATATTTTTTGGATAGTTTTCTACTGAGAATCGTGGCATTTGTAAGCGAATATCTTTTTCTTCTAGATCAGAGAGCTCAACTCGCTTATCACTTAAAAACCCCCTACCAAGGGGACTAAATGCCACAAATGCAATATCGAGCTCTTTACAAACATCCAAAACTGCAATTTCAGGGTTAAGACTCCACAAAGAATACTCCGTTTGAATCGCTGTAATTGGATGAACCGCATGAGCTTTTCTTAAGGTTGCAGCAGATACTTCAGATAGGCCAATGGTTCTTACCTTACCTTCCTTAATAAGATCACTTAAAGTGCCAACAACATCTTCAATGGGTACCTTTTTATCCCAACGGTGTAAATAGTAAAGATCCATCACATCGACTTGTAAGCGGCGAAGGCTTCCTTCGCAATCTCTTCTAATAGACTCAGGACGACTATCAATGACCCGCTTACCATCGGCTGGGCCAACGCCACCTTTACTTGCTAATACAATTTTTGACCGATTCTTTTTAAGAAAGTCTTTGGCCATCAAATTTTCATTATGCCCAAGGCCATATAAAGCAGCTGTATCAAAAAAATTAATGCCTGAATCAAAAGCCTCGTGAAGTAGCTTGGTTGCATATTCTTCAGATGGTGGTGTGCCATATGCATGACTGAGATTCATACAACCCAAACCTATGGAGGTAACTTTAAATGGACCAATTGTGCGTAGCGAGATAGATGTTGTCATTTTTTATATTATTTCTAAGAAGTTTTAAGTTGTTGTTCAAGTTGATGCAGTATTTCATAACACGGAAGCACTTTAGCAATACTCGCATTCGGCTCACGCCCCTCACGAATTGCTGCAAAAAATTCACGATCCTGTAATTCAATTCCATTCATAGAGACGTCGACTTGGCTTACGTCAATTTTATTATTTTTTCCATCATATAAATCATCATAACTTGCAACGTAAGTATTGTGATCACAAATATAACGAAATATTGTCCCTAGCGGGCCATTGTTGTTAAAGGAAAGACTTAAAGTACAAATAGCGCCATTTGACGCCTTTAACTGAATGGACATGTCCATAGCTATCCCTAAAGAAGGATGCACTGGTCCTTGAAGAATATTTGCTTTAATAATTGCACCACCACATTGGTAAGCAAATAAATCAACAGTGTGCGCAGCATGGTGCCAAAGCAAATGATCTGTCCAACTTCTCGGTTGACCTAAAGCATTCATATTTGTTCGTCTATAAAAATAAGTTTGCACATCCATTTGTTGAATTTGCAATTGCCCAGTAGTAATTTTTTGATGAATATACTGATGACTAGGATTAAATCTCCTTGTGTGACCAACCATTGCTACCTTGCCAGTCTCTTTTTGAACTTGAATTATCTCTAAAGCATCTTTTAAAGAATCTGCCATAGGTATTTCGACTTGAACGTGCTTACCAGCCCGCATACAAGCAATGGCTTGTTGGGCATGCATTTGAGTTGGAGTACAAAGGATGACGGCATCAATTTCTTGGATGGCTAAACTATCAGCTAAATTAGTAGTTGCATGATTAATTTTATATTTATCTGCAATTTCTTTAGTTTTATTCAACTCACGACCTACCAACGAAATAACCTCTATTCCGCCTATGGCAGCAATTGAGTCAAGATGCTTCATACCAAAAGCTCCTGCGCCTGCTAATGCTACTTTCATACATTCTCCAAAATAATATGACCAACTGCAGTGTTAGATGCTGGGACATGGTAATGCCGATGAATCTCCTTAACAGATTCATTCAACGCGCCACGCATAATAAGCCACATCACTAACTCGATTCCTTCAGATCCGGCTTCAGTAACATAAGTGAGGTGTGATATTTTGGATAAACTTTCAGGATCTTGTGTTAATTTATCTAAAAAATTACGATCAAACTCACTATTTATAAACCCAGCTCGAGGTCCTTGTAACTGATGTGACATCCCGCCTGTTCCCATAATAACAATCTTTTTATCTTCAGAAAAACTCTCTACAGCACGTCTAATGGCATGACCAAATTGGTAACAACGATTACCTGTAGGAGGAGGGTATTGAACGACATTGACGGCGATGGGAATAACCTTACATGGCCATGCCTCAGGCTGACCAAACATTAAAGAAAGTGGAACAGTCAGCCCATGATCAACATCCATCTTATTAATAATTGTAATATCAAATTCATCAAGAATGACGCTTTGAGAAATATGCCAAGCTAGCTCCGGATACCCATTCACAATGGGTACAGGTCGAGCTCCCCAGCCTTCATCAGCTGGCTTAAATTGATCTGCACATCCAATTGCAAATGTTGGAATCATTTCTAATGAAAAAGCACTTGCATGATCGTTATAAATTAATATGATGGCATCAGGTTGCACCTCCTTAAACCAGCTCTTGGCTTTCTCATATCCCCTAAAAACAGGCTTCCAATACGCTTCTTCTGTTTTACCGAGATCTAAGGCTGCACCAACAGCAGGTATGTGAGAGGTTGCCACTCCAGCAATAATTTTAGCCATTTAAAGCTCCACTGGACCAACTGGCATATTTGGCTTACGTCCCCCAGAAATCATCATTTGACGATAATCCTCCTCAGACATTCCTGTCATTAATGAAGCCAATTTTTGAAATGAGTGTCCGTCTGTTGCGCCAACTTTTGCAAGGAAATATATATTCCCACCAGCCAAGATCATTTTGTTGTAATCTCGATCTAAAACAGCTTGCCGTTGCTCTTGCGTCATAGGAAACTTATTTAAATATACGAGTTCATTGGATTTAAATTCATGACGATTTTCTTCCTTCATTAAGGACATCGCAAACATATTTAAATGATATCCAATTCTCGATTGATTGGCATCAAAAATAGTCGTTCCAGGTATCTTTTTAAATTCACTATAGTAATTAGACATGATCACCCCACCTAAAAAACTACTAGAGATTAAAGCTACATTGACTTTAATCTCTAGTGTATGCCTTCAATTTTAATATTGTAGTGGACTATTTATCTTAACCCGGCATTAATCTTTGATAAGACATCTTTACCAGGACAGAGCTCTAGCTTGTCTAATGAGTTTAAAGATTCATCGCAAGTTTGTAGCGCCCCGTGTAAATCATGAGCTATTGGGTCTAGATAAAGTAAGCCAGTAACAACTTCACCTTGTACTTGATGTTTATTGATATAACTTAAGGCAGCATAACGATCGGATGGATCATAACCATCATCTAACTTACGCAAACGCAAGAATGTACCGTCGTGTTGTTCAACTTCAACCACTTCACCAGGTTTATATTTGGTCGTAATTTCTTCCCTATAAGGAACGAAATCTATTTTGTTAACTGCCTCATTATGTTCGCGAACATAATCATAACTTTTTGTACTTCCACCATGATTATTAAATGTGACGCAAGGACTGATGACATCAACAAAGGCTGCGCCTTCATGCAATAAAGCCCCTTTAAGCAAGGGTACTAACTGCTCTTTGTCGCCAGAGAAACTTCTGCCTACATACGTTGCTCCAAGTTGTAAAGCAATGCCCACTAAATCAACCGGGCTATCATGATTAATAACACCTTTCTTACTTTTAGACCCTTTATCAGCTGTAGCAGAAAACTGGCCTTTAGTTAATCCATAGACGCCATTGTTCTCAACGATATAAGTCATATTGACACTGCGGCGCATAATATTTGCGAATTGCCCCAAACCAATTGATGCAGAATCCCCATCCCCCGAGACACCGAGATAAAGTAAATGTCTATTAGCTAAATTGGCGCCAGTCAATACGGATGGCATACGCCCATGAACGGTATTAAAGCCATGAGATGCCCCTAGAAAGTAATCCGGAGTTTTAGAACTACATCCAATGCCAGAGAATTTAGCTACACGGTGAGGTTCAATATCTAATTCCCAACATGCTTGAACAATCGCTGCAGAAATAGCATCATGACCACAACCAGCACATAAAGTCGAAATACGCCCCTCATAGTCTCTTCGTGTAAAGCCAACTTTATTTCGTATCAGACTTGGATGATGTAATGCGGGTTTAGTAATATAAGTCATGCCAACTCCTCTTTTAAAATCATTTTTTTCCTGGCATCTGGCTTTATTTTTTCACGAATAGCTTGAGTTATAAATCTTGCAGTAATTGGAGTTCCATCGTAATGTAAAACTTTGATCAACCGACTTGGATCAACTTCTAATTCAGAAATCAGCAAAGTATGCATTTGGGCATCACGATTTTGTTCAACCACAAAGACTTTGGCATGATTCAAAATAAATTCCTTAACTACATCTGGGAATGGAAATGCTCTCAAACGCATCGCGTCTATATGAATACCTTCTGCTTCCAATATGTCAAGACCTTCTGACATAGACGGGCTAGTAGAACCAAAATAAATAACGCCATATTCAGATTTCGTTGATGCATTTTTAATAATCGGCTGGGGCACTAACGATCTAGCTGTTTTAAATTTCTTTTGCAACCGTTCCATGTTGTAGATGTAATCTTGCCCTTTTTCAGAATATCTTGCATACGAATCTTTAGAAGTCCCTCTAGTAAAAAAGCTACCTTTGTTTGGATGTGTACCTGGCAAAGTTCTCCAAGGAATACCATCACCATCGACATCTTTATATCTACCAAAATCTTTACCAGCCTCTAACTCTTCAGCTGTCATGACCTTACCACGATCATATTCTTTATTGTCATCCCAAACAAAGGGCTTAGACAATCGTTGATTCATGCCGATATCTAAATCAGTCATCAAGAAAATTGGGGTTTGAAGTCGATCTGCTAGATCTAAAGCTAATGCTGCTTGTTCAAAACATTCAAATGGATCCTCCGGAAATAATAGAACGTGTTTAGTGTCGCCATGAGATGCGAATGCACATGCCAAAATATCAGCTTGTTGTGTTCTCGTTGGCATCCCTGTTGATGGACCACCTCTTTGAACATTAACTATAGTGACAGGGATTTCCGCAAAATAAGCTAACCCTATAAACTCAGTCATTAAAGAAATTCCAGGTCCCGAAGTTGCGGTAAATGCTCTAGCACCATTCCAACCTGCACCAACTACCATACCAATAGAGGCTAATTCATCCTCTGCCTGCACAATGGCATAGCGATTCAAACCTGTTTTTTGATCAACTCGATACTTTTTACAATATTTTTCAAAAGCTTCTGGAACTGATGATGATGGAGTAATCGGGTACCAAGCGGCAAATGTAGCTCCACCATAAAGACAGCCGAGCCCTATAGCAGCATTACCATCAGTAAATATTTGATCGCCAATTTTATTGGCCTTCTTGACCTTAATATCTATTTTTAAATGTGTATTTTGCTGTATATAATCAAACCCGAGTTTGAATGCCTTTAAGTTTGATGCAAGCAATACTTCTTTACCTTTAAACTGTTCAGAAAATAACTCTTCATATACTCCAATATCAACATCTAACAGTGCTGATAAGGCACCCACATAAATAATATTTTTAAATAATTGTCTTTGCCTTGGATCTTGATAAGCGCTATTGCTGATTTCTGTTAGTGGAACACCAATAACATTGATATCCGCACGAAATTTTTCTGGTGGTATAGGTCTTGTTGAGTCATAGAATAAATACCCTCCCGCTTGAATCTCAGCCACATCTGCATCCCATGTTTGAGGATTCATTGCGACCATAATATCAACGCCGCCCCGACGACCTAAGTAACCTTTTTCATTAATACGGGCCTCATACCATGTCGGCAATCCTTGAATATTACTAGGAAATATGTTACGGGGGCTAACAGGAACCCCCATTCTTAATATGGCTTTAGCGAATAATTCATTAGCAGAAGCAGATCCAGATCCATTTACATTTGCAAATTTAACGACACAATCATTAACTGACTGAAGACGACTACTCATGCTACCCCCAAATGTTCTTTTGCGTGATTGCCAACGAAAGTGTTTAAACCTGCATGAGGCATTAATAATGTAAATTTTTGCATATCCCATGCGCCAGTTGGACACCGCTCTGCACATAAACCGCAATGTAAGCAAACATCCTCATCCTTAACCATGACATGACCAGATTTTAATAATTGAGAAACATATAAGCTTTGATCTAAATTTTTTGCAGGTGCTTGTAATTTATTTCTTAACTCTGCTTCATCATCATTGGTCGGGAATGAAATACTATCTACAGGACAAATATCTACACAACCATCACACTCGATACAAAGTTCTTTTTTGAAAACAGTTTGGACATCACAATTTAAACAACGATTAGCCTCTTTAAAGGCTGTGGCAGCATCAAACCCTAACTCAACTTCAACACGAATATTAGCTAAAGCTTTTTGGGCGTTTTCCCAAGGCACCTTATAGCGCTGATCATCTGAAATATCATTCCCATAACTCCATTCATGTATCCCCATTTTTTGAGAAACTAAATTGGTATGGGGTAGCGGTCTTTCCTGAAGAGATAAGCCTTGGACAAAAGCATCAATTGATATTGCCGCTTCATGACCGTGAGCTACTGCGGTAATAATATTTTTCGGCCCAAACGCAGCATCCCCGCCAAAGAAGACCTTCGGGTTAGTCGATTGAAAAGTCTCATTCGATAGTACTGGTAAACCGTACCGATCAAATGTAATACCTGACTCACTCTCAATCCAAGGAAAAGAATTTTCTTGACCAATAGCAACCAGAACATTGTCACATTCAATAAAGACATCTGGTACGCCTGCATTGACTAAAGAGCGTTTACCATGGGTATCGTAAATAGCTTTAACCACTTCAAAGTTCATCCCAACTAATTTACCTTCCTTAATCTCAAATGATTTAGGAACGTGGAAATTAATAATTGGAATACCTTCGTGTCCTGCATCTTCTTTTTCCCAGGGTGAGGCCTTCATTTCTTCATAGCCACTTCGAACTACGACCTTGACATCCTCTCCACCTAGTCGCTTGGCAGAACGACAGCAATCCATCGCAGTGTTTCCACCACCTAGAACAATAACTTTCTTACCTATAGTTTTGACGTGACCAAAAGAAACCGATGCTAACCAGTCGATGCCTATATGTACGAAAGCCGCGGCTTCTTGTCTTCCTGGAACATCTAAATCTCGACCCCTTGGTGCACCACATCCAACAAACACAGCGTCATAACCCGCATCCATCAAGGATTGGATTGATTCAACAGAATGGTTGTTCTTAAATTCAACGCCCAAGTTAAAGATATACCCAGTTTCTTCATCGATCACTTCTTCAGGTAATCGAAACCGTGGAATTTGCTGATGTATAAAGCCTCCTGCTTTAGCTTCACGATCAAAAACTGTAACCTCATAACCCAGGGGGGCTAGATCTCTAGCTACAGTTAATGAGGATGGCCCTGCGCCAACACAAGCAATTTTTTTACCATTTTTAGCTTGAATTTTGGGTAAAAATTGAGTGATATCAGACTTCATATCTGCAGCAACTCTCTTCAGTCTGCAGATTGCTACCGGCTCGGGCTTTGTACCATTATTTTCTTCTACTCGACCCCTTCTGCATGCGGGCTCACAAGGTCTATCACACGTTCTTCCAAGAATCCCTGGAAAAACATTCGATACCCAATTAATCATGTAAGCGTCATCATATCGGCCTTGGCCAATTAAACGGATATATTCAGGTACCGGAGTATGCGCAGGACACGCCCATTGACAATCAACTACCTTATGCAGATAGTTTGGATCTAAAATATTTGTCGCTTCCAATTTCTCTTCCCTATTTTTTATAATTTATTATGGGTTCCGTCACAGAATGGGCTGTTGTTTGAATTCTTGCATCCACAAAAGAAAACTTTGGATGTTTCTGTTGCAATGTACTCTTGAGGTATACAGTCTGTAATTTGATGGGTTGAGTCACAAAATGGCTGAGTTTGGCTAAGGCCACAACTACACCACTCATAGGTTTGACCTTCGATAACATCTACAGCATATGGCAGGTTTTGTGCAGTTTTTCTTTTCAAAATGCCTCCAGCTTATTCTTATATATACCCTATCGTCTATCAAATTCTCCCCCCTGTCAATTGAGGGTTTACCTCTAAAGCCTTTTAAAGAAAGATTCTAAAGCTAGATATCAGCAGCCATAGTAACGACGTTGTCTACTAGTCTGGTTGTATATGCAACATTTATTGATCTTAGGATATCAGTTCTGAGGTACGTCTAGTGTCAAATCAACTGCAATAACTTGGAGAAAATTGACTTGGATCAAAATCTAACTAGGTAGACGGAATAATAATTGCAAGTAGATCAAGCCGGAAACTAACCTATGCTTAAATTAAATTCTCTCCACCTTGCTAAAAATTTGCATCGTCAACCCAACGAACATAAAGGTATTGTTGGAAAAGTTCTACTCATCGGCGGCTCTGCTTCCATGACAGGATCTATTGTCTTAGCTGGCCTTGGTTCTTTATATACCGGCGCAGGTTGGATCAATTTAATGATCTTAGATGAGTGTTATCCATCTCTCATTCCTGGTTATCCTGAATTTATGGTTCACAATTCTCAAACTAATTCGCCTGTAAATACTCTCAAAGATATTGGCGCAGACGTTATTGTTATTGGGCCAGGTTTAGGTATGAATGAAGATTCCAAGAATTGGTTGAGCGCTTCGATTGACTATCATTCCCCACTCATCATCGATGCAGATGGAATTAATTTATTAGCTAAAGACAGAGGATTATTGGATAGAGTTAGTAATCGATTTTCTACTACTATCCTCACTCCACATCCTGGGGAAGCAAGTCGTTTACTTAACACCAACAGCGCTGAGATCCAAAAAAATCGTATTGGTGCCATACAAGGCATTAGCATTTCCTAAATATTTATCAAAGATCATGGCAACTCTTCTTACCAATAATCTTGCGGGTAAAGGTATAGTAATTTTCAACCCATCCCACACCACTAAATGATGAGACTGTAATTTTTCAATTTCACGTAAT
>CAIJNI010000036.1 GCA_903821995.1 uncultured beta proteobacterium
CACCTTCAACTTGGAAAATAGCTTTCATACCGCCGCCTAAATCTTCAGAGCCTTTCATGCCCCAAACAGAAGATTGAACAGCAGAGTCAAATGTGCCAACTGCGTTTGCAGTTTTATAATCAGCGGCAGTAGTTACTGAAATAGCAGGCTGAGGAGATGTGAGGGCAGCTGGTTGATTAAGAGTTGTACCAGTTGAATTCAAAGTACCACCGTTTTGAACATATCCAACAGATGCGTCAATAGTTCCGTACAAAGTTACTGATGATTGCGCTTGTGCAACACCAGCGATTGTGCTCAATGCTGCAAGAGCGAGTAGCGATTTTTTCATTTGTAAATCTCCATGAATGTTAAAAAAACCCTTATGGGCTTGGCCTAATTAAAAGCACTGAATGAATGATCCACTTTTTTTGTTAACTTTTCACCCCTAAAATCGAAAATTCCCCTTTTTCTCTGCTAAATGTCTTAAAAAGGCCTTTTTTCGTTGTATTTCGACAACCGACCGTTGTATTCACGCCAATAAATGGGGTTTTACACTTTATTGGACGGAATCGGCCAGTTGGCTAGTCGTGCTTACTTAAAAGTTCTCAATGAATAATAGGCAAATCACTTCGAACAGTAATTTACTTGTTATTAATGGATCTATTTACCTGATTTAAAAATGGCTATTTATAGCGGCAACTTTAATTAGCACTTCTTTATTGCGGGCTAGCAACCTCAGTGGAGTCGTCTTGCTCAGTCGGCTTGGGTACATAAAAGCGTGCCAAAAGCAGCCCCAACTCATAGAGAATACATAGCGGAATCGCAAGCAGGAGTTGCGACATGATATCTGGAGGAGTTACAACTGCAGCAACAACAAACGCACCAACGATGACATATGGGCGGATTTCTTTTAATTTAGCCAATTTGACTAAACCCATGCGAACTAAAACCACGACCACTACAGGCACTTCAAAAGTAAATCCAAAAGCCAAGAAGGTGGTCATCGCAAAACTTAAGTACTTATCAATATCCGTACTCATTTCAGCCCCCAAAGGCGCGTTGTACTGGACCATAAACGCAAAAACCGAAGGAAATACTAAAAAGTATGCAAATGACATGCCTATTAAAAATAGTGCATAAGTGCTCACAACGATGGGAAGTACTAACTTTTTCTCATGCTGATAAAGCCCTGGCGCAACAAAAGACCAGACTTGATAAATAACTACCGGCAATGCAACCACAAATGAGGCCATAAACGTGACCTTAATGGGCACAAAGAATGAACCAGTAACATCAGTCACAATCATATGTGTTCCTGTTGGCAAAACATCTAACATGGGCTTTGCCAACAAATGGAAAATATCGGGTGCCCAATAGACCAAGCTGAGGAAAACAGCAAATATTGCGAGTCCTGCTTTCATAATGCGATCGCGGAGTTCGACTAAATGGCTAAAGAAATTTTCTTCTTTCCCGGTTTGGGACTTATTCTGATCATCCATGTTTAAACTTATCCAAAGAATGATTTTTGTGACGTTATTTGACTAGCGGCGCGACGAAAACGTTTTACTCTTGCGGCACCGGATTGAGCGCGGGTCTTAATGCCTGATGATTTTTTAAACCAAACAGGTATCGCACCCTTTTTATTTCTCCACGTACTTCTACCCTGTCTAACGCTCGATTTAAATGCTGAGTCACTAAAATCTGATCCAGAATAAATTGAATTAGAACCCCCAGAATCATACTCATGGTTTGAACCCGTAGAGTTAAGGTCTGAGACAGCGGCATTCATTGAATTATTGACTTCAGCTACTTGGGAGGCTATAGCCTTATCGAGATCTTTAAATTCCCCTTTTGCAGAATTAAAAGCTTCTGTCGCTGCCTCTTTCATCTTGCGAATATCTTCTTGTTCCATTTGGCGGTTAACTTCTGATTTTACTTCGGCCATATAGCGCTGGGCACGACCAAAAAGATTACCTGCAGTTCTTGCCACCCGCGGCAAACGGTCTGGGCCCAAGACGACTAAAGCCACCACCGAAATTAAAACGATTTTCGAGATACCAATATCAATCATGGATTAGATTTGCTTAAGGTGGGGAGCTTTAGTCTGAGCAATCGGCTCAAACTAAAGGGCATTAACGAACTTCTTTAGAATTTACATCAATGGTGTTGGGATCTTTAGCATGTGCTGACTCATTTTGAGCAACTTGTGCTGTCGATTGAGCAGCCTGTGGCGTTTCTTCAGGACCTTTCATGCCATCCTTAAAACCTTTGACAGCTGCTCCCATATCTTGGCCAATGTTACGCAACTTCTTTGTGCCAAAAATAATCAATACGATCACTAAAACAATGATCCAGTGAACTGGACTAAATCCTCCTGAAAACATAACGACTCCTTTTAATCTTTGTTTGAAATGTTAACTAACCTAGTCCTGGCACTTTCCATGGCCTAGATCCAGCCAACACATGCATATGCATATGGTAAACCTCTTGTCCGCCCTGCGCACCATTATTTACAATTACTTTAAATCCACCCTCACGACCGGGCTCTGCTCCCTGCTCTTCTGCTAACTTAGGTGCAAGACACATCATTTTACCCAAAATTGCCTGATCATCAAGTGTTGCCTCCGCTAGCATTGCGATATGTTTTTTAGGAATGATCAGAAAATGTATCGGTGCCACTGGATGAATATCATGAAAAGCGAGCACTTCCTCGTCTTCAAATACCTTTTTACAAGGGATTTGACCTAAAATAATTTTACAAAATATGCAGTCTGCTTGATGTCTCATTCACTTTCTCCGAAGTCTTACATTAATGTATCGCATTCATATGACACGAGCACAGAACCTTGATTTAAGGTCTAGGAGATTTAGAGTGGCTTTCTACTAGCTTTCTCTTCAAGTCCGCTCATACCTTCTCTTCGGGCGAGTTCCGCCAAAACATCTTCTGGTGTGCAATCGAACTGCGCAAGCATCACTAAACAATGAAACCATAGATCTGCGACCTCTCCAATGAGTAGCGCCTTCTTTTCTTCATTGATCTGACCACCCGCCATACTATGGCGACAATCTTTTGCAGCCATAATTGCCTCAGCCGCTTCTTCGCCGATCTTTTTAAGAATGGCGTCATCCCCTTTAGAAAACAATTTAGCCACGTACGAAGTGTCTAGTTTTGTCTGAGACTGATCGCGGCGTGACTTAATCACCTCGGCTAATCGGATTAACACTTCATGAAGGTCTTCTGGCTTTGAACTCATATCATCAATTATTTTATTTGGTGCTTATTTTTTTCCAAGCGCTTGTTTCTCTAGCTATATTTAATTCGCTAAAAAAACAAGAGTGTGTTCCCGTATGACAAGCAATTCCACCAACCTGCTCAACTTTAATCAAAAGGGTATCCCCGTCACAATCTAGATAAACTCCCCGAATATTTTGAAAGTGCCCCGATTCTTCACCCTTATGCCACAATTTCTTTCTTGAACGCGACCAGTAGACCGCTTGCCCTTTTTCTAGGGTGGCCAATAAAGCGTCATGATTCATCCATGCCATCATGAGGACATCGTTAGAGTCAATTTCCTGAGCAATCACAGGTATTAAACCCTGCTCATTCCATTTTATTTTTTGAAACCATTCTTTTGAACTGGTGTTATTTAGTTGTTCCATCTCTATATTCTATTGCACACCGAACAAGGTTGGAACAACTAAAACCATTTAAGCTTAATCCCGAACTTCAATACCCCTGGTTTTCAAATAAGCCTTGGCTTGGCCTACTGTAAATTCACCATAATGAAAGATACTCGCAGCTAGAACTGCGTCTGCGTGACCCAGAAGGATCCCATCCGCCAAATGCTCTAAAGTCCCAACGCCACCAGATGCAATCACGGGGATGCTGACCATATCACTTACTTTTCGAACTAGCTCTATATCAAAACCATTTTTGGTCCCGTCACGGTCCATGCTAGTTAGAAGAATCTCACCTGCCCCACGCTCAGATACTTCTTGAGCCCAGGTGAGTGCATTGATATGGGTATTATTTCGCCCACCATGGGTAAAGACTTCCCACAAATCTGGTCCGGTTTGTTTAGCATCAATCGCCACTACGATACATTGGGAACCGTATTTCCCAGAAGCTTCTGATATGAGGTCGGGCCTTGCAACGGCTGAAGAATTCATACTCACTTTATCTGCACCTGCATTCAGAAGCCGTCTGACATCGGCAACTTCTCGCACGCCACCACCCACTGTGAGCGGAATAAATACTTGGGACGCAACGGCTTCTATGATGTGCAGTATTAAATCCCGACCATCTGATGTTGCTGTAATGTCTAAGAAAGTAAGCTCATCAGCACCTTGATCATCATAGCGCTTAGCAATTTCAACAGGATCCCCAGCATCGCGAAGTTCTAAAAAGTTGACGCCCTTGACCACCCTTCCTGCCGTAACATCTAGGCAAGGGATGATTCGCTTAGCGAGCATAGAAAGTGTTAATTTTCAGGAGGATTCTTTTCATCTGCATATTTTTGAGCAGCGATTAAATCAAGGCTACCGTTATAGATTGCTCGGCCAGCAATCACTCCAATAACGCCCTCAGATTCGATTTGGCACAGTGCGTCAATATCTTTATAGTCTGTCAAACCACCACTTGCAATAATCGGAATAGATACAGATTGAGCTAATTTTAAAGTGGCTTCAATATTAATACCGCCCATCATGCCGTCTCGACCAATATCAGTATAGATAATTGCCTCAACGCCATAATCTTCATATTTATGCGCAAGATCGATGACTTCATGACCCGTTAATTTACTCCAACCATCTGTCGCCACTTTTCCATCCCTCGCATCAAGACCCACCATGATGTGACCAGCAAAAGCAACGCAAGCTTCTTGCAGGAAACCAGGGTTTTTAACAGCCGCTGTTCCAATAATGATGGTTTCAAGACCGTCATCTAAAAGACGCTCAATCGTTTCTAAATCACGAATACCGCCGCCGAGTTGCACAGGGATGAGATGACCCACAGCCTTGAGAATCGATTTAATTGCGACTTCATTTTTAGGCTTGCCTGCAATGGCGCCATTAAGATCCACTAGGTGTAATCGACGAGCACCTTGCTTAACCCAATGCAAAGCCATTGCCCCAGGATCGTCTGAAAACACGGTTGACTTTGACATATCGCCTTGCTCTAAGCGAACACAATGTCCATCTTTTAAATCAATCGCAGGTATTAACAACATTTAAGGATTCCAGCGTGTGAAATTTTGATAAAGGCGCAGTCCATACAATGCACTTTTTTCCGGGTGAAACTGCGTTGCAAAGATATTATCTCTTGCCACGGCACATGTAAAGTGACTTCCGTATTCTGTGACTGCAAATTGGTGTTCTTGATTATCAGGAACCACATAATAACTATGCACAAAATAAAAGCGTGTGGTATCTGGAATACCTTCCCACAGACTGTGGGGTTTTTGCTGAATTACCCGATTCCATCCCATATGAGGGACCTTAAAATGACTACCATCAGGTTGCAATTCACCTTCTAACTCAAATTTTTTGACTTTTCCCGGTAACAAACCCAAACAAGCAGTCATTTTTCCGGGGAAATGTGTCTCTGCACTTTCCTCAAACAGCATTTGCTCGCCAATACAAATCCCAAGTAAAGGCTTATTTTTTGCGGCGTTTAAAACCTCTTCAAGTAATCCCGAATGTTTTAAGTTAGACATGCAGTCGGGCATGGCGCCTTGGCCAGGCAAAATAACACGATCAGCTTTTCTGATTTGCTCAGGCGTATTTGCAATCACAACATTGCTTTGCGGGGATACTTTAATAATAGACTGAGCTACAGAACGCAGGTTTCCCATTCCATAATCGACGATTGCAATATTAGACAAGATCTAAACTCATCAGAAGGTTTTATTAAAGGCTTCCCTTGGTCGAAGGAATCACACCACTAGCCCTAGGGTCTAGGGTAACGGCCATTCGCAAAGCTCGCCCAAACGCTTTAAACACAGTTTCTATCTGATGGTGAGCATTAACTCCACGAATATTATCAATATGCAAGGTCACACCAGCATGATTAACAAAGCCCCTAAAAAACTCGATGGCCAAATCAACATCAAAAGTTCCAACCCGTGCTCGTGTAAATGGAACATGAAACTCTAAACCTGGTCGACCTGAGAAATCAATCACGACCCGAGATAATGTTTCATCTAGTGGTACATAGGCATGACCATATCTTGTCAACCCAGATTTATCTCCAACTGCTTTAGCAACAGCTTGCCCGAGAGTAATGCCGATATCTTCAACTGTATGGTGATCATCAATTTGTGTGTCACCTTTAGCGATCACTTTAAGGTCTACCATTCCATGTCTAGCAATTTGATCTAACATATGATCAAGAAAGGCCACACCAGAATTTAATTCTGCACGACCAGAACCATCCAAATTAATCATTAAATTAATTTGCGTTTCTGACGTATTGCGATTAACTTCTACTTGTCTCATACCGTCATAATATCATTCGTTGGCTTCATTTTTCATAGAAAGTATATTTGCAATGTCCCGTTTTTGGAGCAAAACAGTAAAAGGGTTAACTCCCTACACCCCGGGTGAACAACCTAAAATCACGAATTTAATCAAATTAAATACGAATGAGAACCCCTATGGGCCATCCTTAAAGGCGATTGCAGCTATCGCAAGTGCCAATAATGACAGCCTTCGACTTTACCCTCCACCAGATTCTGAAGACTTAAAAGCAGCTATTGCAACTACCTATGCTTTAAACCCAAACCAGGTTTTTGTCGGAAATGGCTCTGACGAAGTTTTGGCTCATATTTTTCAAGCTTTACTAAAACATGAGTCACCATTGTTGTTTCCTGACATTACTTATAGCTTTTATCCTGTTTACTGCAAGCTTTACGACATTCTATTTAAATTAATCCCACTTGATAGTGGTTTTTCGATTCAAATCGAAGATTTTTTAAATGCCGGTAAAAATGGTGGCATTATTTTCCCCAATCCCAATGCGCCAACTGGCCTGGCGTTGCCATTAGCCGCAATCAGAACTTTACTAGAAAAAAATCAGAATTCTGTGGTTGTGATTGATGAAGCCTATGTAGACTTTGGAACGGAGTCTGCAACGACATTAATTACAGAGTTCGATAACTTGATCGTGACGCATAGCTTGTCTAAGTCTCGCGCCTTAGCTGGACTTCGCATTGGTTATGCGATGGGTCATCACGAGCTTATCGAAGGACTAGAACGGGTAAAAAATAGCTTTAATTCTTACCCAATCGATCGCTTAGCGAGTGCTGGTGGGATTGCTGCCATTAAAGATGAAGTTTATCTTAAACAGATCAGCCTTAAGATTCAAAGCAGCCGAGAAAAGCTGGTTCTTGCTCTACAGAAATTAGGATTCAACACAATTCCATCAACGGCTAACTTTATCTTCACACATCACCCCATTCATGATGGAAAATTTTTATACCAAGCCTTAAGGGATAAAAATATTTTGGTGAGGCATTTTAATTTACCGCGGATAGATCAGTATTTAAGGATTACGGTTGGAACGGATCAGGAATGCGAAACATTACTATTAGTTCTTAAAGAAATTTTATCGTCAACGAATTAAATTTTAGGCAGTTTATTTTTTCTTCAGCCTGAGTTCCGCGGCTTTTGCATGTGCCTGCAAACCTTCTCCGTGAGCTAGAGTACTCGCGATATTTCCTAAGGTATTGGCACCTAATTCACTGACTTCAATCACGCTACTGCGTTTGATAAAATCATACACACCCAGTGGTGATGAAAATCTGGATGATCGTGAAGTGGGCAACACATGATTTGGACCAGCGCAGTAATCGCCCAGGGACTCACTTGTAAACTTTCCTAAGAAAATTGCTCCCGCATGGCGAATATATGGCAATAGCTCACGTGGATGACTCGTTGAAATTTCCATATGTTCTGGCGCTATAAAATTACAAATCTCACAGGCCTCTTTGAGGTCTTTGACTTTAATCAAAGCTCCCCGATTTTGTAAAGACGCACGAATAATCTCTTTTCTAGGCATCTCTGGCAGTAATTGATTAATACTAGCTTGTATTTTTTCAATATAGGAGTCATCGGGGCAAAGCAATATCGACTGCGCAAGCTCATCATGTTCAGCTTGAGAAAATAAATCCATCGCAACCCAGTCGGGATTAGTTGAGCCATCGCAGATCACTAGAATTTCTGAGGGGCCCGCAATCATATCAATCCCAACAACTCCAAATACTCTTCTTTTAGCGCTGGCAACATATGCGTTGCCTGGCCCAACAATTTTATCAACACACGGAATCGTCTGCGTACCATAAGCTAATGCTGCGATGGCCTGTGCACCGCCAATTGTAAAAACTCGATCTACTCCTGCAATAACTGCAGCAGCTAAAACTAATGGATTATGCGTACCGTCCGGAGTGGGCACCACCATCACAATCTCTTTTACCCCTGCAACTTTTGCAGGTATCGCATTCATTAAAACCGATGATGGATAGGCCGCCTTTCCTCCGGGAACATAAATACCCACAGAATCTAGCGGCGTAATTTTTTGACCTAAGGTCGTGCCATCTGTATCTGTGTATTCCCAAGAGTGGCAGCCAGACTCTATCTTTTGTTTCTGATGATAAGACTCCACCCTTTCTGCAGCTTGTTTTAAAGCTTCTTTTTGATGGGTCGGCAATGACTCTAATGCGGCATACATTTCAGTCTGACTTAACTCGAGATCTGCAACTCCTGTGGCTTGTGACCTGTCAAATTGCTTGGTGTATTTTAGTACCGCAGCATCGCCATTCTCCCTCACATCTTGCAGAATGCCGGTCACGGCAATCTCAATATCGTGATTATTCTCTTCTGAAAAAGACAGTCTTTTCTTTAAGTCTTGATAAAAGTCTTTACTTGAAGAATCTAGCCTTAGCACATTGCACCCTGGTGTCGTCATGTTGTGAGTACTTTTTATTTCTTTTGTGCGGCCAACTCAAACGCATCTAGAAACGGCTGTAGTTCTTTTCGATTTCTTTTATGGCTAGCTTGATTAACAATCAAATGTGCGCTGATTGTCATCATTGGCTCGACCTCTACTAAATGATTTGCTTTTAAGGTATTTCCTGTAGACACCAGATCGACGATGGCATCGGCCAGCCCAATTAAGGGAGCTAATTCCATTGAACCGTAGAGTTTAATTAAATCGACATGCACTCCTTTAATGGCAAAGTGCTCACGTGCGCAATTAACGTATTTAGTGGCAACTTTAAGTCTTGCCCCTTGCTTTACAGCAGAGTTATAGTCAAAGCCTTCTTTTACTGCAACCGATAATCGACATTTCGCAATACCTAGGTCAATTGGCATATAAAGACCATCTAAGCCATTTTCGATCAACACATCTTGACCAGCTACTCCAAAGTCTGCGGCACCAAATTGAACATAAGTTGGAACATCAGATGCCCTAACAATAATAATTTTTAAATTAGGATTGGACGTTCCAAGTATCAACTTACGAGAAGTCTCAGGATCTTCAGAAACAGTGATTCCAGCCTTTGCAAGCATAGGCAATGTTTCTTCGAAGATTCTTCCTTTGGATAGAGCTAGGGTTAACATCTGTCTATTATCCTACAGCCTGTAAGGCATTGCCTAATTTAGGCGCGTATTCACTTATTTAGAGCGAACGATCTCTGCACCCAGTGCGCTTAACTTACGCTCCATCCGGTCATAGCCACGATCCAAATGATAGATACGATCTATTGTTGTTTCGCCATCCGCTACCAATCCAGCAATCACTAAACTTGCTGAGGCTCGTAAATCAGTTGCCATCACGCTTGCACCCGAGAGTTTTTTCACACCCTCCACCATGGCTGTATTTCCCTCGATTGTGATTTTTGCGCCTAGACGATTCATTTCCTGTACATGCATAAAGCGGTTTTCAAATATTGTTTCCGTCACTCTAGCCGTTCCACTTGCGATTGCATTTAATGCCATAAATTGGGCCTGCATATCTGTTGGAAATGATGGATATTCGGATGTTCTAAAGCTAACAGCTTTAGGCCGTTTATTCATGACCGCAAGTATTGTATCTTTACCAATTGTCATCTCTAAGCCAGCTTCTTCGAGTTTAGCGATGACTGCCTCTAAAGTATCTGGCCTACACCGATTAATGGTGATCTTTCCACCAATAGCTGCAACAGCGCACAAAAACGTACCAGTTTCTATACGATCAGCAATGATTTCATAGTCGGCACTATGAAGCTTTTCCACTCCCTCGATTTCAAGATGATCTGTTCCCAGTCCTTTAATCTTTGCTCCCATTGCATTGAGTAGCATAGCTAAGTCTGTAACTTCTGGCTCTCTTGCTGCATTTTCAAGGACAGTTTTTCCTTCAGCTAGGACCGCGGCCATCATCAGATTTTCAGTCCCAGTCACCGTAATCATGTCGGTCAAAATTCTAGCTCCATGCAATCTTGTACTTCCCTCTTTAACGCTTGCCTCGATATAGCCATGCTCGATTTCAATCTGTGCGCCCATGGCTTGCATACCCTTGATATGCTGATCAACTGGGCGAGCGCCAATCGCACATCCCCCAGGTAGTGACACTCTGGCATGCCCAAATCTCGCTAATAAAGGCCCTAAAACAAGAATTGATGCACGCATTGTTTTGACCATATCGTAAGTAGCTTCAGGCTTATCAATTTGCTTTGCCTGTAGGATAACTATTGATTTATCAGATCCATTAGGAAAGTTAACGCTTACTCCCATTTGAGAAAGGAGCTTTAACATCGTTCTTACATCTTGAAGATCAGGAAGATTTCTTAAGGTGATGGGATCTTGTGTCAGAAGTGCTGCGCACATAATTGGAAGCGCAGCATTTTTTGCGCCAGCAATATTGACTTCACCATGGAGTGGGCGCCCACCCTTCATCACTAACTTTTCCATACCACTCCTAAAATTGTTTTACGTATTTTTTAATGCCGATTAATTTTGAGTTTTTCTAGGCAACTTCCCTACCCAGCTACCATCTTAAAACGAAACCCTATGCTGACTACAAAAAAGTTCTATTTTTTATATTCTTCTGGAGTCAACGTTTTAAAAGATAATGCGTGAATTTCTTCTTTCATGCGCTCACCGAGCGCCGCATAAACCTTTTGATGCCTCTGAATTAATCGCAGGCCTTGGAAGGAGTCACTAACAATCGTCGCAAAAAAGTGTTGGCCATCACCCTGAACTTCGACATGGGTGCAATCTAGACCACTCTGTATGTATTCTTTAATTTGTTCTGGTGTAGGAAACATTGTTTTGTTTTATTCTTTTTAATGATGTTGTTTATTAATATCTAAGCTTATAACCCGTTTTAAGCATCCGCAGTGCGATCAGGGCAACAACAATAAAACATCCTGAAACAACGGCAAAGCTAAGAAGTGGGGATACGTCGGAATCGCCAAAAAATCCATATCTAAAACCATCAATCATGTAAAAGAATGGATTAAAGTGAGAAACCATAAGCCAAAATTTGGGAAGGGAGTTAATTGAATAAAACACCCCAGAAAGCATAGTAGCTGGCATGATAATAAAATTTTGTGAGGCTGCTAACTGGTCAAACTTATCAGCCCAAATACCTGCAATTAGTCCCATTGCCCCCAGCAAGGAAGCTCCAAGGATGGCGAAGATGACTATCCACCATGGGGCGACAAAACTCAAATCAGAAAACCATACTGTGACAAAAAAGACACCTGATCCAACCGCTAAGCCCCGAATGACTGCAGCAAGAACGTAAGCGGCAAAGAATTCAATATGAGATAAAGGGGCTAATAATACGAAGACTAAATTACCCGTAATTTTTGATTGAATTAGCGAGGATGAGGTATTAGCAAAGGCGTTTTGCAGCACGCTCATCATGACAAGCCCTGGGACTAGAAATGCAGTGTAATTATGCCCATAAATTTTAGGGCTATTTTCAAGAACATGTCCAAAGATGAGAAGATACAAAATAGCAGTTAACACTGGCGCCGCTACTGTTTGAAAGGCAACTTTATAAAAACGTTTTACCTCTTTATAAAAGAGTGCAATAAACCCGCTTTGAATTTTTGCCTCTGGCAACTTCAAGGAAACAGCCATCTTTTTGGACTCTGTGGGCTCTGACATTAGTTAGACTCCGCCATAATTTTTACAAAAACAGCCTCAAGATCCGCAGCACCATCATCGCCGAGTAATTTAGGCGGCAATCCAGCAGGGCGATGTTTCGCAAGAAGATTTTCAGTTGTATCTAGTGCGACTAAACGCCCCTGTTTCAACATAGCAATCCGGCCACATAGAGCCTCAGCTTCTTCAAGATAGTGGGTGGTAAGTAATATCGTATGACCTTCCTGATTAAGGCGACTAATAAATTGCCACAAGGATTTTCTTAATTCCACATCAACACCTGCAGTAGGTTCGTCAAGAATAATGACGGGCGGCCTGTGAACTAAAGCCTGAGCTACAAGCACCCGGCGTTTCATCCCCCCAGACAGAGAACGCATATTAGCGTCAGCTTTGGTTGTTAAATCAAGATTGGCCATCACTTCGTCAATCCATGCGTCATTTTTTCGTAAGCCAAAATATCCCGACTGAAATTGCAATGTTTCTCGTACAGTAAAAAAGGGATCAAAAACGAGCTCTTGAGGGACCACGCCTAATTGTCTTCTAGCAATTCTAAAGTCAGTCTGTACGTCATAGCCCATGACCTTCACGCTTCCTGAATCAGGCCGGCATAATCCTGCCATCGAAGAAATCAGTGTTGTCTTACCTGCGCCATTTGGGCCCAACAAACCAAAGAACTCCCCCTTAAGGACTTCAAAAGATACACCATCAAGAGCTTTGAGTGAGCCGTACTGCTTTCTGACTTCTTGAATTGAAATTGCTGCCATTAGTCTTCCAAAACCTTTTTAAAATCAAATAACTCTTCCAAGCCATATACTCTTGCTAAAGTTTCTAATTTTTCAGGGCCGCCAACAATATGGAGTTCCGGTGAGATTCTTTTCCAAGCCATCAAAATCGCCAACACCGAAGAATCAAAGTCCTGCAGTTGTGATGCATCAACTAAGATGTCATCACTTTTTTTTAATTGCAGTAAACCTTCTTTTTGAATCTGCGTTGCATTCGAGTGATTAATACTGACTGGTAAGTGAATCATCATAGAGTTATTTTCTATCTATTTAGCTTTTGCAAGTGCTGCATTTCTATCTTGCAAAAATTTTATCAACCCATCAATTCCATTTTGGTTAATTTGATTATTAAACTGACCGCGATAAGCCTCTATTAACCAAGCTCCTAGAACATTTATGTCAAAGACTCTCCAACCGTTTGGGGTTTTTTCTAAACGATAGTCTAGCGAAATAGGATCACCTTTATTAATAATTTGAGTACGAACAACCACCTCATTATCTTCAGGGCTAGCTCTAAAAGGACGATAGATCACTGTTTGATCTCTGGCCTGACTAAGCGCTCCAGCGTAGGTCCTAATGAGTAAAGTTTTGAATTCAGTCGAAACTAACTTTTGTTGCTCTGGCGTAGCGTCCTTCCAATTGCGCCCCATAGCAAGTTGCGCAGTTTTTTGCAAATCAAAGTAAGGAACAATTTTTTGCTCAATCAAAATAATAATTTTAGGTATGTTTCCAGCCTGGATATCTTTATCTGCTTTAGCTGCAGTCATCACATCATTCACGACAAATTTAACCAGACCATCAGGTGTTGATGCATCTGCGCTTTGTGCGAAGGCTTGTGAATGAATCAGGCCTGTTAACAACAAAAAGGTAATGACTGAAATTATTGATCGTGTTGCCGTAACTAGAGATCTAAAATTTACAAGCCAAGGTTTAACTGTTAACTGGAAAAATTGCATCATTTGCAGCGCCATAAAAACCATCCAAAATATATATCTGAGCCCTAAATTATAGGCGTTTAAAGATAAGTTGCTATTTTTACATTCTTAAAAAGCTCCAGCTTACTTTAAGGTCGGCTGGACCTTAACTGGGAGAATTTCATCGTCATCCTCTTGCGGAGGTGGATTGCCATCATAAATCTTGTAACGACGCCTTTGAAAATAGGAATCCCTAATAAAACTATAGCGATCAATAGCTGCGGAATCTAACAGTTCGGATGCACCAATAAACCTGACTCGCTGATCTACAACCCTAACCCCGGTAATCGAGTTTCGCAGAGGAATATCATTGATAAGATTGATCAAAATATCAGTTTCTAGATCAAACACCCAACCGACTGTATCTCTAACGCTACTGGCCCCAAGCAGAGGCAAAACCATATATGGTCCCTCACCAAAGCCCCAAACTGCAAATGTTTGACCAAAGTCTTCCGCATGTTTTTCCACTCCCGCCATCGAAGCAACGTCCATTATTCCGCCAAGACCCATCGTTGTGTTAACAAAAACGCGGATCAAATCATCTGTTGCTGACTTCGGTTTACCCTGCAAAAAATTATTGAGCGCCGTGTAAACGTCACCCACATTGGCAAAAATATTTGAAATTCCAGTCCGAACAGTCTCCGGCAAAACAAACTGATAGGCCCTTGCTATTGGTATGAGCAGATAGTCGTCTAAGCTCTGATTGAAAGCAAACACATTGCGATTCATAGCCTCCCATGGATCCTTCTTGCTTCTAATCTGCCCCTCTGGAATTGATGCGCAGCCAACTACAGTAAAAAGAATCACCCCAAGACAGATTGTCTTAAGTAATTTAAATACTTGGCAATACTTCATTATTGATTTGCCTTCTTCTCTTGACCTGAGTCTGCAGCCTTGTTGTATAAAAACTGGCTGATCAAGCTTTCTAAAACAATTGCTGACTGCGTTTGTGTGATTTTTGAACCTGCCAAGAGCAAATTATCATCACCCCCCGCTTCAATTCCTAAATACTGTTCCCCCAAAAGGCCTGAAGTTAATATCTTGGCCGAAGAGTCTTTTGGAAAATGAAACTGTTCATCTAAATTAATGGTAACGGTGGCTTGGAATGTTTTGTCATCAAAATCAATCGCGGCAACCCGACCAACAACAACACCGGCACTCTTTACAGGTGCGCGAGGCTTTAAACCGCCAATATTGTCAAATTTTGCAGTCACAGAATAGCTTTTTTGAAAACTAAAGGTACTCATATTTCCGGCTTTAAGCGCCAAAAATAAGAGTGCTACTAAGCCAATAGCAACAAATAAGCCAACCCAAAAATCTAGTGAATTTCTTTTCATATTCGTATTATCTTAGTTTATTAACGCTAAAAGTGATTTCCTTAGTTAGAAAACATCACCGCTGTGAGTAAAAAGTCTAAAGCAAGTACTGCCAGGGAAGAAATGACAACAGTCCTTGTGGTAGCTAAAGACACTCCCTCAGGTGTTGGTTTGCTTTGGTAACCTTGATATACAGCAATAAAAGTAACAGCAATACCAAAAACGACACTCTTTAATACCCCGTTGCCTACGTCTTGAATTACATCTACGCCACCTTGCATCTGCGCCCAAAAAGCGCCTTCATCTACCCCAATTAAAGGCACACCTACTAAATAACCTCCAATAATGCCTACGGCACTAAATATGGCGGCAAGGAGTGGCATTGCAATAATTCCTGCCCACAACCTTGGGGCTAGAACCCTTGCCAGCGGATCTACCGCCATCATCTCCATCGCAGCGAGCTGTTCCCCAGCTTTCATTAACCCAATCTCAGCGGTTAAAGAAGTTCCTGCGCGCCCCGCAAACAATAAAGCTGTGACTACTGGTCCCAACTCCCTTGTGAGCGAAAGAGCCACTAATAACCCTAGCGCCTGTTCTGATCCATAGCGGTTTAAGGTGTTATACCCTTGTAAGCCCAACACAAAGCCAACAAATAATCCTGAAATTGCAATAATGACAAAAGAGTAATTACCTAAGAAGAAGATTTGATCTAAAACTAATCTTGGTCTTTTTATCAAAGCTCCTGAGCGCGCCAAAACTGCTACAAAAGTTCGCGCAGCATGTCCTAATCCCTCCAGATTTTCTCTAACAAAAGAACCCAAGCGAATTAAAGCATTCAAAATAAATATTTTCATTTACTTAATCCAAAATCTTTTGCAATTGCCATACCTGGATAATGAAAAGGAACAGGCCCATCAGGTTGTGCATGAATGAACTGTTTAACAAATGGATCTGAAGACTTAGCTAATTCTTGAGGTATACCTTCTGCTGCTATTTTTCCATTAGCAATGAAATAAACATAGTCCGCTATAGCAAAAGTTTCTGGAACGTCATGCGTTACTAAAATACTTGTTGCACCTAAAGCATTATTCATCTCTTTGATTAATCGAGCGGTTACTCCAAGCGCTATTGGATCAAGCCCTGCAAAGGGCTCATCATACATAATCAGTGGAGGATCTAATGCAATCGCCCTAGCAAGAGCTACGCGCCGCGCCATGCCACCAGAAATTTGAGAAGGCATTAAGTCTCGCGCACTTCGAAGTCCTACAGCATTGAGCTTCATCATGACGAGGTCACGAATCATAATCTCAGACATCTGTGTATGCTCCCTTAACGGAAAAGCGACATTTTCAAAAACACTGATATCTGTAAACAATGCGCCAAACTGAAAGAGCATTCCCATGCGCCTACGCGCCTGAATTAACCCTTCATGATTTAACCCGCCTATTTCAACGGCATCAAAAATGACTTGCCCTGAATTAGCCCTAACTTGCCCACCAATTAAGCGAAGGATTGTAGTCTTTCCGCACCCAGAGCCACCCATGACCGCGATCACTTTCCCGCGAGCAAATTCCATGTTCAATCCTGAAAGGATTTCTCTTTCACCCACGGCGTAAGAAAAACTAACATCTTTCAAAGAAACGATAGATTGGGATTGATTAGAAATCATGGCCCTATTATCGTTCAATTTTATTTCAACATGTACCAATTAAGGGCTTTAAAAGATCCTACCCTCCGAGCTCATTTAAGAAGTTTTAATTGGCTGTGGCCATTAAAGCATCATCAAAGATCGCAACCGCTCTAGTCCAACCCGCAGAAGCGCCTCGTATTTTATGTGGGAAACAGCTAATAAAAAATCCGTCCGGAGGGAGTGCCTCTAAATTATGTAACTTTTCTAAATGACAATACCCTATATCCCTTCCCGCTTTATGACCCTCCCAAATCAAACTCGAATCGTGAGTTTGTCCATATTTTTTGGCAGTGTGCACAAAAGGAGCATCCCAACTCCATCCATCGATACCGGTCAAACGAACGCCGCGCTCGAGCAAATACATTGTCGCTTCATACCCCATGCCGCAACCTGAACTCACATATTCAGGTTTGCCATACATCGAGCCAGCTCGTGTGTTGACCACCACAATATCTAAAGGCTTTAACTCATGATTAATGCGTTTGAGCTCATTTTCTACATCTTGGGCGGTAGCAACATACCCATCAGGAAAGTGTCTGAAATCTAACTTCACACCTGGAGCAAAACACCACTCTAGTGGAACCTGATCAATAGTAATCGAAGGTTTTTTATCGCCCAGAGCTTTATCCATCGTGCTATGAAAGTGGTATGGCGCATCTAAATGAGTTCCGTTATGTGTTGAAATAGTCGCGATTTCAACGGCCCATCCTTCACCATCAGGTAACTCATTTTTTTGCAATCCTGGAAAAAAGGTTGCAATACGCTCAACTGTATCTTGATGCGTAAAGTACTCAATTTTTGGTTTAAATGATGGTGGGTCGCTTAAAACATCATTTTCTAAAAATATAGAAATGTCGATGAACTTTCTTGCCATGTTGTGTCTCCAATTTTATTTATTTTTTATCATATCGTAATTTTGTAAGCTATGTTTGCGTTAGCTTAAGCCAGTACAGGATTCAATAGAGAAGGGGGAGGGCGTGGCTTTGACAAAGCAAACAATGCCTGAGCAATCCCAGCAACTAAACCAACAGAAACCCCAATTTGTAAAGCAAGGTCGTAGGATCCCAAGGCGTCATACATGAGCCCACCTCCAAATGCGCCAACAAAGCTACCCAATTGATGCGCTATAAATGCAATACCTACCAACATCGCTTGCCATTTCACACCAAACATCTCGGCAATAGACCCCGATACTAATGGCACTACACCAAGCCATAAGAATCCAATATAAGCCGCAAAAATAAGCGTATTTGTCGGGCTTGGAATCACATAAAAGTAATAAGCAATTCCAATGGAACGTAAAACATAGATCATCCCAAGTAAAAATAATTTGTTATATCGCCCGCCCATCCAACCAAAAAATAAACTACCTAGAGCATTAAACCCGCCTATAACAGCTAAAGACTGCGCACTAAGCATAGGGTCCAAGCCACAAAGGGCTAGATAGGATGGCAAATGCGTGGTCAAGAAAACCAGTTGCATGCCGCATACAAAATAGGCAATCGTCATTACAGTAAACGGTGGATATTTCAAAGCTTTAATAACGACTTTCATTGGCTTAATGTCATCATTTGCAGAGCCATCAAGAATCGGCTTTTGATCAACCCCCCCAGCATACCAAGCGCCTGGAATAATCAAAACAGCCATCACAATAAACCCAACCATCCCAATTCGCCAATCGAACTCTTGAGTTAACACTTGACCAATAGGTGCGGCAATTAAGGCCCCTAAGGATCCGGCAGCAGAAACAAATCCCAAAATGAGGCTCCGCTTTTCAACCGGAACAGCTCTAGTTGCTACAGCCATTCCAATGCCAGAACCGTTGCAAGCAAGTGCACAACCGATTAAAAATCCTGCGCCAATGGTAACCCCAATAACACCTTGAGCAGTTGCTAAAACAATGACACCCAGCAGGTATAGAAAAGAGCCAATCATCATCACTTTTTTAAACCCGACCTTGATAGCCAATGCCCCAATAAAGGGTTGTGTTAACCCCCAAGATAAGTTTTGAATAGCGATAGCTAATGTGAATTGGGATACAGAAACGCCAAGATTTTGTGTAATGGGCGGCATGAACACACCTAAGCTTTGACGCATACCTGTACTGAGCGAAAGCATCAAAGAAACGCCAAGTAAAATAGGCAAGCTGGATTTAATCCACTGATTGTTATTCATTATTTATTATATTTATAGAACAAACTTCATTTTAGCTGTCCCTGCTAACTCTACATCAACCCGTGGAGATGAAACAAATTCTAATTCTATAGTGGTAAAACTGTAGTTCCCATCAAAAACTCATCAACAGCTCGAGCACATTGACGCCCTTCTCGAATCGCCCAAACAACGAGCGATTGACCACGGCGGATATCTCCCGCAGCAAATACTTTAGGTACATTCGTGTAATACGCTTTTTCACCCTCAGTGCTAGACTTCGCATTACCGCGAGAGTCTTTTTCTACCCCAAAGCCACTGAGAATCTGTTGTGCTGGTGACACAAAACCCATTGCCAGCAAAACAAGATCTGCTTTCATTTCAAATTCGCTATCAGGCACTTCAGCCATCTTGCCATCTTTCCAGTCTAGACGGACACCAATAAGCTTCTCAACTTTTCCATCTTTACCTTCAAAGCGTTTTGTTGCAACCGACCAATCCCGATCACATCCTTCTTCATGTGAAGAGGAAGTTCTTAACTTAGTCGGCCAGTAAGGCCAAACAAGCGGTTTATTTTCTTCCACAGGTGGCTGAGGCAGCAACTCAAACTGCGCTACCGATGAAGCACCATGACGATTTGAGGTCCCAACACAGTCTGATCCTGTATCGCCACCACCAATAACAATAATATGCTTTCCTTTTGCGCTAATTTCATTTTTAAAATCCCCTGCATTTTCTTTATTTTGCGGTATTAAAAACTCTAAAGCGTAATGTACCCCTTTAAGCTCTCTGCCTGGAACAGGTAAATCACGCGGTTGTTCAGCACCACCAGAAATAATGACTGCATCAAAGTCTTTCATCAATTGCTCTGGTGAAACGCGCTCTTGGGAATAATCTTTTATAAATGGGTCTAACTGTTCCTTACCTACAAACACTCCCGTTTTAAAGATGACCCCTTCGGCCTGCATCTGTTCAACGCGACGATCAATCAACCATTTTTCCATCTTAAAGTCTGGGATACCGTAGCGAAGCAAACCACCTACACGATCGTTCTTCTCATACAAAGTCACATCGTGACCCACTCGAGCCAATTGCTGAGCGGCGGCCATTCCCGCAGGACCAGATCCGACAATCGCTATTTTTTTTCCAGTTTTGTGTTTTGGTAGCTGTGGTTTAACCCAACCGTTTTCCCAAGCTTTATCAATAATGGCATGCTCAATCGACTTAATCCCAACTGGCTCTTCATGTATCCCTAATGTGCACGCAGATTCACAAGGTGCTGGACAAATACGACCAGTAAACTCAGGAAAATTATTTGTGGAATGTAAAACTTCTATTGCCTGTTGCCAGTCTTGCTTGTATACCAAATCGTTAAAGTCCGGAATGATGTTATTGACTGGGCAACCATTATTACAAAATGGAATACCGCAATCCATGCATCTCGCTCCTTGAACTTTAGCCTCACTGTCAGTAAGCCCGGCCACAAACTCTTTGTAATGTTTTATACGAATCACCGGTGCTTCATAATGCTCTGATTGGCGTTCAAACTCCATAAAACCTGTCGCTTTTCCCATATATTTCTCCAAATACTTCTTCTTGATTTATCTGTTAAACCGTTGTTGTACTCTTACCTTTTGATTGCGCTTTTTCCCAAAGTTCGCCTAAGGCCCGTTTATATTCCGTAGGGAAAACTTTAACAAACCGCTTTCTAGAAACATCCCAATCACGCAAAATTTCTTTCGCGCGCTCTGATCCTGTATGTCGGAAATGTCTTTCGATTAAGTCTTTAAGAATAGTTTCATCACTTAAACGTTTCCCGCCCTCTTTAACTTTATCTAAGGCATGCCAAACCGATTCAGGCATTTCTAGTTTTTGTTCTTTCGCCGAAAGGACTGGCTCTAAAGTTGCCATAGTCGTATTACACCGCTTTGAAAATAGTCCATCTTCATCAAAGACATAAGCAATACCTCCACTCATTCCAGCCGCAAAATTTCTGCCTGTATTTCCAAGTACCACAACAGTGCCGCCGGTCATATATTCTGCGCCGTGATCACCCGTTCCTTCGACTACAGCTATCGCCCCTGAATTCCTAACAGCGAATCTCTCACCGGCAACTCCGTTAAAAAAGGCTTCACCTGCAATAGCACCATACAACACGGTGTTACCCACAATAATATTTTCGATTGCATGACCCTTAAACTCATGCGGCAAACGAACAATGACCCGACCGCCAGATAATCCTTTGCCTACATAATCATTCGCATCACCCACCAGATCAAACGTCACTCCATGGGCTAAGAATGCTGCAAAGCTTTGACCCGCCGTTCCGTTAAACTGAATATGGATCGTATCTTCTGGCAAACCTTCGTGACAATATTTTTTAGCTACTTCACCAGATAGCATTGCCCCAACAGTTCGGTTGACGTTTTTAACAGGATGAATAAAAGAAACACGCTCACCCCTTTCTAAAGCAGGCTCTGCTTTAGAAATCAATTCATGATCTAAGGCTTTTGCTAATCCGTGATCTTGAGTATGAGTTTGATATTTGATTACATCATCAAAGCCCTCTGGCTGATTAAATATTTTTCTAAAATCTAGGCCTTTTGCTTTCCAGTGCTCTATCCCTTTTTTCATATCAAGCATATCAACACGACCTACTAATTCATTGAAACTTCGTATACCCAATTGCGCCATAATTTCTCGAACTTCTTCTGCGATATAGAAAAAGAAATTTACAACATGCTCTGGCTTACCTGAAAACTTTTTACGCAGTTCTGGATCCTGAGTCGCTACTCCAACAGGGCAAGTATTCAAGTGACATTTACGCATCATGATGCATCCTTCAACCACCAATGGGGCGGTTGCAAACCCGAATTCATCTGCGCCTAATAACGCCCCAATCACTACATCTCGACCAGTTTTCATTTGGCCATCTGCTTGCACTCGTATCCTATTTCTTAAGCCGTTAAGAACAAGCGTTTGTTGCGTTTCTGCTAGCCCGAGTTCCCATGGTGATCCTGCATGTTTAATCGATGACAAAGGTGATGCCCCTGTTCCACCATCATGCCCAGAAATAACCACATGGTCAGCTTTTGCCTTAGCAACACCAGCAGCTACTGTCCCCACCCCAACTTCTGAGACCAGCTTGACAGAAATATCAGCTCTTGGATTGACGTTTTTTAGGTCATGAATCAGTTGCGCTAAATCTTCAATGGAGTAAATATCATGATGAGGTGGTGGAGATATTAAGCCTACACCTGGGACGGAATAACGTAAGTTTCCGATATATTCTGATACCTTTCCACCAGGTAACTGACCACCTTCGCCCGGTTTAGCACCTTGAGCCATCTTGATTTGAATTTGATCTGCTGACGACAAGTATTCTGTTGTTACTCCAAACCTTCCTGAGGCAACTTGTTTGATCTTTGATCTGAGTGAGTCACCATTTTCGAGTGGTATATCGACAGCGATAACATCACTACCTAATATGCTCGCTAAGGTTTCTCCCTTTTTAATAGGTATACCCTTTAATTCATTGCGATACCGTTTATAGTCTTCACCGCCTTCACCTGTATTAGACTTGCCCCCAATTCGATTCATTGCAACTGCTAATGTAGAGTGCGCCTCTGTCGAAATTGAACCAAGAGACATAGCTCCTGTTGCAAAACGTTTTACAATTTCTTTGGCCGGCTCTACTTCTGATAAATCGATTGCTTTTGATGGATCGACTTTAAATTCAAATAGTCCTCTCAAGGTCATATGTCTTCGACTTTGATCATTAATCAAATTGGCATACTCTTTAAAGGTTTTATATCCACCCTTTTCTGGTCCTGTTCGTGTTGAATGCTGCAGCTTTGCAATTGAATCCGGTGTCCACATATGGTCTTCACCTCTGATTCGATAGGCATACTCTCCACCAGCATCTAAGCTATTTTCTAAAACAGGATCCTCACTAAATGCTTGCCTGTGCATTTTAAGCGCCTCTTCCGCAACTTCAAAAACTCCGATTCCACCAATATTTGAAGATGTTCCTGCAAAATATTTATGAATCATTTGGTCTGACAAACCAATGGCCTCAAATATTTGTGACCCTGTATAGGACATATACGTTGATATACCCATTTTGGACATCACTTTTTGTAGTCCCTTACCAATTGCCTTAATGAAGTTCTTGACAACCTTTTCTTCGGATAGCTCACCAGGCAAGTCTTTTGAGAGCTGAGCCAAAGTTTCCATAGCTAAATAAGGGTGTACAGCTTCGGCCCCATATCCTGCTAATAAAGCAAAATGGTGGACTTCTCTTGCAGAACCCGTTTCAATAACAAGACCCGTACTTGTTCTTAATCCTTTTTGAACTAAATGTTGATGTATTGCAGATGTTGATAGCAAGGCTGGTATGGCCACATAATCTTCTGACACTTGTCGATCACTGACAATCAATATGTTGAATCCCGATTTCACAGCATCAACCGCTTCGGCACATAATGAGGCGAGTCGCGCTTCGATCCCTTCATTACCCCAGACCACTGGATAACAAATATCTAATTCATGGCTTCTAAATTTCCCACCGGTGTAGTGTTCTATATGTCGAATTTTAGACATATCTGAAAAATCTAATATGGGCTGCGAAACTTCCAACCGCATTGGCGGATTAATATTATTTGTATCCAGCAAATTAGGCTTAGGTCCAATAAATGACACAAGGGACATCACCATATTTTCTCTAATTGGATCTATCGGTGGATTAGTCACCTGTGCAAATAATTGTTTGAAATAGTTATAAAGTGTTTTGTTCTTATTCGATAAGACTGCCAGTGGACTATCGTTACCCATTGAACCCGTTGCCTCCTCCCCAGCTTGCGCCATAGGAGCCATGAGGAACTTGATATCTTCTTGCGTATACCCAAATGCTTGCTGGCGGTCTAGCAGTTTCGCAGCTGGACGATTTTTAGAGTCGTCCTCAATTAAATCTTTTTCATTAACTTCTATGACATCTAATTTAATTCTTACTGCATCTATCCAACTCTTATAGGGTTTAGCTTTTGACAATGATTCTTTCAATTCTGTGTCTTCGATAATTCGGCCCTGCTCCATGTCGATTAAAAACATTTTGCCTGGCTGTAAGCGCCATTTTTTGACTATTTTATTTTCTTCAAATTTAAGAACACCCGCCTCAGATGCCATGATGACTAGGTCATCATCCGTGACATAGTATCTTGCTGGACGTAATCCATTTCTATCGAGTGTTGCTCCTATTTGTCTGCCGTCGGTAAATGCCATAGCAGCAGGCCCATCCCAAGGCTCCATCATGGCTGCATGGTATTCATAAAATGCTTTTCGATTTTCATCCATTAATGTATGTTGCTCCCATGCTTCTGGAATCATCATCATCATGGCGTGAGCCATTGGATATCCAGCCATGACTAATAGTTCTAAGCAGTTATCAAAGCTTGCTGTATCTGATTGTCCTGGGTAGATTAGTGGCCATAATTTTTCTAAATCATCTCCTAAAACTGGTGAGCGTATTGCGCCTGTTCTTGCATTGATCCAATTCACATTACCTTTGACCGTATTTATTTCACCGTTGTGCGCGATCATTCTGTAAGGATGTGCGAGTTCCCACGCTGGGAAGGTATTTGTTGAGAATCGTTGATGCACTAATGCTAGTGCTGATACCACTCTTGTATCTTTAAGATCTTCGTAATATGCGCCGACTTGATTTGCAAGTAACAAACCTTTATATACGATTGTTCTCGCAGACATCGAAGTTACAAAATATTCTTTTCCATGCTTTAACTCTAAATTTTGTATTGCATGACTTGCCGATTTTCGAATGACATACAACTTTCTTTCTAAAGCATCTGTTGTCATTATTTCTCGTCCACGACCGATGAATATTTGTCGTATTACTGGTTCAGTTTTTGCAACTGTTGGTGACATTGGCATGTCTTTGTTGACCGGTACGTCACGCCAACCTAAAACAACCTGACCTTCTATCCGAACTGTTCTTTCTAATTCTTGTTCACAAGCGAGTCGTGACGCATTTTCTTTAGGTAAAAAAACCATCCCTACGCCATATTCGCCAGATGGAGGTAATTTCACTCCTAATTTAATCATTTCTTCCCGAAAGTACTGATCCGGAACCTGAATCAATATTCCTGCACCATCCCCCATCAATGCATCTGCTCCAACCGCTCCACGATGGTCTAAATTTTCTAGGATTTTTAATCCTTGGCTCACGATATCGTGGGTTTTATTGCCTTTGATATGCGCTACAAAACCAACACCACAGGCGTCATGTTCATTTGATGGGTCATAAAGACCTTGTGCAGTGGGTCGCAAATTGATTTGATGCATCTCAGCTCCTTTGGATATAAGTCTTCAGATGGTTAAATCCTGAACATTTATGCCGCAAAAAATTAAATAGGGGGTTAACTATAGGTTAATCCTCTTTTTACATCAATGATTTTGCGTATGACTCTGTCCCCGCACTTTTTTGGTGAAATGGCTAAATATTTATTCTTTGGGGACAGAGTGGTTACCGCTATGATTCAAAAGGTATAACTCCCAATTTCTTTGTCTCTCAAAGGGAGTATTTCCTAGTTTTGAAAATGGTAGCGTATCAATAAGACCGTAATTGGGCCTTTGACCAATATGTGTAAGGTAACTTGACCAAAGATAGTCTTCTAACTGACTCACAACCCCCTCTTGCTTTGGAGATGTTTCAATCTTTTTTTGGTGCTCCAAAATTTCTTGCCCCGTAGCTAATGGCTTTGAATAAAACCGTCCATCCCAAATCGTGCCTTTAGTTAAGTGTATTTGGTTAAATAGCTGGGTGTATCTTCTGCATAAGGACTGCATTGTTTTAGCTAAGCTCGCATGCTCGAGTGGAGTAGCTAAAAAACAAAGTTCATTTGGCAAAATAACGTACGCATGGATACTAAGACCATAGTGTTTTGCGCTGTCGCGAAGCCAAGCTAGCAAAGCTTGTTTTAACTCATCTTTATCAAAGATATTTAAGTTTTTTAAGCCTTTAGCACTTACAGCCATGACTTGGCCTAAATGGATGATCCTGGCTTGCCTTGCCATTCTAATTACTCGAGTGAGCCGTAATGAGGATTGTTCGCAAATTCTGGTATTACCCAATCTCCATCTATGGATTCAACTCCAGGTGGTGGACTGCGAGGAGCCTCAGCAAGTTCTTTGAGTGCCGTTGACATATAGTTGATCCAAATCGGCAAGGACAAACCTCCACCAGTTTCATTAGCCCCTAAGCTCTTGGGTTTATCAAACCCCATCCATACGATCGCGCAAACTTTTGGATGATAGCCAGCAAACCAAGCATCGTGTGAATCATTAGTCGTCCCTGTTTTTCCAGCAATATCATTACGCTTCAATTTGGCACGCGCACTTGCTGCAGTTCCAGACCGAGTCACTTCTTGCATCAAGCTATCAGCAACAAACGCTGTTCGAGCGTCTAATACCCGCACCATATCAGGTCCACCTAAGGCATGTTGCTTATCCTCAAAAATGACCGCATCTTTACTATCTAAAATTTTAGATATCAAAAAGGGTTGAACCTCATAGCCGCCATTAGCAAAGACGCTATAGCCTCTTGCCATCTGTAAGGGTGTAACTGATCCCGCCCCAAGCGCTAATGTCAAATAAGGAGGATTTTTTTCAGGATCAAACCCAAACTTCTGAATAAACTCCTGAACATAGCGAGGGTCAATTGCTCGAATGATTCTGACAGATACTAAGTTTTTAGACCTGGCCAATGCGGATCTTACCGTCATAAAGCCATCTGTTTTACCATCATAGTTTTTCGGCTCCCATGCCTTTCCACCTGTTTCAGATCCACCAATACTGAGTGGAGCATCATTCACTACAGTTCGAGGCATAATCCCTTTTTCTATTCCGGCGGCGTAAATAAAAGGTTTAAAAGATGACCCAGGTTGACGCTCTGCTTGCATCGCATGATTAAACTGATTGCGCTTGTAATCAAAACCGCCAACTAGAGCCAGAATAGCCCCAGTTTCGGGGCTAATAGAAACTAAAGTGGATTCAACCTCAGGCATTTGTACGACTTGCCATGTTCCATTCGTAAGAGGCATGACACGAATAATTGAGCCTTTTTTAATTTTTACTTTAGGCTGCGCTGTTGAACTTAAAGCTTCATTGACAAGCTTTAATCCTTCATTCTTTATAACAATAGTGTCACCTGAAGAAGTAAAGATTTTTAATTCTTTAGGCTTGATATCAACGACAACTCCAGCTTGAATATCATCACTATTACTGTGTTCAATTAAAGCTTCATCTAGAACACGTTTAACTAGTTTGCTATCAGCGGCCTCATTGGGTACCTCAACAAAACCCTCCGGTCCACGATACCCATGTTTAGCATCGTAATCTAATACGCCTTTTCTAATGGCTTGATACGCTGCATTTTGATGGTCATATTGAACGGTTGTATAGACTTTTAAGCCCTGTATATAGACATTTTCGCCATACATCTTTATCAATAACTGCCTAGCATATTCGGAGACAAAATCAGCGTGAACATTAAACTCACGACCTAATCCTTTGACATTTAATTCTTCAAGCATAGCTAGGGCATACTCTTCACTAGTAATATATTTTAGATCTCGCATTCTTTGTAAAATATATTCTTGCCGAATTTTTGCACGCCGAAAATTAACAACTGGATTATAGGCAGAAGGCGCTTTAGGCAGACCTGCTAACATCGCAGATTCAGCAATAGAGAGTTCGTTGACATCTTTTCCAAAATAAATACGAGCAGCGCTAGCAAATCCGTATGATCGCTGCCCCAGATAAATTTGATTCATATACACTTCAAGAATCTTATCTTTTGATAAATTCTTTTCTATTTTCCACGCCAACAGCATTTCATAAATCTTACGGGTAAACGTTTTCTCATTAGTTAAGAAAAAGTTTCTAGCAACTTGCATGGTGATGGTTGACGCCCCTTGAGACAAGCGACCATTTAAATTAGCTAACGTAGCTCTTAGAACTCCTTGATAATCGACTCCACCATGTTCGTAAAATCGATCATCTTCGATTGCAATCACAGCTTTTTTAAGTGCAGTTGGAAAAATATCAATGGGAGTTACTTTTCTTCGCTCTTCGCCAAACTCGCCTATGAGAACATTGTCGGCTGTATAAATCCTTAACGGAACTTTTGGTCTATAGTCAGTAACTGCCTCTAATGAAGGTAAATTAGGCTTTGCAACCATAATCATAAAAGCAATCAGAGTCGCTAAGCAAATTAAGCCCGTTACGCCGGTCAAAATGAGGTAGAGAAATATCCTTTTATACATAAACAGATTATATAGATAGGTATCTCAAACTAGAAATTGTTTCAGACATTGTTTTAAGTACTTTCTGACAATGCAAAAACTATCACTTTTGAGCAGTTTTTTTCAAAATAGCACTATGTTTGAAAGAAAAATTACTCCTGAATCATTTGAAAACTCTCGAGGTGTGTTTGGCAGTGTTGAGAGAGAAATCTCAATTGATCCTATGAGCTCAACCTACATGAAGAGTGGTGTCGATCCTGATACTGGCGAAATTCTGGGAATACCTTCAAGCGTTCCTTCAAAAAAACCTATCTCTGGTCAAATTCCCCTTAACAATCAAATTCAGCCTCCTTTTTTTGAAAAGAAAAAATTTACCATGCCCTCTCATCAAGTCACTCACGAATGGATTAATTCTGCCGCTTTAGGAATATTTTGTATCGCACTCGCCTATCTATTTTTTTTATTTAAAAATCCTAATCCATCAGCATTTTTAGATGCAGCGATTCACAAAATTGATCCTTTAGAGGAGCGCATTAATGATATTTCACAAAATCTTAATGAACTGATAGATCAGGTTGAGGACCATATCGAATTTAGTTCACAACAAAAGGAAGATCTAGAAAAATTAATGAATACACCCAAAAAGATACCACTACCCTCTAGATACTCTAAACAAATAGAACCCCCTACAAAAGAACTTTTTAAGAATATCTCTTATCTTGGTACCTTTGTAAAAAATGATCAGCGTCACGCCCTGTTATCTCTGGAGAATAAAACGCGCCTCTTTAAAACAGGTGAGCCTATTTTCACGGATTGGCATCTCAGTTATATCGACCAGAATTTTGTCGTCTTTTTACACTCAAGCGGTCGTCAACATCACTTAAAGAGGAATTAGTCTAAATGCATCAAAATCTATACCCAAAAGTAGGCGTTTCTCTCATTGCACTATGGTTAATCTTTTCATCACCCCAATTGATGGCTTCTACACTCCTAGAAAATAAATTCCCAAGCTCTCGTATTAGCTTATCTTTCTCACAGGTTCCCCTAAAAGATTTATTTAAATTACTTGGAGAAATTGGCAATATCAATCTAATTGGGGTCGACAAACTAAATGGGATGACTTCCATAGAATTAGTGGACGTGCCTTGGAATGAAGCTTTTGAAATGCTACTTCATAGCCACCAACTCGGATATAAACAACACGGAATGATTGTATGGGTTGCCCCAATTGAACTGTTAAGATCTTTCGAAAAAAACCATTCTAGCCATGCTTCTTCCGTAAAATTTGAGAAGCAAGTTTTAATTGAAGCCCGAATTGTTGAAGCGGATTATCGTTTTGCTAGAAACTTAGGTGTCAAGTTTGGTATTACACAAAGGACCGATCAAAACAATAACCCCCTTAAAAACCCTTCATTTAACTATGAGTCTGACCTAAAAGCTGAAGGTTTAAATGGTTTCCCAGCATCAAGTTCTTCAATTACGATGTTTTCTAAAGGCGCCTCCCAATTACTTCATTTCGAACTCAGCGCCCTTGAATCCGATGGAAAAGGTAATATTATTGCCAATCCACGGATTGTGACCGCTAATCAAGTTAAAGCAGTCATTGAACAAGGGACTGAATTGCCTTATCAAACTTCAACAAAAGAAGGTTCTAAAGTCCAATTTCGTAAAGCTAACCTCAAACTTGAAGTAACGCCAACCATCAGAGAAGGTCAAATACAAATGGAAGTTGAGATTAGTAAAGACACGATCGGGATGAAGACTGAGCAAGGGTTTGCAATCGATACGAAGCATTTACGCTCACAAATTATTGTTGAAGATGGCGGCACCGTTGTTATTGGGGGTATCTTTTTACAGACTGAACGGGAAGATATTGTCCAAGTTCCACTATTAGGCCGCCTTCCTATTCTAGGGAATCTATTTAAACACCGCGCCAAAATCAAAGACAAAACAGAGTTACTGGTATTTTTAACCCCATCCTTGATAAATCATGCGGGCCAACAGATTATTGAAAAATTCTCAGCAAATCCCTAAAAACTCAACAACTTTTATAAACCCTGCGTAAAATTATGGAATGAACGCTTATCCAGATAATATTTTCCTTGTCGGCCTCATGGGCGCAGGGAAGTCGACAGTGGGTCGAATCTTAGCTAAACGTTTAGGAAAATTATTTATTGATAGCGACCACGAAATTGAAAAAAGATGTGGCGTTAAAATTCCTATTATTTTTGAGATGGAAGGTGAAGACGGTTTTCGTAAGCGAGAGTCTGCCGTCATTAGCGATTTGGCGTCGAGAACAAATATTGTTCTTGCCACAGGGGGAGGAAGTGTCTTACTCGAAGAAAATAGAGACTGCTTAAAAGCCCATGGCTTTATTATTTACTTGCGCGCTAATCCCCATGAGCTTTGGCTAAGAACCCGTCATGATAAAGGCCGACCTTTATTAAATACTGCTGATCCACAAATGAAATTAAAGGAACTATTTGATGTTCGTGATCCTATCTATCAATCAATTGCTAACGTAGTGATTGAAACAGGAAAACCAAATGTGAATCAATTAACTAACCATTTAGTAATGCAACTAGAGCTATCGTCATGAAAACAATCCACGTTGATTTAGGTAGTCGCACTTATCCTATTTATGTTGGTGCAAATCTGTTAACTCAAGGTCCCCTTTATCAACCCCATCTGATCGGGAAAAACTGTTTTATTGTGACAAACTCCACGATTGAAAAACTTTATGCCGAACAAGTGCATCAGACTTTAGAGTCCTTAGGCCAAAAAGTATTTCGAATTATTCTGCCAGATGGTGAAAACTTTAAAACCTGGCAAACATTACAACTCATTTTTGATGGTTTACTAGAATTTGGTGCTGACCGAAAAACCACCATTATTGCTCTAGGTGGGGGTGTTATTGGGGATATGGCTGGTTTTGCTGCAGCTAGTTTTATGAGAGGTATTCACTTTATCCAAATACCGACAACTCTACTAGCTCAAGTTGACTCGTCCGTCGGTGGAAAGACTGGGATCAATCATCCTTTGGGTAAAAATATGATTGGCGCCTTTCATCAACCTGTAGCAGTCATCGCTGATTTAAACACTCTAACTACACTTCCCCCAAGAGAACTGGCCGCTGGTCTTGCTGAAGTCCTTAAACATGGCGCAATTGCAGACCTCGATCTTTTATCATGGATTGAAAAAAATACAGATCTACTGAATGCTTATGACTTAAACGCTCTAGAACATGTTGTGGTCAGGTCGTGTGAAATTAAATCTGCAGTTGTTGCTGCTGATGAAAAAGAAAGTGGCATTAGAGCTCACTTAAATTTTGGACATACCTTCGGACACGCTATTGAATCTGGAATGGGTTATGGAAGTTGGCTTCACGGTGAGGCTGTTGGCTGTGGTATGTATTTAGCGGCTGAGCTATCCCACCAATTAGGTTATTTAACTCAAGCGGAAGTGTCTCACCTCACCAATTTAATTAAAGCCCTTCATCTACCGACCCAACCTCCTCTTTGGACCCTAGATCAATATATTGATCTGATGTCTCACGATAAAAAATCCCATGCGGGCAAGATTAATTATGTAGTCCTTAAACAACTTGGCCAAGCTGATACCCAGCAGGTTCCTCCCGACATGATTGAAAGTACATTACTAGCAACAGGCGCAATAAAAAAATGATTGCGCCTTATGCTGCTAGGCCGGAAAATTCCCTTCGACGTATTTTTATAGAGCCAGCGGAGCCTACTAATTCTGGGAGAAATCCTTTTCAACGGGATAGAGACCGCATTGTTCATTGTTCGGCTTTTAGACGACTTGAATATAAAACTCAGGTTTTTCTTAACCATGAGGGTGACCATTTTAGAACCCGTTTAACACACAGCTTAGAAGTCGCGCAAATTGGTCGAGCAGTTGCAAGACGTATTCATCTTAATGAAGATTTGGTTGAGGCAATCTCACTTGCACATGATTTAGGGCATACCCCATTTGGACACGCAGGACAAGACGCTCTGAACGCTTGCATGAAGGACCATGGCGGATTTGAACATAACCTGCAAAGTTTATGGGTAGTTGACCATCTTGAAGAGCGTTACCCAACCTTTAGTGGATTGAACTTATGTTTTGAAACCCGAGAAGGGATTCTTAAGCATATCTCAAACAATAATCGAAAAATTCACGCCGCTTGGCTTGGTGCTTTAGGCGAACGCTTTACTTTAGGTCACTCACCCTCCCTTGAAGCTCAACTCGCCAATATTGCTGATGAAATTGCTTATAGTAACCACGATATTGATGACGGCATTAGATCAGGTTTAATTCCTATGGGTAGCCTTGAGGAGGTTCAGTTATGGCGTGATCAGTTAACTAAAGTTAAAATCCTCTATCCTAGCTTAAGTGGTAGTAAATTACGCCATGAAGTTATTCGACATATTATTCATATTTTGGTCAATGACTTAGTGACGACGTCTCAAAAATTAATTCTAGAATACGAACCCCAAACGATAGATGACGTTAGATCCTCTAAACCTTTAATTTCTTTTTCTAGTTCGGTCCAAGTTCAAGTGCAGGAACTCAAGATTTTTCTATTTAAAAACTTATACCGTCACCCTCAAGTACTTGGGGTAACCGAAGAAGCTGCAAATCAAATTAAATTTCTTTTCGAGCATTACGTTAATTACCCCCAATATTTACCGGCGGATTTTCGTGTTGATGATCTAGAGCAGCCTATGCGCCGAATCTCGCACTATATCGCCGGTATGACAGATCGGTTCGCTCGAAAAGAGTTTGCGAGATTTTCAACTTAAAGTGATTTGGGGACTTTAAATTGAATGCCGCCTTGTTTAGAAATATGCTCAGAAACCACCTTTAAAAAGTCCTCATCCGTCTTTGTATCTAGCCATAATGGTGCGTTGATATTTCCCGCCCATCTAAAATGAAAGCCGCCAGCTTTTGTGGCTAACCAAATCTCATGAAGAGGAGTTTGTAAATTGAGAACAATGACGGAATGATTTGAGAATTTAATGTTTAAAACGCTACTTCCCTGACGTTCGACATCAACATCAAAGTCATCTTCTTCAAAAATTCTTTCTAATTCGTTTTCGATTAAATCGAAAACTCGATTTGCCTGCTCTTTAAATCGAGTATCATCAATTTTTTCAATGGGTGTTTGCATGCTATATTCTGCTTTATAAAGAAGATATCAATCCAGTAATGATTACTATGAAGAATACACTAATCGCTTTTTTTAAAATTTCGAAGAAAAACCTTATTCTTCTTAGTGTCTTTCTATGTGCGTGCGGTATCAGAGGGCCTCTTTACCTCCCTGCGCCACCGCCAACTCCAGCCAAACCAACCCAATCTGAACCAGAGAATAAACTGTACCCGCCTACTAGTTCTAAAGATTCTTCAGGGTCAGCTTCCGGTTCAACTGTTAGCCCTAAAAATACCCCTGTGCCCCAAACTAAATAATTAGCCACATTTATGAACCTTATCCCACCATTAACTGGCTTTTCAACAAATCATCATGAATGGTTTGTTGAAGACATCTCACTAACAGATATCGCTAAAGAATTTAATACGCCAACCTATGTCTATAGCCTTGAGGCTTTAACCACAGCCTTTATGGCCTACGACAAAGCATGCTTTCGCAAAGACGGTTCAAGGCGTGCAAATATTCATTTTGCAATGAAATCAAATAGTAACTTAGCGATTCTTGATATTTTTAATCGTCTTGGCGCTGGGTTTGATTTAGTCAGTGCTGGAGAGCTTGCCAGGGTAATGCAGATTGGTGTGAATCCCAAAAAATGTGTTTTCTCAGGAGTTGGTAAGTCTAAATCTGAAATTGAATATGCCCTGACATTGGGCCTAAAGTGTTTTAACGTGGAATCCATACCTGAGCTATATCGTATTAATCAAATCGCTGGACAATTAGGCTTGACTGCCAATATCTCTCTACGAGTTAACCCAGACATTGACGCCAAAACTCACCCTTATATTTCTACTGGTTTAAAAGATAATAAGTTTGGTATTGCCTATGAAGATGTTATTCCTACGTATATGATCGCCCAGCAAATGCCGCATTGTAAGATCAAAGGAGTTGACTGCCACATAGGGTCGCAAATTACTGATACTCAACCCTATATTGACGCTTTAAATCGAATCCTTGGCCTCATAACCGAATTACAGGATTTAGGTATTACCTTCGAACACCTCGATATTGGTGGTGGCTTAGGTATCGTCTATGCGGATGAAAGCCCGCCACATATTACTGAGTTTGCAAATACTCTGTTAGATCATATTGAAGCCAAAGGTTTTGGTCATTTAGAAGTTATTTTTGAACCGGGAAGGTCTCTCGTTGGTAACGCTGGGATTTTATTAACCGAAATTGAATACTTAAAGCCGGGTGAAACTAAGAATTTTTGTATTGTTAATGCGGCTATGAACGATCTGATGAGGCCCTCTATGTATGAGGCTTATCATGCAATTGTTGCCGTTAAATCCAAAGAGAATTTACCCGTTAGAAACTATGATGTTGTCGGTCCGGTCTGTGAATCCGGTGATTGGCTAGGCCGAGATAGGGACTTGGCGGTCGAACCTGGGGATTTATTGGCAATCCTGTCTGCCGGTGCTTATGGTGCCTCGATGTCCTCTAACTACAACTCTAGGGGCAGAGCTGCTGAGGTGATTGTCAATAAAGCACAAGCACATCTAGTCCGCGAGCGAGAGTCTATCGCTGATTTATTCTCAAAAGAGCACATCATTAAACCAGCTTCTAACCCTTAAGCCTTTAAATTGCCTTATCTTGGCTTAATGAATCCCAGCGATGTAGTCTGCTACGGCCTTCATTTCTAAATCTGATAACTTTGCAGCGATCGCATTCATTTGCACATTTTTTCGAGCGCCCGCACGCAAAGCAACTAACTGAGCCTCAGTGTAATCAGCCCATTGTCCGCCAACTTGAGGGAACTGATCTGGGATTCCAGCACCAGCAGGACCATGACACCCAGCACAAGCTGGCACACCCTTAGCGGCGATTCCGCCACGATAGATACTTTGGCCTAGTGTAATAGTGTCTTTATTTTTAGCAGTACCAGGCTTGATGACCTGCTTACTTAAATATGCAGAAATATTCGTAATATCTTGCTCAGTTAAGGCCATTGACATTCCCATCATGACGCCATTTGCGCGCTCACCCGACTTAAAATGTTTTAACTGGTTGCGAATATACGCGGCGTGCTGACCCGCTAATTTAGGCCAAGTACCTGATCCACTATTCCCCGCAGCACCATGACAGCTAACGCAAGCAGTAATGCCCCTAGTAGAATCGCCATTGCCATATAAGGCTTCTCCAGCTGCCGCATCAGCTTTTATAGCCGCCGGCGCAGGTTCAGCTGCGAGCGTCCAAGCAGAAACAGATATGATGAGGGAAAGAAAACCGACTTGAATGATTTTAAAGATACTATTTTGGCTATTTGAGAACATAATATTTTTCCGATTATTTGAGACTATTCTATCCATGTAATTTTACAATAGCTTCTTAAAAAAGAAATATATGTCAAAGCTCCAACAAGCAAAGTTCTTAGTTACCGTTAACCATATCGCAGATTTGCCAGCTGATCCTCTGCCTGAGGTGGCTTTTGCTGGTCGGTCAAATGCCGGGAAATCAACAGCGATTAACGTTCTTTGTTCTCAAAAACGTCTAGCTTTTGCAAGTAAAACTCCCGGTCGTACCCAACATATTAATTTCTTTTCCCTTGCTGAAAAAGAGGAGCATATTGCTAATCTGGTTGATTTACCGGGCTATGGATTTGCTCAAGTGAACCGGAAAACTCAGTCTCACTGGGATAAGCTCTTAAGCACCTATCTTCAAGAACGAGTTCAATTAAAGGGAATGATCCTCATTGTGGATGCTCGCCGAGGTTTAACGGACCTTGATAGAAATATGCTCAATTGGTTTTGCCCCTCAGGCAAGCCTGTTCATATTCTTGTGACTAAATGTGATAAATTAAACCAATCTGAAAAAGCGCTGGCCTTAAAAAGCGTGCAGTCTGAATTATCTGTTCTTGAAAAAAGCCATAGTAACTTTGGTTCTCTAACCGCTCAACTTTTTTCAAGTACAAAACGTATTGGTCTAGAGCAGGCAGATGTTTTACTGTGTGTTTGGTTAAATCTTTCGACTATAAAGGTAAGTCAATGAAAACAGATCATGCTTCAAGCTTATTAAACTTTCCACTTCACCGGCTTCGTCGCACCCGAAAACATGCCTGGTCTAGGTCTCTGGTTCAAGAAAGTACCTTGTCAGCTCATAACCTTATTTATCCCGTTTTTGTGCATGAAGGTAAAAATTTAGAGCAAGCCGTCCCTTCAATGCCTGGAGTTTGCAGGGTCTCTCTCGATTTGCTCCTTCCTATTGCGGCCGAATGTGTAGAACTTGGCATTCCAGTATTAGCACTTTTTCCCGTCATAGATACCTCTTTAAAAACACCCGATGGTGTTGAGGCTTTTAATCCTAATGGACTTGTCCCACGTGTTGTTAAAGAACTAAAAAAGAATTTTCCTGAACTTGGGATCATGACGGATGTTGCCCTTGATCCCTATACTAGTCATGGGCAGGATGGCGTCCTTGATGACTCTGGTTATGTCCTTAATGACGTGACCTCTGAAATTTTAGTCAAACAAGCTCTAGCTCAAGCCAATGCAGGTGTAGATATTGTTGCTCCTTCGGACATGATGGATGGTCGTATTGGTAAAATTAGAACCGCGCTTGAAGCTCATGGTTTTATACATACCCAAATCATGGCCTATTCAGCGAAATATGCCTCGTCTTATTACGGCCCTTTTAGAGATGCTGTTGGCTCCGCTGCTTTTTTAGGTAAAAGTAATAAAAAAACTTATCAAATGGATTTTTGCAACTCAGATGAAGCACTTCGTGAGGTAGCTGCTGATATTTCTGAAGGTGCTGATATGGTCATGGTAAAACCAGGTATGCCTTATCTAGACATCGTTAGACGCGTTAAAGACACCTTTGCCTACCCCACCTTTGTTTATCAAGTCAGCGGTGAGTACGCCATGATTAAAGCTGCGGCACAAAATGGCTGGCTTGATCATGACGGCGTCATGATGGAATCTTTGATGGCCTTTAGAAGAGCTGGTGCAGATGGTATTTTGACCTACTTTGCACGCGATGCTGCTAGGATTTTGCGAAGCTAGGATTTCGCTAATATTTCTTTAACTATTTAAGTTTGGCTAAGAACTTCGTTGCTGAAATAACTCCGACCACACGCTCTGACTCAAGTTCTTTTCCTGCTTTATCGTAAAAAATAAATGCCGGGGGACCAAATAAATGATAGCTATTCAACAGTTCTTTTTGATCCGTCGTAATCTGAGTTACATCTACCTCGATGAGGTCATATGAGGAAAGTTTCTCAACGACCTGTTGATTACTCAAAACCATACTTTCTAATTCGGCGCAACTAACACACCACGTTGCATAAAAAGTGACCAGCACAGGACGATTGTTCTGTTGGGATTCTAAAAGGGTATTATTCAACTCTGTCGTAGTTCTTACAATCTTATAGGTTAGCTTTCCGATTTCTTTAGTTGTTTGACTATTGGATATATTCGGGTGAATTAAAAACGTGATCGCCGGCCAGACAATCCAAAGCGCAAAGCTAATCATGATGATCCCAAAAAATCGTTGAATACGAATCATCCACGGACCAGCTCGGGGGATAATTCTGCTAGCCCCTAATGCAAAAATAAGTAGCGGAACTCCCATCCCACACGCCATCACAAATAAAATGACTCCACCCAATTTGACTTCGCCACTTTGAGCAATGAATGTGAGAACGCCGGCAAGTGGTGCTGTCACACAAGGACTTGCAACTAAACTTGATAACGCACCTAAGACTAAAGCACCGCCCACACTGCCACCTTGAGATTTTCCCATCCAATGCTGAACCTGGTTATGCCAAGAGGAAGGTAGGTGTAATTCATAAAAACCTAACAAGCTTCCTGAGAGAAAAACCAAGAGTAGGCCAAATGAAATAACCACTAATGGTTGCTGCAGCGCAGCTTGAATACTTGCACCAAACCATGCTGTTGCCATTCCCGCAACACTAAAAGCACTCGCCATTCCTAATACATAAGCAATTGCTAATGTGATGGTTCTTTTGCGAGAGAGTAAATGATGCTTTGTTGTGCCAAATATAATGCTCGACAATATGGGTAGCATCGGTAATACACAAGGTGTAAAGGCTAACCCTAATCCTAAGATAAAGAATCCTATTAACAAGATTGGTAAGGATGTGTTTTTAAGTAAGCGAGATAATGTATTTAAATCATCTCGTGATTCCCAAAATGTTTGAAGGTTGATGGGGCTAGATTCTACGTTGACTACTTCTTCCACATCTCTTGAAATTTCTACTTTTTCATATTCATTCAGGGTAAGTATGCGCGTCATTGGAGGATAACAAATTCCTTTTTCAGCACAACCCTGAACAGTGATCTCTAATACCAAAGGAGTTTGTATCGGTACGCTTGTTATTGGAAAGATCCACTCTGAAACGCCTGTATATGTTCGCACTATCTTATTGAAGTTTTGATCAAATTTTTCATGTGCCACCGGAATATCTTTTGAATCAATTTTGAGATGATCTTTTTGTCCCTTTACCTTTACAGACATAGACTCTTGATACATGTAGTAACCCGCAGCTGCCTCATATTTTATTTTTAAACTATCTTGAGTTAACATCCCCGAAATAATGAATGCTTTATCGGGTTCTAAGAAGCTCATTTGTTGTGCTTGAGTATTCAATGAGCACAGCAATAAAGAAATCGATATGTTGATGGATAAAAACCTCGCTAACGATTTAGTCAGTGTTCTTAACATTCTTTGTCGCTCGTCATATTAACAACTTCTCTCATCCACGCTTCATATTTTTCTGAAATATTCACCATATCCACAGCAATCATTTCTGGAATTTTATAAGGATGCATTTTTATAATCTGCGTTTGGATTGTTTCCCAATGCAATCTAAATGTTTTTAAGCTGAGTACGACTTCTGTCGAGCTTTCAATTTGTCCTTGCCATTCATATATAGACTCGACATTTCTAGTCAACTGAGCACAAGCTACTAGTTTTTTCTCAACCAGTATTTTTGCGATATCTTTAGCAAGCTCAAGATTTGGGCAACTCGTCATTACTATAATTGGTTGATTGTTTATCACTTGAATTACTTTTGTCATTCAATCATTTTGGCAGAGTTTGAATTTTTCTTCAAAAAAAAGCCAGGAAAACTATCCTGGCTTTTTTAATGATAAAGGCGTATTAAGCCTCTACAACTTCAGTTTCTTCAACTTCGGGGCGATCCACTAACTCTACAAGCGCCATTGGCGCATTGTCGCCAACCCTAAATCCAAATTTAAGGATACGAGTATAACCACCTGGACGGGCAGCATAACGTGGTCCTAGTTCAGTAAATAACTTAGTTACCATGTCTCTATCACGCAAGCGATTAAACGCAAGACGACGATTCGCTAAATTATCTTTCTTACCCAATGTAATTAAAGGCTCCACTACACGGCGCAATTCTTTTGCCTTAGGTAGTGTCGTTTTAATTAATTCATGCTGTAGCAATGAATTCGACATATTACGCAACATCGCTAAACGATGCGAAGATGTGCGATTGAGTTTACGCAGTCCGTTTCCGTGACGCATGATACTTCCTTTCTATTATTTCTCTAAACCAACTGGGGGCCAGCTTTCCAACTTCATCCCCAATGACAGTCCACGAGCAGCTAAAACGTCTTTAATCTCATTAAGAGATTTACGACCTAAATTTGGAGTCTTTAAGAGCTCATTTTCTGAACGCTGGATGAGATCTCCAATGTAATAAATATTTTCCGCTTTCAAGCAATTAGCAGACCTTACTGTTAACTCTAAATCATCTACCGGGCGCAATAACATTGGGTCAACCATCGGTGAACGATTAGAAGGTACTTCGCCCATGACTTGGTTGTTTTCAAGTGCTGCAAATACAACCAGTTGGTCTACTAAAATACCAGCAGATTGACGAATCGCTTCTTCCGGTGATAGGACACCGTTAGTTTCAATGGTCATCACTAAACGATCTAAGTCAGTACGTTGCTCAACACGCGCTGATTCAACTGCGTAACTTACTCTGTTAACTGGGCTAAATGAAGCATCAAGAACGATGCGACCAATTAATTTGGTATTCTCGTCAGCATATTGACGCATATTACCTGGTACATATCCACGACCTTTTTCAATCTTGATTTGCATGTCAAGCTTTCCACCAGCTGACAAGTTAGCAATAACATGCTCAGGATTGATAATCTCAACATCATGTGGCAAATCGATATCAGCAGCAGTAACTATTGCAGGACCTTCTTTACGCAACATTACCGTGACTTCATCACGGGATTGGAGTTTAAAAACGATACCTTTTAAATTTAACAATAAGTTAACAACATCTTCCTGCACACCATCAAGTGTGGAGTATTCGTGTACAACTCCGCCGATACTTACTTCAGTCGGAGCATATCCAACCATTGATGATAAAAGAACACGGCGTAATGCGTTACCTAATGTGTGGCCATATCCACGTTCAAAAGGCTCCATCACAACCTTGGCTTGATTATGTCCAGTTGCTTCTACAGAAATGATTTTAGGCTTGAGCAGTGTTGTTTGCATATATTTTCCTTAGGGATGCCTCAATTAACGCGAATAAAGTTCGACAATTAAACTTTCATTAATGTCGCCACTAATTTCGTCACGATCAGGTACCTTCTTAAAAGTACCTTCAAGTTTTGTCGTATCAACGGCCACCCATGCTGCGGGGCCAATTTGTTGAGCCAAAGTTAAAGACTCTTGGACACGACTTTGTTTTTTAGCTTTCTCACGAATAGCAATAATATCACCCGGCTTAACTTGCATTGATGGAATATTATTCACTTCACCATTCACAAGAATTGCCTTATGTGAAACCAGTTGCCTTGCTTCTGAGCGTGTTGAACCAAAGCCCATACGATAAACAACGTTATCAAGCCTTGACTCTAATAATGCGAGTAGCATTTCGCCAGTGTTCCCCTTGCGGCGATCGGCTTCAGCAAAATACCTTCTAAACTGACGCTCGAGCACACCATAAATACGTTTTACCTTTTGCTTTTCACGCAATTGGTTTCCGTAGTCAGATGTTCTTGCACCAGATGTTCTACCATGTTGTCCAGGCTTAGTATCCAATTTGCATTTATCTGCAAGCGGACGACGAGCACTTTTCAAAAATAAGTCGGTACCTTCCCGACGTGATAATTTGGCTTTAGGGCCTATATACTTTGCCACGTGTGTATCCTTTCATTTCCTCCGCATTGCGGTGGTAAGTCTAAATAATTATTTAGACGGTGGTCTTAGTTAATAAAAAAACAGCTATACAACCTACTTCAAAACTTTTTAAATACGACGGCGCTTAGGTGGGCGGCAACCATTGTGCGGAACTGGAGTTACATCTTGAATCTCGGTAATTTTGATACCCAAAGAATTCAAAGCTCTAACCGCAGATTCTCTACCAGGACCAGGGCCCTTTATTTGCACTTCTAAATTTTTTATTCCGCATTCAATGGCAGCTTTTCCTGCAACTTCCGCCGCAACCTGAGCTGCAAATGGTGTTGATTTTCTGGAGCCTTTAAATCCTTGACCACCTGAAGTAGCCCAAGATAATGCGTTTCCTTGACGATCTGTAATAGTCACAATCGTGTTATTAAAAGAAGCATGTACATGAGCGATACCATCTGCTATGTTCTTTTTGACTTTCTTTCTAGCACGAGTTGCATTATTAGCTTGTTGAGGTTTTGCCATAATTAATTTGCTTTCCTATTATTTCTTAAGTGCAATGCCGGCCTTACGAGGACCTTTACGAGTGCGAGCATTTGTTTTTGTACGTTGGCCACGAACTGGCAATCCTTTACGGTGCCGAGTGCCACGGTAGCAACCCAAATCCATCAGACGTTTGATGTTCATCGTGACTTCACGACGAAGATCTCCCTCTGTAGCAAACAGGCCAACCTGCTCACGAATTTTTTCTAAGTCGTTGTCGTCTAAGTCTTTAACTTTCTTTTGCTCTGGAACATTTGCAGCTGCACAAATTTTGCGCGCGCGTGTTGTTCCAATGCCAAAGATCGAAGTTAATCCGATTACGGTATGTTTGTGGTTTGGGATATTAACCCCTGCTATACGTGCCATATAAATTCCTCTAATTAAGTCTGCTTAACCTTGACGCTGCTTATGACGCGGATCTGATGAACAAATCACACGTAATACGCCCTTGCGCTTAATAATTTTGCAATTGCGGCAGATACACTTTACTGATGCTAATACTTTCATGACTCACCTTTTCCTATTTGTACTACTTCGCCCGGAAAACAATCCGAGCACGTGTCAGGTCATAGGGCGTCATCTCCACAGTGACCTTATCGCCTGGAAGAATGCGAATGTAATGCATCCGCATTTTTCCTGAAATATGTCCCAATACAACATGTCCGTTTTCGAGTTTCACTCTAAACATTGCATTTGGTAAATTCTCAACAATCTCTCCAGCCATTTGAATGACATCATCTTTCGCCATATCAAGCGCCTGGGCCCATTTTGAAGTTAGCCTTCTTCATTAACGACTCATATTGTTGCTGCATTACATAAGATTGAACTTGGGCCATGAAGTCCATCGTAACAACAACAATAATCAGTAAGGATGTGCCGCCAAAGTAGAAGGGGACATTCCAATTTAAAACTAGAAACTCTGGTAATAAACATACGATAGTGATGTATGCTGCTCCTGCCAAAGTTAATCTAACTAAAATTTTATCAATGTACTTGGCTGTCTGATCACCGGGCCTAATCCCTGGAACAAAGGCCCCACTTTTCTTTAAATTATCGGCAGTCTCTTTACTATTAAAGACAAGCGCCGTATAAAAGAAACAAAAGAAAATAATCGCAGCAGCATACAAAATAATATAAACAGGCTGACCTGGCTGCAAAGTGCCAGATAAGTCTTTAATAAATCTTGAAAAGAAATTTGTGTTTTCACCAGAAGTGAACCAGCTTGCAATCGTTGCTGGAAATAAAATTATAGAGGACGCAAAGATTGGAGGTATAACACCCGACATATTTAATTTAAGCGGAAGGTGGGAAGACTGACCACCATAAACCTTGTTACCAACTTGCCTCTTTGCATAATTCACTAATATTCTACGCTGTCCACGCTCAACAAAGACTACAAAATAAGTCACTGCACCGACTACCAGAACAACTAATATTGACGAAATAATACTCATTGAACCTGTTCTAACTAGTTCTAACAATCCACCTAAGGCATTGGGTAAACCTGATGCAATTCCAGCAAAAATAATAATCGAGATCCCATTACCTAAACCACGCTCAGTAATTTGCTCACCCAACCACATTAAAAACATGGTTCCTGTTACTAAAGTGAACATAGTGATCAAACGGAAGGCTAGTCCTGGTTCAATTACCAAACCCTGTTGTGACTCTAAAGCAATTGCAATCCCTAAAGCTTGAAATGCTGCCAAGACTACCGTTCCATACCTTGTATATTGTGTTATCTTGCGCTGACCCGACTGACCTTCTTTTTTGATCGCTTCTAGCGTAGGCAAAACAACCGTTAACAGTTGCATAATGATCGATGCTGAAATATAGGGCATGATACCTAATGCAAAAACTGTAAACCGCGACAGCGCTCCACCTGAAAACAAATTAAACATTCCTAAAATGCCACCTTTTGCATCATTAAACAATGATGCCAATTGATTTGGATCTATCCCTGGTACTGGAATGTGTGCTCCAACCCGATAAACGATCAAAGACAATACCAAGAATATAATTCGGTTTTTTAAGTCGCCGAATTTATTTCCTGATTTCATCAGAGAAGAATTATTAAGGGAAGTTGTGGCCATCTAGATTATGCTTCCTCAATAATCTTTCCACCAGCTGCTTCAATGGCTGCCTTAGCACCCGCTGTTGCAGTAATTCCTTTAAGAGTAATTGCACGGTTGATTTCACCCGTTTTAATGACCTTCATCGATTTAATTTGCTCATTTGCAAAGCCATGCTGCTTTAAAACCACTAAATCAATTTCAGTTGCTTCTAAACCTTGTAAATCAGACAAAGAAATTTCACCAACGTGTCTGCGCGTTAAGGATACAAAGCCACGCTTTGGTAAACGACGATACAAAGGCATTTGACCGCCCTCGAATCCAACTTTATGAAAGCCGCCAGAACGGGATTTTTGTCCCTTGTGTCCACGACCAGCTGTTTTACCTAAGCCTGAACCAATGCCTCTACCCACGCGACGTTTAGCGTGTTTTGCACCTTCAGCTGGTTTTAATTTGTTTAGTTGCATAATTTTTACCTTGATGGTTTCCTAATGAATTAACTAACCACTTTGATTAGGTAAGACACTTTATTAATCATTCCACGAACTGCTGGTGTATCTTGCAACTCTGAAACAGAATTGACGCGACGTAATCCTAAGCCACGTACTGTCGCACGATGACTTTCACGTGTTCCAATTACGCTTCTAATGAGTTGTACTTTGAGGGTTTTGTTCTCTGCCATAATTTTCTCGCTTCGATTAACCTAAAATTTCTTCAATAGACTTGCCGCGTTTAGCTGCAATCTCAGATGGCGTACTCATTTTGCTTAACCCATTGATAGTCGCACGAACCATGTTGTATGGATTCGTTGAGCCAATAGATTTTGCAACTACATTAGTTACACCCATCACTTCAAATATTGCGCGCATTGGACCACCAGCAATCACGCCAGTACCATCTTTAGCGGGTGACATTAAAACTCGAGATGCACCATGCTCACCAATCACTGAATGTTGTAATGTACCTGAACGAAGTGGCACTTTAATCATTTTACGGCGCGCCTCATCCATTGCTTTTTGAACAGCAACAGGTACTTCTTTTGATTTGCCTTTGCCCATACCAATTCGGCCATCGCCATCACCTACAACTGTTAATGCTGCGAATCCTAAAATCCGTCCACCCTTAACAACTTTAGTAACACGATTTACAGCAATCATTTTTTCGCGTAAACCATCATCGCGTTCTTCAGATTGCATTTTTGCTTGCATTTTTGCCATAATTTTTCCTGATCTTTATCCGTTGTCTCTTAGAATTTGAGACCGGCTTCACGCGCGGCTTCTGCTAAGGCTTTAACACGTCCGTGATAACGAAACCCTGAACGATCAAAAGCAACTTCACTAACGCCTGCTTTAATTGCGCGTTCTGCAATGAGCTTACCAATTTCTTTTGCAGCTAAACTGTTTCCGCCATTAGTAATGGTAGCTCTCAACTCTTTTTCCATTGTTGAAGCGGATGCAAGCACTTGGGTTCCGCAAGCGCTATAAAGCTGTGCAGAAATGTGGCTATTCGAACGGAAAATAGACAAGCGATGTGTATTTAGCTCAGCAATTTTAATGCGCGTTTGACGTGAGCGACGGATACGGGAATCATTTTTATTCATAGTCGATCTCGATTATTTCTTCTTAGTTTCTTTGATCAGAACCACTTCGTCGTGATAACGAACACCCTTACCTTTGTAGGGCTCAGGAGATCTATAAGCACGGACTTCAGCAGCGACTTGACCTACTTGCTGCTTATTGGCACCTTTAATAATAATTTCAGTTTGTGTTGGAGTTTCAGCCTTCACGCCTTCTGGCAACTGATAAACAACATCATGAGAAAAACCTAATTGAAGTTTAAGAGCAGTACCTTGAGCTTGAGCGCGATAACCAACTCCAACTAAATTTAACTTACGCTCAAATCCTTTAGTAACGCCATTAACCATATTGTTAACAAGTGCTCGTGTTGTTCCAGATAATGCATTGGACTCACGTGACTCATCATTACAATTAACTTTCAAAATACCATCTTCTTGTTTAAGGCTAATCAATGGGTGCAAGTTGTGAGTTAAAGTACCTAAAGGACCTTTAACTGTTAACAATGCACCAGAGATAATAACCTCTGCACCTTTTGGTACGGGGATAGGAAATTTTCCAACGCGTGACATATTCTCTCTCCTTAGGCGACGTAGCAGATCACTTCGCCACCAACACCAGTAGCGCGAGCTTTACGATCTGTCATTACGCCTTGTGGCGTGGAAATAATTGCAACACCAAGACCATTCAAAACCTGTGGAATGTCATGGCAACCTTTGTATATGCGTAAGCCAGGTTTAGAAACTCTGTCAATACGCTCAATAACTGGTTTGCCAGCATAGTACTTTAATACAATATTAAGTACCGGCTTAGCAGATTCGCCAGCGATTTCGAAGCTATCAATATAACCCTCGTCTTTTAAGACGTTTGCAATAGCAACTTTAATTTTTGATGACGGCATTGTTACTCCAGGCTTCTGTACCGCTTGCGCGTTACGAATTCTAGTTAACATGTCGGCGATTGGATCGGTAAAGCTCATAATTTCTCCTAATCTCTCTTCTTACCAGCTAGCTTTAGTTACGCCCGGAATTTCACCTCTAAAGGCGATTTCACGGATTTTTCCACGCGCGAGTCCGAATTTACGGAAAGTCCCACGAGGGCGGCCAGTTAATGCACAACGATTACGTTGGCGCGTAGGACTTGCATTTCTCGGCAAGGCCTGAAGCTTCAAGCGTGCCTCGTAACGATCTTCCTCTGACTTAGAGGTATCTTCGATAATAGCTTTGAGTTCTGCGCGCTTTGCTGCAAATTTAGCAACAGTCCTAGTGCGTTTTTTCTCGCGTTCAATTAATGACAGTTTAGCCACAATAACCTCTTAGTTACGGAATGGGAATTTAAAGGCCGCCAACAAAGCTTTCGCTTCATCATCGGTTTTAGCCGTGGTCGTAATACTAATATTCATTCCACGTAATGCATCAATCTTGTCGTACTCAATTTCTGGGAAAATGATTTGCTCTTTAACGCCAATGTTGTAGTTACCACGTCCATCAAAAGCTTTTCCTGAAATACCACGAAAGTCTCTTACACGGGGCAGTGCCACAGTAATAAAACGATCTAAAAACTCATACATCCGCTGCCCACGCAAAGTCACCATTGCACCAATAGGGTATCCCTGGCGAATTTTAAAACCCGCGATTGCTTTGCGCGCTTTCGTTACAACTGGCTTTTGACCTGCTACTTTAGTTAAGTCGCCAACAGCATGTTCAATAACTTTTTTATCAGCAATTGCCTCGCCTAACCCCATGTTGAGGGTGATTTTAGTAATTCTTGGCACTTCCATTACGGACTTGTACCCAAATTTTGTTGTCAAATCGCCAACAATTTTATCTTTATAGTGTGCTTGTAATCGTGTAGTCATTTTCTGTTCCTTATGCGCCTATAGTCGCACCAGTGGTTTTGAGAAATCTTACTTTTTTCCCATCAACCTCTTTAATGCCAACACGTGAAGGCTTACCATTTGCATCCAGTAAAGCCACATTAGATTTTTGTATTGGCATTGTTTTATCGACAACACCACCTACAACTCCAGCTGCTGGATTTGGCTTAACGTTCTTCTTATATAGATTAACGCCTTCTACTAAAACTTTTTGTTCAAGAATGGCAGTTACTGTGCCTTTCTTGCCTTTGTCTCTACCAGTAGTAACGATTACCTGGTCGCCTTTAAGAATCTTATTCATGTTGTCCTCTTAAATTACTTCTGGGGCCAAAGAAACGATCTTCATAAAACGCTCAGTACGTAATTCACGAGTTACTGGGCCAAAGATCCTAGTTCCAATCGGCTCAAGCTTTGCATTAAGCAAAACTGCCGCATTGGCATCGAATTTGATAAGTGATCCATCGGAACGACGAACACCTTTTGCGGTGCGAACAACTACAGCATTGTAGATGTCACCCTTTTTAACGCGGCCCCGAGGAGCTGCTGATTTAACGGTTACTTTAATCACGTCGCCAATGCTTGCATATCGGCGCTTGGAACCACCCAAGACCTTGATGCACATTACTTCACTAGCGCCAGTATTGTCAGCGACCTGTAGTCTGCTTTCAGTTTGAATCATTTTTTTATCCCCAACTTAAATGCCTTAGAAATCCTTTAGCAATCAGTCTTGGTTCCGTTATGGGCTTTAAGTCTTTTATAACTCTCAGCCCGGATTAAAAACTTGTAATAACTTCTACCTTAAATTCATTCTGTGAAATCAATCACAGAGCCCAACAATATATCAGTTATTTGCAAAATAAGCAAGTATCTTTATATTAAATACCTTTAGCTTCTTCTACTAATCGAGTTACAACCCAAGTCTTTGTTCTAGACAAAGGACGTGACTCAGAAATTTCAACTGTATCTCCCATTTTGAACTGATTAGCTTCATCATGAGCATGGTATTTTTTAGAATGCGCCACGTACTTTCCATAAAGCTCGTGTTTAACTTTTCTTTCCACTAAAACAGTAACCGTCTTTTGCATCTTATCGCTTACAACACGACCAACCAAGGTTCTCTTTAGTGAAGTGGTAACAGCATCATTCATTTCTGACTCGCTTTCTGAGTAATTGCAGTTTTGACTCTAGCGATGTCCTTTTTGACCTTACCTAACTGGCTTGAGTCCTGCAATTGTTGTGTGCCTTTTTGCATACGTAATTTAAATTGTGCTTTGAGCAACTCAGATAATTCGTTGTTCAATGCCTTTACATCTTTAGTGATAAGTTCTTTCATTTGCATAATTTATTCCTTGCTTATGAACCGATTTGACGAATAACAAATGCTGTCTGAATAGGCAATTTAGCAGACGCCAATCGGAATGCTTCACGAGCTAAAGTCTCATCAACCCCATCCATTTCATAAAGCACTTTTCCTGGTTGAATCTCAGCTACGTAATATTCCGGATTACCTTTTCCGTTACCCATACGAACTTCTGCAGGCTTTGTTGAAATTGGCTTATCTGGGAATATACGAATCCATATTCTTCCACCCCTTTTAATATGACGCGTCATTGCACGGCGAGCTGCTTCAATCTGACGAGCAGTTAAACGCCCCCTAGCCATTGCTTTTAAACCAAACTCTCCAAAAGCTACTGAGCTTCCACGCGTAGCTTTTCCAGTGTTCCGGCCTTTTTGTTCCTTACGATATTTACGACGTTTTGGTTGCAACATAATTATTCTCCTGCCTTAACTTCTACGTCAGGCTTAACAACTTTACGAACCCTCTTAATTGCTGGTTTAACTTCAGGCTTGTCACCTGAATCAGCTCTCTTAGGTCCTCTAGGTAAGCGACGATTTTTCTTATCTTCTTCAGTTTCAGCCGTTGGAGCTGGAGCAATTGCTAAACCCCCACCTAAGGTATCACCCTTATAAACCCAAACCTTAACACCAATAATTCCGTATGTTGTTTCAGCTTCTGAAGTTGCGTAATCAATATCCGCCTTCAATGTATGAAGCGGAACACGTCCTTCTCTATACCATTCTCGGCGGGCAATTTCTGCTCCATTGAGACGACCCGAACTCATGATTTTGATACCCTGGGCCCCAAGACGCATTGCGCTTTGCATTGCGCGCTTCATGGCGCGGCGGAACATAATACGCTTCTCTAATTGCTGTGTAATAGAGTCCGCTATTAATTGTGCATCAATTTCAGGCTTACGTATTTCTTCAATATTGACGTGAACAGGGACGCCCATGCGCTTTTGTAGCTCTTTACGCAACACTTCTATGTCTTCGCCTTTTTTACCAATAACCACGCCTGGGCGTGAACTATAAATTGTAATCTTTGCGTTTTTAGCTGGGCGCTCAATAATCACTTTACTAACAGAAGCATTTTTAAGCTTCTTCTTTAAGTAATTTCTTACATCAATGTCTTCTTGCAACATTTTTGCAAAGTCAGTGTTACCTGCATACCAGCGTGAAGTCCAGTTGCGAGTTACCGCAAGACGGAAACCATTGGGATTAATCTTTTGACCCATGACTCTTCCTTAATTGCTCAAAGTCACAGTGATGTGACAAGTTTGTTTTTCGATCTTATTACCACGGCCTTTTGCGCGCGCAGTAAAACGCTTTAAAGATGTTGCTTTGTCAACAGTAATTGTCTTGACTTTAAGCTCATCAATATCAGCACCATTGTTATGCTCTGCATTTGCAATCGCAGATTCCACTACTTTCTTAACAATAAATGCAGCCTTCTTTGGACTAAAAGTCAAAATATTAATTGCTCTAGAAATAGGCAAACCTCTAATTTGGTCAGCAACTAATCTGGTTTTCTGTGCCGAAATTCTTGCACTTTTATGAATTGCTTTGGCTTCCATGATTTCCCCTTACTTCTTAGCTTTCTTGTCGGCTGCGTGACCTTTGAACGTCCGAGTCAATGCAAATTCGCCGAGTTTGTGACCGACCATATTTTCCGAAACATATACTGGGACATGTTGACGACCGTTATGCACAGCAATCGTTAGTCCAATAAAATCCGGAAGAATAGTAGAACGTCTAGACCATGTTTTAATGGGCTTTTTATCTTTATTAGCCACTGAGGTTTCAACCTTTTTCACAAGGTTGGAATCACAAAATGGGCCTTTTTTAGCTGAACGAGTCATAGTTTTTTCCTCAGTCGATTAGCGTTTTTGACGACGCTGTACGATCATTGTCGTAGTGCGTTTGTTGCGTCTTGTACGATAACCCTTTGTAGGGGTTCCCCATGGAGACACAGGAACGCGTCCCTCACCAGTTCTACCTTCACCACCACCATGCGGATGGTCAACAGGGTTCATGGCAACACCACGAACTGTTGGGCGAATACCACGCCAACGGTTTGCACCAGCTTTACCAATCTGTCTTAATGAATGCTCTTCATTTCCTACTTCGCCAATTGTTGCGCGGCATTCGATGTGAACTCTTCTAACTTCACCGGAACGCAAACGCACTTGAGCGTAAATACCTTCACGAGCAAGCAATACAGCTGAGCCGCCAGCAGAACGCGCTATTTGCGCACCTTTACCGGGAAGCATTTCTACGCAATGGATCGTACTTCCTACTGGAATATTTCTAATCGGTAAGTTGTTACCAGTTTTAATCGGAGCCTCTGATCCACTAATGATGACTTGACCAGCTTCCATTCCCTTAGCTGCAATAATGTAGCGTCTTTCACCATCGGCAAATAGAAGCAATGCCAAGTTGGCACTTCTATTTGGGTCATACTCTAAGCGTTCAATTTTAGATGAAATACCATCTTTATCGTTTCTCTTAAAGTCGACAACACGGTAGTGATGCTTATGTCCGCCACCTTTGTGCCGAGTTGTGATGTGCCCGTTATTATTTCTACCTGCTTTTTGATGCTGTGGCTCTAACAGAGGTGCAAAAGGTTTACCTTTATGCAGGTCTGGATTGACCACTTTTACCATTGAACGACGTCCAGGTGACGTCGGTTTTGTTTTCATCAGCGGCATATTATTTAACCTCCGATTCAAAGTTAATTTCTTGTCCAGGCTTTAATGAAACATAAGCCTTTTTCACATGGCTACGACGACCTTCAAATCGTCCAAACCTTTTAGCCTTACCCTTTTGATTTACAACTTGGACTGACTCGACTTCTACTTTAAAAAGTAGTTCGACAGCTCCTTTAATCTCTAGCTTATTGGCATCGCGAGCAACTTCAAATACGACCTGCTCATTTTTATCAGCCACCATTGTGGCTTTTTCTGAAATCACAGGACCAAGCAACACGCCTAAAAGGCGATGATCATTTTTTCTAGCTTGAATCATTTGAGCATCTCCTCTATTTGGGCAATTGCATCTTTGCCAACTAAAATATTTTGATAATGAACTAGTGAAAGAGGGTCCGCATGCTTTGCTTCAACTATCGCCACCTTGTGGAGATTTCGTGAAGCCAAGTATAAGTTCTCATCAACTTTATCCAAAATAATTAAAACAGACTCTAAGCCCATGGCCTTCACTTTTTCAGCTAAAAGCTTAGTCTTCGGTGAGTCTAAATTGAAATTATCAACGACGTTGATACGACCTTCTCTAGCTAACTGAGAAAATATCGAACGCATTCCTGCGCGGTACATTTTCTTATTAACTTTATGTTCAAAGTTTTCTTCTGGGGAGTTAGGGAATATTCTTCCGCCTCCACGCCACAATGGTGAAGATGACATACCAGCACGGGCACGGCCTGTACCTTTTTGTCTCCATGGTTTTTTAGTCGTGTGTCGAACTTGTTCGCGGTCTTTTTGTGCGCGATTACCACTTCTGGCATTCGCTTGATAAGCCACAACAACTTGGTGAACTAAAGCTTCGTTATATTCACGCTCAAAGACTTCTGATGAGGCTGTTACACCCGCACCAATTTTTCCGTTTGCTTCTAGGAGTTTAAGTTCCATCATCCCTCCTTAAGATTTTGTCGCTGGCGTTTTAACAGCCGGCGTAACAATAACTTTTCCACCACGTGATCCAGGAACTGCTCCTTTAACCAAAAGAAGCTGTCTTTCTGCATCGACGCGGGCGATTTCTAAATTCTGCACTGTTCGTGTAACGTCACCAAGGTGCCCTGTCATACGCTTACCAGGAAATACTCGGCCTGGATCTTGCGCCATACCGATTGATCCCGGTACGTTATGTGATCTAGAGTTACCATGGCTGGCACGACCGGAAGAAAAGTGATGGCGCTTAATAGTTCCAGCGTATCCTTTACCAATCGTTACGCCTTGAACGTCTACTTTTTGACCCACTGTAAATGTATCAACACCAACATGTGACCCAATGGTCATCTCTGCTAATTTTGTTGCGTCTACAGTGAATTCATTAAGCGCGTTTCCAGCTAAAACACCTGCTTTTGCAAAGTGTCCTGCCATTGCCTTTGTTACGCGGGAAGCGCGGCGTTCGCCATGCGCTAACTGAACAGCTGTATAGCCATCAGTTTCCTGAGTTTTGATTTGTGCAACTCGGTTATTGCTTACATCGATAACAGTGACCGGTATAGAGTCACCCTCATCAGTAAACAAGCGAGTCATGCCGACCTTCCGGCCGATCAAGCCTAAGCTCATATCATTGCTCCATTGTCGACATCGATTGGCCGACGAAAATTAATTAATGATCTTAAGTGAAGGAATTCTTACTTAAAATCGCATCTTTTATTTTTTCCTACAAACTGCAGGAAAGTCCAACATTCTAACTAATTATTTTAGTTTGTGCAACTCTTTACTGCAATTTAATCTCAACATCAACGCCTGCAGGAAGATCTAACTTCATTAATGCATCTACAGTCTTCTCTGTTGGATCAATGATGTCCATTAATCTTAAGTGTGTTCTGATCTCTAACTGGTCACGTGAAGTTTTATTGACGTGAGGTGAGCGCAAGATATCAAAGCGTTCAATTCTTGTAGGCAAAGGCACCGGGCCCTTAACTACTGCTCCCGTTCTTTTTGCGGTATCTACAATCTCAGCAGCTGATTGGTCTATTAAACGATAATCAAATGCTTTTAAGCGGATACGAATTTTTTGGTTTTGCATGACAATTTCCTAAAGAACATAGCGGCGCTGTCGCTAAATTTATTTTATTTGCGTGGTATGCAGCGCGCATACCACCTCTCACACAAAACTACTTAAGCCAATATTTTTGCGACGACACCGGCGCCAACTGTTCGGCCACCTTCACGAATCGCAAAACGCAAACCTTCTTCCATCGCAATCGGTGCTATCAACTTCACACTAATTTGCACGTTATCACCAGGCATGAC
>CAIJNI010000037.1 GCA_903821995.1 uncultured beta proteobacterium
ATTCTGAATGTGGATCGGTCGCCATTGCCCCCAGGAGCAACTTCGATGCCTAAGCTCAAAAACTAGTTCAATTCATGGCATAATGACAAGCTATGCCGCGGTGGTGAAATTGGTAGACACAGGAGACTCAAAATCTCCCGCCTAATAAGTGTGTCGGTTCGAGTCCGACCCGCGGCACCAGATCAACCTGTTTTTTGGCATGCTTTGTAATATTTTACTAATTCTCGCAAACTGATTTCATGGTTAAGTTGATTATTAAAAAAAGATTATCGAATCTCAACGGTTCATTTCAAATATAACTGACCAAACAATTAATTGTTTGGTGAAACGATTCAAAGTTAATCGTATTTTCAATACCTACACTAAAAATTGATACTTTTCCAGTCGGTAAGTAAAGCATAGCTAGTGGCTTTTTAAGGTTCAGTAGGTATTCATAGTGCATTTTTGTCAGATCTCTATTCTCTCTAATGCTAGAAATCAATTCACCATTAACAACCTTCACTGAATACTCTTGAAATAATTTTTCTTCATTTTCTGGGTTTAGGCCATTAAGTAAATAAGCTTGCCCATTAGATGATTCCAGGCTTTGAAAGCCAGTAAGATTATTGAGAGACCAATATAGTTTATGGGGCCTTAAATTGTATTTGGCAACCAGTTTAGGGGCTACAGGCGCAAATTCTTCTGTAATGAAAAGGTCATGGTAAGTAATGCCTTTAACTAAATCCACAGATCTTGTTGAGTCCGGGATGAAAACAGTAAAGTCTTCAGGATTTTCCATATCAATGGTGATATCAATCAGGTGCCCTTCTGGACAAAGCCATACGGAATGAAATGAAAAGACCCAAATACCTTTTCTGAAGAGCTTTTTATTCCTAACAAGAGCCCAGCCGAAGATTTGTTTTCCGCTTTCAGTTTTCACTTGGGCTGATACATTGCCGTGGCACTCGAATTCTGTATTGAAAACACTTCTATCTAAATTTCTTGGAATTAAGAAACACTCATTAGATTGGGAAAATTCTAACAAAGGTTGAAGAATTTTTGGGGGCAACTTTGAATTTTAGATAAATGCAGACATGAAGAGTATTTAATAATTAATAGATAAATACTAAGTGATTTTTAGTGACTATGTTGCTTATAAAGTATGAAGATTACTTCTAGATTCCATAACTGTGCGATTGTGCCCTAATTAGTGCAGGCTACAAAATTTTAGTTAATCATTCTAGTGATAATTAACTTATTAAATTGTTGTTTTGAGGGTATTTAAAATTGGCCAAAATAACTACACTTACGATTAGTAGCAAAAATTATTCCTCTTGGTCCTTGAGAGGGTGGTTAATGCTTAAGCTCAGCAAAATTCCATTCAAAGAGGTTTTGGTAGAAATTAACAATCAGGATAATCGAGCTGAGCTACTTCTGTTATCCCCATCCATTTTAGTACCTTGCCTAGAACACGCCGGATGTAAGGTCTGGGATACCTTAGCCATTGGCGAATATTTAAATGAAGTTGCTCCCGAAATTAAGTTACTTCCATCGGATACTAAGAAAAGGGCGCATTGCAGATCAATTTGCGGTGAGATGCATTCTGGTTTTTCTGCTTTAAGGGCATCTTTGCCGATGAACTTAAAAACACAATTTACTAGTTTTAAAGTTTGGTCTAAAGCGCAACTAGATATAGATCGGATATTGGTGATTTGGCGAGAATGTTTGACCGCTTACAAGGGGCCATATCTATTCGGAAAAACACCAACCCTCGCTGATGCCATGTTTGCGCCAGTGGTTACAAGATTCCTGACTTATAACGTTCCATTAGATGCGCAGAGCCAAAAGTATTGTGCGCTGATTATGGCAATGCCTGAAATGAAGGAATGGGTGATGGGCGCCCTACAAGAACCCGATGATATTGAAGAACTTGACGTGGAGTATTGAATATGGAAAATGCATTAACTTTAGAGAGTGATACCGATTTTGCACACATTAAGCCAACGGATACACAATATCTGCCAGGTGGATTGAGAGATTTTTTCCTTTATCGTGATTTGGGGGTAGCAAAAGCAACGCATGGCAAAGTTATCGCTCATCTTGTAAAAGCCAATTTGCCACCCGAGGATGGAACGGGTTGGCATTATCATGTCGCTGATTTTCAGATTGTCATCATGATGAAAGGCTGGGCTAAATTTATGTATGAGGACAAGGTTACCTTGGTAGCTGCTGGAGATTGTGTTCATCAACGCCCAGGAATGGTTCATTATTTATTCGACTACTCATCTGATATGGAGTATCTCGAGATTGTGGGACCTGCTGATTTTGGAAGTGTTGATGCACAAGGGTTTGGTAAAGTTCCTCCAGTCACACCTTGGGCTTAATAAAACTCAATTAATTTTAGTTGCAATTATAGGAATTTGAATGATGTATCAAGCGTTCCAATACTTTGCTGATATGACGCAGCCCATGCGAGCACTTGCAGGGTTTTCTGAGGGGGCAATTAAGCATTGGTTCCCAAATGACAGCATTCCTAGTGTTCAAAAATTAATTGCTATGTACGAGCAGGTTGAATTGATGGGGTTTACTCATCATAGAACCCCCTTCAATATTCAATCTATCAAATATAGTGATGGTTCTTTGATACCAATTGAAGAAGAAATTGTTAGTACTTCTGAGTTTTGTCATTTAGTTAGGTTTAAAAAAGTAGGTCACATAGCACAACCTAAAGTACTACTTGTAGCACCAATGTCTGGGCATTTTGCGACTCTTTTAGCAGGTACTGCTCGTACTCTATTAAAGGATCATGATGTCTATATTACAGACTGGATAAATATCCGCGATATCCCTCTGGGTGCTGGTGTGTTTGATTTTGATTCGTATGTTGAACACATCATTCATTTTTTAGAAATCTTAGGCCCTGATTCTCATCTGATGGGAGTGTGTCAACCGACGGTAGCGTGTTTGATTGCTACAGCAGTAATGTCAGAAGATCGCAGTCCCTATGTGCCGGCTAGTGTAACCTTGATGGCAGGTCCTATTGATGTCCGCTCTAATCCTACAAAGGTTAATGATTTGGCAAATGAAAAACCATTAGATTGGTTTTCGACACAATTGATTTCCTCGGTACCTACACAATTTAAGGGGGCTGGAAGAAAAGTTTATCCGGGGTTTATTCAAATCTCAGCCTTTATGAATATGAATGCCAAGAGACATCAAGAATCATTTCGAAAGTTATACGAGTATCGTGTGAAGGGCGAGAATGATAAAGCGAATGCTATTCGGAATTTTTATCAAGAATATTTTGCCATCATGGATTTATCAGCACCTTTCTATTTAGAAACAATTCAAAAGGTATTTCAGGACTGTGAGCTACCTCTTGGCAAGATGTGTTTTAGGGGGAGGCTGATTAATTTACGTGCGATTAGAAAACCTTTTCTCTTGACTGTTGAGGGGCAGAGGGATGATATTTGTGGTATCGGACAAACCTTAGCTGCTCAAGATCTTTGCGGTTTATTACCGAGTTATAAAAAGGCTCACCATTTGCAACCTGGCGTTGGGCACTATGGAGTTTTTAATGGATCCCGTTGGGAAAATCAAATTTATCCCGTAGTTAGAAATCTAATTCAATCCTCAATATAGATTTCAAGAGGACGTGAGGATTTGACTCCCCACTTTAATTTAAATCAATTGACTGATGTCATTATTGGTTTTCTGAAGTCGGTGCATCTGCTTTATCTTGTAACCTAGGAGGAAGTGGTGGGGTTGCTGGAACGGGAGTCCATCCCTCAGGACAGCTAGTCACATAGGGATAGTAGGTCGCTTTTGGTTCGCAGTAATACCACAGCGCTGATGTACTTTTAGGGATAACTCGAGGTGGTGGAGGTGAAGGCACACCAGGAGATTGTTGAAGGGGTTGGGAGGAAGGCATGGGAGCTGGAACATTGGGGGTGACTTGAGATCCCAATCCGGGAGGTGGGGTGTAGTTATAGATAGTTCCACCGTTATATGGGGTTCCGCCTTGGTTAGGATTTGGATTAACTGGAATGATCACATTAGGGGTATACATGCCTGGGTTAACTTGATTAGGTCTAGTTATGTTTCCGCCATAGTTTTGCGCCCATGTGATTGGACTAGAGACTAATAAAGTTAAACCCAATAATGAAACAAAATAGTTAATTGATCTCACAAGAACCCTTTATTAGTCAGTAAACAACATCACACCCACTATTACGGCACAATTTATCAATAAAGTAGTATTTGAGTATGTCAAGGAACCTATTTCTGGGTTTTTAGATCGAATTTGTTCTTTCATTAGATCTCATAATTAGTGTCGTGTTGATCCTCAGTTTGTTCAGAAAGTGCTTGATCGACCAATTTTTTGGTTAGTGTTGGCGCGAACAGCTCAATAAATGTATAGCTGTATCCTCTTAAGTAGGCATTTTTTTTAATACCGATACGAGTTGTATTCGTGCCAAACAGATGGCCTGCTGGCATCATTTCTAGGCCTTTATCTCGGTCAGCATCATAAGCACCACCTGCAACAATTCCTACACCAAGGCCTGTTTCAACATAAGTTTTGATGACATCAGCGTCAATAGCTTCTAAAACGACATTGGGTGCCAGGTTTTTTTTAGCAAATGCAGCTGATATCTTTTTTCTCCCAGCAAATGCAGTGTCATAAGTGATAAGTGGATATTGAACTAAATCTTCGAGTGCAATAGGTTTTTTAGCGAGTAATGGATGTCCGTGAGGAACCACTACCACGTGTTGCCAATGGTAACCTGGCAAAGCAATGAGTCCTGGAACCCCTGTCATTCCCTCGGTAGCGATAGCCATATCGGCTAAATCATTCATCACCAAATCTGCGAGGTGTTCAGGACTTCCTTGCTGGATGCTGACTCTAACCTTGGGATATCGTTTGGTAAATTCAGTAATAACTTGAGGGAGTGCATATCTTGCCTGGGTATGGGTTGTTGCGATCACAAAATTACCTTGATCGTTAGCGGCATATTCGGCACCAATTTTCTTTAAATTCTCTACTTCGCTCAAAATACGATTAATTGAATCCAAAATCTTTTTACCAGGCTCAGTCAGGTTACGAATTCTTTTGCCATGCCGTCTAAAAATATCAACACCTAGCTCTCCTTCAAGTTCGAGAATAGCTTTAGAAACGCCGGGTTGAGATGTAAATAAGACTTTTGCAGCGTCGGTGAGGTTAAAGTTTTGTCTAACAGCTTCTCTGGCAAATCGAAATTGATGTAGGTTCATGCGATGATTTCCAATAGTCTATATATCTAAAATGATATATTAAAATGATTTTTTATTATTTGTAAATCTTAATTTTTGCATCGACAATGGCATTTATGCAAAATTACATCATTGATTTAATACCATTTATTCTCTCTGGAGCACTTGTAGGTCTTTTAGTTGGTTTGACCGGCGTTGGTGGCGGATCACTCATGACGCCACTTTTAACGATTGTGTTTGGAGTTGCCCCTACATCTGCAGTCGGAACGGACTTGGCATTTGCCGCCATTACAAAAGGTGTGGGTACCTTTGCTCATCGCCTTCACGGACAAGTTAACTGGACCATAGTCAAATTGCTTTGCCTTGGGAGTTTGCCTAGTGCGATATTGACTATCTTAATTTTGAAGTTAGTAGGCCCATTAGGCGGTGGTTGGCCGGAGTTTTTTAAAACGGCAATTGGAGTATCCGTTTTGCTGACAGTTGTGTCTCTAGTATTTCGAGCAAAGCTATTGCGCTGGATCGAAGCTAATCCTAAATTTCAATTAAAGGGGAAACCTCTGCAAGTCGCAACAATTTTTATCGGGTTTTTCATTGGTATTTTAGTCACCATATCTTCTATTGGTGCTGGCGCAGTTGGCGCAACATTCATATTGTTTTTATATCCCCACTTAAAGCCAGCTCAAGTGGCTGGAACTGATATTGCATACGCAGTGCCTTTGACGGGGATTGCGGGTATAGGACATTGGTGGCTTGGAAATGTAGATTTCTTATTACTGATTGGCCTATTAATTGGTTCGATGCCTGCAATTTGGATGGGAGCGAAATTAGCTAACCGTTTACCAGAAAAGCACCTACGTGTTGTTTTAGCTTCGGTATTAACTTTAGTTGGATTTAAATTAGTTTTTTAGTGATAGGGAAATTCCAGTGTATCAATACGATCAAATTGATCAACAATTAGTTCGCCGCAGGGTAGAGCAATTTAGAAATCAAGTACAAAGACGACTTTCAGATGAGCTGTTAGAGGAAGAGTTTCGTCCACTGCGTTTGCAAAATGGACTATATTTGCAAAGACATGCCTACATGCTTCGCATAGCAATACCGTATGGCATGCTTTCAACAAGGCAACTTAGAACATTGGCGGATATTTCAGAAAAGTATGATCGCAACTATGGGCACTTTACAACGCGGCAGAACATTCAGTTCAACTGGATTAATTTAGAGCAGACGCCTGATATTTTGGCAGACCTAGCGTTGGTAGAAATGCATGCAATTCAAACATCCGGTAATTGCATCAGAAACATAACAAGTGATCCATTTGCTGGAGTTGCAGCAGATGAAGTTGTTGATCCAAGGCCAATATGTGAATTGCTAAGACAATGGTCAACCTTACATCCAGAATTTGCTTACTTGCCTAGAAAATTTAAGATTGCAATTAGCGGAGCTAAGCAAGATAGAGCAGTTATATTGGCGCACGATATCGGTCTTTTACTAAAGGAAGATGATCAAGGAAATACCATATGCGACATATTCGCTGGCGGTGGTTTAGGTAGAACACCGATCCTAGGCGTTTTAGTGAAAGAAAATCTATCCTGGGAAAAACTCCCCTCCTATTTAACCGCGGTACTACGTGTATACAACCGTTTCGGTCGAAGAGACAATATTTATAAAGCGCGAATTAAGATACTCGTAAAGGCATTAGGGAAAATTGAGTTTTCACGGCAAGTAGAAGCAGAGTGGGATCACCTTAAAGACGCTAATGACAATTTTCAAAATCAAGAATGGTTGCGTGTCTCTCAGTTCTTTACTAAGCCAGAATATCAGCCTGTAGCACCAATGAGTCAAGATGAATTAGTCAAGGGTGTGAAATCTACAGAGCAATTAGCATTTAAACGGTGGTTAGAAAGAAATACCAGAGCACATCAACAATCAGGTTATGCCAGTGTGGTTTTATCCCTTAAGCCTCATGGTACAGCTGCACCTGGTGATGCAAGTACTGAACAAATGCGTGCCATTGCGAATCTAGCGGACCTCTATAGCTTTGGAGAAGTTAGGATAACGCATGAACAAAATATTGTTTTGGCAGATGTTGAGCAAACAAAATTGTTTGAGTTATATCAAAAAGCAAAGAAGTTTCAATTAGCGATTCCTAATATCGGATTGTTAACAGATATTATTGCTTGCCCAGGAGGTGATTTTTGTTCACTGGCAAATGCAAAATCTCTACCAATAGCAAGTGCAATTCAACATCGTTTTGATGATCTTGATTACCTCTTCGATTTGGGAGAAATATCCCTGAATATTTCAGGGTGCATTAATTCTTGCGGGCATCATCATGTAGGAAATATTGGGATCCTTGGAGTTGATAAAGACGGTTCAGAGTGGTACCAAATCACATTAGGTGGATCTCAGGGTAATCAAACATCGATTGGTAAAGTAATAGGACCTTCTTTTGATGCAGAAGAAGTGCCTGACGTAATTGCCAAAATTATTGAGGTGTTTGTCGAAAAAAGAGAATACTTAGAATCTTTTTCGCAAGTCGTAACTAGGATAGGTATAGAGCCATTTAAGCAAAAAGTATACGCCTCAATTAAGAAGGAAAATACCCATGCTTAAAGTCATTTCCTTTCCTAAGAATGAATCTCCAAAGCAAATTACTAATATTTGGCAAATTCTACGAAATGCAGAGGGAGAAGAATCTGCAGCCTTACCTTCTGGAAAAGTGATCGTACCCTTTTCATGGTGGTTAGCTCGTGGTCGTCGGCATGAATTTTCCCAAAGAATTATTAATCAGGATATTGGCGTTTGGTTTTCAGCAGATGATGATGTCTTAGCTCATGCAAATATTATTTTAGAAGACCAAGATTTGTGGTCTGTCATCGCAGTAGATTTTCCTGTATTTAGGGATGGTAGAGGCTTTAGTACAGCGACACTTTTAAGACAACGCTTGGGGTGGAGTGGAGAATTACAAGCTATTGGAGATGTACTGATAGATCAGTTATTGCAATTAAGTCGAGTAGGCTTTGATACTTTTGTACTGCGTCATGATCAAAATATAGAGAATGGTCTTAAACAATTTGATTTATACGGAGTTAGTTTTCAAAATGATTGGCGATCTAATAGGACTCTATTGTCACAGGTGAATCTATGAAACCACAGCTATGGAAAATTCCTGAAAGTTCGATTTCAAAAAAAGATATTGAGAAGCGTAATGAAGAGCTTCACTTGCGCTTAGCAGAAATTATAAAAAGGTATAAGGCGGTCAAATTTGCGACTAGCTTAGCTGCTGAGGATATGGTGATTACCCATGCCATCGCACGGTCGGGGGTCTCTATACAGTTATTCACTCTAAATACGGGTCGATTGCATGAGCAGACTAAAGCAATGATTGCAAAGGTCAAAGAGCATTATCAAATCGACATCGAAGAGCTGCATCCATCTGCCAGAGATGTCGAGTCTTATATTGGTCAATTTGGCTTAAATGGCTTTTATGAATCAGAGGATGCTAAAAAGGCATGTTGCGGCATTCGGAAAGTTAATGTATTGCATCTTGCATTAACAAAGGCTGATGCATGGATAACTGGTCAACGAAAAGAGCAAGCGGTAACAAGGGCAGAATTAGAATTTTTTGAGGATGACCTAGAGCGTGGTATTGGAAAATTTAATCCCTTATTTGACTGGTCAGAAAAAGAAGTGTGGTCTTATCTGAGTCATCTAGAGGTGCCAATTCATCCGCTTCATCGGCAGGGATATCCAAGCATTGGATGTGAACCATGTTCAAGGGCGGTTAAAGAAGGCGAAGATGTTCGTGCGGGACGATGGTGGTGGTTACAGCAGGAAAGTAAAGAGTGTGGCCTACATGTTCAAGAGAGTCAGACATGAAGACTGAACAACAATTACAAAATGAGCATCTAGATTGGTTAGAGGCTGAGTCGATTTATATTATTCGAGAAGTTGCTGCGCAATGTAGTAATCCAGCACTACTATTTTCTGGTGGAAAAGATTCTATTGTGATGTTTCATCTTGCTCGAAAAGCTTTTAGATTTGGAACAAGACAAATTCAGATCCCTTTTCCATTACTCCATGTAGATACGGGACATAATTATTCTGAAGTGATTCGCTTTAGAGATGAAATTGTTCAAAAAACAAATGCAAAACTTATTGTGGCTCATGTTGAAGATTCAATTAAAAAAGGCTCAGTTAAACTCCTTCGAGAAAATGATTCCCGTAATGCGGCTCAGGCAGTCACTTTATTAGAAGCGATTGAGACTTATCAGTTTGATGCACTTATGGGTGGTGCACGTCGTGATGAAGAAAAGGCACGAGCCAAAGAACGTATATTTTCCTTTCGAGACGAATTTGGTCAGTGGGACCCTAAAGCACAAAGACCTGAACTCTGGAATTTATATAATGCCAGGATTTCTCGTGGTGAAAATATGCGTGTGTTCCCAATATCTAATTGGACTGAGCTCGATATTTGGCAGTATATCGCTCGTGAAAACCTTGAATTGCCATCTATTTATTTTTCACATGATCGTGAAGTCGTCAGAGTCGGCGAACTATTAATGCCTGTGACCGCACTCACCCCGAAAGATCCGGGCGCACAGAGTGAGATACTTTCCGTTAGATTTCGTACTGTAGGGGATGTGAGTTGTACTTGTCCAGTAGCAAGTACTGCACAAAATGCATTTGACATTATTACAGAAACTGCAATTTCTCTTATTACAGAGAGAGGTGCTACAAGAATGGATGATCAAACGAGCGAAGCATCGATGGAGCGTAGGAAAAAAGAAGGATATTTTTAATGAAACAAGGTGTTTTAAGATTTATTACGGCAGGAAGTGTTGATGACGGAAAGAGTACATTGATTGGCAGACTTTTGTACGATACAAAAGCCGTTTTGTCTGATCAACTAGTGGTTTTATCAAAAACAAAATATGCACGAGTCACGGCGCATGATGCATCTGTTGACTTAGCGCTTTTAACAGATGGTCTAGAAGCTGAAAGAGAGCAAGGCATAACGATAGACGTTGCTTATCGTTATTTTGCAACTGCAAAAAGGAAGTTTATCGTAGCTGATGCCCCTGGCCACGAACAATATACCCGTAACTTAGTTACTGGGGCCTCTCAAGCTGATGTTGCTGTTATTTTGGTAGATGCAACGCGAGTTGATTTATCGGTGAATCCTCCTGTATTGCTTGATCAAACCAAAAGACACAGTGCCTTAGTTAAATTATTAGGTCTAAAACATATTGTTTTTGCAATCAACAAAATGGATTTAGTTGAGTTTGATCAAAAACGATTTGAAGAAATTTCATCGGCTTTAAAAGATATGTGTAAGACACTTGGAATTCAGGAGATGCATAGTATTCCGATGTCTGCCTTGCTTGGCGATAATGTTGTGACTACTGGTGATAGGATGCCTTGGTATAACGGTAAGCCACTATTGGAATGGTTAGAGGATGTTGATAGTTTTTCTTCTCAGAAGAAATCAACGCAAGATTCAGGCATAGGCTTGAGGTTTCCTGTTCAATTTGTAGCAAGGCAAGATGGAAATTCAGATGCTGATTATCGGGGATATTTAGGGAAGATTGAATCGGGTGAAATGTATCGAGGTCAGAAAGTAAAGGTTCTTCCGGGGCAATCTGAAACTACGATTACGGCTATTCATATTGCAAATCAACATGATATTTTACCCAGTGAGTTAGGGGAAGAAAAAGCTTATGCTGGACAGGTGGTTGCGATTAGTTTAGAGAAAGATATTGATATATCTAGAGGAGACATGATTATTGCGATCGCAGATGGTGACGCTCCTCAGGTGACTAAAAAAATTCAGGCTGATTTATGCTGGTTAGACCAAGATGAATTGTCGCTTGCACGTAAATATATCCTTAGACATACTACCAATCAAGTATTTGCTAAAGTGAAATCCTTAGATCAGGTACTCGATGTCAAAACCTTATCTCATGGAACTCAAGGTCAGACCCTAAAAATGAATGATATTGGAATTGTACAAATGACTTTACAAAAGACTATTGCAGCAGATCTATTTGATCAATTGCCAGCAACGGGCGCTTTTGTGCTGATTGATGAAATCTCTAATCATACGGTTGCTGCCGGAATGATTAGAAGGGCGGCGGAGTAAAAATAGATGACTCAACTTGGAAAGGTATTTTTAGTGGGCGCAGGGCCTGGAGCAGTCGACTTGATTACCGTAAGAGGTAGTAACTTACTTGCTAAAGCAAATATTGTTTTTTATGATGCCTTAGTTGATCCAGCGATGTTAGATCTGTGTCCTCAGGCAGAGTTGATTAGCGTTGGCAAACGTTGTGGAAAATTATCCACTGCGCAAAAATTCATTATCAAAAGATTAATTGATGCATCAAAAAAACATCAAATGATAGTTCGTTTAAAGGGGGGTGACCCGATGTTATTTGGGCGTGCTGACGAAGAAATCTCTGCACTTAAGAAAGAAGGTATTGAGGTAGAGGTTGTCCCTGGTGTAACCGCAGCACTCGCTGCTGCAGCACGTATAGAGAAATCACTGACATTAAGAGGGGTTTCGCGAAGCGTTGCTTTTGTTACCTTGGCTCGTGAACAGGTGCAAGCTAACCATGGTATTAAAGTGGATGATGTGTCGGCTCCTCCCAACGCTGACACTCTTATTTATTATATGGGGCGAAGAGATTGTGAAGTGATTGCTCAGCAGTTAATCCGTTTGGGTAAAAAACTTGATACGCCGGTTAGATTGCTAGAAGCAATTAGTACTCCGAGGGAAAGAGTTTTATCCACCAATTTAGAGGGATTAGGCAACGGTACTGTACGCGCTTGGTTTAATGATTCAAATCCTGCGATCATTATGATCGGAGAAGCCTTAGGTGATTTGGTTCCTAGCGAACTGAGTGATAGCTTGCAAAATACTGAGCTCCTGTCCAACGGCGTGAGATACGCTTAATTTGATGTCAGGAAATTTTTCCTGACATTCTTTGATGAGTATAGGAAAATCATTTCTGAGATGGCCTCCCTGACCGAAGAAAACAGGAATGATTGTTATAGATGAAATCTGTTGATTTGCTAGAAGAGTAACTGTATTCAATAGATTGGGAGTCATCATTTCTAAAAAAGCGAGTTCAGCAGGGATATTAGGATAGTTTGTTTTCCAGAGCGTGATGATTTGATCGAACGGCTCTTTCCAGCGTATATCTCGTGCCCCATGCCCAAAAAATATAACCCCTTGCTCCATTTTTTCTCCAGTACAGTTTTAGCGGTTAGCAACCCACATGAGTCCAAAAATACCTAATAAAAAATATGCAAGTGGTGGAGTCATTGCAGTGAGGAGTGGCGGCCAGGCACCTAATAATCCCAGTTGTGAGAACAAGGTATTAAATAGTTGGAAGCTCATTCCTAACATAATGCCCCCGAAAACTTTAATACTAATTCCGCCGGAGCGCACATTTAAATATCCAAAAGGTAAGGCAAGAGAGAGCATGACAAGAATGGTTAGTGGGTAAACAATTTTTTTCCAAAGTGCAATTTCATAATTATGCGCATCTTGTTTGTTTTCATGTAAGTGATCTATAAAACGATTTAAGGTCGTGATGGACATCTTTTCGGGGCTAATCAATAAAACACTAAGGATTTCTGGGGTCACTTCGGACTGTAAACGTTGTTCTGCTAATTCAACCGTCAAAGCTTGATATTTTGTATCAAGTGGATTTGTATTGACAACTTCTTTAAAGTGGGTTTCAGTGACGTTTGTTAAATTCCAAAAACCTCTTGCATCATAGCTACCGCTAACTGCTACACGGATAGTTTGAAGGTTTCTTTTAGCATCAAACTCATACATACGGATCCCGCTGATCTCCTCGCGGTTCTTTATCGAAGACACATTCACAAAACGAATCCCAGTCTTGTTTGGACTAGCTCCTTCCACAGGAGTGAGTTTGTCTTTGACCCATGTTCCAGTTTTAAAAGAGCTACCCAAAGCTGAACCAATAGCTCTAGCCCTAAGTTGTTCGGCAACAGACTCACAATAAGGACCTACCCATTCGCTTAAAGCCAGAGTGAGAATAATAATTGGAAGACCAATTTTCAAAAGTGTCCAGATGCCTCTAGGAGCGTTCAGGCCTGCCAATCGAAGAATCGTAAATTCAGATTGGCTGGCCATTTGGGCAAATACATAAATTGCCCCGATTAATCCGGCTACTGGAATGATTTCAACTAATCTACCTGGAGCTTTTAGAAGTATATGGATAAAGGCTAAAAAATTGGTGTAATTGCCAGTAATAGCGTTTACTTCGTTTAAATAGTCAAAGAAAATAAATAATGAAATCAGTGCAAATAATATAAAGGTAAAAACTATATAAACTTGCCTTGCAAGGTATTGTTCGTAAATCTTTGGAAAGAGTAGCCACATGATTTATATCTTCGAGCCGAATGGAATTTGTCTTTTCCACCATGGGATTGAAGGATTGATGCGGTGGCGCATCATGCACCATGCGATAGCTAAGGCTCCAACATGGATAGGCCAAAAAGTACTGATAAATGAGCTTTTCTCATCTGAAACAAGTGTTTGCGTAATATTCAGTAGGTTGCTATATATGAGATAAATTAGAACTGCATATACTAATGCGACATAATTTCCTCGGCGCGGATTAACATATGCAAGGGGTACCGCTAATGCAATTAGGCCAAAGGCCATGAGAGGTAGGCCTACTCTCCATAGAATTTCACCTAAATTAATCGCTGTTTGATTCTGGAATAATTCGAGTGTGGGGGTTTCCTTTGAGCTGTAATTAATAGCAGCAGGAGCTTTCTTCTCAATATCTACCGAATATTTTTCAAATTCTAAAATTTTAAAGTCACCTAAGCTGGGTTCGCCTTCATAACGTTTGCCGTTTTTGATTTTGATTTGTTTGAGGTCAGGAGATAGGTTTTCTATATAGCCAGTCTCTGCCATGGCAATCGTTAATCGTTGATTTTTAATATCACTGACAAACAGATTTTTAATTTGTCCGGTTGTTGCATCTATTCCTTCGACAAAAATCACTCGATTTGTTTTATTTGATTCAAAAAATTGTCCAGGTACAAGCATCGATACTTCGTCTCTACCTTTGAATTTCTGACTAATTTCGATAGTTTTAGAATTGGTCCATGGCCATACAAAAAGGGCCATAACTGCAATGACAACTAACCACGGAAATGCAAAGCTAATTACAGGTGAGTAGAGAGACTTTAGGCTAAGTCCGCTGGAATACCAGACTACCATTTCAGAATCTTTATGCCATCTTACGAGCACAAACAAGATAGAAACAAAAAGTGACACGGATAGAAGAACAGCAATATAGCCAATCATAGCAAGCATGATTAGAACAACCACATCCTTAGGGTTCACTGATCCAGATGCAGCAAACCCTAAAATACGAATGACTAGAGTTGTCATCATAATTGTGATTAAAATCAAAAATACTGCACCGGTTGTGTAGGCTAATTCTTTTCTTAAAGCTTTTTTATAAATCATGAGTTCTTAACTTCTATGGATAATAGAGTTTTATCACTCTATATAGTTAATTAAATGCAAACTAAATTTAGCACGAAAGTCTTTCCTGATGGACAAAATCGTATTCAGGCTCAATTATCCACGCTAACTGACTGTATTGTTTTTTCCTTAAGTCAATTGTCGGAAAAAAAGAAACTAAATCTACCTCAATCTCTTGAATATCTAGATGGATTATTGGACGGTTCATTAAGTTTGGCATTGTCACATGGCGACTTTTCTGGAAAAAGTGGCGAAACACTTCTAATCCCAGCTCAAACAACATGGGCAAAGTTAGGTATCAAGGCTACCCGAATTTTATTAGTAGGTTCTGGAGATGGCGGGAATGGCCTTAAATCGGATTTAAATGATAAATCGCTTCAAGACTATATAAAAGCGACACGGGCAGCACTGAGGGTCATTACATCTTCTCAAATTAGTTCAGTTCTTTGGTTACTCGATGAAGATTTAAGGGCTAGCTCGAACTCTACGGGCACTGATCTTGTGCGGATGACGATCCAACTCATAGAAGAATCTAGGTATCGGTTTGGAATCCGTTTTCCACATTTCAAAACTAAACCAGTTGAAAATCCTGTTGTTTTAAGAAATATCACATTTGCAACAAATCTTAAAACTGACAAAGTCGTCAAAGAGTCTATTCGTATTGGGGGAGCAATTGCAAACGGTACGAGTTTGGCAAAAGATCTGGGGAATTTGCCACCTAATATGTGTACGCCAACTTATTTAGCTAAAACAGCTCAGAAAATTGGAAAAAATTTTGGTATTAAGGTTGAAGTTCTTGAGCGAAAAGATATTGAAGCTTTAGGTATGGGAGCAATGATTGCTGTAACGCAGGGAGCAGAGACGCCACCGAAGTTCATTGTGATGCATTATAAGGGAGCTAACTTAAAAGAAGCACCCACTGTACTTGTTGGTAAAGGAATTACATTTGATACAGGAGGGATTTCATTAAAGCCAGGCGAAGGTATGGATGAAATGAAATATGACATGTGTGGTGCCGCTTCTGTCTTAGGAACGATGCATGCGGTTTGTGAAATGAAATTAAATCAAAATATTATTGGCGTTGTTCCCACATGCGAGAATATGCCTTCTGGTAAGGCGACTCGACCGGGTGATATCGTAGTTACTATGTCAGGTCAAACTGTTGAGATTCTCAATACAGATGCAGAAGGTCGGTTGATTTTATGCGACGCCTTAACCTATGTTGAAAGGTTTAAGCCTAAGGCTGTGATTGATATAGCTACATTAACTGGTGCGTGTGTTATCGCTTTAGGAAGTGTGCATTCAGGTTTGTTTAGTAAAGATTTGGCGCTGTCTAGAAGATTACAAGATGCTGGAAGTGCCTCTTTAGATACTGTATGGCCTATGCCTTTGGATGACGCTTATCAGGAGCAGCTTAAATCTAATTTTGCTGATATTGCAAATATTGGCGGTCGCCCGGCAGGCTCTGTAACTGCGGCTTGTTTCTTAGCGCGCTTCACGCACGCTTACTCATGGGCCCACTTGGATATTGCTGGGACAGCCTGGAAAAGTGGAGCGGCGAAAGGTTCTACCGGACGCCCAGTGCCTTTGTTGACTGAATTTTTAATTAAAGGATAAATAGGGTGGGACGCGTTGATTTTCATAGTCAAGTTGGAAATAAACTACTTTATTCTTGTCGACTTATACGAAAAATAAATTCGATGACTAAAGAGGGAGAACCTCTTAAGCGAATTATTGTTGTGGGTGCACAAGACTTATTAGATGAACTCGATGAACTATTGTGGTCATTTAGTCCTGATGAGTTTTTGCCTCACGCGCAGATCTCCAACGACAACGCTTACTTAAATCCTACTATCTTGATGAATGCCTATGATGAGGTTGCTTTAGAAAAATTACCTCATCGGGACGTTTTCATTTATCTTGGGCAAGAAACATTGGAACAGATACATGCAATTGTTGAGCGTTTCGAGCGTGTTATTGAGGTGGTATCGCTTGAAGAAAATGATTTACATGCTGGTAGAGAAAGATATAAGCATTACAGATCATTAGGATTTGAGTTGCAAAATTACGATCAGAAAGGCGCTTGATGATTCATCCGCAGTTTGATCCTGTTGCAATCCACATTGGGCCTCTTGCTATTCACTGGTATGGATTGATGTATTTGATGGCTTTTTTACAATACTCTTTGTTGGGAAGAGTTCGAATCAATCAGACTCCAATAAAAGCTCAAGGATTTGTTAAGCAGGATATAGAAGATTTACTTTTTTATGCAGTTTTGGGCGTGATTTTTGGTGGAAGATTAGGCTATTGCTTCTTTTATATGCCAAGTCATTACTTAAGCTACCCACTCGATATATTCAAAGTATGGGAAGGTGGCATGTCATTTCATGGGGGCTTCTTAGGTGTCCTTGTTGCTGTTGCGTGTTTTGCTAGAAAAAGGGGATTTAAATTTTTCGTGGTGGCGGATATGATTGCCCCATTAGTTCCTTTTGGATTGGCTTTTGGTCGGATTGGAAACTTCATCAATGGTGAATTATGGGGTAGACCGACTGACCTTCCATGGGGTATGGTCTTTCCTCAATCGGGTGATGAGCTAGCAAGGCACCCATCGCAACTTTACCAATTCGCAGGTGAAGGAGTTCTTTTAGGTATTTTATTGTGGTTATATGCAAGACATCCCAGAAGGTCAGGACAAACTTCGGGGCTTTTTTTACTAGGTTATGGCGTATCTCGTTTTTTAGTCGAGTTTGCCCGGGAGCCGGATCGGTTTTTAGGAACGCTAACATTAGGTTTATCGATGGGGCAATTACTATCCCTGCCAATGATCTTTGCTGGGATTTATTTCCTAAGAAAAAAATAAGTACTACATCGAACTTATTTCAGTTGAGAAATACATCTATCAATAGGGGTAACACCCAATATTTTGTATTTTGTATACAGAATAGTATGAACTCATGATTCAGATTAACAAACAGTCCTTATCTACAGAGGCCGCACATAGACTTCGTGAAATGATTGGAGAGGGGCGCTTGCAACCCGGAGCATGGTTGGACGAGCAACGTCTTGCGCAAGCAATGGGGCTATCTAGGACTCCTTTACGAGAAGCTATCCGACTATTAGTTTCTGAAGGCTTAATAAGAATCGAACCTCGTAAAGGCTGTTTTGTAAATTCCTTAAGCGAATCTGATTTAGACGAGATTTTCCCATTAATGGGCATGCTTGAAGGCCGATGTGCCCATGAAGCAGCTCAGCGCGCTAGCCCTCGTGATTTAGAGGCTCTTGAGAAACTTCATTTACAACTCACAAAACTAGCAAAAGAAGAGAAGATAGATGAGTACTATCTAACGAATCGAAAAATTCATGAAATGATTCAAAAAATAGCGAGTAATCAGTGGCTATCAAATATTCTAGATGAGTTAAGAAATGTACTCAACTTATCAAGACATCGAAGTTTGAGCTTAGATGGGAGAATACAAGCTTCATGTAAAGAGCATTTAGAAATTTTTGCTGCTATTAAGGCGCAAGATTCAGAAAAAGCGGCAGCAATCACAAATAGACATTTGATGAATCAGCGCACAGCATTGCAAAAACTCAATGAAATAGAGGAAGTTGTATGACCATACTGCAAAAGTTTTCTCAAGTGCGCTCTTTAGCAAGATCAATCAATGCGGCTAAAAAAATCTTAACTGAGCGCGGAGAAGCAAATTCAGCAAGTATGGCGAATGATTTGTTATCACAATATCGATTGCTAGATGAGGATCAAAAGATCAGTTTTTATAATGCCTTGTCTACCAAATTTAATCCTGATCCAGATGTGGTTTTACGTGCAGCTCAGGAGTATAAAAGAGAGCCGACTGGAAAAAATTTAGTACATCTAACTCGGGTATCCGAACCCCCAAGACAAGAGCTTCTTAGAAGAATTAATCGCACACCAGGTGGCACCAAAGAAATTGTTGCAATGCGAAGACATTTAATCAAAAACTTAGATAAAAATCCAGATTTAAAAACGCTTGATTTTGACATACATCACTTATTTGTTTCTTGGTTTAATCCAGGATTTCTAAAGATGCATCAAGTCGATTGGCGTTCTCCTGCCCATATTTTAGAAAAGATCATTCAGCATGAGGCGGTTCATGAAATTGATGGTTGGGATGATTTGCGTAGGAGATTACAACCTGATCGGAGATGCTTTGCCTTCTTCCATCCACAACTACCTGATGAGCCATTAATCTTTGTAGAAGTAGCGCTTGTGCCTGAAATATCGTCTGCAGTTGGTCCTTTAGTGAATAAGAGATCTGAGACAGTTGAACCTTCACAATATAAAGTGGCAGTGTTCTATTCCATTAGCAATTGTGAGCCTGGCTTAAAAGGAGTTTCATTAGGCAACTTCCTTATTAAGCGTGTGGCAGAACAGTTGCAAAATGAATTCCCAAGTCTAAAAACATTTGTGACCTTATCACCGATTACAGGATTTATGGATTGGGTCTCAGCAGGGGCTAATTTAGGGGGTGCAGTTGTTAAGCCTCAAGTACAAGAAAAGATTAATCAAGCACTTCAAGTACTTAACTTTAAGAATAAAACTTGGCCTGAGAGATTATTTAATGGGTGGAGTCCTACGAATACAACACCTGAAGAGCAAGAGTCTTTAATACAATTATGTGCAATCTATTTAGTATTAGTGTCACCTCTTAAAGGGGGGAACGCAGTAGCTAAGTTTCATTTAGGAAATGGTGCCAAGTTAAATCGTATTAATTGGGGAGCTGATTTATCAAAGAAAGGTTTACGGCAATCTGCCGGTTTGATGGTGAATTATTTGTATGAGTTGGAAAAAGTAGAAGAGAATCATGAGAATTTTGTTAAAGGGGAAGTAATTTATTCAAGAGCTGTATCTAAACAAATGTAAAAAATAGAAATAATAGAAAGAATAGACAATGAAAAATATTAACCAATATAGACGTCAAATGATTCTAGGTGCCGCAAGTTTGCCGATGATTGGCATGGGAGGCCTTGCTTGGGGGCAGGCCAATTCCAAAACTTTAAAAATATCTCATCAGTTTCCGGGTGGAACAGTTGATAAAGGAGATTTTAGAGATCGTTTGTGTCGTAAATTTGCCATTGAGGTAGAAAAGAGAACAAACGGCGCGCTTAAATTTGATATATATCCTGGTTCTTCGTTAATGAAAACAATGGCACAATTTAGTGCGATTCGAAAAGGGGCGCTAGATATGTCTTACTATCCTTTGCCATATGCTGGAGGGGAGATCGTAGAAACAAATATTGGATTGATGCCAGCATTGGTTACAAGTTATGAACAGGGAGCCCGGTGGAAAACTGCTGAATGTGGAAAAATCCTCAATAAACTTCTTGAAGAAAAGGGAGTCATCATGGTCAGTTGGGTTTGGCAAGCTGGTGGTGTTGCCTCGCGTACTGGTCCTATCGTATTGCCTTCCGATTTAAAAGGTGTAAAAGTACGTGGCGGGAGTCGTGAGTTTGATGCTATGTTAAAAGCAGCTGGCGGATCGGTAATGACGTCCATTGCTTCGAATGAAATCTACGCGGCAGTTCAAACGGGTGCATTAGATGCCGTCTATACATCATCAGCAAGTTTGATGTCTTTTAAAATGCCGGAGTTAACCAAGAATTACACTAGCGCTCGAAATAAGTCCTATTGGTACATGCTTGAGCCATTATTGATGTCGAAGATGGTATTTGATGCATTGCCTAAAAATCAGCGAGATATTATTATGGCTGTCGGTGCTGAGATGGAGAAGTTTGGGACAGAAGCAGCAATGGCAGATGATACTGAAGCAGCGTTGCAGTTTGCTCGCGCAGGTAATAAAGTATTTGATTTAGACGCATCAGCCATTGAAAAATGGAGGGCAATTGCCAAGGAAACTGCTTGGAAAGACTATGCGGATAAAAATGAAAAATGTGCCGCTATGATTAAATCAGCAGAAAAGCTTTAACTATGATGTTATTTATTCATAAGCTTCACCAATTGATGACGTTGATTAATCGCTGCCTTGTGTTTGTTGGGGCGGTGGCATTGACGGCATCAGCTGTCATATTAAGTTACAGCGTGATTTCGAGGGCTGTATTTAAGGCGGCTAATGATTGGCAAGATGAGGCATCATTGTTTTGTCTTCTAGCAGCAACATTCTTATGCACAGCATATGTTCAAGAAATTAGGGGGCATATTGGTATTTCAGCAGTCGCTTCAATGTTGCCTAAAAAGATTAATCGAGTTCGAGCTGTTGTAATAGATATTGCATCTTGCTTATTTTGTGCTTTCTTTGCATGGAAGTCTTGGGATCTTACAAGTGAAGCATGGGTAGACGGACAGATTACTAATTCGACATGGGGGCCCCCTTTGTGGATTCCTTATTCAATCATGTCAATTGGTATGACATTACTTGCTGTACAAATCTTTCTGCAGGTATTTTTACCAACAGCAGAACTAGAAAGAGGTCATTAAATTATGTCTGTATTAACCTTAGGGATATTCTTTGCAGTTGTCACGCTTCTTGTTATGTTTTCAGGGATGTCAATTTCTTTTGCCCTAGGAACTGTAGCAATTGGCTTTATGTATTTTTTTATGCCAGCATCCTCTCTTGATACAGTAGCTCAGAATGTTTATGAAGAGATGTCAAGTATTACCCTGATGTCTATTCCTTTATTTATTCTTAAAGGTGCGGCGATCGGACGATCGAGAGCGGGTAAAGATCTGTATGATTCTCTGCATGTATGGATGGGAAAGGTTCCTGGCGGATTAGGCATTGCTAATGTATTTGCATGTGCATTATTTGCAGCTATGGCAGGGTCAAGTCCAGCGACCTGTTCAGCAATTGGTAGCGCAGGTATTCCAGAAATGCGAAAGCGTGGCTATTCTTCTGGTTTTGCGGCTGGAATTATTGCTGCAGGAGGGACTTTAGGGATTCTATTACCACCGTCTATCACAATGATTTTGTACTCAGTTGCTGCTGAGCAGTCACTTGGGCGTCTATTTTTAGCTGCCATGGGCCCTGGAATGTTGCTAGTCATGATGTTTGCCATCTATGCAGTCTTCCGGTTTAAAAAAGAATATAACATTGCCTACCAAGCTTATGAAACATCTGGCATTAATTCACCCATCTTAGAGCGTCAAACCTATACGATGAAGGAAAAATTAAATGCGCTTCCTAGAGTGTTGCCATTCCTAATTTTGCTTGTTGGAGTTATGGTGGCTCTGTATGGAGGGTTTGCCACTCCGACTGAGACGGCTGGACTTGGTGCTGTTCTTGCCTTTGCGTTGATTATGGTGATTTATAGAATGTGGCGCATCAAAGATTTGGGACCGCTATTTGAGGTTAGTCTTAAAGAGTCTGTGATGTTGATGTTTATTATTGGAATGTCACTGCTTTTTTCAAATGTAATGAGTTATTTACACTTAAGCCAATCTGCGGCACAAGCGATTGTGGATTTACATGCATCACGTTGGATTTTATTGGCGGCTATTTTATTTATGGTCATCGTGCTTGGATTCTTCTTACCACCAGTCTCTATTATTTTAATGACTGCTCCGATAATTTTGCCCCCTTTACGTGCAGCAGGATTTGATTTGGTTTGGTTTGGGGTAGTGATGACCATTATTATGGAGACTGGATTAATTCACCCACCGGTAGGATTAAATATTTTTGTCATAAAAAATATTGCACCCGACATATCGCTTCGCGATATTATTTTTGGGGTCTTACCGTTCGTGGTCATTATGTTTATAGCAGTATTAATTTTATGTGTTTTCCCAGAAATTGCCACTGGTTTTCCAAACTGGGTTATGGGGCCACAGTTAAATTAAATATTTAAAAAGAGGGTTGTTGTTATGAATCTGTTTACAGTGCTAGAGAAGGGCTTTCCTAGAGATAAGTCCTCGTGCGCCATAGAGACTTCTGATGGTCTTTATTATTCTTGGGATGATCTAGAAAAGGCCACTTCAAAGCTAGCTAACCTTTTAGCTAGCTTGAAATTACCTAAGGGTGCGCGGGTGGCAGTTCAAGTTGAAAAATCGCCTGAGGCGCTATTTCTATATTTAGCTACCATTAAAGCGGGTTTAGTTTTTTTACCACTTAACTCAGCTTATCAAGCGACTGAAATGGAATATTTTTTAGATAATTCCAAACCTGCGGTCGTTGTATGTAGTCCTAATTGTTTTTCATGGTTATCGAAATTGGCATTCAAATCTGGAACTCAACAGGTTTATACCTTAGGCGAACGTCGGGATGGAAGTCTTTTAGAACGAGCAGCGAGTCATTCAAATCAATTTGATACGGTCACCATGAAAGATGAAGAGTTGGCGGCTATTCTTTACACATCTGGAACAACCGGGCGCAGTAAAGGAGCGATGCTAACGCATAAAAATTTAAGTAGCAATGCGCAAGTGCTCCAAAAGTATTGGTCATGGAAAAAAGGCGACGTGCTTTTACACGCATTGCCCATATTTCATGTGCATGGTTTATTTGTGGCATCTCATGGGGCTCTGATTAATGGAAGTAAGATGATTTGGATGCCTAAATTAGATATTGATCAATTGATTAAATTTTTACCAAGAAGTACTATATTGATGGGAGTGCCTACTTTTTATACAAGACTATTGGCTGATTCCCGATTCACAAAAGAAGTTTGCAAAAATATGCGTTTATTTATTGCAGGTTCTGCACCTTTGCTTGCTGAAACATTTAATGAATTTATAGAAAAAACAGGGTACACCATATTAGAGCGTTACGGCATGAGTGAGACGGTGATGTTAACTTCAAATTCATATAGCGGTAGGCGAGTCGCGGGTGCGGTGGGTTTGCCGCTTCCTGGAACGCAGGTGCGAGTGATGAATGAGCAGCGGCAACTCTGTAAAGTTAATGAGGTTGGTGCTGTTGAAGTTAAGGGGCCAAATATTTTTGTAGGTTATTGGGAAATGCCCGAAAAAACAAAAGAAGAATTTACTGCAGATGGTTGGTTTAAGACAGGCGATGTTGGGCGATGGGGGGGAGAGAACACTTCAGGTAAAGTTCCAGATGATTATCTATGTATTGTGGGTAGAAGTAAGGATTTAATTATTTCTGGTGGGTACAATATTTATCCAAAAGAAATAGAGAGTTTTATTGATGATATGCCTGGTGTTCAAGAAAGTGCCGTCATTGGTATACCGCATCCCGATTTTGGTGAGGCGGTTGTGGCTATCGTTGTACCTAAACCCGGGTGTAACTTAGATGGCGCTGCAATTATTGCAGATTTAAAAGGTAGGATTGCTAACTTTAAGGTTCCTAAGAGGGTTGCTATTGTTTCGGAGTTGCCCAGGAACGCTATGGGTAAGGTCCAAAAGAATATCTTAAGACAGGACTATCAAACCACTTAGGCCAATCACAAGAGGAATGCGTTGTAGCTTTTCCAAAGCATATATCCGGCGATAAAAAATAGTTGTATACCAAAAATTCGCCGCAGCTTACTTACGTCAAGTCTATGGGCAACTTTTGCTCCTATCGGTGCAGTAATAACGCTAGTACAAGATATGGCGATGAGTGCTGGAAGGTAAATGAAACCAACGGTATGGGGCGGTAAATTTGTTATTCCATAGCCGCCGATGAGGTATCCAACTGCACTTGCAAACGCAATCGGAAACCCCAGGACCGCTGATGTTGCGATGGCGTTATGGGTTGGGACATTACATCTTGTCATAAAAGGGACTGAAATGAATCCACCAGCAGCGCCCACTAGACTTGAGACGCTACCAATGAGAGCTCCCATTCCAAATAATCCTATTTTGTTTGGCAAGACACGGGATAACTTGGGCTGACTATTTTTCAACATTTTTATAGCTGAATAGCCAACAAATAAAGCAAAGAATAGGGCTAGCCATGAGGTCGGCAGGATTCCAAAAATCTTTCCGCCACCAATAAGGCCCCCCAGAAGTATTCCTGGGCCAAGTCCTAAAGCGATATCCCAACGGATTTTTTTTTGTCGGTTATGGGCAAAGATAGAAGAGATTGAAGTAAAGACAATGGTTGTCATCGAGGTTGCAATGGCTAGGTGAACGATATGTTCTTCAGGGAACATTAATTGGGAGAAAAGTACAGTGAGTATGGGAGTCATAATCATTCCACCGCCAATACCTAATAGCCCCGCAAGAAATCCTGCGCCGGCTCCGAGCAAGAGCAATGTGATGATTTGATAAATTGTCATATAAAAAATGTAGAAGTTAAGATGAAAAAGGGTCCCCGCCTTGGCCGCTAGGTCGTCATCCTGAACCCAAAAAGTTCAAGTTGGTGCGGCAGCAAAGTTTTGGGCGCATCAGTACTTTCAGGGAGAATAATGCCTACGCATTACTCTTTGGCCGCAAGGCGCGCTCGCCCACTTTGCATGTTTCGCACCGGATGCATAGGCATCGGCTCAAGGAACTATTGACCTTGGCGTACCAGGCAGGGATAGAGTGAAAAGTGCATTATCTACACTTTGTTCGATTACACTAAGTTTATTGGCTAACGTTTCAACAAGTTCATACGATACTGCAGGAGCACCCGAGTTAGCAACCTGTTTTTTTAAATCAATGACCTCTCCAGCTAATTTGATTGCAGTCATTAAAGCTGCCCGCTCGATACTTCTATTTCCGCTAGTTGCTGTAATTTGCATGATTTGTTCATTGACGGCAGTAGCTGCTTCCTTAAGTTTATGTGCGTTTTCAGCAGAGGTTACAAAAGGTATTTTTTGACCTGCTAGCTCGATATCTATTCGGGTTTGAGATTCATTAAGACTCATGTGTTGACTCCGAAGTCTGCTCAAGAAGGTTGAGTTGGCGTGTATCAGCCGCTTGAGGAAGGCGGCTTAATATTTTTTGAATTCGCGTTTGGGCATCGTTAATTTTATTTTCCATCATGATTCGTTCTTTATTAAAGTTTCTTAATTGGATTTCCAAATGTGAAACTTTTTCAGAGAGGCGATCAATTCGATTTAAAAGATTTTCCATATGAATAATTAATTATTATCTATTTTATAAAGCATATACCATTTTTGTATATACTCATAGATGTATTAGGTGCTCGCATTGAGTTTCTTTCAGTGCAGTTAAACGGGAATTAGAGATTCTGTCTATAACATTAGACAGAATAACCTAAGCTGCCCCCGCAACGGTAAGTATGACGTTAACACGTTAGCCGCTCTGATCAAGACCACTGGCAATAGCTGGGAAGGTGATTGAGAGTATTCATACTAGCCCGGATACCGGCCTCATATATGGTTATAGCGTTACGGGGTTAGTGACACTATAAATAAAATCGAGTACCTGCGGGGGAACAGGTCAGAGTTTGCATTCGCTTTGAAAGTTATAAAATCATGAATCAAATCAAAAAAACCCTCCATCAACAGGGGTGTCGTTTTACGTTTTTAATTTTCTTTGGTACTATTTTCCCGCAATTTGAAGTTCTAGCCCAGAGCGTAGCTCCTTCTAATATTGAAACTCTAGTTGTTTCAGGGTCAAGATTTGAAGAAAATATCGACCGAATTCCAGCAAATCTTCAGGTCATCTCCAAAGAGCAGATTCAACAATCCAGCTCGACAAATTTAGCTGACGTATTGCAGCAATTAGGCAATGTACCCATGGGAAATCAAAGTGGCAGCCTTTTAGGAATTGGTGCAACTCCGGATTTGGGAGGGTACGGTGCTACTGCAACGAGTAATACCTTGATTTTACTCAATGGTATTCGTTTAAATCCAATTGATTCAAGCTCAGCTTCATTAAATAGTATTCCTATTTCCTCCATTGAGCGCATAGAGATCCTCAATGGAGGCGCAAGTGTTCAATTTGGAAACAATGCAACGGGTGGAGTAATTAACATCATTACGAAAGAGGGGGGGGATCAACCAAGTCAAGTATCTTTATCTTATGGTAGTTACGGGACCTTAATCACGGATGCCTCAATCATTAAAAAAGAAGGTGATAGAAGTTTAGTTATATCGGCAAACTCTTCCAAAACAAATGGTTGGAGAGATAACTCAGATGCTTTATCGACATCATTTAATGGAAGATTAACGCAAGGTTTAGGTGGGACAGATAAAGTATTTTTAGAAGCAAATGCATATCATATGCAAACTAATTATCCTTATTTTATATCTGGGTTTGAGGTGGGGCAAGGAAGTCCCTATATGGCCAATCCCATTAAGAAGGGAAATGGAATAGTTCAAGATGGAAGCCTTGCTAGAACTGGCATTTCTAAAGAGTTAGGCAATAATTTTTTATTTGAAATGGAAGCTGCATATGGGAGTTCTTCAGCTTTAAGTAACGATAATGAATCTTTTGGTTTGACAATATTTCAGTATGAAAAATCGCAATTAGATCTTACTCCAAGAATAAAAGCTAATTGGGGAAGATGGGGATCATCTATTTTAGGATTTGATCGCAACATTTCAGATGGTAGTAGAAATATTCAATCGAGTACCCCGTCGCAAAATCACGTTAATCTCAAGAATGATTCTATATATTTTATGGAACGGCTACCCATTAATGATCAATTTGAAATGATGGGTGGATTTAGACGTCAAAAACAAGACATCTCTTGGACCACAGCAAATTCTTATGACTCTAGTTACACCCCTATTTCGAATGGAAATTACCTGACGAGCTTTTTTGCAAATGCATACGATATTGGTATAAATTATCGTTACTTGCCTGGCCAAAGACTATATACCAAATATGACCAATCTTATCGCTTTGCTAACACTGATGAGTATTTTGGCTATAACCCAATCACCGGTAATAATTTTACAAACGGCGCTATTCTCAGACCTCAAATCAATAAGACAATTGAAATTGGAGGTGATTTTACTTATGAAGACACTAAAGTAAATGCCAGTATTTTTCAAACCAACTCCCATGATGAGATTCGATTATTTAATGATCCAAATACGTACAGTCAAACCAATATAAATGATGACGATATTCGTCGAACTGGAGTTAACTTCAATGTGATATCAAAAATATCTAATCGCTTAAGAATCGGTACAGGTTTTAGATACCAAAGAGCAGTTTATACATCTGGAGCTAATATCGGAAATCTCGTATCTTTGGTCCCACAATATTTATTTAATTTAAATGCTCGTTATCAGGCAACAAGTCAAATAGCTCTTGGTGGAGTATTAAATTACGTTTCTGCCCAATACTATGATGGCGATTTACAAAATACTTACAACCAGATGCCCTCCTATGTTTTTGGCGATGTTTATGCTGAATATAGACTCAAAGTATGGGAGGCGAGATTTACTATAAAAAATGTGAGCAATGCAAATTATGCTGTCTATGGCAATAATATTGCAGCTTTAGGAGGAAATGCTTATCAGTATTTACCTGCTCCACCAAGATTTTTTTGGGCAACTCTAAAATACAATTTTTGACGTATAAAAATCGAAAGTAAAAACCGCTAAACGGCGGTTTTTACCTAAGCCCCTTAAACTAGTAGTAAGGGCGATAACCATACTGTTGAGGAATGATGCGTTCTTGGCGATAGATAGGCTGTTGATAGTATGGACGGTAGTCGTCGTCATAAGGTCGGTCATAACGCATGCCTGGGGCAGAGCTAAATACTATCGTACCAGCCGTACCAAGAGCAGCTCCAGCTATAACAAATGGTGCTCGTACAACGTTTTCTACGAAGCGTCCCCCACGAAACTCTCTGCGTTCCCATCCACCGCGATGTTCGCTATGTTCCGATCCGCCGCGACGATCCCAACCACGACGTCCCCCATCATCACGATCCCATGCAAAACTAGAGGTACTGGCTGCCAAGGTGGCGATTGTTAAAAGACTAATTATGATTTTTTTCATCTTACCCTCCTATGTGTTTAATGGAACTACTTGCTTATATAACGCTTAGGGTGGGAGCTATGGTTGACAGTTAAAAAAGAATATTAAATGAATAGGTCAAATCAGTTTTATCCAATAAAAAAACCGAGAAAAATCTCGGTTTGTGGGACATCCAGTTAATACTTAGTTTAAGACCTGCCAACCGGATGGACAGAGTTGAGCCTGAGGGTAATATTGATTACTTTGTTTGCAATAGTAATGGGTTTGAGGGGCGTCCACAGGACCACCTTGAATTTGAACATCACCTTGTGGGGGTGGTGGCGGGGCATAAGATTGAAGAGGCGTCGGTTGCTGCTGGATGATCACAGGTTGAGGTTGGATATAAACAGGGGGTAGCGCATAGGCACCATACGCTGCGGCACCAATCACACCGCCGACGACAAGTGGCGCTACCCAACCACTACTACGATAACCATAGTAAGGGTGATATCCCCATCTCCCCCAAGCAAAGCTTGAGATTGAGGCAGTTAATGTAGCGATAGTCAAAACGCCGATAATGAATTTTTTCATAGGATTCTCCATTCAGTCTTATCTATTTAACGCTTCTTTTAATAAAAAGTTAACTAATTTTTGGTGTTTATGTTGATTTTGTATCGAAAAACTCTAAAAAGCTTATTCAATTTCTAAATTATCAATTAAGCGAGTTTTTCCAAGTTTTGACGCAGTCAAAATAACTAACTTGGCGTTCTGTTCTAAATCTTCTTGAGTTGGGGGAAGTAGTGTACTTTGTAATCTGGCAGATAAGTAGTCAGGAGCCCAGCCACGTTGAGTTAACTCACTCATGGCTTGTTGCTCAGCTTTGTGAATGCACTCTAGAGTCATGTTTTTTGAATTCAGAATGATGGACTTGGCTTCTTGTAAGGTTCGGTATAGGCGAGGAGCTTCTTCTCTTTCGTTTGAGGATAAGTAGCCATTTCTAGAGGATAAAGCCAGGCCATCTTTGGCTCGTATAGTTTCCGCAGGGATAATTTTTACTGGCAAAGCAAATTGATGGCACATTCTGCGAATAATCATGAGTTGCTGATAATCTTTCTTGCCAAAAACAGCGACGCTGGGTTGGACACAAGAAAATAGCTTTAAGACGACTGTGCAGACACCTTTAAAAAAGCCAGGACGAAATTCACCTTCGAGGATATCACCTAAATTTTGAGGGGGGTCTACGCTGTAGTCCTGGGGTTCTGGATAGAGTTCATCTTCAGAAGGTGCAAATAAAATATAAACCCCTTCTTTTTCTAATTGAGCAATATCGGACTCCATTGTCCTTGGGTATTTATCAAAATCATCTTTTGGACCGAATTGAAGACGGTTTACAAAAATACTTGCTACAACAGGGTCACCGTTTTGCCTAGCAATTCGCATTAAAGATAAGTGTCCTTCATGCAGGTTTCCCATGGTGGGAACAAATGATGCTCGGTTTTGACCGCGAAGATGGTTTCTTAAATCATGAATATTGGTAATGATTTTCATGCATTTGGACTAAATGAAAGACGCACATATATAGGCGCATAGGATTCAGCTTGGGTAATTTCAACCAGCGCTTCACGAGAAAGTTCAAGAAGAGCGATAAAGTTAACAACAATCAATGGCACGCCTTGACCTGACTCAACAGCTTCATCAAATAACTCCCCAAACTCAACAAACTTTTGAGATTGAAGGCGTCGCAAAATTCGTGTCATAAAGTCTCTGACTGATAGGGTTTCTCGGGTGACTGTGTGGTGTTGAATGAGTTTTGCACGAGATAAGACATCAGCCCAGGCGCGCTGTAAATCAGTTGTATCGACTTCGGGAAAACTAATTGCAACAGTCGTATCAACAAAACCTTGGGCGCGAAAAAAGTCTCTACCCATTTGTGGGATTTGATCAAGTTCGTGAGCTGCGAGTTTCATTTTTTCATATTCAAGTAAGCGTCTGACTAGCTCTGCACGTGGATCCTCTACCTCTTCCTCACTATCTGCTTTTTTCATCGGTAGCAGCATTCTTGATTTGATTTCAATCAACATTGCCGCCATCAAAAGATACTCAGCAGCAAGCTCTAAATTGGTATGTCGGATCTGTTCAACATAACTCAAATATTGTTGAGTTACTTGGGCCATTGGGATATCTAGAACATTGAAGTTTTGCTTACGAATTAAGTAAAGCAGTAAATCAAGTGGCCCTTCAAAAGTCTCAAGAAAGACTTCGAGTGCATCAGGTGGAATATATAAGTCATTGGGGAATTTAAATAGTGGTTCCCCATACAACTTTGCTAAGGACTTGGACATTCCATCCATTAGCGGAGAAGTCAAATCAGTCATTAGAGTAAACGTATGATTTTTGTGGGATTTTCGCTAATTTTTCGGTTTTTTGTTCGTTGACTGTGGTTGGGCTCTTGTCCCATAGTAATGCGCGACCTTCCATTTGGCCCCGTTCAATCTCGGGGTTTTTCTTTTTAAGTTCCGTTAAGAATTCAGTAATCTTTGATATGTATGCGGCCATAGAAATAATTCCTTAGTTTTTTGGATTATAAAGAAATACTTTTATCAACTCGATTTTTTCATTTAGGGCTCAAAAAACTCTTAGGCAGGTGTTTGATTTGCTTCTAATAGTTTTTCAATCAGTTGCGTATCGATTCTTGACATCAAATGTTGGTAAGGGTTAATAGCGTTGTCGACAGTCAGAGGCGCGTGGATACTCTGCCAGTTTAATTCTGGGATATTTAAAAATTTCTCGACCTCAGTTGCAAGTTTTGGAAGCACAGGTTTAAGGTAAATAGTGAGTAATCTAAAAGCTTCTAGAGTCACCGTGCATACTTCCTGAAGCTTGGTATGCGTGAGGCTTGGGGACTCGGGGGGTAATTGCTTAGCGAGCTCCCAGGGTTTGTTTGCATCCACAAAAATATTGACTAAGTCAGCAAGTTCCATAGTTAAACGCATAGACTTTGCAAATTCTCGCTCTTCAAATAGGGTTGCCATTTCACTGCTAGCATTGCGGATTTGCTCTAAAAGTGGGTGTGCTAACGCTTGGGGAGCAATGATGCCATTAAAGCGCTTGACTAAAAAGCCGGCGCTTCGGCTAGCAATATTAATATACTTGCCTAATAGGTCGCTATTCACGCGAGCAACAAAATCTTGAAGATTAAGATCAAGATCTTCTAGAGAGGAGTTCAGCTTAGCCGCAAAGTAGTACCTTAACCACTCTGGGTTAAGTCCCGAGGTAATAACACTATGGGCATTGATAAAAGTGCCACGCGATTTACTCATTTTTTCACCATCGACTGTCAAAAAGCCATGGGCAAAAACATTTGTTGGTGTTCTATAGCCTGAAAAATGAAGGGTTGCAGGCCAAAAGAGAGTGTGAAAATATAAAATATCTTTTCCGATGAAATGGTACTGTTCGGTTGAACTGCTGGGGTTTGTCCAGTAGTCAAAATCTAGGCCAGTTTTTTTACAATACTGCATAAAACTGCCGTAATACCCAATGGGAGCATCCAGCCACACATAAAAGTATTTACCAGGGGCGTCAGGGATTTCAAAACCGAAATAAGGAGCATCCCGAGAAATATCCCAATCCCCAAGCTCACTTTTACCTTCAGTTCCAACCCATTCCTTCATTTTATTTCTAGCTTCAGGTTGAAGAGGGGTTTTAACTTGCGTCCAATCTCGCAGAAAGGCTTCGCAGCGTGGGTCTGAGAGTTTAAAGAAATAGTGTTCGGACACTTTTTTAATCGGTGCGGCTCCACTGACAACCGAATAAGGATTTTTTAAGTCGATTGGGCTATAGGTGGCGCCGCATTTTTCACATGAGTCACCGTATTGATCTTTCGAACTACACTTTGGGCACTCCCCCTTAATAAATCGGTCGGGTAGAAACATTTCTTTAACAGGATCATAGGCTTGCTCGATTGACTTCTTTTCAATTAGGCCTGCGTCGCGTAACTTAATATAAATACTTTCAGACAGTAATTTATTTTCTTCAGTATCAGTTGAGCCATAATGGTCAAAAGAGACCAAAAAATCATCAAAATCACGTTTATGTTCGATACCCACACGGTGAATTAGTTCTTGAGGGGTAATATTTTCTTGTTCGGCACGAAGCATGATTGGGGTGCCGTGAGTATCATCAGCGCCAATAAAGTAGACTTCGTGGCCTTGCATGCGCTGAAATCTGACCCAGATGTCGGTTTGAATGTACTCCACCAAATGCCCGATGTGAATTTGGCCATTAGCATAGGGTAGTGCAGAAGTTACTAAAATTTGTCTTTTAAGGTTCATCATACGTAGATTTTAGTATCCCATTAAAGTAATGGGTGAATTACTTAATATTATTAACGCAGGAGAATACCTTGGATCTCACATTAGAGCAAGTCACGAAAGCATTGAGCGCCGTTGTAGACCCAAACACGCAGGTTGATTTGGTTGCTGCAAAAGTCATCAAAAATCTGAAAATACATGAGGGTGAGGTCGTATTTGATGTTGTCTTGGCTTATCCGTCAAAGAGTCAATTTGAGCTTATACAAAAGGCTTGCATAGCCGCAGTGAGTAAATTGGATGGTGTTAAAAGCGTTACAGTCAATATGAGTATGCAAATCGCATCTCATGCTGTGCAACGCGGGGTTAAATTATTACCCCAAGTGAAAAATATTATTGCAATAGCGAGTGGTAAAGGAGGAGTTGGAAAATCAACGACGGCAGTTAATCTCGCTTTAGCTTTGGCCGCTGAAGGTGCTAGCGTGGGTATGTTAGATGCTGACATCTACGGACCTAGTTTGCCAATGATGCTTGGGATCTCTGGGCGTCCAGAATCTTTATCTGAAAACTCTATTGAACCGATGCATGGCCATGGCTTGCAGGCCAGCTCAATTGGTTTTTTGATTGAAGCAGATAATCCAATGGTATGGCGGGGACCGATGGTCACTTCAGCATTAGAGCAACTCCTTCGTCAGACGAATTGGCAGGGCTTAGATTATTTAATTGTGGACATGCCACCTGGTACCGGTGATATTCAACTAACCTTATCGCAAAAAGTTCCGGTGACGGGTGCTGTGATCGTCACCACACCACAAGATATTGCTTTGCTTGATGCTCGAAAAGGCTTAAAGATGTTTGAAAAGGTAGGTATTCCGATTTTAGGAATTGTTGAAAACATGAGTACTTATGTTTGTCCAAAATGTAATAATATCGAAAACATTTTTGGCTCTGGTGGGGGAGAAAAAATGTGTAAAGAATATAGCGTTGAATTTTTAGGAAGCCTACCCTTAAACTTATCCATTCGTGAACAAGCGGATTCTGGATGCCCAACCGTAGTGGCTGAGCCCAATAGCATTATCAGCGAGCATTACAAGGCAATAGCGCGTAAGGTGGCGATCCAGATTGCAAGTATGTCTAAGGATATGTCGAGTAAGTTTCCAAATATTGTTATACAAAATACATAATGAGTTCCTCAACTTGACACTTCAGGGGAAGATGATATGAATCCTTATCGTCCGCAATTAAGTCATGCTGCGTCTGCGGTGACTCACCCGCTTGATGTGATAGATGAGTGCGGCAGGACTCAATCTATTGAGATACCGGGTGAGAGACCTTTGACGATTTATCTTGATAAAAAAGAGTTAGTCACCCTAATGACGATTGGCGGCGCTCCTGAGGCTCTAGTTCTGGGGTACTTAAGAAACCAGCGTTTAGTTAATGATTTAGAGGAGATTGACAGTATTCAGGTTGATTGGGAAACCGAATCGGCGGCTGTTAAAACTAAACATAAAAATATTGATATTGAAGAGTTGACCAGCAAAAGAACAGTGACTACGGGTTGTGGTCAGGGAACCGTCTTTGGTGATTTTATGACTCAGATTGATAATATTAACCTGCCATCAGAGGTCAAAGTAACTCAGAGTGCGCTTAATCAAATTGTAGAAATCATTCGCACGCATCCTTCAATTTATAAGCGTGCGGGTTCAGTGCATGCATGCGCTGTTTTTAGAAATAAGCACGATCATGTGGAATTGGTTTATTTCATTGAAGATGTTGGTCGGCATAATGCAGTAGATGCAATATCGGGGATGATGTGGTTAGAAGGTATGTCCGGTGGGGAATTGATTTTTTATACCACGGGAAGACTCACTTCAGAGATGGTGATTAAGGGTGGCCAAATGGGTATTCCATTTCTTATGACGCGATCAGGAGCTACTCAAATGGCTTTAGAGCTTTCTCAGAAGATTAATCTAACGATTTTGACAAGATGCTCAGGTAAACATTTCTTAGTGTATCAAGGGGCGCAGAGAATCATATTTCAACCTACTGCAGTGGTATAGTATGTCTCTCATACGAACTACTACTTCAAGGAAATACCTCAGACTTTAAGTCTGATTACAATATATTTATGACTATCAAATCTGATCGCTGGATCCGTCGTATGGCTCAAGAACAAGGCATGATTGAACCCTTTGAGCCAGGGCAAGTTCGATTGAACTCAACGGGTGGAAAAATTGTAAGTTATGGCACTTCAAGCTATGGCTATGACATTCGTTGTGCCCCGGAGTTTAAAATTTTTACTAATATTAATAGTACGATTGTTGACCCTAAGAACTTTGACGAAAAGTCCTTTGTAGATTTCGAAGGGGATGTTTGTATTATTCCTCCGAATTCCTTTGCTTTAGCTAGGACAATTGAATATTTCCGTATACCGCGTAATGTCTTAACTATTTGCGTTGGCAAAAGCACTTATGCCAGATGCGGGATTATCGTCAACGTGACCCCATTTGAGCCTGAGTGGGAAGGGTATGTGACCCTTGAATTTTCTAATACAACGCCATTGCCTGCCAAAATTTACGCAGGGGAAGGTTGTGCGCAGGTCCTCTTTTTTGAGAGTGACGAGGTATGTGAGACCTCTTATAAAGACCGTGGCGGGAAGTATCAAGGTCAGGTTGGCGTTACTTTGCCAAAAACTTGATACGCCAATAGACACACCAGGGCCAAAGCTTAGGTCTAAAATAGCTCCTTTAAGTCATATTGACCATTTAATGTAATGTCTGTTGCTAAAAACAACTGCTCAATTTGCAATTGTAAATTGAGCAGTTGATAATGACTCACCATATGATTCTTCGGCAATTAAAGGAGTAGTGATGAAGTTAAAGTTTCCAATCGTTATTATCGATGAAGATTTTCGCTCTGAAAATATCTCTGGCTCAGGGATTCGCGATTTAGCCGAGGCGATCGAGGTAGAGGGTATGGAAATTCTTGGCTTGACTAGCTATGGAGATCTGACATCATTTGCTCAGCAATCAGCGCGGGCATCATGCTTCATTCTATCTATTGATGATGAAGAGTTTGTCGAAGAGGATGTTGACGGAATTAGCCGAGTCATTGAAGGGCTTCGTAATTTCGTTCAAGCCGTCAGAAAACGCAATGAAGATATTCCGATTTTTCTCTATGGAGAGACTAAGACATCGAGAAATATTCCTAATGATGTTTTGCGTGAATTACATGGCTTTATTCATATGAATGAGGATACGCCTGAGTTTGTTGCGCGTCACATTATTCGAGAAGCAAAAGTCTATTTAGATTCCTTAGCTCCCCCATTCTTTAAGTCACTAATCCATTATGCTTCTGAAGGATCTTACTCATGGCATTGCCCTGGTCATTCTGGTGGCGTCGCCTTTTTGAAGAGCCCGGTTGGACAAATCTTCCATCAATTTTTTGGTGAAAACATGCTCAGGGCTGACGTATGTAATGCAGTTGAAGAGTTAGGCCAATTACTCGATCACACCGGACCAGTTGCTGCGAGTGAACGAAACGCTGCAAGAATCTTTGGCGTTGACCATCTCTTTTTTGTGACTAATGGAACCTCAACTTCTAATAAAATTGTCTGGCACTCTACTGTAGCTCCAGGGGATGTTGTAATAGTTGATCGTAATTGTCACAAATCGGTTTTACATTCCATCATGATGATGGGGGCGATTCCAGTATTTTTGATGCCCACACGTAATAACTTTGGCATTATTGGACCGATTCCTAAATCAGAGTTTGAGTGGAGCAATATTCAAAAAAAGATCGATTCCAATCCCTTCATTAAAGATAAAACAGTCATGCCAAGGGTTTTGACTATTACCCAAAGTACATATGACGGCGTAATTTATAACGTTGAGATGATAAAAGAAATGCTTGATGGCAGGGTTGACGCATTACATTTCGACGAAGCTTGGTTACCACATGCAACCTTTCATGACTTCTACAAAAATATGCATGCAGTTGGTAAAGACCGACCACGCCCAAAAACAAGCATGGTGTTTTCAACGCAATCAACTCATAAACTATTAGCGGGAATTTCTCAAGCATCGCAAATATTAGTTCAGGAATCGGAAGAGCGTAAATTAGATCGATCTTGTTTTAATGAGTCTTACCTCATGCACACATCTACTAGCCCGCAATATGCGATTATTGCATCCTGTGATGTGGCCGCTGCCATGATGGAGCCTCCTGGTGGAACTGCTCTTGTAGAAGAGTCTATTGCAGAGGCTTTAGATTTTCGTCACGCGATGCAAAAGGTGGATCAAGAATATGGTGAGGACTGGTGGTTCAAAGTTTGGGGTCCTGATTCTTTTTCAGACCATGGGATTGGAGAGCAATCTGACTGGATGTTAAAACCTAACGATACTTGGCATAACTTTGGCCAATTGGCTGAGGGCTTTAATATGCTTGATCCTATTAAGGCGACGATTGTAACTCCTGGTATTGATATTGAAGGAAACTTTGGTGCTGAGGGAATTCCCGCTAGTATTGTCACAAAATACCTTGCTGAGCATGGGGTGATTGTTGAAAAAACAGGCTTATATTCTTTTTTCATTATGTTCACCATCGGAATTACTAAAGGACGTTGGAATACTTTAGTTGCTGAATTGCAGCAATTTAAAGATCACTACGATAAAAATCAACCTTTGTGGAAGGTATTACCTGAGTTTGCCAATAAATATCCTCAGTATGAGCGAATTGGATTAAAAGAAATTGCAAATCAAATCCATCTCTTTTATCGCGAACATGATGTGGCTAGGATGACAACAGAGATGTACTTATCAGATATGATTCCGGCAATGCCTCCGGCAGAGGCCTTTGCAAAAATGGCTCACCGAGATATTGAGAGAGTCTCTATTGATGACCTAGATGATCGCATTACCGCGATGCTAGTTACGCCCTATCCTCCGGGCATCCCATTATTGATTCCGGGAGAGCGTTTTAACAAAAGAATTACTGATTACTTAAAATTTGCGCGAGACTTCAACGAGAGCTTCCCAGGTTTTGAAACAGATATTCATGGCTTAGTCAAAACAGAAGAGTATGGCAAAAAACATTACTTTGTAGATTGCGTCAAAAAATCAGATTGATCGGATGCGCGACAAACCTCGCCATTCATGGCGGGGAAGAATAGCGCGGACGGCGCAGCCGTCCTAGAACTTAATGTGGTGTTTGTTGTTGTTCGATGTACTGCCGAATAATCGCTATTGGCGCTCCGCCGCAACTC
>CAIJNI010000038.1 GCA_903821995.1 uncultured beta proteobacterium
GACTATGCTCAGAAAAACCAAGATGCATCCTGAGAGCCACATAAACAAGATTTCTAAACGAGCTCAACAACGCAATACTAAAATAAAGCAAAAAGTTATATACACTTGGATCAAATGCATAATAGCTATGGCCATTTACCATATTGACTACCCTCATGGCAAAGAATAGGCTTGAACAAAAAAATACAATTGCAATGATTTGGAAAAAAATTTTAGTTCGAAATTGTTTGGAAATTTGTAAGGCGCTGTAAACACCAAATAGATGAAGAAAAACCCACATAGACGATGTGGCTAAAGCCATCGGTGGTACAAGCTGTCCCCCACCTATGTATCGTAAAACCTCTTGTAAAACAAAAAAACAAGCAGCCCCAAACAAAGCTCTACGAATCCCTTTTGAGAGATTGTAATTAGGAATCAAGCACCATAAGGATAGACTTAAAGAAAGTAATGCAATCGTCTCTAAAGTTACAAGAGTACTATACCCTAGCCAAACAGGAACTTGATCGCGATATACCGACCCCAAGGATGCCAAAGAAGACAGAAAACAACTACAAATCCAGAGAGTCGCAGACGTGTCCTTACGCCCCCAAAATAAACCAATCAAAAGTAAACCACAAAATATACTGATGGCACTATAAAAAAGGAAAACGGTCTGGACGTTAAAAAATTGCATCAATTATTCTATTACGAAGACTACCCTAGTGTATTTATTTCTATGTTTAGTTACAAAAGGAGATCGTATCCTACAATCGTATGATTGTAAAAATCTCCGAGATTATATTAAATACAGCTAACCCATTATTTTTGTTAAAAAATTGTCATATATGACAAGTAAAAATTAAAAAAACTTACTTTTTGAAAGAATTCGTGATGTCAAAATTACTCAAAACACTATTACTCGCGCTCATTACTTCAATCTCTTCGGCTTATGCCGCTGGTGGTGGTGGCGTTGTCGCTGACCCTGGTGCCATGGAGGGTAAGCATTTTGACCCTAAAGGTAAATACCCCTCCACCTATACAATCAATTTACAAAATCTCGCCCGTAAATCACTACCATTTGAAGATACTACTGATTTTGAAGAGGCCAAAAAGGGCTTTATCGCTGCACCTAGCTACAAACAAATTAAAGCTGAAGCTGAAGCTGGAAATATTGCCTGGGATATGGGTAGCTATGAATTTTTGTTACAAGGCAAAACATTCGACAGCATTCACCCATCCCTTCAACGCCAAGCTATCCTTAATATGGCTTATGGACTTTACGAAGTTCTTCCTGGCAAAATTTATCAGGTCCGTGGTTTCGATTTGGCAAATATTAGCTTTGTCAAAACAAATACCGGTTGGATTGTTTTTGACCCACTAACAGCGAAAGAAACAGCTAAAGCAGCTCTAGACTTTATTAATGAAAAATTAGGTAAACGCCCTGTAGTAGCAGTAGTTTATTCTCATTCACATGGCGATCACTTTGGTGGGGTTCGTGGTGTGGTCGATGAAGCAGATGTTAAGAGCGGAAAAGTAAAAATTATCGCTCCTACAGGCTTTATGGAAGCTGCAGTAGCAGAGAATGTCTACGCAGGTAATGCAATGACACGCAGAATGTTCTTCCAATATGGCGTTCTTCTTCCCAGAAGCCCATTTGGTCACGTCGATCAATCCATTGGTAAAAATACAGCTGCAGGTAACTTAGGTTTGATTGAACCCAACGTATACATTACTAAACCATTTGAAGAAATGGTCGTTGATGGTGTGAAAATGGAATTTCAAAACACTCCTGGAACTGAAGCTCCTGCAGAGATGAATACCTACTTCCCAGAAATGAAAGCATTCTGGGCCGCAGAAAACATCACAGGTACGATTCATAACATCTATACACTTCGTGGAGCACTCGTTCGAGATGCGCTGGCTTGGTCTAAGAATATCAATAATGCACTCTATCGCTACGGCTCAGATGTAGAAGTCATGTTCGCTTCACACTCCTGGCCACGTTTTGGTAATGCCCGTATCCAAGATATATTTAGAACACAACGAGACACGTATGCATATTTGAACAATGAGGTTCTCCATCTGGCTAACCAAGGTGTTACTGTTAATGAAGTTCAAAATGTCTACAAACTTCCAGAAAGTTTAAAGAATAAATGGGCCGCTCACAGCTATCATGGTTCTGAAGAACATAATAGCCGTGCTGTAATTAACCGCTATCTCGGCTATTGGGATGGCAATCCAACTACGCTTACACCTCTTTCACCTAAAGATTCTGCGCCGCTATATGTAGAAATGATGGGTGGTAGTGCCAAAATTATCGCTAAGGGCAAGCAACTGTTTAACCAAGGTAAATACCTTCAAGGTACAGAGATTGTCAATAAATTAGTTTACGCGGAACCGAATAACACTGCGGCAAAAGATTTATTAGCAGATCTATTTGAGCAAATCGGCTATCAAAAAGAAAGTCCCAGTGTGCGTAATAGTTTTCTTGGCGCCGCCTACGAATTGCGTCACGGCATGCCCGCCGGAACACCACCTAAAGCAAGTGGTCCAGATATGATTCGTGGTATGCCAACAGAGTCATGGTTAAATTCTTTAGCAATCGCTTTGGATAGTAAAAAGGTAGCAGGTAAAAAATCAGTGATCAATCTAATCACTCCTGATAATGGTGAGAAATTTGTAGTTGAGCTTAGTAACTCTACACTTACAAATATAAAAGGACAGCAAGCTAAAAATCCTGATTTATCAATCACTTTAAATCGTTCAGACTTGAACTCTGTGATGGGCGGTACACGATCCTTTGATCAGCTAATCCAAGATGGTAAGGCTAAATTTGAAGGAAATCGTCAAGCCTTTGATGATCTTCGCAGCTCACTCACAAGCTTCACTCCTGACTTTGAACTGATGCCTGGTACCAAGTCAAAAATAACTCCTCATGCTGCTCTAGATCCATTAGTGATCAAGGAATCTGCTGAATTAGGCGAGTAATCCTAAAGTAGATTTTATTGGGGCAGATAAGTAGGCCCCAATAAAATTACTCAGTAATTGATACTTTCAGTTCTTAACGCTTGAATCAATGATATTTCTGTTACTGATCTACCAATATCCTAAAAAGGATTTACTCTTTTATAGCTTTTAATCCTTTGATTTGATGTTTTTCGATAGAACGTGCAACAAAACTAGATGCATTAAGTTCTTTAACAAAATTTCTCAAATACTCTTCTCCTGCAATGTGTCCACGAGGTATTGCAAATCCATGATTAATTACCATAAAATGGCCATCTAATAATTTGCCCTCTGGAATCTTATTCATTGAATCAATCAGATTGGGTTTTAAACCTGCTAAAACATCTACTTGATTTAGATTAAACATTTCTATCGAATTTGCAAAGTTTTTAGTCCGAACAATCGAAGCATTTTTTAAGGTGTTCGTTAGGAAAAGCTCATAACCTGCTTTTTCTGGAGCAGCAATCTTTATCCCAATGGCATCTATCTGATCAATGCGTGTTAGTGAAGATTTTTGATGTACGACATACCCACCTTCAATCTCAGTCATTGCCGGTGAAAAAGAAAGCGTTTTAGCTCGAGTTTGCTCAATCGCTAAAATGGCAACATCCCACACACCTTTTGCTGATGCCTCAGCTACCTGACCTGGCTCGTCATAAATGACTAGATCTAGCGGTACGCCGAGTCGTTGAGCTAATTCTTGCATTAGATCAACACTGACTCCTTGCAATTCTCCTAAATTATTCTTTTGCGTAAAGAGGTTATTACCTAAATTCATACCGGCACGAAGTTTTCCAGTAGGGGCTAACTCCTTTTTAACATCCATGTTTAAACTGGGTTGAGTAGAACAACTGATCATCATTAATGCTCCTAATAAAATTGAAATCAAGTTCGGCGTGGGTTTAATGAATTGGATCATATTTACTTTCAGAAATTGACTCACCATGATAGCCTAGTAAAAGCTCTCGACTACGACCCCACTCGACAGATTAAGCACACCTCGGTACGCGCTCCGCCATCTAACTGAATATTCTGCCCTGACATGAAGCTTGCTTGATGACTACACATAAATGCACAAGTATCACCAAACTCTAGTAGATCACCCATCCGACCAGCGGCAATGGTTTTAACTATGAGATTAACAATATAGAAAATCCTACAAAATTCCTACTAAAGCTTGAAAAAATCGTCTCTTATCGATTGTCATACCGCAGAACATCAAGAAGGATAGGTCATCGACAAGCATATTCATAAAGGTTATAGTCATTTCCAAAGCGAATCGACATACAAGAGTCATAATTAGCCGCGCCAGCACATAAGTATTTTGTTGATTTAAACAAAACACATTTACCCAACTGAATTAATTCCTCTTTAGCTTTTTCACGTTGCGCTTCTTTTTTTTCATCAGCAATATAATGATAGGCAGTCCCATCACAAGCGTATAAGCGGATATTGCAGTCATCCCCATATCCAGCTTTGCGACAGTTGTTTAAAGCATTTGATTTAGCAAGTCCAGGTGTAGAGTACCCATATGTCCACGATTTCCCCCCTGATCCTCCTGCAACTGCAGCGCATGAATCCTTAAAATCTGCTTTAATAATACAACTAGGATCATCACAGGAAGATAATGCCTTGTTTCTAGCATCTTGCCGGGTAGCCCCATTCCAAGACATGCCCACCTGATTATCCGCACTAACGGCTATTGATCCATCCGCGTTTATATTCATTGAATATAAACTTCCGATAACAAAATAAACCAATAAAAAATGTTTTCTCATTTTTTCTCTAAATAATAAATATTATGCAATTTTTAACATGACTTCATTAATATGCCGATAAAACTCCATACGAGAGGTGAGATTTTACAATCATCAAGACATTGATAATGAACATCAGCTAGCAAAGATTTTCACTCTGTCCTTCATTGCATTAATGATCAATCGACGATCACTACCAATACTAAATATTGAAATACCTTTTGATGTCCAATCATTACGCTCCTGAACCATGGCTTCTTTATTAGTACCAAAAAGTGATGCAATCACTGGCATATCATGTCGTTTTGCAGACGTAATTACTTTTTCAAAAGACTGGATGACTTGAGGGTGAGAAACCTGTCCTAAAAGTCCAAGGTCATGCGCCAAATCAAAAGGCCCCAACATGACCCCATCTAAACCCTCCAAGGAAGTAATAGACTCTATGTTGTCGACACCTTCTTTGTTTTCAATCAGCGCCCAAACTAAAGTAGTTTGATTTGATTGCTTTGCATGAATCGACCAATCATCCGTCTGGTGCCAACTCGCCCTTGTCCCTGGGCAAGCTCCTCTATTACCTTCGTTACCCTCTTGCTTGTAACGAGCTGCTGCAATCACTGATTTAGCTTGTGTAGCAGTTGAAATATTCGGAGCCACGATTCCCATTGCACCAGCATCAAGTGCGCGCATAATAAAACTAGGATCATGATTAGGGATGCGAACTAAAGGTGTTATACCAACTGAATCCGCTGCTCGTAAAAGTTCAACTAAACTTTCCAAATAATATGAGCCATGTTCACAATCTAGTATCACAAAATTAAATCCAGCAGCACCAGCCATTTCAATTAACTCTGGCGAATTAATTTGCATAATTGCGCCCATTACTGGTTTACCAGCCAAAAGTAAATTTTTAAGCTTATTTTCTCTGATCATAGTGTTATATAAAAAACTCGCCCTACTCAGGCTTGATCCCCATATCGCGAATCGCTTGCGGCCACCTTACAGTTTCAGACTTAACAAATTCACCAAATTGCGCAGGAGTTGTAGCCGTAATAGCCATTCCTACATCAGAAAATTTATCAACTACCGCCTGCTCACTTAAATAACTTTTTATTTCTTCATACAAAAGATTACGAATGGCCAATGGCGTATTTTTTGGGGCAAATAATCCAAACCATACAGCAACGTCATAATTCATTAACCCTAAGTCTTTGTAAGTTGGCACTCCAGGAAGACTCGGAATCTTTTGATCTCCTCCAACAACTAATGGGACTAAAGTGCCATTTTTAATAAAATTAATCACGACAGGAATCGCAGAAAAAGAAATATCTACCTGAGCACTTGCTTGCCCCATAACAGCAGCAGAGCCACCTTTATAGGGAATATGCGTTAATTTAATATTGGTACCTTTTAAAAACATTTCCATCGCTATATGTGTACCCGTACCCGTTCCGGAAGATGCATAGTTCAATTCATTGGGTTTGAGTTTTGCACGATCAATGAGTTGCCCAACTGTCTTTATCCCTGTCGACTTGTGAGTAACGAGTACGATTTGAGAATTAGCAATCCCCATGATCGGATCAAAATCAGCAACAGGATCATAAGGAACTTTAGCAAACAAGGCTAAATTAGTGACATGATTAGGGCCATTAAATAGCAAGGTATATCCGTCAGCAGGAGATTTTGCGACTGCTTCAGTTGCCGCCAACCCTCCGCCTCCTGCGCGGTTATCAATAATCACTGGCTGCCCTAACCTTTCCGTTAAACGCTGACCAATGAGTCTCATCATAATATCCCCAACAGCTCCAGCGGGATAAGGGATAATCAGTTTAATAGGTCTATCGGGGTATTTCTGAGCACAAGCTATAGTAGCAGTAAAACCACCCATCATAAAAACTACACATGCTAGAAATATCTTTAGATGAACAAAAAACTTTTGCATTTTATCCCTATCTTTTTTAAGGTTTAAAAACGAATAAGACCTTTACTCCCAGTTTTTATTGCACGAAATAATTTTCCATCTGCCGTAGTGACATATAAAGAATCATGCTGTGAATCACCAAAGGCACAATTTAACGGCAGTCCTTCAGGCAGAGAATAAGATTCTTTGATGGATCCATTTGGAGCAAACACATAAATCATTGGTCCAGGTCCAATACCACCTCCAGCAGCTGCAAAAAGATTTCCTTCTTGATCAATACACAGCCCTTCGGCACCTCGATGAACTCCCCGATAATCTTGTCCAAATGTATGCAAAACAGTAAATGGCCCTACAGATCCATCAGCAGCAATCGGGTAAGCACGAATTTCACGAACTTTACCTAATTCATTGGTTGTATCGGAAACATAAAGGGTCTTGTCATCTGGAGAAAGTGCCACTCCACGAGGACGAATCGTATCAAACGTGACACGTTCAATTTCCCAGTGACTTTGAGGCCTTGGTCCTAAAGAAAGCTTCAATACCGATTGATGATCGAGCATCGGAAATACTTGGGGTCCTGATGCGAGTAAATGGTGATAACAATCCGTAAACCAAAAATGGCCTTTTTGATCCACAGTAATTAAGTTAGGATGGTTATGAGGACTATCCCCCAAATGCGTCGAGGTTATTGTAGAAGTGCCATCAGCTAACATTCTGATGACACGACGCGAACCTTCCTGACAACCATATAATTGGCTATCATTACCAAAAACAATCCCATTGATACGATTTGTAAACTTTCGCTCAATCGATAATTCTTTTGACGTTGGATCATAGGCTCGAATCGAATTATCATTAATGTCTGCAAACAACATCTTTGTACCGTTCCAAGCTAAACCACCCAATGGACGGCCACCTGTATCAAATATTTTTTCAAAATTCAACTTCATAGAAATCCTTTAATTAATAATGACGGGAAGACCAGCAACACCAAGTCGAACTTTAAAGACAGATGTGTAGGTTGTTATATACAAGCCCTTCCAGTCATCATCACCAAATCCTAAATTAGTGGCATGACCAGGGATTTTAATTCGTCCTAATAAATCACCATTAGGAGAAAATACTTGTATGCCAGCTGGGCCAGTACAATACACATTGCCTAATACATCGACTTTCATACCATCAGCAACGCCAGCCTCAGGACCAACCATCTTACAAAATAACTTACCATTTTTAACGCTACCATCGGCGTTCACTTCATATACTTTGATTAAGTTTTCACGCGTATCGTTGATATATAGCAAAGACTCATCTGGGGAAAAAGCTAAGCCATTCGGGTAGACAAAATCTTTAACGACTAAGGTAGTCGTTCCATTAGGATCAATTCGAAATACTCCGTGATAATCCATATAACGTTGAAGGTCACCACCTTGCATTTCAACATTATTGAGAGCACCAGATGGATCAGTAAAATAAATCGCGCCATCCGATTTAACAACGATATCGTTTGGCGTATTTAATTTTTGTCCGTCAAATTCAGTACAAAGGGTCGTAATACTTCCGTCGTGTTCCAGGCGCCATACACTGCGCCAAGCCCATCCAGCGACTACTAAACGCCCCTGTAAATCAAAAGTTAAGCCATCTGCTTTATAACTCGGTTTAACGACAACTTGGCGCCCCACTCCTTTTTTGTACTTCCAAATAGTATCGCCTATGATATCGACCCAAAAGAATTCGCCAGTCTTGGCATTCCAAACGGGGCCTTCTCCAAAAAGTAGATCGTTCGCGATTACATCTAACTGTGAATCGTGTGGAACAATCTTCTCAAATCCAGGAACTACCATATCAACTTCCATGAAGCCTCCAACAAAATGTATATGAAAAATTCAAATCCAATTAATGCAACTCAAATGCAACCAAAAACCGTGAAACCAAGTTATACGTTGCAATCGTGCCAACCAAGTCTACTAATTGCTGATCTCCACCCATGGCTTTTCTTGCCAAATCGAAGGTTTCTTGAGTTACTTGAACATCTCTTGTCATCTCAAGGGTTAAACGCAAGACAGCAATCTCAGTCGCATCAAATAAAGTCGTATTTTTTATAGCACTTTCTAATTCAAGAATAGCTTTGCCCTTCTCAGGTGTCCCGCCAGCTGCTACAAAAAGTGGTAAATGCGCGTTATATTCATAATCAGCTTTATTAACAACAGCCACAGTACACATCGCTAATTCTCTTAACTTTGGAATGGTTGTTAAGTTATTACGAACCTTACCTAAGAAAAAGTTATAACCTTCAGTCAAGGCTGGGCTATGCAATAACAGACGATCAAGCTCTGATAGCTCTCCACCGCGTCTGTTTCGAACTGCATCAACAATTTCTTTGGGTTCCTTTAAATCCAGCGGAACCAATGGAATACGTGCCATCTCTTCATCTCCCTGTTATCAACTCGGGTTCTATAGACCCAATGTTTTATTTTGAATAATTATCTGCTACTGTTAAAGTATCTCATCTAATCTAATTGTTCGAACAATTAATGTCAATGCTTTATTTAATTATTTCTTAGTATGAAAAAAACTAATTCGACTCCAATACGCCATTGGGAAATAGCAGAACATCTTGAAAACGCAATAAAAAGTGGCATTTTTCCTATCGATGGCTTTCTTCCGACAGAAGAAAAATTATGCGTTCAATTCAAAGCAAGTCGACATAGCGTTAGACAAGCTCTTGGCTATCTTTCTATGATTGGCTTAATTAAACGAAAACCGAGAGCGGGATCTCAAGTGATCGCAACAACTAGCATCCCTCAATTAACTCAATCCGTAGCGTCAATCCAAGAACTACTGAACTATCCAGATGATATGGCACGAAAGATTATCTTAACCAGACATGTTCAAACAGATAAGAAGTTAGCCAATGTTTTGGAATGCACGTTAGGTGAGTCTTGGTTTCAAATACAATTTTTACGATATCCAGTCGGGTCAAATTCTCCAATTTGTATCACTGATCTATATATCCTATCTCAATATGCGGATGTCGTTAAACATAAAAATCACCACTCGATCCCAATAGCTGATCAAATATCTGATTTATTTGGCGTAACTGCAGACGCCACACAAATTAATATCACTGCGAGTATTTTATCAACTGCGCAAGCGAGTCAATTGAATGCAAAAAAAGGTGGGGCAGCCCTTACTGTTACTAGGCGGTATCTCAGTAAAGATAATCAACTTTTCCAAGTCGCATTTTCAGTTCATCCTGCAGAGCGCTATACCTATAGCTTTAATTTCAAGCGAGAACTTCCTACAAAGTCACCTCAAAGCATTCGTCTCTAACACTAGCTCATTTAGCGTAGAATAACCATCATCACACATGACCACCGACAAACTTTACCTAACTCCTTTTGAAAATGCGCTATTGCCTCTACAAGAGGGTTATGTGCGCTATCAAAGGGATACTACTGATACTCATTAAAAAGATATAGGCCTTACTTTTAAATGAGCGAATAAATAAATTTAGATTGAATATTCCAACCAACACTAGAGACTCTATATATGGCTAATAGTACGCCTTATCAAAATCCAAATCCGCAATTGCAAACAGCAAAGCCAAGCATTACCCTGCCTAAAAACGCGACGGATTGTCATTGTCATTTATTTGATGATCTCAGTAAGTATCCAATGATGGATCAGCCAGCATACCTTCCACCTCCAGTGACTATCCATGATTATTTAAAAGTAATCGATACGATTGGTATTGAGCGCGCAGTGATCGTCCACGCTAATGTTTATGGGCTTGATAATTCTCTCGCATTAGATGTGATTGCCAGCGCTCCCAATCGTTTTAGAGCTATTGGACTCATGGACGAATCAATTACAGATGCAGAACTCGAACGTCTACACCATGGTGGCGTTAGAGGTTTTAGATGTAATCTGGTTAATCAAATCGGTTTATCCCTAGATGGCGCTAAACGACTAGGTGAGCGTGTAAAACAATATAACTGGCATACCCAATTCTTATTAGATGTTGAAAAAGTGCCTAACCTAACAGAACTATTTGCGAGTTTCCCGATCGATGTGGTCATTGATCATATGGGACGCCCTATCATTGAACAAGGTACCCAAGCTCCAGGCTTTCAAGGACTCATTAATTTTTTAAAGACCGGTAAAGCGTGGTCTAAACTCTCAGCACCCTATCGCACGTCGAAGGATCCAATCCACTATCGGGACATCATCCCCTTTGCACAAGCATTGGTTAAATCTGCTCCAGATCGACTAGTCTGGGGATTTGACTGGCCCCATGTCAATATGGCGCGCGGAACACTGATGCCTGATGATGCTGAATTGACTAATCAAATTGGTCAATGGATAGAATCACCTCAAGATCTACAAATGATTATGGTGGATAACCCCAATAAACTTTACGGCTTTTAAAACACCATGATGATTATTGAATAGTCGATCCATGAACCGCTAAAAGCTTCCAGTCATTACCAACTCGATGCCATGTTGTCTGAAAATGACTTTTGAATTTTTCAGGACCAGTTGGTCTTAACACTTCAGCATCCATAATCCCCATGATGACTGCAAATGTATCGTTACCTTCTGCAGGAGTAATAACGGTCATCTGAGAAAAACTAACATTGAAATACTTAACCTGATTCGTCACCATTTTTTCAATGTAAGAATCAACATGATCAATCACTCCAGAACCATGGCGATAAGTCATTGCAGGATCAAATAATTTTTTAAATAATTCAATATCGCTCGTGTTCATTGCTTGACAACGAAGTTCTTCAAATGCGATTACAGGATGAGTCATTATTTTCTTTCTTTCTTTGTTATTTAATCAATCTTTGCACCAGAGGTTTTAACGACTTTACCCCAACTGACAATATCATCTTTCATCAATTGTACAAATTCATCAGAGGATGTGGTTTCTGGTTCATAACCACTTTTAATTAATTGAGCTTTGATTTCAGGAGTATTAATCGCTTGTACGATGGCAGTATTTAGTTTGATAACAATTTCTTTGGGTAAATTTCCAGGACCAAATAAACCATACCAAGTGCGAACCTCAAAGCCAGGCAATGTTTCTGCAATAGCGGGTACATCAGGCAAGATTGGAGAACGCTTCAAACTAGTGACAGCAATCGGATTTAATTTTTTAGCTTGAACCTGAGACAGAATCGTAGAGGTGTTCGTAATGAGAATATCGACCTCCCCACCAAGAGCAGCTGTCACTGCTGGACCTGATCCTTTATAAGGAATATGCGTAAATTTAGTCCCTGTGGCTAAACTAAACATTTCCATCCCTAAATGAGGAGTACTCCCTGAGCCCGCAGAGCCGTAATTAATTTTTCCTGGATTTGCTTTTGCTTGTGAAATTAACTCAGGAATAGTTTTTGCCATAAACAATGGATTAGACGCCAAAGTGCTCGGGGCAATCGTCATTAAACCCACCATGGTCAAATCTTTCATTGGGTCATAACCCAAATTACTATAAAGACTCACACTGATTGGAATAGAACTATTTCCAACCAGCAAAGTGTAACCATCAGGAGCTGATTTAGCAGTAAAAATTGCTCCAATATTTCCATTAGCGCCCGGCTTATTATCAAGAATAATCGGCTGACCTAAAAGCTCACTTAACTTTTTACTCAGTGGACGCATCAAGACGTCAGCGCCACCACCAGGAGGAAAGGGAACAATAATATGAATAGGTTTGTTAGGATACTCTTGGGCATGAGCACTCATCCCCAGAATTAAGCCAAGTAATAATAAGACCCCAATCTTAATAATTTTCATTTTGTCTACTTTATGGTTTTTATACTCAAGAACTAAAATAATGCCTGAGATTTCCACTGCAAAAGCGAAATACACTACAGAGAATTTACAGAGCTTTTTTCAGATGCTTAAATGAAATTTACCATAACTGGAACCTATCAGCATAATTAAATCGCTTCAGCGGCAACTAATCCTGAACTTTTAAACCACTTACATCGAGATTGTTTTTGATATCTTCATTAATGTTTTCCCCTACTTTAAATGAGGTATTTGGCTCTTTTCTAGATATGATCTTTTTACAGGATCAAGCAATGGATAAAAACTAATCTCCCCTCTTCTTTCACTAAATGAACCTGAGTCTTTTATAGTTTTTGATAGAGTGACCCTGACCTATAAATAGTATCTCTTATCTGATTGTTACAATACGGGGTGATGGCAGGAATTAAAAAACTAACGAAAAAGCGAGTCTCTTTGTGGAAATTAATAAACCCTATAAAAATGAAGTCATTATTTCGTGGACGGAGTTACAACGCGATGCTAAATTTATTTCAAACGCCCTACTTACTAAAGGTCCTTGGAAAGGAATTATCGCTATCACTAAAGGTGGTCTCATCCCAGCCGCATTAATCGCTCGTGAATTAGATATCAAACTCATCGATACAGTATGCATATCAAGTTATTCAGGAACCACAGATGGTGCCAACCAACTTCAAAAAGAACTTGAAGTCATTAAAATGGTTGAAGGTGATGGTGATGGTTATCTTTTAATTGATGATTTGGTAGATACAGGAGCAACCGCTAAATTTATCCGTGAAAAATTGCCTAAAGCGTTCTTTTGCACCCTCTACGCAAAGCCTGAAGGCAAATCCTTAGTAGATCTCTATGTCAAAGATTTTTTACAAGAAGAATGGATATTTTTCCCTTGGGATATTGAGTATCAGTTCTCAATCCCCATACACCATCGCAATAAATAACTCTCGTAATACGGATCTATGTATCAATAAAATTGCACAGATTTATATAAACTTAAGACTTGTCGTTCTCAAAGTAAATCATAAAATTCATTAGCAAAACTTACACTAACTACATTAGCTAGCGCTGCCGTAGTATTAGGCAAAAAAATCAAACTAGAGCTTTTACCTGCTTAATTAGTAAAGACCGATATCATGCCCTTAATGGTAATTTTTTAAAGTTTAATCATTATGGAGAATTAAAAATTAAGGGTGCACTCTCAAGATTTCTTGAAAGTTGATTAATTTCTTTAAGAACCATAATCCAGACATCTAATTGCGCTGGCGTGACAGTTAAAGAAAATTGAGGTAAAGGTATTTTTTGACTCAGGGCCTCAGGTAAATTTGTAAATTTTCCAAGCATAACCCTGGCTTCTGTTGGATTAGACTCAATAAAACTAACAGCCTGTGCTAAAGATCTATTAAAAGCTTTTACAGTGGGTACATTGGCTTTTGCCCAAGCCCCCTGAGCAATCCAGTGTGTAAATAAACTTGGATCCGCTGCTTTAAGAATAGGATCTCCCAAACTAACAAAATCACCACTTGATAATAGTTGCCCAACAAAAGGTTGTATTGACTCTATAGCATCAACCCTCTTCGCCTTTAATTGGTCTGGCATATTAGGGTAAGGTATTTCAACTGCACGTATTGAATCCCCATCAATGCCGGACTTTTTTAACCAAAGTAGTAACGCAGAATGTGAAATAGCACCCAGCGCTGGAGTTGCAACAATTTTATTTTTTAAATCTTGAATACCCCTAATCTCGGAGTCTTTTCTGACAATTAACTCTACATAATGATTTGCATTCGATTCAATCGTCATCCCAGAAGAGATCACAACATCTAATCCACTATGCGCAGCCTTAATAAAGTCCGTAGGAGTGGAAGGTGCAAAATCAAGCTGTTTTCCTACAATCGGTGGCAACACACTGACGTTTTGAGTTGGAGTTAATGTAACCTCCAATCCATTATCTAAAAAATAGCCCTTCTCTTTTGCAATCCAAACTGGCAGCCAAGATGTGGTTGGGACATACCCAACACGTAAAGCCACTTTCTTGCTAACGACATTTTGAGCAAATACATTTGCAACTAATCCAAAAGCTCCAAAATTCAAAAGCATACTAATTAATAAGATTTTATTTATTTCTTGTTTAAAAATTCGCGTCATTTCTATCCCCAATATTATTGATATTTATTTCAATTGATGAATACGACCAAATCTAAAACTCTTTTGTTATAACTACTCCGGTTCAATGCCTGCTAACTTAACCACCTTTGCCCATTTAATGATTTCACTACTAACGAAAGCTGAAAATTGTTCTGGAGAGTTTCCAATAGGCTCAAAGCCACGTTGTATTAATTGCTCTCTGAGTTCGGGAATTTTTAAAACCTCAACTGTCGCATCATGGATTTGACGAATGATCTCATTGGGCGTTCCCTTCGGAGCATACAAACCATACCAAGTTGTTGCGCTATATCCCGGCAAACCTGACTCTGCAATCGTCGGTATATTTGGCAAAATGAGTGAGCGTTTATCGGAGGTTACGCCCAATGGCCTTAACTTTCCTGACTTAATAAAAGGAATAGCCGCAGGCATCGTTGCAAAATAAATATCTACCGTTCCACCGAGTAAATCATTCATAGCAACCCCACCCCCTTTGTAGGGGACATGAACCATGTCAACATTTGCCATGGAACAAAACAAAACACCCGCTAAATGTGAAGAAGTCCCACTTCCAGCAGAGGGGAAGTTTATTTTTCCTGGAGATGCTTTAGCTAATACCAATAAATCAGCAATCGATTTCACAGGCAAACTCATGTTTGCGACAAGTATGTTTGGAGTGATTGCCACAAGCGATATCGGAATCAGGTCTCTTTCAGGTTGGTACGGCAACTTTTTAAAGATACTGACATTAATCGCATTGGGCCCAATATTTCCCATCAATAACGTGTAACCATTGGGCGGCGAGTTCACAGCCAAATCAGTACCCATATTGCCACTCGCACCTCCACGATTATCAATCGTTATCGACTGTCCCAAGCGCTTGGACAATTCAGGAACAATTAATCGCGAGACGATGTCCGTGCCCCCTCCAGGGGGGTAAGCAACAATTAAACGAATCGGGCGGTCCGGATAAGCTGCGTAAGCAACAACCGCCTGAAAAAAGAGAAACAGGACTACAATGTTTTTTTTCAAAATTAACTAACTAATATTTATTTTTATATTTATTTCAGGTAAATAGTCTTACCAGTTCGCGCAGATTCTTCAATCGCTAAAGTAACCGCAAGAGTTCGCCTAGCATCTTCTGGCTTTGCTAAATTACAAGGCTTACCTGTCGCAAGATAATCTAACCATGCACGGGTTTCATCAGCAATGGGTCCTAAGAAATCTCCTAAGGCCCAGTCCCCTGGCGTTGAACTTTCTAAAAAGACAGTCTCTAACTTATGATCTGATAAGTACACATGGGGAAAACCAACATCAGTTTGCATGATCTGATCTGTGTGGTCATCATTTAGAATCAAAGTCCCATGCGTTCCAAGTAACTCAACTCGCGCACTATGCCCCACCGATGGCCATTTAGCAGGTAGTGCATAACTCACTCCCATACTCAGAACCGCGCCATCTTTACAGGTCAAAATGGCCCAAGTGACATCCTCAGTATCGTAACCAGCTTCATGAATTACACCTTTTTGCCCCTTGGCAAATACTTCAGTAACGGGATTATCGGCTAACAACCATCCCATTAAGTCGACGTAATAAGTTAATGCATCAACAACAGGTGTTGCACCCTTATTACGTTTGAGCATCGCAAAGCACTGTGAACGAGAGTTATAAAGTCGTGCACAACCTCCAGTAATCTTTCCCAAACGCCCCTGCACAATTTGCTCTTTAGCAATCAGGTAACGATTTTTATAGCGACGACTATAACCTATATGCAAATCACTATTTAATTCTTTTACTTTTTTCAGAATTAAATCGGCATCAGATTCAAGTAAAGCTAAAGGTTTTTCAATAAGAACTGGTATTTTTTTATCAAGCGCAGCAAGCAAAGGTTGGGTATGCTCATGCTCACTCGTTGCAATATCAATAGCGGTGACCTCTGGCCTTGACATCACCTCATTACTATCCGTGCTCCAAAAATCAGCTCCGATTAATTTGGCGAGTTTTTCTGCGGCAACAGGATCTTTATCAGAAACTGCAATGTAAGAAACGGATGGATGCATCTTAGCCAAGCGCCCACGCAAAGTGCCTATTTTTCCGCAACCAATAATGGCTAACCCAATCTCTTTTTTCTTATTCATTATTATCGTCTCTTTATATCGATGCATATGAAACATGAGGGATTTCACTGGCATAAAACCTATAATGATTGCCTTGTCTCATCTTGTTTTATTTATGCTCATTTATAGCATATTTTAAAAATAAAACCCATAATTGCTTAAGTCATACTGCTGATTCAAACTCATTTTTAAAAATGAGTTATTAGTTATCTGAGCTGAATTTGGCTTCCCAAGCCTCAACTCGATCTAGACCCAATGCGCGGTTATATTCTTGTGAGGACCACATATTAGCTGCATAAGAACCTAGGTTTTCATTTTGCTTTAGATGCAGAAGAGCAGAATGCATCGCAAAACCAAAAATACCCCTTGCTAAACTTGGATGAATTCCTATATCAACACCAATTTGCTTTAAGGTCTTTTTCGAAACATTAGAAATCTCACCACCAATATCCAAATTAACAAGGCAAGGCGCACCTACCGCATTTTTAATTTGTTGAATATCATGCAAAATATTGGTGTTAGTTTTGACCTCAACAAATACAGCATCTGCACCTTCAGCAATAAATGCTTTGGCACGACGAATTGCTTCAGCCAAACCTAACTGACCAGCACTATCCGTTCTAGCAATAATGACCATATTAGAGGACTGCCTTGCATTGACTGCAGCTTTAATGTGATTAACCGCCTCATCAAACTCTAATACATCTCTAGCGCCAGGAAATTGAGCACAGCGTTTTGGAAACACTTGATCTTCAATGTGAATGGCAGCAACACCTGCCGCCTCAAATTCTTCTATAGTTCTTTTAATATTTAATACGCCACCATAGCCTGTATCAGCGTCACAAATGAGTGGAATATCAATACAAGAAGCAATCCGTCTTGCATGAGATGCAATCATCGTTAAATCAACTTGACCAATATCTGGAACCCCAAGTAATGAAGCTGAAACCCCATTACCCGTCATATAAGCCGCATTAAATCCAGCCTGCTGAATTAAGCGTGCACCATAAGCATCGTAAATACCTGGGCAAATTAAAGTTTCTTCTGCCACCATCAGAGCACGTAACTTGATTCTTTTTTCTTGTGCAGAGAAACTCATTCTACAAACTCCCAATTTGGATGCAATTTTAAAAATGGAATTAGCCCACCCACCTCAATTATCTTAAGAATCTCAGAAGGTAGCGCTTGTGTTTGAATCTTTATATTCTTTGAAGTATTTTCAACTATTCCTAAATTCATATGAATATTTAAGTGATCACTATTTTGGAATTGACTCGTGTCACATTCCACCACAGGTAGCCCATTATTAATGGCATTTCTAAAAAATTGCCTGCCAAAAGACTCCGCAATAATACATTTCACATTCATGAGTCGTAATACTTCTACTGCCTGCTCTCGCGAAGAATTAATACCAAAATGTTTGCCAGCAACCAAAATCCCACCACTGGCAGAAATCTTTTTTGCTAATCCACTTGATAATTCATCAAAGGCAATGGTCGATACATAGTCACTCCCCTTACCTGGTAAATATTTACTCGAGCAATGTATATCTGTATTGACATCGTCACCCAATAAAAATACTTTTCCTTCAATGAGAGTTGAAGCACCGGTCATATCCCAGACCTCCATAAACCACCTTCTACAGTTCTGGGGTCTGTGATCTTTCCTGTGAGCGCGGATGCGGCTACGGTCGCGGCTGAACCTAACCAAATATCAGCATTAGAATTACTTAATCGCCCTTTGAAGTTTCTATTAGCCGAAGAAATAACAGTGTCACCATTGCCAGGGACTAAATGATTGGTAATGCCAACGCAGGTCCCACATCCCGCTGCTTCAAATGAGGCGCCTGCCATCGTCAAAATTTCAATCAACCCTTCTCTTAATGCCGCTAAATAAATCTGCCTAGAGGCTGGGGTGACAATCATTCTAACCCCCTGAGCAATTTTCTTACCTTTAAGAATGTGAGCGGCCTGACGAATATCATCTAGACGACCATTAGTACAAGTTCCAATGAGTGCAAACTGAATTTTTTGCTCAATATCCTGCGCAGCTACAATGTCGTCTACTTGATGCTTACGTGCTACCTGAGGAATAAGTTGATCAACATCAATACTTAACTGTTCACTATAAACCGCATCAGTATCTGCAAAAACTGGCGATGGTAAACGCGCACCATGCGCTGCTAACCAATCAATAGTTTTTTGATCTGCTTCTAATAGAGCAGCTTTTGCACCCAGTTCGGCAGCGTGGTTACATAGTGTCATTCGATCATCAATTTCCATCGCTGCAACTGCAGAGCCATAGTATTCAATCGCTTTGTAATTGAGGCCCTCAGCACCAAAATGTCCTAATAAATGAAGGGTTAAATCTTTAGCCCAAACACCCGCCTGCAAAGATCCATTAAGTTGCACCTTGATTGTTTCAGGAACACGAAACCATAAGCGACCACTTTTCATAACCGCTGAAACGTCTGTTCCTTCAATCCCAGTCCCAAAGGCATTAAACGCACCATATGTAACGGAATGAGTATCTGTTCCTACAACTAAATCACCGCTCGTTAAGTGGCCCCCTTCAGGCAAGACTTGATGACAAATACCATCACCAATGTCATATATCTTGGATCCGTGCTGCGCGGAAAATTGACGCATCGAGGTATGAATCGCCGCAGCTTCCAGATTAGGTGGCGGAGAGTAATGATCCAACACCAAAGCAGTTTTTTTAGCAAAGACAAGATGAGTTTCATCCATCTTACCAATCATCTTGATGGTGTTAGCCGCCCTCGTGTCAGTGACCATGGCATAGTCAATGTCACAAATAACGACTTCTCCAGGCTTGACCTCTTTTTTACCAGCATGTTTGGCTAGTATTTTTTCGCAAATAGTTGAGCTCATATCAGTTCGTAAATTTAATGTTCTTAATCACCTTACCCCAAGCGTCATATTCTGACTTCGTGTAGGCAGCTAATTCTTCTGGCGTAGACGGCGCAGGTTCAACAGCGACCTTATGCAACTTTTCAATGGTCACTGGATCTTTGAGTGTAGCCACTAAGGCGGAATTTAACTTTTTAATTAATTCAGGTGATGTTTTAGGCGGAGCTACAAATGAATACCAATTATTGGCCTGATAGCCGGGGTAACCGAGTTCAGCAATGGTGGGCACATTTGGAAGAAATTTAGTCCGCTTCGGACTAGTCACTGCGAGAGCCCTTAATTTACCTGATTCTAAAAATGGAATAGCCGTTGGTGTACTGGCAAATATTCCTTGAATATTTCCGCCCAATAAATCCGTCATCGCTTGCCCACCCCCTTTATAGTTGATGTGCTCAGCCTTCATCCCAGAGCGAAGTTTTAATAACTCTCCAGCAAGATGTCCTGTACTACCATTACCAGAAGAACCAAAACTCACAAAATCCTTATCGCTCTTACCCGCTTTGACAAAGTCATCAAGCGTTTTAATAGGAGAGTCTGCTCTCACCACTAGGATATTTGAAAAAACAACCCCTTGAGAAATCATTGCAAAATCTTTATTGGGGTCATAAGGCGTCCCGCCAGGCATATGCGGATTAATCGCCATAGCTCCAATCGTTGTTAACATGATCGTATAACCATCCGGGTCTGTTTTAGTCAGCAGCTCACTCGCAATATTGCCGCCGCCACCTGGTCGGTTTTCAATAATGACCGACTGCCCCAAAACTTCTGATAACTTTGGAGCAATTAAGCGCGCCACAGAGTCTGATCCGCCACCTGCTGCAAATCCAACAATTAACTTGACGGGCTTACTCGGAAAGCTAAGCGTATTAGTTTGTGCATATACGCTAGTCAAAAAAAGACTGGCTAAAAGGAGGAGTATTCGCATATTTATCTATTGTTAAACCAATCCAGCTATTGTATTGCTTTTGGAAGTGTGGCTTATAGGCAGATTAAGGTCGGACCAAACAAGGACTTTTTGGATCAAATTTCCAATTAGGCATTAAATACCGCATCGCCAGAGCATCATTACGTGCCCCCAATCCATGCTGTAAGTATAGTTGGTGGGCTTTTTCAATTTCAACGAGATCAATTTCAACCCCAAGGCCGTCCTTTTCAGAGACATTAATTTGTCCACCAATAATCTGCAATGGATCTTTTGTAAGTCTCTGGCCATCTTGCCAGATCCAGTGAGTATCAATCGCTGTAACTTGACCTGGGGCAGCTGCTGCCACATGTGTAAACATTGCAAGTGAAATATCAAAATGATTATTAGAATGAGATCCCCATATAAGATCTTGATCCTCACACACCTGTGCAACTTTAACTGAACCCGACATCGTCCAAAAGTGTGGATCAGCCAAAGGAATATCTACAGCGTGTAATGCTAAGGCGTGACGCAACTCTCTCCAGTCAGTCGCCACCATATTGGTCGCAGTCGGTAAACCCGTCTCTTGCCGGAATTCAGCCATGACTTCTCGGCCACTAAATACCCCTTCAGCTCCACAAGGGTCTTCTGCATAAGCTAGAATATCATGCATATCTTTGAGTAATCGAATGGCATCTTTTAATAACCATCCACCATTAGGATCTAATGTAATCCTAGCATTTGGAAAAGCTTCATGCAATGCACATATGGCTTCAACTTCTTTCTCCCCAGAAAAAACACCGCCCTTCAGTTTAAAATCTTCAAACCCATAACGCTCCTTTGCAGCTTGTGCAAGCGCTACAATTTTTTCTGTTGTCATAGCCTCTTGATGTCTCAGGTGAGTCCATGGATCCCCCCCTGAACCATGGTGAACATAGGGTAGATCAGTAAGTCGACTATCGCCGATATAGAACAAATATCCTAGAACTTGAACTTGAGCCCGCTTCTGTCCCGTTCCAAGTAATGCACAAACAGGTAGATGCTGATGTTTTCCTAAAAGATCTAGCATAGCCGATTCAATGGCAGTCACGGCATGAATAGTGACTCGCAAATCAAATGTTTGTTGACCCCTGCCTTCTTGGTCGAGCTGCGAAAATTGTTGCCAGACTGTTTGCATCACATTCTCTCGCTCAACTATTGCTTTAGCAACGACTAAAGGACGTGCTTCTTCTAGAGTTTGACGAATCTTTTCTCCACCCGGTACTTCGCCTACGCCAATGTTCCCTGAACTATCTTTCAATATAAGAATATTTCTAGTAAAAAAAGGACTATGCGCCCCACTTAAATTGAGCAACATGCTGTCTCTTCCAGCAACGGGGATAACTTGCAAGGATTGTATGATGGGATAAGAGTTTGTCATCTTCGTTTAAGTTACGCTCTAATCAGCAGTAATATGTTGGGTTTCAATAACCTTTTTCCAACGGACATATTCAGAATTCTGAAAGCTTGTGAATTGCTCTGGGGTATTGACGACAATCTCAAAACCCACATCCAATAAATTATCTTTAATACCCTTATCCTCAAATGCAGACTTAATAGCCGCATACAACTGATTTTTGATTTCAGTAGGTATCCCTTTAGGACCAGCAATCGCCTGCCAAGAATATACATTCGCTCCAACTACACCACTTTCTAATAAGGTTGGAATGGATGGTAGCAAGGGAGAACGTTTATCAGAAGTAATAGCCAGGACACGAAGCTTTCCTGACCGAATGTGCCCAATAACAGAATTGATATTCTGAAAGGATGTATCGACTTGTGCACCTAGTATGTCAGTAATAGCCGGCCCACCCCCCTTATAAGGTATATGAAGACCAGATGTTCCCGTCTGCAACCAAAAAAGTTCGGCTGTTAAATGGTCAGATGAACCATTTCCAGAAGATGCAAAGGTCACCTTCTTAGGATTTTTCTTCATATATGCGACTAAATCAGCTACGGTTTTAAATGGTGAACTATCAGGTACAACAAGCACATTAGGAGCTTGAACTAGAACACTAATCAAGTCTAAATCTTTATTAGGGTCATAGGGAACATTTTTCAGAAGGTGCGGTGCAATCACAAAAGGGCCTAAAGAAGAAACAATAAAAGTATATCCATTGGGGCTACTCTTTGCGACTTGATTCATCCCAATCGTCCCAGTTGCACCGCCCTTGTTTTCTATAATGACCGGCTGTCCTAACTTAATCGTGAGCTGCTGTGATATTGCCCGCGCTATTGCATCAGATGATCCCCCCGGTGGAAACGGAACCACAAACTGTATTGGCTTATCGGGCCAAGCATTTGCCATATTTGCCAGAGATATGCTGCAAAGAACCCCCAAAAGATATTTCTTCACGCTGTTGCCCCCCTTAATGATGTATTTAACTCAATATACAAGGTATTTAATGGAGTCCTCATTCATTTAAACCCTAATTTTTATAGCTATTTGTAAACATTAAAATGTATTCAGTTGTATTTTGGTGGGCCTGTGGGTTAATTTATTCAATTGCCATTGAATTGCTATTAAAATATCCTTAACCTAATTAATTTGCCCCTATGTCAATCCGTCTATATCTAAAATCATCCCTGCTGGTCCTAGCTACAATGTTGATTTCCAACGCTAACGCCGTGTTTCTTGATGAAATTCAAGTATATGACGGGGAAATGAATGCCCCAGGGGAATTTGGTCTAGAAATTCATGCAAACACCACAATGAGTGGACAAAGTTCAAATACAGCAAGTTTTGCAAATCAACGAACTACCCAAGGCGGCATTAGAATAACCCCTGAGTTTAGTTACGGTCTAACAAAACATGTTGAACTTGGTTTTTACTTACCAACAATCTATACACCTGGATATGGCTATGAGTCGGCTGGCTATAAACCCCGACTTAAAGTGATGCCACTTCTGGGAACAGAAGATCAACCGTGGTCACTGGGTGCTAATTTTGAATATTCTGTATTAAATACCGGCATGGATGATCCGCGAAAAACCGCAGAACTTCGTGTCATCATCGCCTATAAAAATAAAGACTGGTCTTTTGTGTACAATCCTGTCTTTGACTCAAATCGATCTGACGGTGCAGATAGCTCCATCGTATTTAACAACCAACTAAGAGCTATTCGCTACACTAATACTGATATTGTTACTGGCTATGGTCTTGAATATTACCAAGGACAAAGTGCTGTCAATAATACGGATCCGAACTCCCAACCACGCCAAGTATTTGCGATCCTAGAACTCAATACAAAGAATACTTTTCTGAATGATATGGATATTCACATGGGACTAGGGTACGGGTGGAACTCCGCTGACCCCCTAACCCTTAAATTTATTTTTACACCTAAGTTCTAATTCGACTTCCTGAGTATCAATACTTTTAGATATTCACAAATACGCTCATTACGATCATTGAGATAATTAAACCCTAAAATACCAATTAAGGCTACAGAAATACCTAAGGCCGTAGCGTATAAAGCGGTACCAATACCAGCGCTTACACCCGAGGGATCAGACATTCCTGATTTAGAGAGTGCTAAAAACGTATCAACAATTCCGAAAATAGTCCCTAACAATCCCAATAATGGCGCCGCAGTCACAATCGTCTCTAAGATCCATAATCTTTTGAAAAGCGCATCGCGAGCAATCAAATAAGCGGCATCTGCGCGTCCTATCTTTACAGACTCACTTAAACCAGAGGCCAAAATAGCATCTAACTCATGAAGCATCTTAGTCAC
>CAIJNI010000039.1 GCA_903821995.1 uncultured beta proteobacterium
ATGTTTCTCTCAGGATTAATGTAAAAGTGGAGAGTTTTACCAGTGAGGCGTCGATTAAACAACTCGATACAACCTATTTCAACAAGACGATCACCGGTTTGTGGGTTAAGACCTGTAGTTTCTGTATCTAAAATAATTTGGCGCATGTACTTATTCTATGACAACATGTCTTCTGGAATCTGAAGTGGACCATTGCCGGAATATTTATCCAAATACACATAGATCACAGGAGTGATATAAAGGGTGATGACTTGAGAGAATAGAAGTCCGCCAACGACTGCTATACCTAAAGGCATTCGAAGTTCAGCGCCAGCTCCAAGTCCGAGCGCTATTGGTAGTGCACCCATCAATGCAGCTAAAGTCGTCATAAGAATAGGCCTAAAACGAATCAGGCAGGCAGAGCGGATAGCTTCTTGAGCACTGAGATTGTTCTCTCGTTTTGTTTCAAGAGCGAAGTCAATCATTAAAATAGCATTCTTTTTAACAATACCAATGAGCAGCAATATACCAATGGTTGCAATAACAGTCAGTTCAAGTCCGAATAATTGAAGGAATAACAATGCCCCAATAGCGGCAGAAGGTAGTCCAGCAAGAATGGTGAGCGGGTGAATATAACTCTCATAAAGCACACCTAAAAGAATATAAATCACACCTAGAGCTGCAATGAGTAGAATAAATTGACCCGACTGACCATCCTTAAACACAGCCGCATCACCGCCGTAACTTGTGATAATGCTGTTTGGTAATTTAACTTGTTTAGTAAACTCTTCAATTTTTTTCGTAGCATTGCCAAGAGGGGCATCTGGGGCAAGATTAAACGAAATCGTTACTGCAGGGATTTGTCCTTGATGGTTCACGGCAGTAGGACCAATAAAGCGCTTAAATGTGGCAAGACTTGAGAGTGGGACTAATTTATCACTAGCGCGACCTCGTAAGTAGATCGAATTTAAATTAGATTCAAATTGCTTGCTTTCTGGCGCTACTTCTAAAATCACTTGATAGGTATTAACTGGCGTATAGATAGTGGAAACCTGCTTTTCACCATAGGCAGAATAGAGTGCAGTTCTAATATCTTGGATAGTAACGCCGGCTGATGAAGCTTTATCTCTATCAATATCGACTTGAATATTTAAACCTTTGAGCTGTGAATCGCTGGTGACATCTCTGAAAATTGGGTCTGCCTTCATTAATGCTTGAACTTTTTCAGACCAGTCATTGATACCCTCAAGTCCTACACTTTGTAAAATAAATTGATAGCGACTCTTACTAGATTTACCGCCTAATTGAAGATTTTGTACTGGTCGCATATAGACGGCTAGGCCAGGGATGGTTTTAAACTTTGTGCGGAGCTGCTCTAAGATCTTACTCATCTCAGGGCGTTCGCTTTTTGGTTTAAGGTTCATGAACAGACGTCCTGAATTCGTACCCGAGCTAGCGCCTCCGCCTAAAACTGATACGAAGCCATTGATATTGGGATCCTTAGATAAAATATCTGCAGCTTGATCTTGAAGTTTTAGCATAGCTTCAAATGAAATATCTTCTGCTGCTTCAGTAGTTACTAGAACTTGTCCAATATCTTCTTCAGGGAAAAATCCTTTAGGGATATAAATAAATAACAAAATCGTTATTGCAAAAGTTGCAAATGCAATATACAACACAAAGCGACGATGCTTTAAGGCCCAATCCAAAGATTTTTCGTAACCCTTGAGAATTGCATGAAACAGGACGTCGAATTTTTGGGTGATTGCAAATTCTTTAGGTTGGTGGCTATGGTCTGGTAAGAATCGACTACACAACATAGGAACAAGTGTTAAGGAAACAATGGCAGACACTAAAATCGATAAGGTAACTACAACTGCGAACTCACGGAACAATAGTCCGACTGGGCCTGGCATAAAGAAAATTGGTATAAAGACAGCCACTAATGAGATGGAAATTGAAATGATGGTAAAGCCAACTTCTTTACTTCCTTTTAAGGCGGCTTTCAGCGGCGGCATTCCTTGTTCTACATAGCGAATAATGTTCTCTAAAACAACAATGGAGTCATCGACAACGAGTCCGACTGCTAAGGTGATTCCCAATAGTGAGATGTTATCTAAGCTAAACCCCATCCAATACAATAAGAAGAAAGCGCCAATCAGTGATATTGGCAAACTCATAGCGGGTATGACTGTGGCAGAAAGATGTTTCAAAAACAAAAAAATCACCATCACAACGAGAAAAATTGTGAGAAGCAATGTTAGGTTCACATCATGAATGGCTTCTTTGATTGAACTTGAGCGGTCATTCAGTTGTTCTAGTTGAACCGAAGCGGGCATTTGACTCTTAAATTGGGGGAGTAGCCTCTTGATACCATCAACTACTTTGACAGTATTCGCACTGGGTTGGCGCAATATCGCTAAGATAATACCGCGCTCATCTTTGTACCTTGCAAGAGTTTTGACTGTCTCAAAGCTCTCTGAGACTTCGGCTACATCGGATAGCCTAACTGGAATACCACCACGTTGGGCAACAATGATTCGTGCAAACTCATTTGCTTTAACCATTTGTGAGTTGGCATAAATAGTTAAAGATTGACGGGGGCCATCTAATACACCAACTGGTGAGTTGGAATTTGACTTATTAACAGCAAGATTTATATCATCCAGGGTAATGTTGTATAGCGCTAGTTGAGCAGGATTTGCACGAACTCTAATTGCATATCGTTTAGCACCGAAGACTAGAACTTGTGCAACACCATCAATTGTAGATAAGTTAGGCGAAAGTAAGTTTTCAGCATAGTCATTCAGTTGTGAAAGGTTAAGAGAAGGCGAGGTCATAGTAAGATACAAAACAGGGGCATCTGCGGGATTAACTTTTCTATAGGACGGAGGTATCGTTAACTCAATAGGAAGTTTTTTCTGAGCGCGTAATAGTGCAGCTTGGACATCAACTGCAGCTTTATCAATATCTCTATCGTTATTAAATTCGAGAACTACAGTCGTATTACCCAAAAAATTAGTTGAGCTAATGACATTAATACCATCGATCGTAGAAAACTCTTTTTCTAGGGGCAGTGCGACAGAGGAGGCCATATCTTCAGGGCTAGCGCCTGGTAAGCTTGCTGAAACTTGAATCACTGGAGAGTTAAAGCTTGGTAAAGCTGAGACCGGAATTTTTGTATAAGCGATCACACCAGCTACCACTGTAGCCACAGACAAAAGTATTGTCATAACGGGACGACGAATACAAATTTCTGATATTGACATGGTTATCTTAGCTTAATAGATGGGGAATAAAAGTACTTACTTGGATGCCTCAGGAGCTTTAGCTTCAACCACACTCATGCCTGGACGAAGATTTGATTTTCCTTCAACAACTATTCTATCGCCCGCATTGGGGCCAGTAATAGCTGCAAAGCCACGAACTTGAGCGAGTATTTTAATTTTTTGGATACTTACTTTGTTTTCAGCATCAACTATATATATTTGGTCGCCCTGGGTATTAGAAATAATCGCTTGGCTTGGGATAACGAGAGCATCTTTTATTAATTTAGATTGAAGATTGATTTCTACAAATTGTCCAGGGATAAGCGCGAAATCCGAGTTATCTAATCGGGCTTTGACACGAACTGCGCCTATAGCTGTATCGACTTGATTATCAACGACATAAACTTTACCAATTTTTTTATCGCCATTGGCTAAATTAACCGTAACAGCAATTCCTTCTGGTTTACTCTTCTCTGTCATGAGATTGGATAGGTTAGCTTCTGGAACTGTAAATAAAACATTAATTGGATTAAGTTGTGAAATCGTGACCATTGCTCCGACGGAAGTTGTGGCGGTAGCTGATGTTGAGGTTGTCACCACATTACTAGAAGATACGAGGGATCCCGGGAAAACATTAATGACTCCTGCCCTACCGGTAATAGGTGAGCGAATAGTATCAAAGCTTAAGACGACTTCTGCTGCATCGGCTGATGCTTGAGCTGATTCAGCATTGGCCCGTGTGGTGTCAACTGCAGCTTGAGATACAAAATTTTGTTTCAGAAGTTCTTGAGCTCTGGCGTATTGTCTTTGCGCATCATCTGCAATTGCTTTAGCCTTTGCATAATTTGCTTTATCGGATCTATCATCTAGAGTAAAAAGAATATCTCCAGCTTTTACATCTTGACCATCTTTAATTAAAATTTCTGAAACTAGATTTGTTACTTGAGGTCGAATATCAACAATATTGTTCGCGACAATATTTCCAGAGGTTTCAAAAAGTACAGAAAAGTCCTTTTGATCGACTTTAGAAGTGACAACTGTTTGAGAAGGAGATTTAGCTGTTTCTTTCGTTTGGAAAAAAGAGGTATAAATCTTAAAACCAATGAAGCTAAGAATAATTAGAGCTAAAAGAGTTAATAAACTTTTTTTAACGATGTTATTTTTTTTATTTCCAGTTGCACTCATAGATGAATTCTTTTTTAGTCTTTATGTACGGGAAGCAGGATTTTTTTATAGATTTTATTAATGCCAGATTTTCTCATAAATCCCTCGATTGCTTCAGCAATTGTATTTTAGTTGTAATTTTGCTTAAGGGACTAGTTCTTTAGACGTTAAGCTTGGAGTTAAACTTATTTTGCTGATTCCGCTCCAAGATTCGCTAATTGATCTGCAAGTTCATTGCCTGGATGTCCAGCGTGGCCTTTTACCCAAAACCATTCAATATGGTGATGGACTATTAAATCATCTAAAACTTTCCATAAATCAACATTTTTGACTTCTTGTCTTGATGCAGTTCTCCAGCCATTTTTTTTCCAACCTTCTAGCCACTCAGTAACACCTCTTTTGACATATTGTGAATCAGTATATATTTTGATATGGCACTTTGATTTAAGGGCCTCTAAAGCTTTTATGACAGCCATCATTTCCATACGATTATTGGTTGTTAAGCCTTCACCACCCTTAAGCAACTTTTCATGATCTCCATAACGCAGAACAGCTCCCCAACCGCCCACACCAGGGTTTCCTTTACATGCGCCATCGGTATAAACAACAACGTGATTTTTATCAGACATGATCTTTTTCTAAATGGTGATGTGATTGTGTTGCTGGAGTTAATGTGCTTTTAAGCGAATGTTTAGGGGGATGGAATCGACCGACTAATTTCATTCCTGGTACTCGTTTGATAGCGCTTAGCATAAAGACTGAACCCAAAAAAGGCCACCATCGATTGCCTGCCTTTTCTAAGAAGTTCAGTCTTTTTATCTGTGATTCTTTTCGTAAAGGAATACCATAGCATCCGAATTTACCCCTATCGATTGAGTAATTAAGCAAGTTTAACCAATCTTTTATTCTTAAATGACTGATAAATTGGCCTGACTTAGGTAAAAAGGGGCGATTAATCAGTCGACCACAATATTGTCTTAGGCCCCAAAGACTTATGGGGTTAAATCCTGAAATCACGATACGTCCTTCGGGGCGCAGAACTCTATGGATTTCTCGCAGTGCTTCATGAGGGTTTGCTGCAAACTCTAAAATATGGGGCAAAGCGATGAGATCTAAACTTTCGTTCGCAAATGGCAAGTCATAAATCGACGCATGGCAGATCGGGGTGGCGCCAATGGCTCTATCTTTTGAAAAATATTCATTAGGCATGAGCATGAGCCAGCGGTTAGGGATTCTATTTTCTGAAAGACAGTCGAGTTGGGGGAATCCCATTTGCAAAGCCTCGTATCCAAATGCATCATCGACTGCTTGGTGAAATTGACGGCATTCCCAATCCAAAATGTACTTGCCAGGGGCTGTTTGAAGCCAAAAATCCCACTCGTTGGGAGAATTGTTGGCAATAGAACTTTCACTTGATATCATTTCTGTAATTTAGCTCACAATCTAATAACTTGAAAGTAACAACTTGAAAGATTTTCCTTTGCAGTTTATTCAAATTCCCGCATTTACTGACAATTATATTTGGATGATAGTTTCAAAGGATAGTGCTTGGGTGGTTGATCCAGGGGACTCTGCGGTCGTTATTGACATTTTAAAAGATAAAAAACTTCGTTTAGAAGGACTTTTAATCACACATCATCATAAAGATCATGTCGGGGGCATTGCTGATTTAAGTGAGTGGGCGCTAACAAATCAAGATTCATCTTTAAGGATTATTGGTCCGATCAATGAAGAAATACCCCTAAGAACTGAAGTGGCTCTCGAGGGCGACCAATTTACTCTTTTTGCAGGCGTGAATGTTTCTGTATTTGAGGTTCCAGGTCATACAAAGGGGCATATTGCTTATTTTTTACCTCAAACCATCAACAATGATGTTCCCAGAGTATTTTGTGGTGACACATTATTTGCAGGTGGTTGCGGCAGATTATTTGAGGGCTCACCTGCTCAAATGTCAAATTCACTGCATAAACTCATGCTTTTGCCAGGTGAGACATTAATTTGCTGTGCCCATGAATATACTTTATCAAATTTGAAATTTGCAAAAGCCGTAGATCCTCACAATGCAGATCTCATCAATTGGATTACAAAGGCACAAGGCTTAAGAGATGCTGGAATACCGACCGTGCCTACCAATCTTGCGTTGGAAATGAAAGTAAACCCTTTTTTAAGATGTTCCGAGGAAGCGCTTCGTGAAGCAGCAGAAAGTTTTTCTGGGGGTGCATTGGTAGAAGAAGTTGACGTCTTTGCGGCGATTAGAGCCTGGAAAGATGTCTTTAAATGAAAAAGCTGTTCATTTATTTCTTATTTATAGCAATTACCTTACTTGAAGCCTGTTCAGTTGTACCGCCTCAATCTCAGACTTGGACTGACGAGCTTAAATCAACTGAGGCACCCAAATATACTAAAAGTACACGAAGTGGTGTTGTTAAAGATGTTGAATCAATTGACCTATGGGCAAGAATTCGTGAAGGGTTTGATATACCAGATCCAGTGACCAATGCCTTAATTGAAAAACATACTAAACAATTACAGGCTAACCCCATTTATGTCAACCGATTATTAGAAAGATCCTCATCCTACCTTTTTTATATTATTGAAGAAGTTGAGTCGCGCGATATGCCAAGTGAGCTTGCACTTTTACCTTTTGTTGAAAGCGCATTCAATCCTAAAGCCGTCTCTCCAGTCAAAGCTTCAGGCATGTGGCAATTTATGCCTGCGACAGGAAAAAGTTACAAATTAAAACAGAATGTTTTTATTGATGAAAGGGGAGACATTATTAAGTCGACCCGAGCTGCTTTAGATTATTTACAAAATTTGTATGACATGTTTGGTGATTGGCAGTTAGCTTTGGCTTCTTATAATTGGGGAGAAGGAAATATTGGTAGGTCGATTAAAAGAAATGAGGCTTCTCACTTGTCAACAGATTACTTTAGCCTAGTGATGCCAAATGAGACGCGGAATTATGTCCCTAAATTATTAGCCTATAAACGCATTATTGAGAATCCATCCAAGTATGGATTTGTTCTGCCAAGAGTTCCAAATACTCCCTACTTTGTTGCTATTCCAGTGACTCGTGATATTGACAAAGAATTAGTGATTAAATTAGCAGACATTACCGAAGAACAATTTTTAGCGCTTAACCCATCCTTCACTAAGCCAGTTATTTTGAGTGCTTCAGGTCCTCAGATTTTATTACCTTATGGTAAAGCAGAGATTTACCAATACAACCTTGCTCGATATTCAAAGCCTTTATCAAACTATACTGCAGTCGTTGTAGGGAAAACTGAGTCGGTTGATAAGATTGCAAATAGTTTGAGCTTAGATATAGCTGAGTTAAAAGCGCTTAACAATATTCCTAATGGAATGAAAATTCGAGCAGGCTCAACCTTGCTAGTTCGTAAAGCGACGAATGATGAACAAGATGTACCTGGCTACATTTTAGACAATGGAGCTTTAAACCTTGAAAAAGAATTCATCCCTGTTTCTGTTGTGATGAAGTGTCGCGGAAAAAAATGCGTTGCAGCGCCCACTAATTTGGCTTCTTATAACCCTCTTCAAGAGAAGAATGCGAGTAAAAATTCAAAATCGACTCCGCAAATAGCTACTAAAGTTAATCCAAAAGATACAAAAAAAACTTCAGTTGCAGCTCATAAGACGGTTGTAGAGAGTACGCCTAAAGACAAGAAAAAAACAGAAAAAAAGGACTAGCTAGTCAAACGACGAACAGGGCAGTGCAAAATCTGCTGTAGTTTTTTTTTGCTTGCTATAATGATCATGTTTTCTAACTTTCCAAAACCCTAGCGCTTATACTGATTATTTCCCGTCAACCTCATCTCCGGGAGAAGCCTATGGAGAAGTGGTTCGGAGCAGCAAGGGCGCTGGATAACGCTTTGCTGCCAATGTTGACTAATAAAAATAACTCTAACTTATCCTTACTCCCTAGAATGCCTCGCGCTGTTTTAGCTTTATCAAATGGCATGGTCTTTAGAGGATTTGGGATAGGCGCCCAAGGCCATACGACTGGTGAGGTTGTTTTTAACACCTCAATGACTGGATATCAAGAGATCATTACTGATCCAAGTTATACCAATCAACTTGTTACTTTGACCTACCCACATATTGGTAATGTAGGCATTAATTCTCAAGACTCTGAGTCTGAAAAAATTCATGCAGCAGGACTAATTATTAAAGATCTTTCAATGATTACGTCAAATTTTCGCTCTGAGCAGTCACTTTCGGAATTTTTGATTTCCCAAGGTGTTGTTGGCATTTCTGGAATAGATACGCGTTACTTGACGCGCTATCTTAGGGATGAAGGGGCTCAGTCAGGATCGATTGTTACTGGGTCTGCCATTTCTACCTATGAGGAACTAGAACAGCAAGCAATAGAAAGAGCTAGGCAATTTCCGGGTATGTCAGGAATGGATCTGGCAAAAGTAGTCTCCATCCAAAGTAAGTACGAATGGGATGAGGGCGAATGGCAGCTTTGCGACCCAAAGACAGGTTTACCTGGATTTACAAAGGCAATTCCTTTATCACATGTGGTTGCTTATGATTTTGGCGTAAAAAGAAATATTTTGCGTATGCTTTCTCAAAGGGGTTGTCGTGTCACTGTTGTTCCAGCCCAAACCTCAGCCCAGGAAGTTCTTGCGATGAAGCCTGATGGGGTTTTTCTTTCGAATGGTCCAGGAGACCCTGAGCCTTGTGATTATGCAATTTCCGCAACCAAGATATTTTTAGAAAAATCGATTCCCTTATTTGGGATTTGTTTAGGCCATCAAATTATGGGTCTTGCATCTGGCGCTAAGACTTTAAAAATGAAATTTGGCCATCATGGTGCTAATCATCCTGTTAAAGATTTAGATTCTGGAAAAGTTTTAATTACATCCCAAAATCATGGTTTCGCGGTCGATATCAACACATTACCTCAGAACGTCAGAATCAGTCATGTTTCACTTTTTGATGGTTCTTTACAAGGCTTACAGTGGCTCGATAAGCCTGCATTTTGTTTTCAAGGCCATCCAGAAGCTTCACCTGGACCTCAGGATGTGGCTTATTTATTTGACCGTTTTATTAAGTTGATGCGAGATTGAAATGCCTAAACGGACAGACATAAAGAGTATTTTGATTATTGGCGCAGGGCCTATTATTATCGGTCAAGCCTGTGAATTTGATTATTCAGGTGCCCAGGCTTGTAAAGCACTGAGATCTGAGGGATATCGGATCATCTTGGTCAATAGTAATCCTGCCACGATCATGACTGATCCTGATATGGCTGATGTAACTTACATTGAGCCAATTACTTGGGAAGTGCTTGAAAGAATTATTTCGAAAGAGCGCCCGGATGCTATTTTGCCAACAATGGGAGGCCAGACTGCCTTAAATTGTGCATTAGATTTGCACCGTAATGGCATTCTGACTAAGTATGAATGTGAATTAATCGGAGCATCCCCTGAGGCAATTGATAAGGCAGAAGACCGGCATAAATTTAAAGAAGCGATGACCAAAATTAATTTGGGATCTGCTAAATCAGGAATTGCCCATTCTTGGGATGAGGCTCAACAAGTTCAACAAAAAATTGCCATTGAGGCGGAGTCGAGTGGTTTTCCAATCGTGATTCGTCCTTCTTTCACCATGGGTGGATCTGGTGGTGGTATTGCATATAACGTAGAAGAGTTCGAAGAAATCTGTAAGCGTGGCCTTGATATGTCACCAACGCATGAACTGTTGATTGAAGAGTCTTTGCTGGGTTGGAAAGAGTATGAAATGGAGGTTGTAAGAGACCGTCATGACAATTGCATTATTGTTTGCTCAATTGAAAATTTAGACCCCATGGGTGTTCATACCGGCGATTCAATTACGGTAGCGCCAGCGCAAACGCTCACAGACCGTGAATATCAAATTATGCGGAACGCCTCTTTAGCCGTTCTTCGCGAGATTGGTGTTGATACAGGTGGATCTAATGTCCAGTTTGCAATTAATCCAGTAGATGGTCGCATGATTGTGATTGAAATGAATCCACGTGTTTCTAGATCATCTGCATTAGCTTCTAAAGCAACAGGATTTCCCATTGCAAAGATAGCAGCTAAGCTAGCGGTGGGTTTTACCCTTGATGAATTACAAAATGAAATAACAGGAGGAGCAACACCTGCTTCATTTGAGCCCAGTATTGACTATGTTGTAACTAAGGTTCCTCGCTTTGCTTTTGAGAAATTCCCTGAGGCTGACAAGCACTTAACGACTCAAATGAAATCAGTTGGTGAGGTGATGGCGATTGGGCGCACTTTCCAAGAGTCATTTCAGAAAGCTCTAAGGGGGCTTGAAGTGGGCGTTGATGGCTTAGATGAAAAATCGACAGATCTAGATGAAATTATTGCTGAAATTAAAGCTCCTGGACCCGATAGGATCTGGTTTGTTGGAGACGCATTTAGACAAGGGTTAACAGTTGAAGAAGTTTTTAAACATACCGCGATAGATCGTTGGTTTCTAGTGCAAATTGAAGAAATTATTCATATTGAAGGCATTTTAAAACAACGTACTTTAAGTGATCTTGAAGAAACTGAATTAAGAATATTAAAACAAAAAGGTTTTTCGGATAGAAGGCTTGCGACGCTTCTTAACGTTAAACCAAAAGAAGTTCGTGAGATGCGCCATGAGTTAAAAATTCATCCTGTTTATAAGCGTGTTGATACGTGTGCCGGTGAGTTTTCTACAAATACTGCTTATATGTATTCAAGCTATGAGAGTGCAACTAGCCAATGCGAAGCTAACCCAACGCAGGGTAAGAAGGTCATTGTTCTTGGTGGTGGTCCTAATCGAATTGGTCAAGGGATTGAATTTGATTACTGCTGTGTTCATGCTGCTTTGGCATTACGTGAAGATGGTTATGAAACCATCATGGTGAATTGCAATCCAGAAACTGTTTCAACCGACTTTGACACTTCAGATCGTTTGTATTTTGAGCCTTTAACTTTAGAAGATGTTTTAGAAATAGTCAGAATTGAAAAACCTTTTGGGGTCATTGTTCAGTATGGAGGTCAAACTCCTTTGAAATTAGCCTTAGATCTTGAGGCCAATGGCGTGCCTATTATTGGTACTTCGCCAGACATGATTGATGCGGCTGAAGATCGTGAAAGATTTCAGAAATTACTTTTTGAGTTAAAGCTCAGGCAACCCCCAAATAGGACTGCCCGCACTGAACCTGAAGCGTTAGTTTTAGCGGATGAAATTGGCTATCCATTGGTCGTTAGGCCATCCTATGTTCTTGGCGGTCGGGCGATGGAAATCGTGAACGACAGTCGCGACTTAGAAAGATATATGCGTGAAGCTGTCAAGGTGTCTCATGACTCTCCCGTCCTGTTAGATCGTTTTTTGAATGAGGCCATTGAATGTGATGTTGATTGTATTTCTGATGGCACTCGCGTCTTTATTGGTGGCGTAATGGAGCATATTGAGCAAGCTGGAGTTCACTCAGGTGATTCAGCATGTTCCTTGCCACCGTATTCTTTATCACAAGCTACGATTGAAGAATTACGTCGTCAAACTGCAGCTATGGCCAAAGGTTTAAATGTTATAGGTCTCATGAATGTGCAATTTGCGATTCAGCATATTAACGGTCAGGATGTCGTATTTGTTTTAGAAGTTAACCCAAGAGCATCAAGGACAGTTCCTTATGTATCCAAAGCGACTGGCCTACAACTAGCTAAAATTGCTGCTCGGTGTATGGTTGGCCAATCCTTAGACGAACAAAAAATTGGTAAAGAAGTGATACCGCCGTATTTTTCAGTTAAAGAAGCTGTATTCCCATTTAATAAATTTCCTGGCGTTGATCCAATTCTTGGGCCAGAAATGAGATCAACGGGTGAGGTGATGGGAGTTGGTCGAACTTTTGGAGAAGCTCTATTTAAATCCCAATTAGCAGCAAGTACTATTCTTCCAGAGAGTGGAACGGTACTTTTGTCAGTTAAAAATAGTGATAAAGACCGCGCCGTAGAAGTTGCCATTATTCTTCATAGTATGGGGTACCCAATTGTTGCTACTAAGGGGACTGCATTAGCCATTGCTGCTGCTGGCATACCTGTCAAGACTGTCAACAAGGTCAAAGATGGTCGTCCGCATATTGTAGATATGATTAAAAATGGCGAGATTAAGCTTGTATTTACCACGGTTGATGAAAATAGAATTGAAATTGCAGATTCAAGATCTATTCGTATAACATCTCAAACAAATAAGGTAACCTATTACACAACGATCAGTGCGGCAAGAGCGGCTATTGAAGGTATTCGTGCGATTGATGAGTTGCAGGTTTATGATTTACAAAGTTTACATCAGAGTTTAATTTCAACTAATTAAGAATTGAGTTTATGAGCACGATCCCTATTACTAAAAATGGCGCAGAAAAACTAAAAGAAGAACTGCAACGTTTAAAACATATTGAGCGACCTGCAGTTGTGAATGCTATTTCGGAGGCTAGGGCACAGGGTGACTTATCTGAAAACGCGGAGTATGACGCAGCGAAAGAAAAGCAAGCTTTTATTGAAGGTCGAATTCAGGAAGTTGAAAGTAAACTAGCTGCAGCGCAGATTATTGACCCAACTATGTTAGAGGCAGACGGTCGTGTAGTTTTTGGTGCGACTGTAGATCTTGAGGATTTAGAAAATGGCACTAAGGTGACCTATCAAATTGTTGGCGATGATGAAGCGGATATTGATCAAAATAAAATCTCCATTAGTTCGCCCATTGCTCGTGCTTTAATTAGAAAAGAATCTGGTGATGTTGTGATGGTGATGGCACCTGGTGGAGACCGCCAAGTCGAAATTTTAGGTGTGAGATATATTTAATTCACGAAGTTTTTTCTAAAGATAGTTTAATGATGGTGCAAAGAGTATTTTTAGTTATTGCTGGAATTTGGTTGGGTGGGCTTTGTATTGCCGGTTATTTAGTAGCGCCAACCATCTTTAGTGTGATGACGGATCGTCAAGCTGCAGGTGTAGTTGCTGGTGAAGTATTTAAAAACATGACACTATTTACATTGATTGTTTGCACTGTCCTTTTAATATTTTCGAATGTGTTGGTTAAGCGATCTTTTTCACAATTCAGAAACCTTCGCTGGATTTTATTGGGGATTTTGTTTCTCACATTGATTGGTGGCTTTGTACTACAACCCTGGATGAACGGGCTTCGGGAGGCCGCATTGGCCGGTGGTGCTCCTGTCATGGCGTCACCACAAGGACCATTATTTGGCACCTTGCACGGGATTTCTAGTGTGATTTATCTTTTGGAAACAAGTTTAGGCTTATTGCTATTTTGGAAAGCAAGTAAAGTTTAGAGGCGCAAGTTGGTGTTAGCCTAATTGGCGTTTCTTAACACTTTTCTTCCGGGGTTTAGCTCGCTTAACTTGACCTCCTGCAGCCACACGCTCATTTCCCAAGAGTCTTGTTGCAACTGGTTTCGGACGTTTTTGAGGATTACGCGTAAACTTTTTAACAAAGACAGTTTTGGGTGCGCCAAAACTGTCTGCTTTGGATTTCTTGTGTGGAGATTTCTTAAGAGGAATGATTTCTCGTTCAGTTGTGCTGTTGTCTTGCCTGTAAAGAACTAAAAGTTTGCCGATATGTTGAACTGGTGCTGCATTGAGTTTTTCGCAAAGTTCCTCATAGATGGCAATGCGAGCTTCACGATCATCGCCAAAAACACGTATTTTGATCAAATGGTGGGTATTAAGAGCAAGGTCAGCTTCTTTAAGAACACCAGGTGTTAGGCCATCTCCTCCTATCATGACGATAGGATTTAATGCATGTGCTTCAGAGCGAAGAGTGGCGCGAGCGATAGAATCAATGTGTAGTGTTGTCATAACGATATTATGACTGACTTAGAATCATATGGAAATGCTTTAATAAGGTATAAGAGTGGCAAAAAATAAATTTAATAAAGATTGGTTACAGGATCATCTTTCTGATCCCTATGTAAAAAGGGCTCAGAGGGAGGGGTTTCGTGCGCGCGCAGCTTATAAGTTACTAGAAATTGATGAACAAGATCATCTCATACGACCGGGTATGGTCATCGTTGACCTAGGGAGTGCTCCTGGTAGTTGGTGTCAATATGCTCGGCAAAGGCTGATTGAGCTTGAAAAAAAGCAAGGAATACATACTGAGGGCAGGCTGAGTGGGACTATTGTTGCGATTGATATGTTGCCGATGGAGCCGGTTCAGGATGTCCATTTCTTAATAGGTGACTTTAGAGAAGATCAGGTTTTACTAGAATTTGAAAAGTTACTTCCAGGGACAAATTCAGAAGGTAATCGGGTTGACTTGGTTCTTTCGGACATGGCTCCCAATCTTTCTGGAGTATCAACGGCAGATTCTGCAAGGATGGGTCATTTGGCAGAACTTGCCCTGGATTTTTCCGTTAAACATTTAAAAAAAGATGGTGCGCTTTTAATTAAATGTTTTCACGGAAGTGGTTATAGCCAAATTGTGGAGTCCTTTAAGAAGGTTTTTAAGCAGGTTACGCCACGTAAGCCCAAAGCATCTAGAGATCGATCATCAGAAACCTTTCTTTTGGGAAGATTTCTTAAATAAACCAATACAAAAGTAATAGATTATCGCAAGTTCCTGTTTTAAATAATAAAAACAATTTTTTTTCTAAAAGTTATATAATTTATTTAATGTCAGCACTTGAAAATAGTGATTTATAGAATTACTTACTAAGATATATCCGAATAAATCGGAACTGGAGTTATTTTGAATAATCAGATGATGCAAAAAGTAGGTGTGTGGTTAATCGTCGCACTTGTTTTATTTACTGTTTTTAAACAGTTTGATAAGCCACGTTTTCAAGATCAAGTGACTTATTCCCAGTTCATGGAAGATGCTAAAAACGGTAAAGTCCGTCGCGTCGATGTTCAAGGCAGAATGCTTCAAGTGACCAATGGTGATGGAAACAAGTACAGTATCATTTCTCCAGGCGATATTTGGATGGTTGGAGATTTGATGAAATATGGTGTTCAGGTCACTGGTAAAGCAGATGATGAGCCCAACTTATTTGTATCAGCTTTGTACTATCTTGGTCCAACATTGCTAATCATTGGATTTTGGTTCTTTATGATGCGTCAGATGCAAGGCGGCGGTAAAGGCGGTGCTTTTTCCTTTGGAAAATCTCGTGCACGACTTGTCGATGAGAATAACAATCAGATTAACTTTACTGATGTGGCTGGATGTGACGAAGCCAAAGAGGAAGTTTCTGAGCTAGTCGACTTTTTAAAAGATCCACAAAAGTTTCAAAATTTAGGTGGCCGTATTCCACGAGGTGTTTTACTTGTTGGGCCTCCTGGAACTGGTAAAACTCTTTTGGCCAGGGCTATTGCTGGAGAAGCTAAAGTACCTTTCTTTGCAATCTCTGGATCTGATTTTGTTGAAATGTTTGTCGGTGTTGGTGCAGCACGGGTCCGTGATATGTTTGAAAACGCCAAGAAAAATGCGCCTTGTATTGTATTTATTGATGAGATTGATGCTGTTGGCCGCCACCGCGGTGCGGGTATGGGTGGTGGTAATGATGAGCGTGAGCAGACTCTTAACCAAATGCTTGTGGAGATGGATGGTTTTGAACCCAATAGCGGTGTGATTGTTATTGCAGCAACTAATCGTTCAGATGTTCTTGATAAAGCTTTATTGCGTCCAGGTCGTTTTGATCGGCAGGTACATGTAGGATTACCTGATATTCGTGGGCGTGAGCAAATTCTTAAAGTTCATATGCGCAAGGTTCCGCTGAGTCCTGATGTTGATGCAGCTGTTTTAGCGAGAGGGACACCTGGATTTTCAGGAGCAGATTTAGCAAATTTAGTGAATGAAGCTGCCTTATTTGCTGCACGACGATCCAAGCGTTCTGTCGATATGATGGACTTTGAAGACGCAAAAGATAAAATATATATGGGGCCTGAGCGCAAGTCTGCTGTGATGAGAGAAGACGAGCGTCGTAACACGGCTTACCATGAGTCCGGACATGCCGTAGTTGCAAAATTGTTACCGAAGGCAGATCCTGTGCATAAGGTAACAATCATGCCTCGTGGTATGGCCTTAGGGGTCACTTGGCAACTGCCAGAGTTTGATCGCGTCAATCTGTATAAAGATCGTATGTTGGAAGATTTAGCAATTCTATTTGGTGGTCGTGCTGCAGAAGAAGTATTTTTGAACTCAATGAGTACTGGAGCTTCAAATGACTTTGAGCGAGCGACTAAAATGGCTCGCGATATGGTGACACGCTACGGAATGAGTGAGTCCTTGGGTACGATGGTTTACGTTGATACCGAGTCTGAAAGTGTTTTTGGACGAGTTAATTCAAAGACTGTTTCAGAAGCTACGCAACAAAAGGTTGATGCTGAAATACGTTCCTTAGTTGATAACCAATATGCTATGGCAAGGTCATTGCTCCAGCAAAACCGTGACAAAGTAGAGAGTATGGTTGCAGCGCTTTTGGAGTGGGAAACTATTGATGCTGATCAAGTCAATGACATCATGTCAGGCAAACCCCCGAGATTACCGAAAGTTTCTGATTCAATTATTGGACCTACGGGCGGTGATGGTGGCGGTGCTGTTCCTGCACAAGGTAATGCCCCTGCAACAGCTTAATGTTGAATGAAGAAAAATTGCCCGTAGCATGGCGCTGCGGGCGTTTTTATTTTGACTGGTCTAAAAGACATAAGCCAGTTGTGATGGGCATCTTGAATGTTACCCCGGACTCTTTTTCAGATGGGGGTAAATTCTTCTCAGTCAATGCAGCTATTGAGCAGGCGCACCATATGATTCAGGCGGGTGCTGAAATTATTGATATTGGGGGTGAGTCCACGAGGCCTGGAGCTCAAGAAATTTCTGTTCAAGAAGAGCTTGATCGGATCTTACCTGTGATTGAAGTACTGCTTAAAGAAAATATTGCAATATCAGTTGACACCTATAAACCTCAAACTATGGAGGTGGTTGCTCATTTAGGGGTTGATATGATTAATGATATATGGGGACTAAGAAAACCTGAGGCCATAGAAACGGTCGCTAAATTTCCACAACTAGGTTTATGTTTAATGCATATGCAAAACAGTCCATTTGACATGCAGATCAAACCGCATTATGACGATGTGCTTCAGGAGGTTGATCGTTTTTTTGCTGCGCGATTACAGGCATTAAGTATTGCAAAAATTGAGTCCATCCGAATTGTAATAGACCCAGGACTTGGTTTTGGAAAAACGCCAGAGCATAATTTACGGCTCATTAACCGCTTAGATTCTTTAATACATTTTAATTGCCCAATTTTAATGGGAGCTTCAAGAAAATCAACTTTAAGAAAAATTACCGGGGATCATTTGTCACATATGACTGTTCCTAGTGTTGTTGCTGGGATTTTAGCGGCAGATCGAGGGGCTCATATTCTTCGTGTTCATGATGTTCCTGAAACGATAGCTGCTCTTAAAGTACGTCAAGCGATTATGGTCGAAGGTCTTTCTTAAACAGGATAGAATTCATACATGAACAGAAAATATTTTGGCACGGATGGCATTCGCGGTGAAGTAGGGACTTATCCGATTACACCTGATTTTATGATGAGGTTAGGTTATGCTGCCGGTCGCGTTTTATCTAAAAAGACTGATGCGATACATGGTAGGCCTGGGGTGTTGATTGGCAAAGATACGCGTATCTCAGGCTATATGTTAGAGGCGGCTCTTGAGGCGGGATTTTCTGCGGCGGGTATAGACGTATTTTTATGCGGCCCGATACCAACCCCAGGCGTGGCTTATTTAACAAGGGCTTTAAGACTTTCAGCGGGTGCGGTGATTTCAGCATCCCACAATTTATTTCAAGATAATGGTGTTAAATTTTTCTCTGCTGTAGGGGATAAATTATCTGATGCAATGGAGCGTGAAATTGAAGCTGAGCTTGAAGAACCTTTTCAATGTGTACCCTCTGCACAATTGGGAAAAGTAAAGAGATTAGATGATGCTGCGGGAAGGTATATTGAATTTTGTAAAAGTACTTTTCCTAATGATTTGGATTTACATGGGTTAAAGCTGGTTGTTGATAGTGCTCATGGCGCGGCTTATCACATTGCATCGCATGTGTTTCATGAACTAGGTGCTGAAGTGATTTCTATTGGGAATCAACCCAATGGGCAAAATATCAATGATCATGTTGGAGCCACTTCGCCCCAGTTATGCGTTGAGACTGTTTTACGCGAAAAAGCACATTTTGGGATAGCACTTGATGGTGACGCTGATCGGCTTCAAATGGTTGATCATGAAGGAAGACTATTTAATGGTGATGAGCTTTTATATTTAATAGCACTTCATCAAAAAGATCAAAATCAACCCTTAGACGGGGTCGTTGGAACATTGATGACTAATTTAGCTGTGGAGCATGCTTTACAAAAGATACAGGTTCCATTTGAGCGTGCTGCGGTTGGCGATCGTTATGTTCTTGAAATGCTTAAAGCCAAAGGCTGGAAAATAGGTGGCGAAAGCTCGGGACACTTGTTGTTTTTGGATAAACACACCACGGGGGATGGCATAGTAGCTGCTTTACAAATTTTAATGGGGTACTGCAGAAATAAAGTTGATTTAAGTCAGAGCTTGGCAGATGTAAAGCTTTTCCCCCAAGTGATGCTCAATATTCGATACAAGAGAGAATATGACTGGAAGTCAGATGAGTCACTAAAAGCAAGACAAGAACTCATAGAAAAAGAGCTTGGGAGCACTGGTAGGGTTCTCATTAGAGCTTCTGGTACAGAGCCGGTCCTTAGAGTCATGGTAGAGGCTTTAGACAGACTGCAGGCTGAAAAAGCGGCTAAATATATCGCTAATGAAATTCCCTTAGCTTGATTTTCTTAGATTGCTTTCCTTTAAGGGCTTAGACTTAGCTTGGAATAGACAAAATAAAATAGATAAAGCCTTTATGACAATTGTCACAAATCCTTCATAATCTTCATTTAGTCTATAGCCTGAGTCATTTGACTCCTAACTAAAGAGGAAATCATGCGTACAAAAATTGCAAAAATATTTCTGCTGGGTGCTTTAGCATCAGCAACAGTTTCATCCTTCGCGATTGACATTACAGGAGCAGGTGCATCCTTTCCAGCCCCAGTCTATAGTAAGTGGGCTGAAGCATATCAAAAACAAACAGGAAACAAAGTGAACTATGCATCTATTGGTTCATCGGGTGGTATTAAGCAGATTAGAGAAAAAACTGTTGATTTCGGAGCTACAGATGCGCCATTAAAAGGTGATGCTTTAGATAAAGATGGAATGGTACAGTTTCCTGCAATCATTGGTGGTGTAGTTGCTGTAGTCAATTTGCCAGGTTTTAAACCAGGAGAATTAAAACTTGATGGTGAAACTTTAGCGAATATTTTTAATGGTGATATTAATAACTGGAACGCTGCACAGATTGCAGCTGTTAATCCAGGAAAGAAATTGCCGGATCAAGCTATTACGGTAGTTACACGTTCTGATGGTTCTGGGACAACTGCTGTTTTTACAGACTATTTAACAAAAGCAAATAAAAGATGGGCAGATTCAATTGGATCTGGAGCAATCGTTAAGTGGCCTGCACTTTCAACTGTAGGTGGAAAGGGTAACGAAGGCGTATCTGCAAACGTTAGCCGTGTTAAAGGATCAATTGGTTATGTTGAATATGCTTACGCAAAACTCAATAAAATGACGACACTTCAGTTAAAGAACTTGGATGGCAAATTTGTATCCCCAAGTCTTGATAGTTTTAAAGCTGCAGCTGCGGGTGCTAACTGGTCTTCTTCTCCTGGCATGGGGATTTCAATGACTAATCAGCCAGGTGCAAATTCATGGCCTATAGCTGCTGCATCATTTATCTTAATGTACAAAGATCCAGCTAATAAAGAGAAGTCTTCAGAAGCAATTAAGTTCTTCGAATGGGCCTTTAAAAATGGAGCTTCAACTGCTGTCGAGTTAGAGTATGTTCCTTTGCCAGCAAATGTGACGGATTACATTGCTAAAAATGTTTGGTCAAATATTGCAAAGTAATTAGCGATTAATTCTCCCTAAATGTTAGGGAGAATTTTTGATTTTAATTTTCCAACTAATCGATAAAATATGAAGTCAAGCCCAGACGCATCCAAGGGAATTAAGTTAACAGCTGAAGTGGCAAAGATGATGAAATTTCAGCGTTTTCAGGATTATTTTTTTCATAAGATCACCTTGTTCTTTGCTTCTTTAGTTCTAGTAATACTTGCGGGGATTCTTATCTCTTTGGTGATTAATGCTTGGCCTGCTTTAAGAGAGTTTGGCCCTGGTTTTTTCTTTAGTACAGAGTGGGACGTAGTGGGAGAGAAGTTTGGTGGATTAACTGCAATTTACGGCACATTAATTACATCGATCCTGGCTTTGATTATTGCAATACCAGTAAGCTTCGGTATAGCAGTTTTCTTAACCGAAATTTGTCCAAATTGGTTAAAGCGCCCATTAGGAACAGCTGTTGAATTGCTTGCTGCTGTACCTTCAATTATTTACGGGATGTTTGGGCTATTTGTTTTTGCGCCCATATTTTCTTCTCATATTCAGCCATTTCTCACGGACACTGTTGGTCAGATTCCATTTCTCGGGGTATTGTTTAGGGGGCCAGCAAATGGAATTGGATTATTGTGTGCTGCGCTTATTTTGGCATTCATGGTCATACCTTTTATTACCTCTGTCATGAGAGATGTGTTTGAAATTGTGCCACCTGTCTTAAAGGAATCTGCTTATGGCATAGGATGCACAACTTGGGAGGTTGTGACGCGAATTGTCCTACCTTATACTCGCGCTGGTGTTGTAGGTGGGGTGATGCTTGGATTGGGTAGGGCCTTAGGTGAAACGATGGCAGTAACCTTTGTGATTGGCAATGCCCATCGAATTACGCCTTCTTTCTTCGCTCCAGGATCTTCTATTGCCTCAACACTTGCCAACGAATTTGGAGAGGCCGAACCCGGGCTACATTATTCATCTTTATTTGCACTAGGTCTGACCTTATTTATTATTACCTTTATTGTCTTAGCATTAGCTAAATGGATGCTAGCGAATATGGAACGCGCCCAAGGGACCAAGAACTAGTTCAATATGAATACTTCAATTTATAAATCTCGTAAACGAAAAAATACTATCGGGCTATTTTTTTCTGTGTTCGCCATGGGATTAGGAATGTTTGTACTCCTGTGGATTTTATTTGTTTTACTTTCTAAGGGGTTTGCTGCCTTTGATCTTAATTTCTTTATGCAAAGTACCCCAGCTGCTGGTTCAGAGGGTGGTGGTATGGCAAATGCCATCGTTGGGAGTTTAATGATGGTTGTGAGTTGCACATTAATAAGCACGCCGGTTGGTGTTTTAGCTGGAATTTTTCTTGCTGAATATGGAGATAGAAGCAAAATCGCAGGAGTTACACGATTTGTTACGGATATTATGCTTTCGGCACCCTCTATCGTCATTGGTTTATTTGTCTACGCCATTGTTGTTGCTCAAGTTAAACATTTCTCGGGTTGGGCCGGAACAATAGCTCTCTCATTACTGGCAGTGCCCGTGATATTAAAGACGACGGAAAATATGTTGCGCTTAGTTCCAAGTACGCTCAGAGAAGCCGCATATGCCTTAGGAACTCCCAAATGGAAAGTATGCTTATCTATTATATTAAGGGCAGCTAAAAGCGGTGTGATTACTGGGGTCTTACTGGCAGTAGCTCGCGTAAGTGGAGAAACAGCTCCATTATTGTTTACGGCTTTGAATAACCAATTTTTTTCGGCAGACATGTCAAAGCCAATGTCTAATTTACCGGTAGTGATTTATCAATTTGCATTAAGCCCTTATGAGAATTGGGTCAATTTGGCATGGGGTGGAGCATTACTGATTACTTTGACAGTATTAGGACTTAATATCTTGGCAAGAGTATTTTTTAGAGAGAAATCATGACGCAAGAAACCACTGATTTGAAAAATGCAATTGAAGTTAAAAACTTGGATTTTTACTATGGCAAGTTTAAAGGGCTCAAGGGCATCAATTTAAATATTGCAGAAAATAAAGTTACTGCTTTTATTGGGCCATCAGGATGTGGTAAATCCACTTTACTTCGCACCTTTAATCGCATGTACGACTTATACCCAGGACAAAAAGCTGTCGGTGAAATTAATCTATATGGTGAAAATATTCTCGAAGAGGGTAGGGATTTAAATTTACTCAGATCTAAGGTGGGCATGGTTTTTCAAAAGCCTACGCCATTTCCCATGACCATTTATGACAATATTGCTTTTGGTGTTAAGTTATATGAAAAACTTAATAAATCCGAAATGGATGAGCGAGTCGAGTGGGCCTTGAATAAGGCGGCATTATGGGGAGAAGTGAAGGATAAGTTGGGCCAAAGTGGTTTATCTTTATCCGGTGGTCAACAGCAGCGTTTATGTATAGCAAGAGGTGTTGCGGTAAAACCCTCAGTTTTATTGCTCGATGAGCCTACTTCTGCTTTAGATCCTATTTCTACGGGTAAAGTTGAAGAGCTAGTGAATGAATTAAAAAATGACTACACTATTGCTATCGTCACGCACAACATGCAACAAGCGGCTCGGGTCTCTGATTTTACTGCGTTTATGTACTTAGGTGAACTCATGGAATTTAATTCAACGAGTCAAATATTTTTAAAACCCAATCGTAAAGAAACAGAAGATTATATTACAGGCCGATTTGGCTAACTTTAAGAACTTATAGGAATAAATATGCCAGATAAACATTTATCAAAACAATTTGATACAGACTTAGATTCCTTAAGTGCTAACCTATTGGAAATGGGGGGCTTGGTGGAGTCTCAAGTTTCTCACGCGATGAAGGCATTTTCAACGATGGATGCAGAATTGGCAACGGAGGTTAATAATAAAGAAAAAAATGTAAATACATTTGAAATCAATATTGATGGTCAATGTGCAGAAATTTTGGCGCGTCGTCAGCCAACTGCAAAAGACTTACGTCTAGTGATGGCAGTATCAAAAGCAATTTCCAACTTAGAGAGGGTTGGCGATGAAGCTGACCACATTGCATCTCGGATTAGAAAAATTGTTGAGGTCAATGCGCCGTATCAGATCAATGTTGCTGAAATTCGCATTTCAGGACAGATGGCTTTAGGTTTATTGCGACGTTCTTTGGATGCTTTTGCCAGAATGGATTCAAAAGCTGCAGCTGAAATTGTTGGAGATGATTTAGAGATTGATGAAGAATTTAGAGGCTTTGTTAGAAAGTTAAACTCGTACATGAGTGAAGATCCTCGGATCATTTCGACAGCGCTAGAAATATTATTTATTGCAAAAGCTGTTGAAAGAATTGGTGATCATGCCAAGAATATCGCTGAGTTTGTGATTTATGTAGATAAAGGGACAGATGTTAGGCATATTCCACGCGAACAATTAATCAATGAAGTGAATAAATAAATTATGGCAAGTAGCATTCTAATCGTAGAAGATGAGCCGTCGATAGCGGAATTAATTTCTGTTAACTTAAGCCATGAAGGTTTTTTGCCTGTTCGTGCATTTCAGGCAGATCAAGCTGCAATGCTGATGAAAGAGGTATTGCCTGACTTAATCGTTTTAGATTGGATGTTACCTGGTAAGTCGGGCATTCAATTTGCAAAAGATATTAGAAATAATGAGCGGACTAAAGATATTCCCATTATTTTCTTAACAGCTCGTGCTGAAGAAATGGATAAAATCGCAGGACTTGATGCTGGTGCTGATGATTATTTAACGAAGCCTTTTTCCCCTAAGGAACTGGTTGCTAGGATTCGCGCGATACTTAGACGTAAATCCCCACAGTTAAACGATGATGTCATGGAAATTAACCTCTTAAAACTTGATCCTGCAACTCATAGGGTTATTTTTCAAGGGGATTCTCCTCAGAAAATTGATTTAGGTCCTACAGAATTTAGACTTTTACGCTTTCTGATGGCTAATCCAGAGAGAGTTCATGCGCGTGGCCAGTTGCTGGACAAAGTATGGGGAGATCATGTCTTTGTTGAAGAAAGGACTGTTGATGTTCATATTAAACGCTTGCGTGCTGCACTAGCTCCAGTTGGATGTGAGACCATGATTGAGACAGTTCGAGGCAGTGGATATCGATTAACTCGTAACCCTGCCATAATTTCGTGAAATAATGGTTTCCATGTTCACCATGGGAATCAAACTTCTTTATATTTTAGGGGCTATCGCTGCTCTGGCATATTTATGGGAAGTCTTTATATCTTCAACTACCACCACGGTATTTGTCATTGTAATATTTGCGTTGCTAACACTTTACAATATTTGGAATGAAGACCGTATTCTTCGCCTAATATTAGAAGATGACTTAATAGCGAAAAGATCCTCTTTTTGGGACTGGCAAAAAATATATCAATTAGTCCAAAGTAAAACAAAAGTTTGGCGTCAAGAGACACTCAAATCTGAAACTCAGTACGATAAATTTCTTCAGGCGATTCAAGCATCACCTAATGGATTAATTATGCTCGATGAGGTCGATCATATCGAATGGTGTAATCAAATGTGTAGGTCTCATTTCAGATTAGAGCCCAACCGAGATGTCAGGCAACCAGTCACATATTTATTAAGATACCCTTCATTTATCGATTACATGAATAAAGCAGATTTTAATAAAACCTTAAATTTAGAAGGTATGGGCATTAAAGGAGACTTGAACCTATTGTTGCAGGTTTTTCCTTATGGAGAGAACAAGAAATTATTACTAAGCCAAGATGTGACTTTGTTTAGAAAAAACGAGGCCATGAGGCAAGATTTTGTAGCTAATGTGTCCCACGAATTAAGAACCCCATTAACGGTATTAAATGGTTTTTTAGAAACAATTAGTGAACTGAAGTTAAGCAAAGGTGAAGAACGAAAGTATATTAACCTAATGTCCCTTCAATCAAAACGAATGCTGACTTTAGTTGAAGAGTTACTCATGCTAACAAGACTAGATAGTAGTCCAGAAGCTAGCTTAAATACAATTGTTAAGACTAATGATTTAATTATTAGGCTTGTTGATGATGCAAAAAACTTATCATTAGGTCGGCATCACTTTCAAATACTTATCACTTCAACTAATAATATAGTAGGAGAAGAGAATGAGATTTTTTCTGCCTTTAGCAATTTAATTACAAATGCAGTTCGTTATACGCCAGAGGGTGGAACGATTACTTTAAAGTGGGCAGATATCTTAGAAAAAGATGCGACACAGTTTTCTGTTACTGATACGGGTATAGGCATCGCAGAGGAACATATTCCTAGAATTACTGAGCGGTTTTATCGGGTAGATAGAAGCCGCTCTAGGGATACTGGAGGGACAGGATTGGGCTTAGCCATTGTTAAACATGTAGCCTCAAGGCATGAAGGTCAACTTGAAGTGAAAAGTGCTTTAGCAGTTGGAAGTACGTTTTCGCTCACATTCCCTAAAGGCCGTTTAGTACCTGGCATAACATTAGAGATAAACGAAGGTTAATTGTTTTTTTGAATTAGGTTTAATAATTCAACTTGGCCAACTCTTCTTTTTAAAGACTTAGTCTGTATTTTTTTATACGTACCATCGGTTTGCATGATCCAAGCTGAAGAATTATCCTGAAGCAGTGTTTTCAATCCTTCATGAATAATGCGTTGCTTGATGGTTTTATCCAGAATTGGGAAAGCCACTTCGACTCGGCGGTACAAGTTTCTATCCATCCAATCAGCACTTGATAAAAAAACATTTTCTTGTGCATTTGAATAAAAATAAAAGATCCGATGATGTTCTAAAAAACGACCAATAATTGATCGAACACGGATATTTTCAGATAGGCCAATTTGACCTGGGATTAAGGCGCAGATGCCTCGGATGATGAGGTCTATCTTGACTCCTGCTTGAGAGGCTCGATAAAGTTCGTGGATGACGCTTGGTTCAAGTAATGCATTCATCTTGGCGATGATATGGGCCTTCTTGCCGGCTTTTGCTGCCCTTATTTCATTTCTGATATGTTTGATAATTTCTGGCTGCATTGTGAAAGGCGATTGCCATAGTTTTGATAGAGCAATATGTTTGCCAGTGCCAGTGAGCTGTTGAAAGACATAATGCATATCTTGAGTAATATCAGGATTTGACGTGAGTAGACCAAAGTCTGTATACAGTTTTGTAGTTCGAGGATGGTAATTACCTGTTCCAAGATGAGCATAGCGTTTGAGGACTGTTTTACCTTTACCACGTCCTTTTAAGATAACTTCACGCCGAACAATGAGAAGCATTTTGGCATGGCATTTGTGTCCTACAACCCCATAGATCACATGCGCCCCAACAGCTTCTAGCTTTGCCGCCCATTGCATATTAGTTTGTTCGTCAAATCGAGCTAAGAGTTCTACAACCACAGTCACTTCCTTGCCATTCTTAGCAGCCTGGATTAGGGCATCCATCACTAAGGACTCGTCTCCTGTCCTATATACAGTTTGTTTGATCGCTAAAACTTGGGGATCTATGGCTGCTTCATTAAGTAAATTAAGAACTGGGGTAAAACTTTCATAGGGGTGATGCAACAAAATATCTTGTGTTTTTAAAATGTTAAATATTGATTCTTCCGTTTGAAGTACTTCTGGAATATGTGGGTTTACTTCCATAAATTTTAAATCTGGACGATTGATGAGGTCTGGAAGTTGTACTAAACGAACAAGGTTGACTGGGCCATTGACGTGGTAGCAATCACTTGGCAATAGTTCATTTTCCTCTCTTAATCGTTGCAGTAACTTATCTGGAATTCCGCTAGACATCTCAAGGCGTACAGCATCCCCAAGGTGGCGCATGGGTAGTTCACCCTGTAGAGCGATTCTAAGGTCAGTGACATCATCTTCAGAAACAAATAAATCTGAATTGCGCGTGACTCTAAATTGGTAGCAACCAAGCACTTTAATCCCTGGAAAAAGCTCTGCGACAAACGCCTGCATAAATGATGAGAGCAGAATAAATTGATTTTCGTTTTTCCCCTGAAGATGGGGTGGCATTCTGACTACTCTAGGTAAGGACCTAGGAGCTTGAACTACGGCTAAATCAGCATTTCTTCCAAAAGCATCTTGACCTTCAAGTGCTACTAAAAAATTTAGACTTTTATTAATGACTCTTGGAAATGGGTGCGCTGTATCTAATGCAATGGGCGTTAGAAGTGGGACCAGTTCATTTCTAAAAAAATCTCTTGCCCATTGATGTTGTTTTTGTGTCCACGATGAAGCAATTTTAAAACCAATACGTTCACGATGGAGTTCAGGTAAGATCTTTTCCTGAAGGAGTTGGTACTTTTTATCAACTAAAGCATGAACTTGGCGGATGACAACGTCGTAGGTTTCTTGAACATTAAGACCATCTTCTAGAATTTTATGAGGATTCTCAAGTAGTTGAGCTTTAATTCCTGACATTCTAATCTCAAAGAACTCGTCTAAATTACTCGATACAATACAGATAAAGCGTAAACGCTCTAAAAGTGGAACGCAGGGGTCTTCCGCTTGTGCAAGAACGCGCGAGTTAAACTCTAGAATACCTAGTTCACGATTGAGTAAAGGGGTAGAGATCATTTTTCGATTTTACAGGCGAAAACAAATAATCAAAATTAATAAATCGAATTTCATCAAATATTCATAAAATTGAAATATTATTTGGATAATGAAAATATACCTATGACGACCACATTAACCTCATTCTCTAAGAATTCTATTTCAGAGCCGGAGTCAAAATTAATTGCTTCAGTTGATTTGGGTTCAAATAGCTTTAGGATGGTGATTGCAGAAATTGTTGAAACTCCTTCAGGTTTTCAATTGCGTCCAGTAGATACATTAAGAGACCCCATTAAACTTGCTGCGGGTTTAGATTCAGATAAAAATTTGGATACAGATGCTTTTGCGAGAGGTTTAAATTCAATCCGACGGTTTGGGGAGCGGTTAAGGCACTTCTCACCAATGCAGGTTCGGGCTGTTGCCACAAATACACTGAGAGTTGCTAGAAACGCAAATCATTTCATTGCTCAGGCAGAGCTTGCGCTAGGGTTTCCAATTGAAGTTATTGCAGGACGGGAGGAGGCAAGGCTTGTATATGTCGGAGCGTCTCACGGTGCTCCTGCATCGACTGGGAATCGACTGGTGATTGACGTGGGGGGTGGTAGTACAGAGTTCATTATTGGCCATGGTTATGACCCTAAAGTCATGGAGAGCCTATACATTGGTTGCGTCTCTCATAGTCAGCGGTTTTTTGCAAAGGGGGCTATTGATAGTTATAGCTTTAAGCAAGCAGAACTAGCTGCTCGTCAGGAAATTCAAATTTTAGTCAAAGAATTTCGGAAAAGAGGGTGGCAGCAAGCTATTGGCTCATCTGGAACAGCAAAGGCTTTAGCAGAGTTGATCGCTTTAAATGGCTTTGGAGGATCATCTGATCTTCTTATGAGTGATCCTACAGGGTTAATCACACGTGATGGGTTAGAGAGCCTGAAATTATCATTGATTGAGTCTGAGTATATGCAAAATTCAGAACTGATTGGTCTCAAGCCAGATCGAAGGCAGGTTTTACCTGGCGGGTTAGCGATTATGATCGCCGCATTTGATGAATTGCACATTGATAGCATGGAAATTGTTGAGGCAGCACTTCGGATGGGGGTTTTATACGACTTCTTGGGAAGAGCTCAACATCATGACATGCGCTTTGTGACCGTTGAGCAGTTTATGAAAAGATATGGTGTGGACGTTGAGCAGGCCCATCGCGTTGACTTGATGGCAACCATGTTTCTTGATCAGTTTCCTAATCCTCCCAATGAAGATCGTAAAAATAATTTAGCTCTTTTGGCGTGGGCGGCAAGGTTACATGAAATTGGTTTATCCATTTCGCATAATGGCTACCATAAACATTCCGCTTATATTGCCGCAAATGCCGATATGCCAGGGTTTTCTAAAAATGACCAAGCAAGGCTAGCAGCTTTACTTTTGGGGCACGCGGGTAAATTAGCAAAATTATCCTCGAGCAACAGCTTTATTGATTGGAGGATGTTATTTTGTTTGAGGTTAGCGATTGTGATGTGTCGTCGCAGAATGAGTGGTGAGCTTCCTCACCTTTTAGTCCAGCAGAATAGTAGTGGATTTAAAGTGAGTATTTCTAAAAAGTGGTTGGATGACCATCCTCTGACTGAGTTTAGCTTGAAAAAAGAGGCAGGAGACTGGGAAAAATTAGGGTGGACATACGAGTTAGATTACATCTAACTCGTGCTCACTATCTTAAAGAAAATGTTTGGCGTAGCGCGGATGGATATCCGACATGCGCAACATCGTCAGAAAATCTGCTGTATTAAAGTCGGGATCCCAAGCGGGTTCGGAGCAGATTTGAGCGCCTAATCGAAGATATCCTTTGACCAATGGGGGCGGTTCAACTTCAAGAGTTGAATTCAGCTTTTCTAGGGGGAGTGCGAGTTTAGGAAATGCTCTGTACTCGATAGGGCAAAGGTGTTTTTCTTGGAGGAGTCGGTTTAAACTAGCTGCATAATGCCCACCATCACCCATAGGTACGCTGGCACAACCAAGCATGATCTCATAGCCATTCTTTTTCATGTATTGCGCCAGTCCCGCCCAAAGAGACATGATGACACCACCGGAGCGGTAGTCCTTATGCACACAAGAGCGTCCAATTTCTAAAATTTTAGGTCGTAAATGGTTGATGCGGCTTAAATCAAATTCTGAGTCGGAGTAAATGCGTCCGATTCGCTTGGCCTGATCTGGAGGTAGTGCTCTATAGGTACCAACTACTTTAAGAGTTTCTAGGTCTCTAACGATCAAATGGTCACAGAAGTTATCGAACTCATCAACATCAAGACCGCTTGCTTCATTTGGAAGTTTGGCTCCCATTTCTTCAGCGAACACTTTATAACGAAGTCTTTGAGCTTCTTTAATTTCATCGGAATTATGAGCGATGTACACATGAATAGGGCTTGCTTTTTTAGTAACAATTGCAGGTGAAGAAACAATTGGTTTGTCAGCAGAAATGAAAGAGGGGGCTTTGTTTTCAGCTAAAATTTTCTTCAATGCTTTTAATTTTTTTGATTTCTTTTTGAGAGTACCTTTTTTTAAAGGAAAAAATAAGGAGAATTTATTAAAGCGATTCATTTCTGAGAGCTTTTCTCCTAGCTTTCCAGCTAATCGCGTTGATAGTCCTTCACCAATTAAACTTAATGATTGAAGTGGATTTGGAAGTTCTTTCATATATTTATTTTTTAGAGTTGGTTATTAAGGTTTAATTTATTAAAGCAAGGTTTCAAGCGTGTGACAGTGGGATGAAATAAAGATAAAAAATCTCATCATTTCAGTTTTGAAGCATTAAATAAATTTAAAACAACACTTATCCAAGTAAAACCACAAAGAAGGAGTGCAAGCATCACAGCAGCACTTCCAAAATCCTTTGCTCTTTTGGATAGATCATGTTGCTCAAATGAAATTCTATCGATTGCTGCTTCAACACTTGAGTTGAGCAACTCAACGATTAAAACTAAAACTACCGAGCCAATTAAGACGGCACGTTCAATCGTTGAAACGGGAAGAAATAGCGCAACGGGGATTAATAGAATGGTGAGGGTGAGTTCTTGACGAAAAGCACTTTCTTCCCTCACTGCGAACTCCAAGCCATGCCAAGAATTAATTGCAGCTCTAAAGGCTCTGGTGATACCTTTATTTCCTTTATGGGGATTTTGCTCAATGGTGTATTTTTCACTCACTTAGCTTTGCTCCAATGCTTGTGTTTCTGAAGTTTTTGGCACGGGTTTAAGATGTTTTAAGAATTGTTCGCTAGCGACTTTCCATGAGAAAAGTTCAGCGTGTGCTCTGGCAACACTTCTTGGAATATTCAACGCTTGCAGGCATGCCTGTTGAAGGTCATTGTCCATGACACCAGCCAATGAATTTCCCAGAACATCTATAGGGCCTGTAACAGGATAGGCGGCAACAGGAAGACCGCAGGCCATTGCTTCAAGAAGAACCAATCCAAAAGTATCTGTTTTACTGGGGAAGACAAAAACATCTGCTTTGCGGTACATATCTGCAAGAGTCGGGTGATTAATTACACCAAAGTATTTTGTATTGGGATATTTCTCTTTTAAATGATTCATTGCAGGTCCATCGCCGACGACCCATTTTTCTCCTGGGATATCCAGGCTTAAAAAGGCCTCAATATTTTTTTCGACAGCAACTCGACCTACATATAAAAAGATCGGATTTTCAGGATTGAGTACATGGGTTGTGTCAGCAGAAAATACGCTAAGGTCGACTCCTCGAGTCCATAGGACAACATTTTTGAAGCCATTGTGATCCAGATCAACTTTGACTACTTGTGTTGGGGCCATGACCGATAGTGAAGGTCCATGAAACCATTTTAAAAATTTATAGGTAAGACTTAATGGAATGCCAGTTCTTGCTTTTACATACTCAGGAAATCGTGTGTGGTAGGCCGTTGAAAATGGCAAATCATTTTTGAGGGCGTATGAACGTGCCGAAAGTCCAAGTGGACCTTCTGTTGAAATATGCAAGGCGTCAGGACTAAATGCTTTAATCCGCTGTGCCACTTTACGCCCTGGTAGGATTGAGAGAGAAATATCGGGGTAAGTTGGGCAGGGGAGAGTTTTAAATTCAAGGGGTGACAAAATATCAACTTCATTGCCCATAGCTTGTAATTCAAGGCGAGTTTGTTTTAGAGTTCTCACTACGCCATTGACTTGGGGTTCCCATGCATCTGTAACTATAAGAATTTTCATTCGCTAAACTCTAAGATTGGAGATACTATTGATGAAATTTCAGACAAGGGTTGGGTAGTTTTAGTCGGTTCTGTTTCTATATAAATTGGAGTGACTTCCATTGATTCTGGGCCATCAATAATATGTGGCCAATGAACGATCTTTAATTCACCTTCAAAAGTTTCAACGAGTGCTGTTAGGCTCTCGACCCAGTCGCCATCGTTGCAATACAGTAAGCCGTTGATATCTCTGATCTCTGCTTTGTGAATATGTCCGCAAACAACGCCATCGCAATCTCTTTTACGAGCTTCTCTAGCCATAATTGCCTCAAAATCGGCAATAAAACTCACAGCATTCTTAACCCGATGTTTTAAATACTGAGATAAAGACCAATATTGAAATCCTAATCGAATTCTGATGTCATTAAACCAGCGGTTAATGACTAAAATCATGGTGTAGGCTGTATCTCCAAGATAGGCTAGCCATCTTGCATACTGCATCACACTATCAAACAAGTCCCCGTGTGTGACCCACAGTCGGCGGTTATCAGCTGTGACATGGATTACTTCATGTTTAATTTCTATCTCACCAAAGGTCATGCCAATAAATTGACGTGCCATTTCATCATGATTGCCGGGGATATAAATAACATCTGCGCCTTTACGGACTTTTCGCAGGAGCTTTTGAATCACATCATTGTGAGTTTGTGGCCAGTACCAAGATTTTTTAAGTCGCCACCCATCAATAATGTCGCCAACTAGGTAAAATGTTTTAGCATCATTGTGTTTTAAAAAATCGAGAAGATAATTAGCTTGGCAGCCAGATGTGCCTAGGTGAAGATCGGAAATCCAAATCGTGCGATATTGCATCATGGAAATACATTAGGCCTGACAAGAGTGACAGGCATGTGTTAATTTTGTGTCAATTTTATTACAGGAAATAAAACTTTATAATCCTATGATTTTTATACACTATATAAGAGTTGTTGCTCATATTCTCAAGGGCATATTTGTTGTAATTTGTCTTTTTCCAATGGTTGGGGTAGAGAGAAAGGAGAGGCTTGTTCGTCAGTGGTGTCAAAAATTACTGGATATTTTTAATATTTCTATAGACACCGAAATAGTCGGAGAATTGCCAAAAAATGGAGCATTGATAGTATCAAATCATATTTCTTGGTTGGATATTCATGCCATAAGTGCAATTTGTTCAGTGAGATTTGTGGCTAAGTCAGAGGTGGCTCGTTGGCCAATTTTTGGTTTATTTGCAAAGAAGTTAAACACTTTTTTTATTAATCGAGAATCTAAAACTCAGGCAAGGAAAATGATCGGTGATCTCTCAGATGCTTTAAAAAGTGGAGACCGTATTTGTGTTTTTCCTGAGGGCACATCCTCAGACGGAACGAGCGTGCTCAACTTCCACTCAAACTTCTTTGAATCTGCAATACAGGCTCAAGTAGAGTGTATTCCACTGGGTATTCTTTATGAAAACCTACAGACGGGTGAAATGAGTACAGCTACAGCTTTTATTGGTGATATGGGATTAATTGAGTCGATATCTAAAATTTCTCGTAGTCCTGCTCTGCGGGTACGTTTACTTTTTAATACGCCATGCCAAGAGAAAAATGACAGAAAAGCTTTAGCCAGAGAGGCTTTTGAGGCGGTGACTGAGGTTCGGTTAAAAATTATAGAAAGAAATGCTAGGGGAATTGCTTAAAAAAGGGTAGAATACTGGTTGTTCGGGGCGTAGCGCAGCCTGGTAGCGCATCTGCTTTGGGAGCAGAGGGTCGTGAGTTCGAATCCCACCGCCCCGACCAATTTTACGAAAAAACTTTTTTATAATCAAATAGATAAGTTTACCGTTTTCTTATTAAAAACTTCATGGTGTGATACAAAGGTGTGTTACTTTCCATGGGTTTTAACTCAAAATTTCTCGTTCAAAATAGATTTGGAGTCTTTTACTTTCAAAAAAGAGTCCCAAATTTCTATTTAATTAAAAGTCCGGCACTGCCAAAGTTAGTTAGACTATCTCTTGGAACAAAATCAAAAAAAGAAGCAATCAAACTATCAAGGTTGATTGCAGGCATGAGATACTTTTTCTAGGCGCTTGAGGTCAAAAAAACCACTACTGCCTTTTAGGGTATGCAATCCACGAAAGATATTACTGACTAAACCAATATTATCCGGGCCACTATCGAGGGCAACAAAATCAATATCGAGCTGGTCTAAAATCTCCCTAGCCTCAATAATGAACTCATTGAGTGTCATCCATAGTATCGTCCCCCTGCTAAAAAGATGGCTGGGTTCTAAACTGTGAATTTCGAAACTAAAGCGTGCAGTTCAGTTGAAATCTTCGCTAGCTCAGCTGCCGCTTGTTGCGTATTTGAAGCTCCTTCTGTTGTACTTTGTGCCGTATCAGAAACACTCTTAATATTAGATGCAATTTCCGCACTACTTGAAGCGGCAACTGATACGTTACGCCCCATCTCACCTGTAGTCGCCGCTTGCTCTTCCACTGCGCTGGCAATTAGGCTAGAAATATCGTTAATTTTATTAATGATGCTAGAGATCTCGAGAATAGAGCTCATTGCTCCTTTCGTATCAAGCTGAATAGCTTTAATACTGCCGCTAATTTCTTCTGTAGCTTTAGCTGTTTGACGCGCCAATTCTTTCACTTCATTTGCAACCACCGCAAAGCCCTTACCTAACTCACCAGCTCGTGCTGCCTCAATGGTGGCATTCAAAGCCAGTAAATTGGTCTGCTCAGCAATACTGGAAATAACCTTCAAGACACTACCAATTTCAGTACTCGAGGCACTAAGTTTAGCCATTGTGGCATTGGTCTTTGTGGCAATTTCCACCGCTTGATTCGCGACCGTTGAAGCTTCTACAGCACTAATTGATATTTCACGAATACTCGAGCTCATCTCCTCCACTCCAGCAGCAACCTGCTGTGTATTCGAACTCACTTCACCTGCAGAAGTAGAAACACCCCGCGCTTGAGCAGCTGTTTCTTCAGCATTCGAACTCATCTGCATACTGACTGCAGCCAACTCTTCAGAAGATCTTGATAAGGAATCCGCATTTATGGAGATGGCCTTAAACGCTGATTGCGAAGTCTGAATCAAACGATTGACCTGATTATTAATCTCTAGGAAAAAGCCTTCTTTACCTGCTAATGGTACTGAAGCTGTAAAGTCTCCAGCCGCAGCTGCTGAAATAATGTCGCCAATTTGCTTGGTTGTTTCTTCTGCTTTTGTGGCATTTTCTTTTTCGCGTTGCGCAACCACGTCTGCAGCTTGTAAGCTTTTTTGAAGTAAGGCAACTGACTTCGACATTTTGCCAATTTCATTTTTATATTCTTGCCCCGATACCTCAGTATTTAACTGATTATTGGTGAGGTCTGTTAACGACTGCGCCAAACCATCAATGGGTTTAGAAATAGATTGATTGATGATAAAGATTACTGCCAGACTGATTACGATCATACAGACTAGACAAGATATCAAAAGTTGGCGCAAATCATCAGCATTTTTTTCGGCGATCTTTAAGTTGGTTTCCGCTCCCTCAGCCTTCTTATTGGCAATATCTCGTAAGGTTTCCAATAAGTCCTTCGCTGAATTTTGATACTGGGCTGAGGCAATTTCTTTATAAGCGGCATAGCTAGGATCGTTGGTCTTTGCTAAGGAAATTACTTTATCCACCTCTGCATAATATGTTGCTGCCTTCGTCTTTACAGTGTCTAACACCGCCTTTAATTCTGGTCTGATAACAGTTGGTAAAGCTTTTTCATAAAGATCCATTTGGGTTTTTTGAGCGTTTCTCAAACCCTCTAAAGCATTTTTAGCACCGGCTTCATCGCTAGCTTGAACGGGCCAACACATAACGATTCAATGCCCGACCAATCCCATTCGTTTCACGATTCATTTGACGTAAATATGAAATTCCCATTAAATCTTTCTCGTACATTTTTTTCTGTCCAGCAATCAAATCATCAAATCCCCTTAAAGCTAAAGCAGTAATAGCTAAAGACATTAAGATGACAATCATAAAACCGATGATAAGTTTTGTCCTAAGTTGTAATTTGACAAATGAGTTCATATAAAGACCGTTTGAATGTGAGATAGAGAAGAGTGATGGATTGAATTACATTAATTTAGTTACAAAATAATGAGTTTTCATTCAAATGTCTATTCCAATGAAAATAATGGTTATTTTTTTTATATTAACTTCACACCATGACTTATTTTTTAGGGGGTACTACAGACTGACTTATTTGTTAATTCGACTGCATTTAATAAAAGCGTAAACATCACGGGAATCTTGTTATATAAAAATAGTGGGTTATGCAAGTTCTTGAAGGTAAAGAAAGTGATGTTTCTGAACTTTATAGCAGGATTGTAAGAGATCTAAGACATCCAAGACATCCAAGACATCAAGATATGGTCCTTGTGTTCACTGGGGAGCAACCTAAAAGAGATTTTAAAGAGTGGTCCATGGCATTTTATGATCTAGATAACGTTGATATCCATTCAATTGAAGGGTATAGCGAATATCTGAATATCCCATTGACTGATTTGTCGTTAATGAGTAATGAAACTAGATTAAGAAAATTTTTAATATTAAATTTTTAATATTATTAAGTCACGATTTGTATCCCAGATGAATTTTTTAAAGATAACTTAAGTTTATTTTTATTGGAAAACTCATAACAAATGTAGCTCCACCTACAGCATTCTTTTCATAGCGAATATCACCACCATTTTTTTCAATAATATACTTTGATAACCAAAGTCCTATTCCCGCTCCATCTTCTTTATTGGTCCCCATTAATTCAAATAGTTTACCCTCTATTTCTTGTGAAATTCCTGCACCATTATCGGAAAATATAATATGCTTAAATTGGCCGCTTTCTTTTGTAACTATTCGTATCCATTTATCATTTTTAGATAACTTAGATAAAGCATCAATTGAATTATTAATTAAATTCATAAAGATCTGAATCATCTCGATATCATTAATATGTACATGATAATTATTAGTTATCGTAGTCTCAACATTAATGCCCATTTGTTGAAGACGAGCTTTACAAATATCCAAGATGATGATGCGGCTAACTATATGAGGGAAGGCCAGCCATCATTTTTATACCGATACTTACCTTTTTGGCTTGCGGTTTGGGTCGGGCGTTTACTAAAAATAATGATTCCACTTTTGGCTATTGGGCTACCACTAGCAAACTATTTGCCAAGTATTATTAATCTGAAGTTGAAGGTTAGGATGGCCAAGGCATACTTCGAGCTCAAAAAGATTGAAGAAGAAGCAACCCCTCTATTTTTTGGTGAGTCTGATATCGATAAGTTACTTCGTCTGCAGGAAAAGATTAACCAATTTGAGTTAGAAGCCAATCAAATGAAGATTCCAGCGATGCAAACGGACTCATTTTTCAATCTTAAGCAAAATATTGTTACCTTGTCGGATCGGCTTAGAAATCGATTAAATGAAATTCAGGGTAAATAAATAGTTGCTTCTTTGATTAAATCCTTTGAGATGGGCAGCTGTCCTATATAATAGAGGTCGACTGCCCATAGCTCAGATGGATAGAGCAACAGCCTTCTAAGCTGTAGGTCGCACGTTCGAATCGTGCTGGGCAGACCAAAACTCCAAAGGTCTACTCGGAATAAAACGTAAAGTAGGTCCCAGCTCAAACAAATGGAGCTGCCTTGAGACTCCACACTATGCAGCATATAAGCGTCCTTGCTCTGATATCCAGGGTATGATCGTCCCCTTAAAGGATGCATCAAGTTAACATACCCGCTTAAGAAGTTATGATGAGGTTATTCTTGTTAATTTGGCATATTATTAAAGAAATCTGCTACACCCCTACATTTAAAAATATATGAGTTTTCTATAAAATTATGAATACAACGGCTATTTGGATAGGTCAACGTTTAGCCGCTTATCTCTCTAAAGAGACAGGGATAAATGGAGCTTCTCCAGCATCTAATCCGTTACATCTTCAAGAAACGCTTATGCCAGGAGATGTATTGCTAGTGGAAGGTGATTCTCGAATTAGTGGGGCTATAAAGTATCTTACTCAATCAACTTGGTCTCATGCCGCCCTATATGTGGGATATGAATTTTCAAATCGGTACCCTTCAGATTATTGCTTGATTGAAGCAGATATGTTGAATGGCGTTTGTTGTAGCAGTCTTGAAAAATATGCCCATTACCATACAAGAATTTGTCGACCCATAGGTCTAAATAAAAACGAATGTATTGAGGTGATCCAATATGCAATATCTCAAATTGGCCATCAATATGATCTTCGTAATATTTTTGATCTGGTTAGATATTTACTGCCTAATCCTCCAGTACCAGAACGATTTAGAAGACAGCTATTAGAACTGGGAAGCGGTGACCCAACTCGCGCTATTTGTTCAACACTTATTGCCCAAGCATTTCAAAAAATACATTACCCCATCCTGCCTACCAATAAAAGCTTGATTAATAATGACATAGAAACTGCCGAATACTTTCCTAGACAATTCAGCCCAAAGCACTATTCTTTCATAACGCCTAGAGATTTTGATGTTTCCCCGTACTTTGAGATTATTAAACCTACAGTTGTTAGTGGGTTTAATTTTCACGATCTAGAGTGGGTGGGATAGCCCAAGAAAGGTTTTCTTAGCGACGCTAATTGAAGCGCATCCTTTAAAAGGTTGTCTCTTAAAAAACCTTTGCGTCGGTGAATCAAATCGTGCTGGGTAGATTAATCGGTCAGTTTGGCGCAGCTTGTACAAACTATTCTCACTGATATCAGTTTAATTGATCTTGTAGTCATTTGTTTGAATCTGAAACCAGAAGCGTTATGATGGAGGTTTAAGGGGCCTAATTTGATGCTCATTACAAAAGTGCCTTATTAAACTATGGAAAATTTTTACCTACTGATTGCATTATGTTCGATGTGTTTTTATGGGTTAGGTGACGTTATTTTTAAAATAGCTGCTCGCAAAGGCCTGCCATCTCACCAGTTTTTAATTATGCAAACGATCTTTTTTCTTCCAAGTGCTTTGGTTCTAGGAGTAGCATCATCATCAATTCATTTTGGTGTTCCATTTTTATATGGGATGTCTGCTGGAGTAACGCTTTATTTTTCATTGCTTTATTTTGCAATCAGTTTAAGCACTGGTGATGTGAGTGTTGTAGCTCCTGTTTATAGGAGTAGTTTTATTTTATCAGCAACCCTTGCGATTGTTTTTTTAAATGAACCTCTTACTACTTATAAAATTTTGGCATTCTTTTTATTAGTGATTGCCGCATTTTTACTTCTGAGTAATCTCAATGTTCAGATGAACCATATGGCCCAAAGAGCTCAAACAAATAGAACGATTCGTACCCTTGCTATTGCTTCAGTCCTCCTGGGTATTACAGGTTTTATTTATAAATTGGGTGCAATCGCCGGTGGTAATTCAATATCCATTCTGACTGGTCAAGCCCTTATCTTCTTTCCATTGGCATTTATATCTTGCTACCATAAAGAAAAAAAGATTATTTTTGTATGGAAATATCTTTATTTAGGTTTTTTGGCAGCACTCTTTTTATTTTTAGGACTCTATCTTTTACTTGAGGCTTTAAAGTATGGACCGGCAAGTACTATCGTGCCTATCTCACAAATGAGTTTTGTAGTAACTGCTATTGCAGGTATTTTTATTTTCAAAGAAAAAATCTTATGGCAGAAAATTTTAGGATTAGCCTGCTCTGTAGGGGCGATTATTCTTTTAGCTCAGTAACGGTTACTCATTTAGTGTCTGCGAATCAGAGGTGCGATATTCAATTAATAATTGGATAATTATCCCTGTCATAGTAAAGATGATAGAAGATGGTTTGAGGTGAAGGTGTCAGCTTTTAAACAAAAATCAGATATCTGTTACATCGTTACGCATATGCCAATTACAGAAACAATTTATAACCTAAAATAAAAGCTCTCTTTGGACGAGGCTTATTATCTGTTGACTTGTGGCTGTGCGCCATTCGAGATTATCAAGCTATAAATCAAAAAGCAGATACATACAAAAAAGCCAGTACGATATCCATCTCCACCTCCACCTCCACCTAAGCCATTGGCTGTAGATGTAGAACTCCACAGGATCCGTTAAGCATTCCTTTTATGTTTTTTGTCTTGCTAACTAATTTTTTACGGGGCCAGTATAGCGAAGTATGTAGATACCTTGTTGCGCGCCTCCAGTGACATAAATGTAGCCTCGATTGTCTACAAACACATCCTCCATTCGCACAAAATTACCATAGGATGGGATATAAACTTTTTCTGGTAGACCAGCGACAAAGGATCCAACTTCTCTAGGTAATCTTTTATCAGATACATCATAAACACGAAGGCCAGCATTAAACCAAGTCAAATATACTAAATTACCTTGCTTCTGGACGTTGGGATTGTATTGCAATTGATTCATATTGTGTGGCCCAAAACGACCGCCCTTGTCACAAAAGTTTTTATAAGGTAAGCCGGGAGGTGGGACTGGAGTTGGGAAGCGGCTAACGGCAAAGGGTTTAGCTACATTCGAAATATCTACGACGGTAACGTGATCTAAAGGGCCCTTGCAATCCGAAATAACAGATTCTGAATTGACATAGACTAATTTACGATCCAGAGCAGGGGAAACGGTATGGACATCAAAACGATGTCCCTGTTGAAACTTGGTTTGTGATACAAATTTAGGTTTTGACATATCGCTAATATCCAAGATCACCATACCTGCATCACCATAGGATAGGTAGACTAAATTCCCATCAACAAAATTTGGATTATGAAGATTAATATTAGGGTCTTTTTGTGGTTTTTCTCCACCTGCAACGTGTTGTCCTGGCATCCACCATCTTCCAACTTCTATGGGTTTAGCTGGGTTGATGATATCGAGTATGACGTAAATGTCACCATCATAGCCCTTCATATCGGCAGCTAAGTGAACGTAACGCCCACCTGAATAGGAATTTCGATGAGTCCCACGTCCATTAGGATTATCGGTATGCCAACGCCCTAATTCTTTTGGGTTTAGTGGGTCCTTAACATCATAAAATATGACGCCAGCTTCGTATGGCTTATTGGGATCTAGACCAGTACCTGCTCGATTTTCTGGGCGTCCCAAAGCTGCAACCATAATGCCATCTGCAATGTCTACCTGAACAGTATTGGTATTGTCTGGTCCTGGGATAAATTTAACAACTTTTGGATTTTTGGGATCAGTCACGTCAATCACACTCCAGCCAGGAACGCTATAGTGTGCGGTAATGGCATAAAGACGATCGCCTGCACGTGTTAAAGAAATTTTAAAACCAGGTTTATCGTTGACCGAAGTGTAACTAACGACCTCCATATTTTCCGAAGACCATCCTGGGGGGATTGTGTCGGCTTTGGGTGAGGACACAATGCTACTCAGGCTAAGGAATAAAGTAAGACATAATAGTTTTGGTAAGCCGCAAGTTTTTGAGAGTGTATTCATTAGATCTCCTTGTTTTATCTTTTTTTCTTACTTTACTCCAGAATGGATGGTGTTTCCAGTGATTGAAGGGATTACCCTAGATTGATGAAAATGGCATCTATGCTCACGGCCATGGGGAGTTATGCATTGCTTTAGATTTTGAGTTATAAATTTTCTAAAGTTATGATTTTGATAGCTTAAAGAAACTTAATGATGCCTAAAGAAAGTGCAAATAGAGGAATCTTATCCTTTAGAATGTGTCAAAATATATATTAAGAATATTTAAAGGAGATGATTGTGAGTAAACTTTCAAATAATATAAGCTGGGGATTTATTGGATGGATCCTAATTCTTAGTGGTTTAGTTTTTTACGTACAGGGTTATAAGCCGATTATCTTTGGAATTGGAATTCTAGTTATTTTTTATCGTGCTGTAACTGTGCATGTCGATGACTATGAGCCAAAAATAAATCATTAACTATTAAAGTCCGTAATTAGTTATCAGTGTGAATGATATAAAAACTTCACACTCATCGAATTATTTTTTATGATCAAGCTGTAAAACAGTTGGGTCGTAGTTTTCACCATAATACGTGATCCAATCATCGCCTAATAGTTCGCAAGGATGTTGAGTTCTATCGGAGCCATTACCGCACATTATAGAATCGACCGGGCAATATCGATCACAACCCCAGCAGATTCTTTCTGGGTGTGCTGGCTTAATAGGAAATATTTTTCTTAACATTTAGCCTCCGTATTAATTAGAAGCTACTTAACAGTTATAACTATTGATTTAAATCATAAAAATGAGATTATTTTATGTATTAGCTGATCTCTTCAAAGATGGGAGGATTAGGCTATCAAAAACACTCCAAATTTAAGCGTTTAGTTTCAACTGAGGCACATATGATAAGGCAGTGATAAAATTGCGAAAGTTTCAATTATCTTGTTACTCAATTGATGGCAGTATCAGTAATCAATTCTTCGAAAAATTAAAAACGAACTGATTCTAAAGTTGGAGGTAATGTAACTTGCAATTGCATTTATTTTTTATGCAAGGCCCCTCCAAAATGGTACAAGTATGTTAATAATACAATTTCAAGAATCAACCTAAAATAGTAATAGATTTACTTATGAATAAAAGTATTCAGCTTGCTCTATCTGCGATGCTCTTTTACGGGCTCCTTGATATTGTTTACAAACGAACGGCCACAAGAGGAATTCAAGCTTATCAATTTATGGCATTACAAACCTGTTTTTTTCTCCCAGGTATTTTGCTTTATAGTTATTTCTCTCAATCCTTAACGATTGGTATTCCATTTTTATGGGGGATGTCAGCGGGAGTTTTTAGCTTGATTGGCTTGATTCATTTCTCGAATAGTCTTACAAGTGGAGCAGTGAGTATTGTTGTGCCTGTATTTCGTTTGAGTTTTATTGTTACGTCATTGCTTGCAGTCATTTTTCTGGGAGAACACTTAAGCCTATTAAAAATAGGATCTTTTGTACTATCCATAGTTGCAATATGGCTTTTATTAGGAGGTGGCGCTGTGGATACGCGCATTACTAAAAAAGCTTTAGGAGAGGTGCTCATTGCAACAGCTATGATGGGATGCGTCAGTTTTATCTATAAATTAGGTACTTTAGCCGGCGGGAGTCCTGCAACAGTGATTACTGGACAAGCGAGTTTATTTTTTCCACTAGCAATTGGTCTTGCGATATATCGTGATAAAGGCTTTAAGCTTCCTGTACATGGATATAAGTTCGGTGCGGCAGCGGGCGTTCTTCTTTTGGGAGCGCTGACTTTTTTAATTGCAGGACTTGAGCTTGGACCGGCGAGCACCCTCGTGCCTATCGCGCAAATGAGCTTTATTATCACAGCTTGCTTTGGGATTATTTTCTTGAAAGAGAAGCTTAACATCAGAAAAACAGTTGGTTTTTCCTGCGCAATCCTAGCGCTCACTGGACTTGCGTTAAGTTAATTGTGATTGAAGTCATCCAACTTACAATACAGTTGTGGTTCTATAAAATTGTGTAGTATGGAGATGAGGACATCTGAATCGACTATAGTTGTCAGAACAACAAAAATTAATTGAGGAGAAATTTATGGTGAGACTTGCTGATTTATCTTTAGGGGAACAAAAGCTTCACCTAGATAGGATTGCGACTTTGCCAAATTTTCCGGATCCAGTTTTAACGCCTTGTAAGCCATTGAACCAAATGCGGATAGCTTTGATTACAACAGCAGGAATACATACGCAACAGGACCAAGCTTTTGATACGATGGGTTCAGGTATGGATTACAGAGTTATACCTGTTGATACTGAAGAAAAAGATTATGTCATGAGTCATTTGTCAGTGAACTTTGATAGAACTGGTTTTCAATCGGATACAAATGTAGTTTTTCCTTTGCAACGATTAAAAGAGTTAGTCAAAGATTCTGTTATTGGATCGTTGGCAAAGTTTCACTATTCCTTTATGGGGGCGATAGCACCTGTGACTCGCTATGAAGCAAAAGTTAAAGAATTGGCTAACTTACTGAAGCAAGATCAGGTAGACGCGGTCATACTTACCCCAGTATGACCATTATGCACTTGCGCCGTGAGCGCAATCGGCATGTACCTTGAAGAACAAGGGATATCAACTGTATCAATTAGTTTAATTCGTGAGCATACTGTTGCACTTAAAGCACCGAGAGCACTATGGGTGCCATTTATTCTAGGTAGACCTCTTGGAGCTCCTAATCGGCCTGATTTTCAGAGAAAAGTTTTATTAGAAGCTTTAGAGTTGTTACAAGAGACGCAGTGGCCTGTCTTAAAGGATTTTACTGAAGAAGCTCCCCAGGATGAGCTCGGGTTTTATACTGAGGCTCTTGTTTGCCCAGTTAGTTTTCCAGGTAAAACGCTTGAAGGTTCCCTCCAAAATCGGCTACACAACGAGATTTTGCAATTAAAGGCTTGGTATTCATTGGCAGTTCAAGTCAAGGGTAGAACTACGACGGGCATTACGGGGTCTTCTGCTGAGGAACTAGGAAAATTCATTGCCTCATGGACAACCAATCAAGAGCAACAAAAATTAAATAATTTAGATGACTTGCCAGCGGCTACTTTAAAGTTGGCCACTGATGAGCTTAAGGCTTTTTATTACGAAGCTAAATCTGTGCAACCTGGAAAACATTCATTTGTCAGTATTGGGGATTGGTTTTGGTTTGAGACGACTGCAGGTGAAGTATTTTTAGCGATTAAAGATAAAGTATCTCAGCTTGATGATCCAACATTTAAAGGGTTAGCAACCACAAGTCTTGTGCCAAGAGTTATTCAGCAACGAGTGGCAGAAAGGTCAGCAAAAACTTAATTGGTTGGCACACATGGCCTCATTGACCAAATAGTAAGGTTTGTCACATATACGTAATAAAATGATTGCTAGTTAACTTTTTTCATTTGAGCGCAATTAATGTCTAAAAAATATCTGCTAGCAGCTTTTTCAACCTATGTACTGTTATTCAGTAACACGGTTGGTGCTCATGAAGGAGATGCTTATTCTTCTGGGAAGTCAGGAGGACTCAGTGTTCCAGTTACAGATGGTCCTGCAGAACTTAGTGACGAGGAAATTGCTAAAAGATTTAATGTGTTTTATCAAACTACATTTATAGGTCAAACTAAGCCTGGAATGTCTCAATTATATAGTGGCCCGAACAGTCTTCAAGCTACTTATGAAACTGGCTTTACATGGACTACAACTTCACATATTGGATGGAAGATTGCCCCTCACACAGAAGCATTTTTAAATATTGAGGCAGTATCAGGAGTACCATTTTCTAATTTAAATGGTCTAGGGGGTTTTACAAATGGTGAGGCAACCAGAGCTCAGGGTGCAGACTTAAAGTTTTATAGACAGCGCGCTTTTATTCGCCATACTGAAAATTTTTCTGATGATCTTAATAAGCTAGAAGAGGAAGCGAATCAATTTCCCATGTTGGTTTCAAAAAATCGTCTAGTAGTGACAACAGGTAATTTTTCATTGCTTGATGTCATGGATGACAATTCTTTTGCAAAAGACCCACGAACTCAATTTTTAAATTGGGGCAATATGACTTATGCCGCATATGACTATGCGGCAGATGCAAGAGGATTTGGATGGGGAATTGCTTTTGAATGGTACAAAGATAATTGGGCTTATCGTTATGCAAGGTTAACAGTTCCGAGGACTCCAAATGAATTAGTTGTTGATAGCCAATTTTTTTCTCACTATGGGGATAATTTCGAAATTGAAAGAGGTCATGAGATTAATGGGCTTCCAGGAAAAATTCGAATACTAGCGTATCGTGATCGTCAGATCATGGCTCGATACGATGATGCATTAGCTTTGATTAAGGCGGATCCTACTCTTACTGGAACGCAGACCATATTAAATTCTCGGTACAGTGAACAGGTAAAGATAGGGCTAGGGGTTAACTTAGAGCAAAATATTACTAAAAATATTGGTGTGTACTTTAGGGGAATGATTTCCGACGGACAGACGGAGACACTAGCTTTTACTGAAGCTGATAATTCAATAGCAACGGGTGTGAGTTTTAGTGGGGCCATTTGGAAAAGACCTACAGATACTTTCGGAATTTCCGTTTTACAAAATGGACTCTCTGACGCACGTAAAAGTTATTTGGCAGCAGGTGGGATCTCCTTCTTTATTGGAGATTACTCTGCTCCAGGGCAATCTCTTAATTACTCCCCTGAGAAAATCGTTGAAACTTATTATAGTTGGGGAGTATATAAAGGTACGTGGTTAACAGCAAACTACCAACATATCAATAATCCGGCATACAATGCGGATCGTGGGCCTGCTAATTTCTTCGGTGTTAGATTTCACGCGGAGTACTGATCTTTGATAGAAGATTTTTATTTATTTTAAGATTGAGCAATTCTCTGCTTCAAGATGCCGATATTGTGATTATATAAATAGAATGATACAAACTAAACAATTTACAAGTGGGGTCATTAGAATGGCTGAGTATGATTCAGCTTCGCGCCAGTTAGAGCTAACGTTTGATAACAAAACAAGGTTAGCTTATATTCAAGTTCCCCAGTGGATTTTTGATCGGATCAGTCGTGATCCAAGTCCAAAGGCATTTTGGGAGGACAATATAGCTCAAGAGTATTCCAAAGGAGAAGTAAAAGCGACTCCAACTGATTTAAATCTTAAACAACAGCTTAATGACTTATTTAGAAAAAGTTAATTCAGCCTGAAAATAATCTTATGCAAATTTCTTATCAGATCATTAATAAAGTTACCACCTTACTATTGAGTTCTGTATTGAGTTGCTCTTGTTTTGCAGCATATCCAGATAAACCGATTACATTGGTAGTCCCATTTGCTCCTGGTGGAGGAACGGATAGTATTGCACGTGATCTTGCAAAGAGCTTAACTGAGAGTCTTGGACAAGCTATCATTGTAGATAATCGTGGCGGAGGGGGTGGTGCTATAGGAGCAGGTTTGGTTTCAAAGGCGCCGGCGGATGGGTATACCTTATTATTTGTAACTTCCACATTTGTTACCCATGCTGCAACCGATACAAGCTTGTCATATAAAGTAGATAAAGATTTCTCACCAATTGCTATGATTGGCAGAGGGCCGTTAATGATTGTTAGTAGTAATACTCTTCATGTGAAATCAATCGCTGATTTAATCAAAGTAGCCAATGAAAACCCTGAAGGTATTAATTATTGCTCGGCAGGTTCTGGGAGTATCAATCACTTAGCAGGTGAGCTATTTAAGCAAAAAACTAACATTAAAATGACGCATATTCCTTACAAGGGAAGTGGTCCAGCTGTTGTTGATTTGTTGGGGGGGAGAGTACAGGTCTTTTTTGCAACGGTCCCAACTATGCTTCAGTACGTTGAATCTGGAAGGGTGACATTGCTTGCCATGACAAGCGAGAAAAGATCACCGCTATTTCCAGCAACTCCAACCGCGATAGAATCCGGCCTTCCTGGATTTGCAATATCGACATGGTGGGGGGTTGTAGCTCCGCCTGGGACCCCTTTAGAAATTGTGAACAGATTAAACGCGGAAATACAGCTTGCTTCAAGAAAAGATCCTTTAAAGAGCCGACTCAGTAATGAAGGGGCGCAACCTTATTCCTCTTCCCCACAGGAAACTCAGAAGCTCATAAGTACCGAATTAAAAATGTGGCAAGATGTTGCCAAATCCGGTGGCATTAAAATCGACTAGATCCTCTCGATCGTTTAGATGAGTTCAGACAAGCCGAGTAAGGGTTGGTATCAATAGGGAATTTGCTAGTATGCACTAGATAAAATTCGAGTTAACTTAGAAAGTATCTATTTTTTAAGGAAATTAACAAGATGATTAATATTAAAAAAATTCGCCAAAGTGGCGTTCAGTTTTTATTAGTGTTGGCTTCTTTGACAGCTATGCTTGGAGTTTCAAGTGTATTTGCTCAGTCTAAGCCTCCCATCAAGATTGGTTTTACGATGCCATTGACAGGTGGTTTAGCGGGTAATGGTAAAGCTGCACTTTTAGCAATGAATATTTGGAAAGATGATATTAATGCTAAGGGTGGACTATTAGGCCGTCCGGTTGACTTCGTATACTACGACGATCAAACCAATCCCTCCCTCGTTTTAGGTTTATACACAAAGCTTCTTGAGTCTGACAAGGTAGACCTGATTGTTTCAAGTTATGGGACCAATATGCAAGTACCACCATTGCCTATGGTGATGCAACGTAAGTTGTATTACTTGTGCTTATTTGGACTAAATAGTAATGCTAATTTTGGTTATAACGGTTACTTCCAAATGCAGCCGAATGGACCAGATCCAGCAGTAGATAACACAGGAACCTTCTTTGAAGCAGCAATGCAAGCAAGTCCAAGACCAAAAACTGTTGCTATTGTCGGTGGTGACGCAGAGTATCCAGCCATGGCAATGGAAGGTGCTAGGACGAATATTCAGAGGCTGGGTCTGAAAATTGTGTACGACAAAACTTATGCACCGTCAACAACTGACTATGCTCCGATCATGAGAGCGATACAAGCCACTAAACCTGACATTGTCATGGTTGCTTCATATCCGCCAGATTCAGTTGGTATGATTCGTGCTGCAAACGAGGTTGGGTTAAAAGCACAAGTGTTTGGAGGCCCAATGATTGGAACAGCGTATGCTTCAGTTAAAAAGCAATTAGGCCCTTTGTTGAACGGTGTTGTTGGTTTTGAAGAGTATGTTCCGGAGCCTACGATAAAATTTGGTGGTGTTGAGAAATTCTTAGAGCGCTATCAAGTTGCTGCTGTTAAAGAAGGTGTTGATCCACTTGGTTTTTACATTCCACCATTTGCTTATGCCATGATGCAAATTTTATCTGAAGCCGTTGAGAAAACTCAGGGCTTAGATCATCAAAAGCTCATTGCATATACTCATGCCACCACATTTAAAACATATGCTGGCGATATTAAGTTTGGAGCTAATGGCGAGTGGGCATATCCTAGGTCACTCTATGTTCAGTATCGTAATATTGAAGGTAATGATACTGACCAGTTTAAAAAAGCAGGTAAGCAAATTATTCTTGCACCTGCACAATTTAAGTCTGGCAACATCATTTCACCATACGACCCAGCTGCAAGTAAAAAATAACAATCCTTAATTAAAACCTTAAACCCCCGTTTCAAAACTGATTTGAAACGGGGGTTTTCCTTTGGTGGAATACTTTGAAAGTGACAGAGTCCCTAGTTTTGTAAAAAAATCTTAATCAGTCAACCTAAAAAACAAAATTCCCAGGATTGTTTAAAATATAGGCATGTAATGATATAGGTATGTTTTTTTGACCTGATTTGCGTTTAAATACCTCAAATCTGTTTATAAGAATTGCCCCAATAGACCCTATAAGCAAATTAAATAACTGAAGAAACTAATGAGAATCGAAGATAAAGATCCCTCTAGACATGCAGGAATAGAGTATCCGATGGAAGTTGGTGCGCCTATATTTGCACCAATTCCTGTAGTACAAGAAAAAGATAAAGCGGTTAATATCGCACGTTTAAATGCTCAGCAAGAGTATGACCGAATCATGGAGCAAGCTGAAGTTCTTGTAAAGCAAGCTAAGGCTTTGCAGTCAAGATTAGATGCAACAGAGCTTGTCCACCAAGCAAAGTTCGGCTTTAATCCTTTGCATGGGAAGATTTACTATCTTTACTTAGATTGTAAAAATAATCAGCACGTTTTGATACAAAATGCTCCTAATGAATGGTCCTGCGGTATTCCTGAGCAGTGGACTTTTGTCATGGCTGTTAAAAAGCTAGGGGACAGTACTTGGCAGGTGTTAGATCAGGAATAATCAAGGAGGGGCTATGTAAAAGCCCCTCGCTAACAGACCCTAGATAGGTTTAATCAATACTTTTTTGATCTTTACAATACCACTACCGTATTGAAGGCCAATCACCCCACCTTGAGCATGTTTCTTATCAACAGCAGACGATGTCACTTGACCATTCATTTTAAATATAAGTTGATCACCTTTAACTGAAATTTCAAACGTATTCCAGCGGCCGCCTGCAAGCGGCATAGGTGATACTTTAGCGGTATTTACAATAGCACCTGTGCCATACGTTGGATCAGGACGAGCATCCCATATATTAAATTCATAGCAGGTATCTGCTCCAATATTGGAAGGACTATCACAGCGAACAAAAAATCCAGAATTAGTGTCTGAGTCTACCCAAACTTCAGCATAAAGTTCAAAATCTTTATAGGTTTTTTGTGTCGTCAGAAAGGCTGCATTTTTTCCTTTCAAGAGGTCTGCTGTCAGGATGCCATTTTCGATTCGCCAGTTAGCTTCCCCAACCTGACTAAATTGATTAAGGTTAGAATTTGAATCAAATAAGGTTTGCCAATTAGCTTGTGAATTATTTAAATTCGCACAAGAAATCAGGCAAATCGATACAACTAGGGCTGTAAAAAAACGATATATGTATTTCATCATCAATCTCCTTGGTTAAATCAATTTAAATTCAAGAATGTAACTGTTTGTAAATAAAATTCTTAACGGTGAGTCGCGCCAAATCAGTTTGTAAGCTTTCTTCAGCGACCCACTCATGTTCGCTGTTAGCAAATATTTTTAACTCACAATCACCACCGGCAGCTTGATAACTTTTAGCAAATCGTTCTTGTATAGCGGGTAAAACATTATCGTCAAGTGCTCCGGCCATGATAAGAAGAGGCGGTAAGGAAACCTTTTCATGGCGATCTAGGATTTGTTGTGGATTAGCTTCATATATTTTTTCCCAGGGATGGAAAAATATATGATGGTTCTTAATCATGTCTGGTCTAGCGCGGGCCACAGCATTTTGGTATCTGGCAAATGGATCACTAATAGGCGCGCGGCTAGCAACATACCTTACAGTCGCATCTAAGTTTGGATTTTCGGGAAATGGGATAGCACTAAATACAGGATCAAAAGGTTTCATACCAATGAGCTCGGCGGCATGTCCGCCACTTGAGCTTCCATAAATACCGATTGTACTGGGGTCACCTTGCCAACGATGCGCATTAAATTTTAGCCACCTAACGCCATAGTGGGCATCTTGAAAGCAGGCTGGATAGGGCATATCTCCTGCAAGCGACATATCAATAGCTACGACCAATATGCCACTACTTGCTAAAGAGCGGTTCATAGGTTGTTCAGCGGTACGATTCTTTCTATTCCAAGCTCCCCCATGTAAGTCCAAAAGAACGGGGAAGGGGCCAGAACCCTTAGGTTGATAAATTCTTGCCATGAGTTGACGACCATTAGCATTTTTTCGGAACTCAAGCTCTTTGATATCAATTTCAAATTTAGCTTTTGGATCATAATTCTTCGCCGCTATTGAATCTTTTAAGCTTCCTCCTTGCGCCAGAGCATCATTAGGAAAAAACCCGATCGTACTGAGGCCTAGAATAGTGAGGCTTGAACTTTGAGCTAAAAACTCACGACGACTCTTTTTTAAAATCTGATTTTGGCTTTTATTCTGCATGGTCTCTCTTTATAGGATTTTTTAAATCATACTACCAATTAAGGAGCAATTGAGTAGTTTTTAATGGGTTTTAAAGGGGGCTTCACATCAGTTAAATCTGCAATGTTAGGGTTTACTCTTCTTGTATCAATCGCGCTAGCTAATTAGGATCAAAGAAGAATAAACAAAAAGGAGATAAAAATGAAGAAAGTTTCAACAATATTGAGTCGATCGGTTATTGCACTTGTGGCAGGGGTTGCTGTTTCAAATGCATCTGCACAGTTATTAACTCATAAAGATATTACGGCAGCAATTGCAATGACTATGGCTCAGACTGCAATAGCGACCTGCAAAGATAATGGTTATTCTGTGTCTATCAGTGTTGTTGGAAGAAATGGCGAACCTATTCTTCAGGTACGCGGAGATAACACTAATCCGCATACCTTAGAAAATAGTTTTCGTAAGGCGTACACTGCAAGGACATTTCGTGTTGCTTCAGGGGAAATTGAGACTCGTCTAAAAGCTGATCCGGCTTTTGCATTAATTCATTTAAGTAATGTGATTGCTAACCGTGGCGCTTTACCAATTAAATTCGGAGAAGAGACTATTGGTGGATTGGGAGCTTCGGGTGCGCCGGGCGGTGATAAAGATGAGGCTTGTGTAAAGGCGGCTTTGGATAAAGTAGCTGATCAATTGAAATAAAGTTTTAGCAAATGATGTACTGATTTTCTTCATTTAAAAAATCGCAGGCTAAGAACAGTCTGCGATTTTTTTATCGAATGAAATAGTTTTTATCTAAGGGATGACATTTTAGAGCTCACAGGAGTTACTTTTCAGGGCAAAGTAATTTTTTATTTTGGAAAGGAAGCAGACCCCATTCGTGTGGCGAGTAATGAAGCTCTATTTTCAACCCACGGGGTATCACGAAACCGGTCTGAACGTTTCGGAGCCGGTAATATGGTGGCAAGCCAAGCTGCTTGGTATTCAGAAAGTTCTGAGGCATGAATCCCAAAATAATGATTAGCTGCAGCCTCAATTCCAAATATTCCCACTCCCCATTCAGCCACATTAAGGTAGATTTCAAATATTCTTCTTTTGCTTAAAGTTAACTCGAGCATTCCCGTAATAATTAACTCTTCTGACTTACGTAAATAACTTTGTTTTGGGGAAAGAAATAGATTCTTGCTCAGTTGCATTGAAATAGTTGATCCACCTCGCATAATCTTTCTTTTATGTATATTTTCTTTGGCGGCATTTTCGAGAGCTTTCCAATCTACACCATGGTGTTGCATAAATCCTGAATCTTCAGCCGTAATCACTGCTTGCTTGATTGATGTTGGCATTTGTCGATAGTCGAGCCAAGTGTGTTTTAAAGTGATTGTAGATTTTTGCTGTTTTAGGCGGGCTTGTTCTAGACTCATAAAAGAAGTCATGTGAGGATTGAACTTGATATACCAGAGTAATTGAGCAGCAAAGAAACATTGTAGAAGGATAAATAAAATCAAAAAACAGGTGAAAGTACGATAAATAAAAGTCTTCATATGATCTATCGCACCCCATTGTGCATGTTAAATAGCCGCTTATTCTTCTTAAAGAAATTGGTATCTAGAGATTATTGATTTATATCTATATCCTGAAGTAATTGACTGAGAGCCACGGGGCTATTGACCAACATTTTTTCAAAAACGCGAGCTTTATGAACTTTGACTGTGGCGTCAGATATATCGAGTAGTTCACCTATTTCAATATTCATTAAGCCTTTTGCAACTAATTTAGCAACCTCAATTTCTCTTGGGGTTAATTCTTTAAATTTAATTAAAGAGGTTTCGTACGATTTTTTATCCCGTATTCGTTTTTCAGCTTCTAGCATTGCAATGGATATTGACTCCAAAAGTTTATCAAATGCAAAAGGCTTTAGAAGAAAATCAATTGCTCCAGCTTTTAGTCCTTTGATGATTTGTTCCTTGGTTGATTCCCCGCTAATAAAAATAATTGGAATATTTATTTTTAGACGATCCAGTTTCGATTGAATTTCTATGCCCGTGATTCTTGGCATTCTCATATCTAGGAGCAAGATGCTTGGGCTTAAAACTTGTGGATCTTTCAAAAATTCATTGAATCCCTCAAAGGTCGAAACCGTATATCCATAGCTTGATAGAGACCGATCTAGCGCTCTGCGCATCGAGTGGTCGTCGTCAATAATATAGATATGCCCCTGTGCCTTTTGCATCATTACTCAATATATTTGATTCGAAATCATCGTAGGATAAAGAATATCACGCTTGACTACCTTATCAAAAGTAAATAAGGACACGAAAAACGAGTTTGCCAAACAGGTCAATAGATATTGGAAGAGATTTGTCTTTGAATAATAAGAAACTATAGTGAGTGACGAGTAAAAGCAGGGCTACTTGAGAGCTTTTAGAGCTTTAGACTGATGACGATGACTAAATGAGATATTAGAGCGAGATGCAAGAGGCTCAGTTTATTAAAGGGTTATTTTGCGAGTGTGAATCAAAGCCTAAATAAATGCCCCAAATAATAATCATGCTAAGTAGAAGGATAAAAATCAAAAGAAGTTGTTTTAATAGGTCCATGTTGAATTTTCCTCGTCTAATTTCTTTTAGATCGAGAGAAAGTCCAATAACTTACGTTTTATAGGCTTTTTTATTCATTGACTACTCATGTCAATAATTTCCCACTTAAATTAGCTCCTCGATTAAATTTTATTGTCTAATCAAAGAGATAACTGATGAGTTGTTAACTGGGTATTATTTTTATTGGGCGGTCCATCCCCCGTCAATGGGGATAATTGCCCCGGTAATTGATGCGGCATCATCTGAAATCAAATAGTTGGCTAGTGCAGCCACTTCTTCAATGGTTACAAATTTTTTGCTAGGCTGAGCTGCTAGTAAAACATCCTTAATCACCTGCTCTTCAGTCAGACCACGCGCTTTGGCAGTATCAGGGATCTGTTTTTGTACTAGAGGTGTCCACACATATCCAGGGCAGATGGCATTCATGGTGATGCCAAAGGTAGCTGTTTCTAGGGCAACAGTTTTAGTAAGGCCAGCAATGCCATGCTTAGCTGCAACATAAGCGGATTTAAAGGGTGAAGCTACGAGTGCATGGGCAGAGGCGATATTAATAATTCTGCCCCAACCTTTTTCTTTCATTTTGGGCAATGCACAGTGGATCGTATGGAAACTTCCGCTGAGGTTAATGGCTAAAATGGCATTCCACTTTTCAATTGGAAAATCTTCAATGGGGCTAACGAATTGGATGCCGGCATTATTTACAATAATATCAATGGCTCCAAATTCCGTTTCAACATCGCGAACCATCTTTTCGATTTGCTCAGGCATTGATATATCAGCATTGCTATAGCGGACTTCAATTCCAAATTCTTTGGCTAGACTCGTTTGAATTTTTAATATATCCGAGGGGTCTCCAAAGCCATTAAGAATGATGTTATGACCTTGTGAAGCTAATTTCTTTGCGATTCCCAACCCAATGCCGCTTGTGGAACCAGTAATAAGCGCTACTTTTGCTGATGTCATAAATGCTCCTAAATAAGTAAGATTAAATCAAATTTGTTTTGTCTATTGTGAATAGTTTATGGGTCAATTCTAAGCAGAAAGTATTTTTTGAATGATATTTCATCTAAATGACATATGTTGTTGAGAAACTGGACAAATTATTCTAGGTGTATTGTTTTTTAACTTTATTGTAGGTGAACAAATGGATCAATCAGACTTAAATTACCGTATTCATCAAGAAATTATGGATAGTTTAGATGAAGAGCTTGAACTTGAAATTGATGATGATCGCCTTGGTGGTGCATTGGGCCTTGAGGGGCAAAAAGCTGAGAGACAAAAGTACTTTTCAGAGTTACTCCGTTTGCAGGGGGAGTTAGTGAAGTTACAAGATTGGGTATCGCATAAAAAGCTTAAAGTAGTTGTTTTATTTGAAGGTCGGGATTCGGCGGGCAAAGGTGGGGCCATTAAAAGGATCACCCAACGTTTAAATCCTCGGGTATGTCGAGTCGCGGCCTTGCCAGCGCCTAATGAGCGTGAGCGCACACAATGGTACTTTCAACGTTATATTTCTCATTTGCCAGCGGGTGGAGAAATTGTCTTATTCGATCGAAGTTGGTATAACCGTGCCGGCGTAGAGAAGGTGATGGAGTTTTGCAATGATGAACAGTATGAAGAATTCTTTCGAGACGTTCCTGAATTTGAAAATATGCTCATACGTTCGGGAATCATACTCGTCAAATATTGGTTTTCTATTACAGATGATGAACAACATCTTCGGTTCATGATGCGGATTAATGACCCGCTAAAACAATGGAAGCTTTCCCCTATGGATCTTGAATCGAGAAGAAATTGGGAAAAGTACACTAAAGCTAAAGAATATATGTTGGAAAAAACTTCAACACAATCATCACCCTGGTGGATAGTTGCCGCAAATGATAAGAAAAGAGCTCGAATTAATTGCATTAGTCATTTACTAGAGCAGATTCCCTATGAAACTGTTGATCACCCCATGGTTGATTTACCTGCAAGGGTTCATAATCCAGACTATATACGCGGACCAATTCCGCCAGAGATGTATGTACCTGATGTGTTTAGTTAAACATAAGTAAGGTGCTAGAAGGCTGAAATAGTTGAGTATTTTCAGTAGTATCTCTTTGTTCGTATATATCCCAACTTGAATAAATTCCCAAAAAGCATTAAAAATACAGTTGAAGAAAATAACATTGAGGAGAAAGAATGACGCAATTGATGACGATGGCTCAAACTCGGAGAGCTGATACCTTAGCGGTGCATTCTTTAGACGAGTATGTTATTTCTGTTCCTAATTTAGATGAAGCTTATGAGTTTTATGACTTATTTGGGTTAAAGCCTGTGCGTATGGGAAATGAATTGCACTTGTATGCCCATAATAATCCGCATCGCTATGCAAGAATTAAGCAAGGATCCAAAAAAAGGCTTTTATGGCTCAGCTTCGGAGTGTATGCGCAGGATTACGATGCAATGGTTACTCATATTAAAGCTTCTAAGGTAGAAATTATTTCTGCGCCAGAAGGTGAAGATGAAAAGGGAATTTGGATTAAGAGTTCAGATGGTTTTCCTGTGCAAGTCAAAATTGCCGAGAAATCATCACCTTCCATGTCTCCACCGAGGAAAATAGAGCCAGAATCCAATGGCCAAGGCCGATCACCAAATAAGTCAAAGGTTTTAAAGGTTCATCCGCTCTATATGTCCCATGTTTTGATTTTTACTAAAAGCGTAAACGGTGCTTTGGAGTTTTATGGGAAATTGCTAGGTCTTCGCCTTTCTGATTCCGCTGGAGATGATTTGATTGGATTTGTCCACAGTCCTCATGGAAGTGACCACCATTTATTGGCATTTTTAAAAGCGGATGACTATGGTTTTCACCATAGTAGTTGGACTGTGCAGTCGATTGATGAAGTTGGGTTGGGGTCAATGCAAATGAATGCTGCTGGTTTTAAAGAAGGTTGGGGGGTAGGTCGTCATGTTTTAGGCTCAAATTACTTTAGGTATATTCAGGATCCTTGGGGAAGTTTTATTGAGTACTCTTATGACATTGACTTTGTTCCTCATGATTTAGATTGGCCCGCTGCAAATCATCCACCTGATGACTCGTTATATGCCTGGGGGCCTGATGTATATGAAGAATTTGGGGTTAACTTCGAAGTGGTAGGGCAACAATTTAAGCCCAAGAGAATTCATCCTGAGCAGGTTACTTAATTCGTAGGGTGCTTTTTCTATTGATGATAGGGATCTTTCCTGAGTTCTTTGTTTAGTTTTGTGTTTGTTCAAATGAAGTCTAGAGTTGCTTTGGGTTAAGATACGAGTTACAAAAAGTATATTGTTAGGAGATTTTTATGATTTTTGCATTTTTTTTGTTAGACCGCCCAGGAGCTCGTGAATTACGTCTAGAAAAAAGGCCTGAACACAAAGAGTACCTTGCTAAGGTAGGTGATCAAATATCCTTTGCAGGTCCGCTTAAAAATGATGATGATAGTGAAATGGTGGGTAGTTTGTTAGTGATTGACTTTCCTAATCGTGAAGAAGCTCAAAAGTGGATGCATAATGAGCCTTTTTATCGTTATGGAGTCTATGCTAGTGCATCAATTTACCCATTTGAGAATCTCTGGCACCCCAAAAAGTAGGAACTGCCACTAAATAACTTATTCATGAGTCATGTTTTGTCTTGAGTTGGGATTACACTCAAGTAAAGACAAATTTAAACTAACCCACTTTTAATTTTTTAAGGAACTTAATATGCGCTTATTACGATTTAAAACTGCTGATGGCCATCCTGCTTTAGGTGCTAGAGTCGGAAATGAAGTCATTAATTTGACTGAACTTGGATTACCTGGAACCCTGGATGAGTTATTGCGCCATGGTCACGCTGGGATGGCTTCTGCGAAAGCTGCCATTGAAAAAGCGACAAAGAAGATTCCGTTAGCTGGTTTGCAATATTTGCCACCTTTGCATCATCCTCATAAGGCGTTTGCGATTGGTCTGAATTATGCTGATCATGCTGCAGAAGGTAATTTTGCTAAGCCAACGATGCCTGTCTTATTTCAGAGATATCCAACATCGTGGGTTGCACATGGTGAGGCCATTGTTCGTCCAAAAGTTTCTACTCAATTTGATTACGAGGGCGAATTTGTCATTGTGATTGGCAAATCAGGAAAATATATTAAAAAAGAAAATGCCTTAGAGCACATTGCTGGTTACAGTTTGTTTAATGATGGGTCAATTCGTGATTATCAATTTAAATCCAGTCAGTGGTTATGGGGTAAAAACTTTGATAAGAGTGGAAGTTTTGGTCCGGAGTTTGTTACAGCAGACGAGTTGCCAGCTGGCATGAAGGGCTTAAAAATTGAGACTCGTTTAAATGGTCAAGTACTGCAATCTGCCAATACAAATGACATGATTTTTGATGTGCCAACTTTAATTGAGGCCTGCTCTGATGGTATGGAACTTCATCCTGGAGATATGATTATTTCTGGAACGCCCTCAGGTGTTGGATTTGCTCGCAAACCCCCAATTTTTATGAAACATGGGGATGTGTGTGAAGTTGAAGTTGAGCATTTAGGGATTTTAAGTAATCCAGTCGTTGACGAAGCATAATTCAAGATTACAAGCTAACCCATAAACAACCAATCTTCGGAGTGGTTGTTTGTATAAGGAAGTAGGCTAATGTATAAAGTTGTTGTTTTTGATGCTTATGGAACGCTCTTTGATGTGTACTCAATGAGTGAGTTAGCTGATACATTGTTTCCTGGTCATGGTGCTGCATTGTCGACGATGTGGCGAGATAAGCAAATTGAATATACTCGCTTAGTCAGTATGGCTGACCCCATAGCCTCTGAAGGTACAAAACACTATCTCCCATTTTGGGAGATCACCATCTTGGCTCTACGCTACACTTGTGAGCGACTAAAGCTAGAATTATCTGAATATCAAGAAATGGCCCTAATGGAGCAGTATGCCAAGCTCAGAGTTTTTGATGACTGTCTAGGGACTTTGTCTGGATTAAAAGACAGGGGTATTTCTTTGTCCATCCTCTCCAATGGTAGTCAAGAGATGCTTAATAAAGTGGTTAAAAATAATCACATGTCACATTTATTTGACAAGTTAATATCTGTAGATGAAGTTTGTCAATTCAAAATCTTGCCTGTGACATACCAACTTGTTTTAGATGAATATAAATGTTTAAAAAATGAGGTACTATTTGTATCTTGTAATGCCTGGGATGTTGTTGGGGCAGCGTGGTTTGGATTTGATACCTATTGGGTCAATCGTCAGTCCTGGCCATATGAAAAGATTGGATTCAAGCCAACGATTGAAGCCGCTAATTTATTGCAGCTCACTCATATCGTTAAGTAGTTTAATTGCATTTAATATTATTTATCAGGAGATTACATGATTAAGTTTTACTATCACACCTCACCCAACCCAGTTAAAGTCGCACTGATGCTAGAAGAGTCGGGATTAGCTTATGAATTAGTACCTGTAGACACGCGCAAGGGTGAACAACATTCACCAGAGTATAAAAAAATTAATCCTAATGCTAAAACACCAGCAATTGTTGATGGCGGTATTCGGGTCTTTGATAGTAATGCCATTATGCTTTATTTAGGAGAAAAAACTGGGCAATTTATACCTCCAAATACTCCTGAAAATCATGCAGAGATGTATTCCTGGTTGATGTTTATTGCTTCAGGAATTGGCCCATACTGTGGACAGGCAGTTCACTTTAAGCATTTTGCCCCAGAGCCAAAAGAGTATGCGGTGAATCGCTATGATTTTGAAGCTTGGCGTCACTGGTCGATTATCAACGACCATTTGGCAGAACAAACATATATGCTCAAAGCTGGATACAGCATTGTTGATATGTCAGTATGGGGATGGGCGCGCATGATTCCATTTATTTTAGGAGCAGATGCTTGGGAAAAGTTGCCTCACATTAAACGTCTAATGGATGAGATCAATGCTAGACCAGCGGCAATTAGAGCTGAGGCGTTAAAAACAAAGCATCAATTTAAAACTGAAATCGACGCTGATGCTAGAAAAAATCTTTTTCCAGCAAACGAGAGAATCGGTGTTTAATTAAATTAATTGATATAGGAGAGCACAATGGCATCAACACATAAGACTAAAGAAAAAGCCCTTATTGAGGTTTACTCTTGGGCAACGCCTAATGGGCATAAAGTTCACATCATGTTAGAAGAGTGTGGTTTTAAATTGGGTAAAGATTGGAAAGCCATTCCAGTGAATATTGGTGAGGGTGATCAGTTTAAAGAAGAGTTTTTAAAGATTAGCCCTAATAATAAAATCCCTGCTCTCATTGATCCTCATGGGCCAGATGGTAAACCGATGAGTGTTTTTGAAACCGGCGCAATTTTGTTATATCTTGCTGGTAAAACGGGTAAATTTTTGCCTAAGTCAACACGTGAGAAGTATGAAGTCTTGCAATGGTTAATGTTTCAGATGGGAGGGGTTGGACCGATGTTAGGCCAAACGCATCACTTTCGTCTCTACGCCCCTGAGAAAATTGAATATGCAATTAACCGCTATACCAATGAGACTAAAAGAATTTATGGAGTGATAGAAAAACAGCTTTCTAAGAATGCATATATCGCCGGAAAAGCCTACAGTATCGCTGATATTGCAATTTTTCCTTGGTTAAGAAACTGGAAAAATCAAGGGGTTGAGATTAGCGACTTTCCTCATTTAGAGAAATGGTTTAATCAAATTAGTGAACGTCCTGCAGTCATTAGAGGGGTTGAGGTATTAACTAATTTAAGAAAACCATTTATGGATGATAAATCTAAAGAAACTCTCTTCGGTACGACACAGTACGCTAAGCGATAAGATGTTTGACTAGGGTTTTGTAAGAAACCCTAGTCTTCGTTCATGTCTAATTCATTTGACCAAATCATATCGCGTAAAAATACGCAATCCATTCGTTGGGACAAGTATCCTGCTGATGTAATACCGTTGTGGGTTGCTGATATGGATTTTATATGTCCGCAGTTTATTTTGGATGGATTACAAAAACGTTTGCAGCATGGAATCTTAGGATACACGTATGCTAGCGAAACTTTTAAACAAAAGATCGTTGATTATATTGATCGACAATATGGTTGCTTGATTGAAAAAGAATGGATCACATTTTTACCAAGTGTAGTTTCTGGGCTTCATCTTGCTGCGCAGCATTTATTGGGATCATCTGATCACGCATTGGTTCCTTCTCCTGCTTATCACCATTTCTATGATTCGGTTAATCAAGCAGGGAAACAATTTTCAGAGTTCCATATGACTCTTAAAGATGGACGATGGGTCTTTTCCATTGATGAATTAGAAGCTCTTGTAAAACCTAATACGCGTTTACTCATGCTTTGTAATCCTCACAATCCAGGCGGTACGGTATTTAGGAAAGAAGAGTTAATTGAGTTAAGTGATTTTTGTCTCAAACATCAAATCATTTTATGCACTGATGAGATTCATGCTGATTTGATTTTAGATGAAGGGTTGAGACATACACCACTTGTAGGTCTAAATCACCTCATTACGGAAAATAGCTTTAGTTTGATGTCCTTAAATAAGGTGTTTAATTTTCCGGGGATTGGACTTGCTTGGATGGTCACAAAGAATGTTGAGATTAGAAGAAAAATGACTGCCCAAATTCATGCATCTGTTCCTGAGCCTAATTTATTTGCATATCTTGCGACTGAACTTGCTATGACGCCAGATAGTCCGAGTTCAGACTGGTACAAAGAATTAATTATCTATTTACGTCACAATAGAGACTTAGTAGAAGAGCGAATTAAGACTATTCCTCAACTCAGTATGGCTCATCTTGAATCGACTTATCTTGCGTGGATTGATGCTAGTCAATTGCAGCTCACGGATCCACAGGAGTATTTTTTAAAGGCTGGTGTAGCGCTCTCACCAGGAACTCAATTTAGAGCACCTCAATTCTTGAGATTAAATTTTGGTGTGCCTAAGACCATCTTAAGTCAAGCCTTGGACCGAATAGAGAAAGCGTGTCAGTTAATCTAATGGAAGATTCCAAAAAAGGATATTTAAGCGCTATTTTTGCTTTCTTATTATGGGGGTCAATGCCCTTATATATGAATATGTTGAGTAATGTATCAACTTCGCAAATTGTGGTTCATCGTATTATTTGGTCTGTTGGTCTTTTGATTCCCATGTTGTATTTGAGTAAGGAGTTAAAGAGTTTTTATCAAAATATAACGCCAAAGAATATTGCTATTTATGCTTTTACGGCACTTTGTGTAGGATCTAACTGGGTTTTATATATTCTTACTGTGAAGAATGGTAGGGTGCTAGAAGCAAGTCTAGGATATTTTATTAATCCACTAGCTAGTGTCTTATTAGGGATTTTTATTCTTAAAGAAAAACTCAGGCCCTGGCAAATTGTGTCTGTTAGTTTGGCTGCATTTGGAGTAGCATACTTAAGTTTTGATTATGGGCGTATTCCTTGGTTTGCTTTAGGATTAGCTATTACCTTTGCAGTATATGGTTTGGTGCGTAAACTCTCCCCATTGGGTGCTACCCAGGGCTTGACACTGGAGACATTGATTCTTTTGCCAGTTGCTCTTTCGTTCTTAATTTACTATATTTGGATTGGAGAAAGTTCATTTGGTCACGCAGGGGTGAGTACTGATCTATGGTTACTCAGCACAGGTGTCATGACTACGATCCCATTGCTTCTATTCAATATTGCTGCACAACGTATCTCTTTGACGCATATTGGGATCATTCAATATATTGGACCTAGCTTGCAATTCATTACTGGTGTGTTTTTATTTCATGAGGCCATATCAACGCATCGTTTAATTGGTTTTATCTTTGTATGGCTTGGACTATTAGTATTTTGTTCAGAGGGACTTATACGAAATGCTCAGAAAACTTCGGTTTTAAAAACTTCAAGTTGAGTATTAACTTAATTCAATTAAGTTGACTAGGGTAAGTAGTGTTTGATTAACTGGCGTGGGTATACCTAAGGCTATACCTTTAGACACAATGGCTCCATTGATTTCACTTATTTCCGTATGACGTTTTTTCTGAAGGTCTTGTGCCGTAGAGGAATATTGAAGTGCCATTGATTCTGGGATTCCAAGAATTAATTTTCTAATCGCATTTTCATTTAAATAAATACCCTCCGCTTTAGCAACTAAAAGACATTCTTGAAGAATGAGCTCAATCAAATCAGAAGCACCTACACTTTTAAATAAGTTGGCATAATTCCAATTAACGATTGCAGACATTGCGTTAAAAGCGCAATTAATAATGAGCTTAGTCCAAAGTGCCTCGTTGATATTAGTTACTTCTTGACAATCAATTTGTGCGGAATTAAAAAAGGAGATGAGATTCTTAAGTGCACTTCTGTCGGATTCGTTAAGAGCGTTGCCACCTAGAAATATTTCTCCTCCGCCTAGATGAGAAACTTCATTAGGTGCATTAACAGTGACTGCTGTATAAATGAGTGCAGAAAAACATGTGTTTGGGATATATCTTTTGATTTCTGTTAGATTATTTAAGCCGTTTTGTAGACTAACTAAGACGGCGTTTTGACTGATCCAGGGTTGAATTAATTTGGCAATATCTTTGGTATGGGTTGCTTTGACACATATTAAGATGAGGTCACTATATTTGATGTCTTCAATTTGGTGAGTCAGCTTGATTGAAACGTGCGTTGTTTTCTCTCTCCAAAGGATATGTAGTCCTTCAGAAATTAGGGTTTGATTAGTAGGGTCGTGAATATCCTTGACTAAGAAAGTGACATCGGGATGGGCGTTAGCTAAAAGACCTCCAAAATACCTTCCGATACCTCCGGCTCCTATCACAGTGATTTTTTGGAATGGACTCATCAATCACGTTAAGGTAAGAACAGCTCTTGGAGATTATTGAGAAATCTTAAGCCCAGTGGTGTTGCTTGTAATTGATTGATGTCATTAATTAGCAGACCTTTTTCTTGAGCGAGTGATAATTGCTTTGATATTTGTAGCAAAGTGATGCCTGTTCTATTTTCAAATTCAGGTGCAGGAACGCCATGAATAAGCCTTAAGGCATTGAGCATAAACTCAAAGGGTAATTCTTTCGAGGCGACAATTTTTTCTTCTATGATAGCTTGACCATCATCAGTCATTTTACGAATGTAGGTTTCAGGATGTTTTTCTTTAACGGTACGCATTATTTTTTCTGGAAATGATATTTTTCCATGCGCTCCAGCTCCAATACCAACATAATCGCCAAAGGACCAATAGTTCTGATTATGCCAACAGCTATGTTTCTTTTTAGCAAATGCTGAAATTTCGTAGCGATCATATCCATTCTTTTGAAGAAGGCTTAGTAAAGCTTCTTGCATATCATCAATCAAATCTTCATCAGGAAGAGTCGGTGGGTTTGAAGAGAAGAGTGTATTGGGCTCTAGGGTTAATTGGTAAAGTGAAATATGGCCTGTATCAAATGCTAATGCTTGTTGAAGGTCGTCTATTGCTTCAGAAAGTGTTTGCTGAGGTAGTCCATACATCAAGTCTATGTTGATCAACTTGAAATACTTTTGGGCAGTTAAGACGGCAAGTTTAGCTTCATCGGCGTTATGGATGCGTCCAAGACTTTCGAGTTTTGAAGTTTGAAAACTTTGAACCCCTATTGAAATCCTGTTCACGCCACTTGCTGCGTAACTCTCAAATTTTCCTGATTCGACCGAGCTTGGGTTGGCTTCTAATGTGATTTCAATATCTGGAGCCATAGGAAGACGTGCCCGGATATCTGCCAAGATCTGATCAAGCCCTGCGGCAGACAATAAGCTTGGAGTGCCACCACCGATAAAAATAGAATGGATTGGGCGCCCCCAAATGAGAGGTAACGTAGACTCTAAATCTTTTCTTAGGGCTTCTATGTATGCGTTTTCGTTAAAAGATTTTTTATTTTCATGGGAATTGAAGTCACAATAAGGACACTTTTTAACACACCATGGAAAGTGAACATAAAGTGAAAGGGGCGGTAGTGTAGTTAAATTAATTCCGCTTAATTTCTTTGAGGTATTTAAGCCACTATGAGGCTTAAATTTTAAAATCGATGTGTTCATCTTTTGAAGTCGAACTTGATTTGCTGAAGTAATTCAGCCATCGCGATACTTCTATGACTGATCTTATTTTTTTCTACTAATGAAATTTCTGCAGCTGTTAAGCCAAGTGACGGGAGGAAAAAATAAGGATCATAACCAAAGCCGAATTTTCCGCGAGGGGTATCTATGACTTCACCATGCCATCTTCCAATTGCAATCAACGGTTCAGGATCGAGACTATGTCTTACTAGAGTAATTGCGCAAACATAATGAGCTTTTTTATTGGGCTCATTTTTTAATAGGCTAATGAGTTTTTGATTATTTAGCTCATCAGTGGCATCCTTTCCGGAAAATCGTGCTGAAAGGATGCCAGGAGCACCTTGCAAAGCTTCGACACAAATACCAGAGTCATCGGCTAAGGCTGGCATCCCACTAGCTTTGCTTGCATGTCTGGCCTTAGTCAACGAGTTTTCTACAAATGTGAAGAAAGGTTCTTCCGCAGGTGTAATGTTTAGGCTTTCTTGAGAAATTAATTCAATACCTAATGGCGACAAAAGCGCATGAAATTCCAGAAGCTTTCCAGCATTACTTGAAGCAAGAACTATATTTTTTAACATATCAGTAGGGTAGATTAGTGGCTATTTAATGCTTCTATCTGTTTTTGTTTTAATAGAGTAATTGCTTGCTGACCCAGGTCAAGTAGTTGTACAAGTTCTTCGCGAGAAAAGCTTGCGCCTTCTGCAGTACCTTGTATTTCGACAATACCCCCTTGACCAGTCATCACTATATTCATATCTGTATCACAGGCAGAATCTTCTGCATAGTCCAAATCAGCGACTGGTTTACCTTGGAAAATGCCAACAGAAATAGCGGCAATCGAATCGATTAAAGGGTCTTCTTTGATTGAGCCCTTTTTTAGAAGGGTATTAACAGCATCACGCACAGCGATATATGAGCCTGTAATCGCTGCAGTTCTTGTACCTCCATCGGCCTGAATGACATCACAATCCACATGGATGGTTCTTTCCCCTAATTTTTTAAGATCAAACACACTGCGAAGCGATCTTCCGATAAGACGTTGGATTTCTTGTGTACGTCCTGATTGCTTACCTCTAGCAGCTTCACGATCACTTCTTGTGTGGGTTGAGCGCGGTAGCATGCCGTATTCTGCGGTCACCCAGCCTTCGCCTGTACCTTTTTGATGAGGCGGAACTTTATCCAGAATACTTGCGGTACATAGCACTTGTGTATCACCACAGCAAATTAAAACAGATCCTTCTGCATGTTTTGTAAAGTGCCGTTTAATCGTTATTTCACGTATTTCGTGGGGTTTGCGAAGGCTTGGTCGGATAAATGAGGTCATAATGGTTTGCTTATTCAAATTGAAGGATTAAAACATGATTTTGCCAGTGATTTGGCTTACTGCATCAGACACTTTACAATGAAGCCATGATATATAGTATGACAGGCTACGGGGCGGCCAGTTCCCCAATGATTTTGAATCACACCACGACGGCGATAGTGTATGCCGAGTGCAGGACCGTTAATGGACGTTTCTTAGACTTAAGCCTTCGAGTTCCTGAGGAATTAAGAGGTCTCGAGGGGGCTTTGCGTGAGCTTGTTGGAAAAAAAGTCAATCGAGGTAAGGTTGAGCTCAAGATCTATATTCAAAAGGAAAGCTCTGATGAGGGGGGTAGTTCCTCTGATACCAAGTTTTTGCATTCATTTGACCAGAAAGTGATTGAAGAGTTGCAGAGCAAGCAGAAGATCATTCAACTCCACTTTCCTTTAGCAAGCCTACTCAGTGTTAAAGATATCTTAACTTGGCCGGGTATTCTTAAAGATGAAAATTCTAATACAGAGCTTCTGACGCAAGTTGTGACTCAAACAGCAGGTCAGGCAATGGATGCGCTACTTGATAGCAGGGGTGTTGAGGGTTTGGCCTTATCTCAGGTGATCACGCAATGTGTTGATCAAATGGAAGGCATTGTGAATAAGCTGGAGCCGATGCTTCCCTTGATGATTCAAAATTATCAAAATAAACTTTTTGATAAATTACATAATCTCTTGATGAGTGTTAATGAACAGGGACAGACCCTAACAAGAGATGAAGTTTCAGACCGGATTAAACAAGAGGTGGTTTTATATGGCGTCAAAATTGATGTTGCCGAAGAAATAGCGCGTCTTAAAACCCATTTTAAGGCTGTCAAAGCAGCTTTAACCAAAGGAAGTCCTGTTGGTAAGCGCCTGGATTTCTTGATGCAAGAATTGCAACGTGAAAGTAATACGCTAGGCTCTAAATCGGTTACCCAAGAGGCGAGTGATGCCTCAATGGAGTTAAAACTCATTGTTGAGCAAATTCGAGAGCAGGTGCAAAATCTTGAGTAAGTTAATATTTTCTATGAGGAGATATGATGGCCTATAGTGGGAGTATGTTGATGGTTGTTGCGCCATCTGGCGCAGGCAAATCCTCGTTAGTGAATGCTCTATTAAAAGATGACTCTAGCTTGATGCTGTCGGTATCATTTACGACAAGAAGTCCTAGGCCTGGCGAAGAGAATGGACGGGAATACCACTTTGTTTCTCAGGAGGAGTTTAATCGTCGGAAAAATGACGGTGATCTTTTAGAGTGGGCGTTAGTGCATTCTAATTATTATGGCACTTCCAAATCATGGTTAGAGGCTCAAGTTAAAGAAGGAAGGGATGTTATTTTAGAAATTGATTGGCAGGGTGCTCAGCAAATTAAGCGGCTCATCCCTGAAGCTATTTGGGTCTTTATATTGCCACCATCATTGGGCATCCTAGAAGATCGCTTAAGGAATAGGGGGCAGGATGACGAAGAGACTATTCAGCGTCGTTTAAATGCTGCAAATCAAGAAATTAGCCATATTTCCGAATCTGACTACTGTATTGTGAATGATGACTTTGACACTGCTTTAACCCAACTTCGGCAAATTACGATGGCAAGTAGGCTCAAAACCCAGAATCAACTTTCGAGATATTCAACATTAGTGCACTCATTTCAAGCTAATAAATAGACTAAAGCATCAGTTAGGGACTTTCTTGGGTACTTTGCTGTAAAATAGTCCAATAAATCTAACCTATCGGTTAGATAAGCAAATTGACTTGAGAGAATAACCATGGCAAGAATTACCGTTGAAGATTGTTTAAAGACCATCCCTAATCGTTTTGAACTCGTTTTAGCTGCTACTTATCGTGCGCGCCAATTGGTTCAAGGGCATACTCCTCGCGTAGAATCCAAGAACAAACCTACGGTAACGGCATTGCGTGAAGTAGCTGCTGGAATGACGGATCGTGATATGTTGTCAAAGGTACCTCTTTAATTGAGAGACTCTCATGGCCCTTCAGACGACACCCTCGGGCAATGAGTTTTCATTAAATCAATCACTGAATTCAGCGGTAGTAGACCCAGATGCAAAAGGGATTTTAGCGGCGTTATTAGAGAAATCCGGAAGACACCTTTTTGGCCCAACATTGGCGCCAGTTCAAGCCCCAAAGCTGCAAGTTGTAAGTATTGCTGTATTAACTGATAAGCTCAGCTACCTCAAATCTTCTGAAATAAAGCTCATCAAAAAAGCATTTCATTATGCAGATGAGGCGCATCTTGGGCAATATCGCCATAGTGGCGAGCCCTATATTACCCATCCACTTGCGGTAGCTGAGTTGTGTGCAGAATGGAAATTAGATGCTTTTGCGATTATGTCCGCTTTATTACATGATGTAGTTGAAGATACGGGAAGAACCCATACTGAAATTAATGAAATTTTTGGTAGTAAGGTTGGGGAGCTTGTTGATGGCCTGACTAAACTGGATAAATTAGAGTTTCAGAGTCATGCAGAGGCGCAGGCAGAAAGTTTTAGAAAAATGTTTATGGCGATGGCGCGAGATATTCGGGTCATTTTGGTCAAACTGGCTGACCGCATGCACAATATGCGTACTTTAGAATCTGTGACGCAACATAAGCGTCATCGTATTGCACTTGAGACTTCAGAAATATTTGCACCGATTGCTCACCGATTAGGATTAAATTTAATTTACCGTGAGCTTGAAGATTTAAGTTTTCAAAACGCCTGGCCGATGAGGTATCAGACTTTAGATAAAGCGGTAAAAAAAGCTCGAGGAAATCGCAAAGAGACCATTAATCGCATATTGGATGATGTTAGAAAATCATTTTCTAAGGTTAATTTAGAAGTAGATATTCGCGGACGTGAAAAAAGTCTTGCTAGTATTTATCACAAAATGAAAACTAAACATTTAAGCTTTAATGAAGTTTTAGATGTTTATGGATTTCGAGTAACTGTTAAGACTCATGATGAATGTTATCGTGCTCTAGGAATTTTGCATGCCTTATACAAACCCATGCCTGGAAAGTTTAAGGACTATATTGCAATACCTAAGCTCAATGGCTATCAATCCTTGCATACGACAATGATTGGCCCTTTTGGGATGCCTGTGGAGTTTCAAATAAGAACCTTGTTGATGCACCAAGTTGCCGAAGCGGGGGTTGCTGCTCATTGGGTGTACAAGGATGGTCGCGAAGAAATGACTGATGTTCGGGAGAGGGCGCATCAGTGGTTGCAATCATTGATTGACCTTGAAGATGCAAGTCAGGATCCGCAGGAATTTTTAGAGCATGTCAAAATTGATCTGTTCCCAGATTCGGTTTATGTCTTTACGCCAAAAGGTCATATTAGAGCTTTGCCACGAGGAGCTACAGCCCTTGATTTTGCATATTCAGTTCATAGTGACTTAGGTAATAATTGTATTGCTGTCAAGATCAATGGCAATCAACTTCCGCTCAGAACTGAAATTAAGAATGGTGACATTGTTGAAATAATTACAGCTCCTTACTCACAACCAAATCCTGCTTGGTTAAGTTTTATTAGAACGGGTCGTGCACGAGCTTCAATTCGGCATGCATTAAAAACCAAGAGTTTTGAAGAGTCATTGCAATTAGGGGAGCGACTCTTGTTGCAATCTTTGCGTCATCAAGAAGTAGATATTGCTTTAGTCACGGTTGAAATATGGAATAAATTAATTAACTGGACGGGGACAAAAACTCGTCAAGAAATTATGGCTGATATTGCTTTGGGTAGACGCTCTGCACAAGTCATCGCTAAAAGAATACAGCTATATATTGAAGAAGAGGGAACGCATTCTCAATTAAAAATGGATCATGCTGAATGGCAAGATAAGTCTGAATCCTTTTTGAAAAATCGTAATCATCATCCCGCATTAATTGTTAATGGAAGTGAGGGGATGTCGGTTGTATTTTCACCTTGTTGTCATCCAATTCCGGGTGATGACATTATTGGTTACATTGGGAAGGGCGAAGGCTTGCATATTCACACAGGAGATTGCCTTTATGTTCGTAAGAATCATCCTAAAGATCCAGACAATTGGATAGAAGTTATTTGGGGGAACCCTATTGAAAGAGTGTTTGAAGTTCCTTTAAAAATTGATGTCAATAACTCAAAAGGGATTCTAGCCAAAGTTGCAAACAGTATTACTTCAGCTGATGTCAATATTAGTTATGTCAACATGGATGGTGAACCAACTGAAATTTCTGCCTCTATTCATTTGGGTATTCAGGTGAAAGACCGTGCGCATCTTGCAAGAGTGATTAGGAACCTTCGTCAGAACTCTGATGTGGTCAGGGTACTGCGAACTAAAACCCATCCCCATTAATTACCCAGGAATGTCTACCATTCCTACTCATAAGACACTTTTGTAATTTCTAAAATTTCGACTCCATTAGGGGTTTCTAAAGTAATTTCATCACCCTCACGTTTTTTTATAATAGCTTTAGCAATAGGCGATACCCAACTCACATCTCCTTGATCAAGATTAACTTCATCTACTCCGACGATACGAATTGTTTGTAGAAGATGTTGACCATCAAGATAAGTGACTGTTGCGCCGAAAAATATTTGATCAGTGGCTTCACGAGTTGAGGGGTCAACAACAACTGCGAATTCAAGCCGTTGATTTAGAAAGCGGATGCGTCGATCAATCTCACGCAATCTTTTTTTGCCATAAATATAGTCGCCATTTTCAGAGCGATCACCATTGGACGCCGCCCAATGAACAATATTGACGATTTCTGGCCGCTCAATATCTAGCAAATGGAGTAATTCATCTTTAAGGCGTTGATGGCCTTGAGGGGTGATATAGTTTTTTGTATCCATTTATGGCATAATCTAGGGCTAATGCGGCTGTAGCTCAGTTGGATAGAGTACTTGGCTACGAACCAAGGGGTCGTGGGTTCAATTCCTGCCAGCCGCACCATTTTATTATAAAGGATCCAGTGATAACTGGATCCTTTTTTTTGGCAAAGTACAGCCTATCAAGACATTGTTTATATAGCTTGCGTTAGTGAAAGTTTCAGGTAAATAGACCATAATGTAGTGCTCAGCAATTATTTCACGAAATAACAGATTAGGGCTTAAATGTGTTGCCAATTGAGTAGTTGGTGGGCAGCAAAAAAGGTAGAAAATTGAAATTATTAAGTCATGGTATTGAAATCGAAGTAGAAATAAGTGGTCCAGAGACTGGGCCTGTTGTACTGATGATTGCAGGTTTAGGACAACAACTGATTGACTGGCCTGCTGCGCTTATAAAAGCCTTGGTTAATGCTGGATACAAAGTGATTTGTTTTGATAATCGAGACATCGGGTATTCACAAAGTTTTAGATCTACAGGTGCCCCACCGATGGCTTGGGAACTTCTTAAAGCTAGATTTGGTATGGGGGTCAACGCACCCTATTCAATTGCCGATATGGCACAAGATGCCAAAGGAATTTTAGATGCCCTTGGTATTCCTGCTGCGCATGTCATCGGGTGGAGTATGGGGGGGATGATAGCCCAGAGATTTGCTTTAAGCTATCCGGATGCCACTCTCACCTTAACTTGCATCATGACATCAAGTGGCATACCTGTGACCCAAATGCAGGTGTTCCAAGCGATGGGGGTGCCGCAGTTTACTCATACTGTAGAGGCAAAGATTGAAAAAACGCTTACTATTTATCGTTTGTTAATGAGTCCTAGTTACCCAGAGCCAGAAAAAGACATGAGGGCTCGCGTAGCAGCGAGTGTCGAGCGGGCGGAAGCTGCTAAATCGTCAGAGAGTGGTCTAATGCGACAGATGTTAGCCATTATGGCTGATGGTAAACGGGTATATGAGATTAGTGCGATCAAAGCGCCTACTTTAGTGATTCATGGCGCAGCTGATCCTATGGTGGCTTTAAAAGGGGGGCAAGATATCGCCAAGAAAATTCGTGGATCAAAAATGGTGATCTATGAAGGTATGGGCCACGATTTTCCTAAAAAACTCATTCCTCAGATTGCTGCTGAAATTATGTTGCACATAAAATCATAGCAATTGATGAGATCTTTGGGCTTACAGACAATTTTCTTGAATAATTTTTTTAAGTAATTGTTGAGAAATCTTTAAGCTATCAGGTAACCTCATAAAGCGAACTTCATGATGAAGCCCAAGGACAAGGCTATAAATTTGGAATAGTATCTCACTGGGATTACAATCTTTTCTAAAATGTTTTTCTTGTATAGCTTGTTCAATTGCAAATAGTAATGCTGAGCGCCACATTTGTACGCTATAAACTAAAGCATCTCTAACTGGACCAGGTCTATCATCGAATTCCATAGCGCCTGAAATAAAAATACACCCTGAGTGCAACTCATCCTTTGTTTTTTCCATCCAACCCGTCAACATTTTCTCAAGTCGAGGAAGGCCTTTTGGTTTTTGTAGGCTGGGTAAGAATACTTTTTCTTGAAAACGTCGGTGATATTCAGTAATGACTGCAATTTGTAAATCTTCTCGAGAGCCAAAATGAGAAAAAACACCACTTTTGCTCATTTGCATACGTTCTGCAATTAAGCCGATTGTTAATCCTTCGAGTCCATTGCTACCGGCGAGCAAGAGGGCCACATCTAAAATAGCGGATCGAGTTTGAGTTCCTTTAGAGGGAATGTGTTCGTTAATTAAAAGAGCGATCGCCATTGAAATCCTATTAATAGTACGGTCGTACTATTAATAATGCACTACTTACCTTTATAAATCAAGTTCTTAAGTAAATTCATTTTCACAATAAGTGATGAAGATTTATACTATAAGTCTCTATACCGGTGGATTTATGAACTTAATTCGTTTTAGAAACCTACTTTTTTTTCTTGTCATTTCCAGTTGCTGGGCATCATGGGGGGCAAGTATGGATTGCCGCTCTGGAAAAAGCTTGACTGGATCTGAGGAGTTTGTGTGTGCCAATCCTTCGATTTCAAAGCTTGATGATGATATGGTGCAGGCTTACTTTAATTCAAAATCAAAACTTTCAGCTAAGAATCAAGAACTTTTTCAGCAGTCTCAACGCGCTTGGCTTGAATATTGGCCTAAGGTTTGTAGTGAAGATGGCAAAGGTAATAGTCTGGAAAGTTTACAAACACAAAATGGGGTAAGTTGCGCTGAGCAAGAATATCGTGAACGCGTGAGAGTTTTACAGTTAAAAAAGATGACTGATGATTTTGTTATGTTTTATTCCAGCACATATAAAACGCTGGCGCCTGCAAAAAAAGGAATTCCTGACTCAGTTAATTTGACCTACCATAAGGTGATATATCCACAAATTGAAACTCAAAAGTTGAAGGGTGAAGTATTAAGTAAAGCTAATATTTTTAATCAGTGGGTGAGTACAACGATGACTGAATTTGGAAAAACTAATAATACGAATTTTAATGAAAACGATGCTAATTCAGTATTAGTTCTTTTTTTAGATGCATCGACTACTGATCTTATTTCATTTGTAGCAAATTTTAGTTTTGATGGATTTACATCTAACCCCAAACAAATTGTAGAGCGTCATCACTTTGTCGTATCGAAAAGTAGACCGTTAAGAGATTTTGATCTTTTTGATAATCCCGAATGGTTAAGAATGTCGATGCCCGCATTATTTCAGAGTTTAAGAGCCCAACTTGCAGGAAAGTTTTCGCTTAAAAGTAGTGAGGAGCTAGGTGGGTTAGTGAAGAATCCTACGCATTGGGAATTTACTAAAGAAGGCATCTTATTCCATTTTAGCCCTGGAGAGGTCGCTCCAGCTTCATTAGGTTACCCTAAGGCGCTAATTCGTTGGAAGGGTTTAAAGGGGTATATCGGATCGTCTGGGAAAAAATTTGTTCGAGAAATTACCCAAGCTGAGTATTGAATTGTTATATTGTTGAGGGTTTGATTTTAGCTTGCGCAGATCTTTCTTGAATAGGTAAGTGAATAAGGGCAGCAAATACGGCTAACATAATATCCATATACCAAACCCAGTTATAAGAGCCGGTGAGATCAAATATCTTGCCACCAAGATACGCACCCAAAAACCCACCAATTTGGTGTGTAAACAAAACTACGCCAAATAAGGTTCCCATGTGGGTTCTCCCAAACATTTTTGCAACTAAGCCTGCCGTGGGTGGAACGGTTGATAAATAAGTTAAACCTAAAGATGCTGCAAATAATAAAACTGTGAGTTCGGTTTTAGGTGTAAATATAAAGATAAGTACGATGATTCCCCGAGCGGCATAGATCGCGGATAGAACGTATTTCATTGGAAATTTAGTCGTGATCCATCCAGCGCTAAGGCTACCTATGATATTGAATAAGCCAATGACTGCTAAAGCCCAACCAGTGAATGTTGTGGGTAACCCACAGATTGCGATGACTCCAGGTAAATGCGTTGCAATGAAGGCGATATGAAAACCGCAGACGAAAAAACCGGCATTCAGCATTAAGTAACTCGGTGTTTGGAATGCAAATTTTAGACTTTGGCCAATGGATAAGTTTTGACTTGGAAGTGTGTTTCCAAGTGGAGTGTCAATGGGGGAAGATTTTTTTCCGCGTAACATGAATGCTAAGGGTATAGTGATCATGCAAGATAGGGCTAGGTACTCTAGGCTATCGACCCAACCAACTGAAATAATGAGCCATGCAGCAATTGGTGTCATGATAAATTGTCCGATTGAACCGCCAGCATTAACGAGCCCAGAATAAAATCCAACTTTCTCTTTGGGGACCACTCTTGAAACAGAGGACATCAACACAGAGATTCCTGCAAAGCCAGCACCACCAGCAGAAAGGATCCCAACTGAGAGAATTAGGGCCAAGGTTGAGCTTGAGAAGGGAATCAATAAAGTCCCGAGGATACACATCAATATGCCAATTAAAAGTGCTTTTTCAGTACCATATTTGTCCGAAATCGCACCAGAAATTGGCTGAAAAAACCCCCACGCTAGTTGCCCCACAGCAAAAGCAAGGCTGAGATTTACAATGCCCAGTCCTGTTGCTCCGTTAATAGAGCTCATAAACATAGGGATTGTTTGGCGCAGTCCAAAAATGATCGCGCAGATAATCACTGCACTATACACTTGGGCTAGGTATTTTGTCTGTCTTGGAGGTGCGATAGCGCTCAAGGTAATCAACAATCAATATTTAAAGAGATCAATTTTCTTTAATTTTATTGTCAATAACAAACTTACCCCAGATGCTCATTTGTTTTTCAAGAAATGGGTTAAAGACTTCTGGACCACCGGCAATGATATCGATACCTTGTTCATCCATTTTCTTTGCAATTTCAGGAGTTTTAAGAACATGAATCACTGCTTCATTCATTTTCTTTAAGATATCAGGAGGGGTCTTAGCTGATCCAATCACTCCCCACCAAGCGGGGGCATCAAAGCCTGGAAATCCATTTTCAGCAATGGTAGGGACATTAGGCATATCTTTATTTCTCTTTGGACTTGTAACTGCTAGGGGTATGACTCTGCCTGAATCAGCATGAGGCTTGATTAAGTATATCGACCCCACGGCTAGCGGAATGTGACCTGCGAGGGCATCTTGCATCATTGGACCGCCCCCTTTATAGGGGATATGGGTCCATGGGAAGCCTTGCTTGAGTGCGAGTGATGCCATCGCGAGGTGACCTAAGCTACCTGCACCTATTGATCCATAACTTGAGGCTTTTCCTGATTTTGATTCTTCAATAACTTGTTTAAAGGTAGTAATACCAGAAGCTTTAGAGGCTGCAAGGACCATAGGTGAAGTACCAATGAGGGTAATATTCGCTAAATCCTTTTTATAGTCGTAGGGGAGTTTCTCTTTAAGGCTTGGATTAACTCCGTGAGTATCAAAGACAACTGCAAAGGTATATCCATCGGGATCGGCGTTGACTAATGCATTTGTTCCAATCACACCTGAGGCACCACCAATATTTTCTACAATGATATTTTGACCGAGATAGCTTTGAAGAGCCGGTGCTAGGACTCGGGCGACTGCGTCAACTGAACCACCAGCTGGAAATACAGCAATGAGACGAATGGGTTTCTTGGTTGGCCAATCGGTGGCGCCAAAGACTAGCGTAGACGATAAATTAAGAAAAGCAAAGAGGGAGATAAGAATTTTTTTTAACATAAATGCCTTCGATTAAAAGATAAATTTGTAATAGGTTATCAGACATTGTAAATGGAATGGCATTCTTCCCAAATTGGTTTGGAAGGGGTAATCTGATCTTTCAGAGGATAATGGGCGCATGGCAATTAAATCAACAATTTTTAAAGCAAATTTGGCGATAGCCGATATTGATCATAGTTATTATTCTGACCATTCATTGACTTTAGCACGGCACCCTAGTGAGACTGATGAGCGGATGATGGTGCGTTTGGTAGCTTTAGCATTTAATGCTTATTTGTTACAGAAGGTTTGTAAAGGTGATGGTGTGATGGCTTTTGGTGCTGGCTTAGCTGATCCTAATGAACCAGATGTTTGGTTAAAGGACTTTACTGATCGAATACGACTTTGGATTGAGGTAGGTCAACCAGAAGATCGCGCAATTATTCGTGCTGGCCACAAATCAGATCAAGTGATTGTTTATGCCTATCACCACGCAGCTGAAGTATGGTTTAAGGCTATTCAGAGTAAATTAACGCGATTAAAGAACTTAACTATCTACAGAATACCCTCAGAGATTTCAGGGGAATTATCGCAATTCGCAACACGATCAATGCAGCTTCAGGCGACGATTCAAGAGGGGCAACTGATGTTAGGTGATGGACAGAAAACTATTCAGGTTTATGTGGAACCTTGGTTGGTTCAGAAAGAATAATTTTTTGGGAGTAGTTGATGAAAAATGGAAAAAATAATACATAAAACAGTCCAATGACGATTGCACTCGTTGGTGTAAATAGGGTTAGGGCATCCATCTTTAAGCCTGCATAATAAGACGCAGGACCAGCAATAAGCCCAAGAAATTGACTCAGTCGACGTCGCTCAATCAACCAGCTAAAAGACTTTTGGCATGAGGCGGCAAAACTAATCCATAACAAAGTCATCCACCAAGGTTGAAACTTTTCCATTGGAGTGGGATTAGGATTAGGAAAATCAAGATGATGAAAAAAGATCAGTCCGCTATCAAGGCAAAATCCTAAGGCAGTGACAAATAATAAAAATTTAAGGGATTTTAAGATTGAATTGTGTTGTAGTAAAAAATGAGTCAGATAGATGCAGCTTGTGACGGCTGCAAGCCATAGCTGGTCATGAGCTGCGCCCCAAGCACAAGCAAACCATACCACCTGAAATCCAAGGATTGCAAAGATCATTTTTAGAAGTAATTACAGAGTATTAATTTTTATAAAAAGACAATGTGACTTCACCCAAGTAAATGCCAAACTTGGACATCACTGCTTTATTGAGCATCACTTTTTGATCAACGAGATACATCCAGTCATTAAATTGAACTTCGTAAGTGCTTCCACTCACAGGTAAGTTAAGTGTGTAGCTCCAGTTCAATGCATTACCTGAAGCCACTCCGATTGCTTTTCCAACAACATCACTTGCTGTTCCTTCATAGTGATTAGGGGAGGTTTCAACAATAGACCAAACTCGGTGTTGGGTAGACCCGTCAGAGTACGTAAAGGACTCATCTAAAGTACCTTTATTTATTCCGTCAGTCATTTGCCACGATGATTTAATGACAACGGTAAAACGTTTAACTACAGATCCGTTACGATCTGTAAAAATTCCATAGGCATTCATTGTCCCATTGAAAAAATCAGAGAGCTTTAAGACGGGAGTTTCTTTCGCGTATTGTTCAATTTTTGGCGAGGCGCAAGAACTAATTAAAAAAATAGTTATGGCAGCTAGAAAGGTAAAAAAAAGACGCGGAAGATATTTCATAGAGTTTCCTTGGATAATGATTCTCAATTATGAGGCTTATTTATTTTAAATATTTAGCAACACATGAGATAGCTGTTGGGTATTAAGACGATTCGATGACTTGAATGTGTTCTAATTTATGAGGGCTCAATGTTGGAGGTGCTTGGATATATCTTGCCATATAAGCTGCAGGTGTTTTGCACGGTATCTTTGCCCAAACCACATGACCAGATCCGGGTGCTACCAGAATTTCTTGACCATCCAAATTCCACATCTCTTTTAAGATGTGATCGGTATTTCCTGAGGGTTCAATAATTTCTAAGCGATCGCCAACCGCGAAACGATTTTTAACTTCAATTTTGACGCGTTCATCTTGGCCGATTTCCAAAATATTTCCGACGTACATACTGCGTCCAGAAATTGAGAAGCCTTTAAGATAATTTTGATACTCGTTGTCATGATGGCGTTGATAAAAACCATCGGTATATCCTCGGTTAGCTAGGCCTTCAAGATGGCCGAGCAATAGTGGATTAAATGGTCGACCAGCGACAGCATCGTCAATCGCGCTGCGGTAGGATTGACACGTTCTTGCAACGTAATAAGGTGACTTGGTGCGACCTTCAATTTTAAGAGAGTCGATACCCATCTCTGTCAATTTTTGAACATGTTCAATTGCTCTTAAGTCTTTTGAGTTGAGAATATAAGTGCCGTGCATATCTTCTTCGATGGGCATCATAGCATCGGGCCGATTACCTTCTTCAAGAAGATAAATATCTCCAGTTGCATCTTCTGAACCAGGATAAATCTTATAGTCCCAGCGGCAAGAATTTGTACAAGCGCCTTGATTAGGGTCGCGATGACTAAAATAACCAGAAAGAAGACAGCGCCCAGAATATGCGATACACAATGCTCCGTGTACAAAAACTTCCAATTCCATTTCGGGGCAATCTTGTCGAACTGCGGCGATTTCATCGAGAGATAATTCGCGTGACAAAATGACACGAGACACACCCACTTGGCGCCAAAATTTAGCGGCTGCGCCATTTACTGTATTGGCTTGTACTGATAAATGAATTGGCATTTCTGGCCAAGTTTCACGCACCATCATGATAAGACCTGGATCAGACATAATGAGAGCATCAGGGCCCAACTCGATGACAGGGCGCATATCCTCTATAAAAGTTCTCGTTTTACTGCCGTGAGGCAGGATGTTTGATACGAGATAAAATTTATTACCTAGTGCATGCGCAGTATCAATACCTTCCTTCAGAACAGCGATATCTCCAAAGTCGTTGTTTCTAACTCGAAGCGAGTATCTTGGTTGACCAGCATAAATTGCTGTTGCGCCAAAATCAAAAGCAGTCTTGAGCATATTAAGACTACCAGCTGGAGCGAGGAGTTCAGGAGTTTTCATTTAAGTATTTTAGATCTTTTGGTCTAAAAGGACAATATTTTTGATCGGATGCGCGACAAACCTCGCCATTCATGGCGGGGAAGAATAGCGCGGACGGCGCAGCCGTCCTAGAACTTAATGTGGTGTTTGTTGTTGTTCGATGTACTGCCGAATAATCGCTATTGGCGCTCCGCCGCAACTC
>CAIJNI010000040.1 GCA_903821995.1 uncultured beta proteobacterium
GACCTTAGTATGGTCTGGAGTAGTCGCTTTTGTGAGCTATAAGATCGTTGACATGCTGATTGGACTGCGTGTTACTGAAGAAGAAGAGCGTGAAGGTTTAGATATTACATCTCATGGCGAAACAGCTTACGAAATGTAATTTAATCCCTAGTAACCAAAAAGGCACAAATTTTATTTGTGCCTTTTTTATGCCTAGAAGAAAAATAAGAGAATTTAGACTACTTCCATAGAATTTTCATACAATAGCAGTATGGTCCCACATTTAATTACTGCTTTAACTGGCCCTTTGTTAGAACTTGAAAAAAAAGTTCTAGAGGCTACACCAACAATAGAGCGATGGTTTCGCTTGGAATGGCAAGAGCATACTCCGCCATTCTATTGCTCGGTAGACTTAAGGAATGCTGGCTTCAAGTTAGCTCCAGTAGATACCAACCTCTTCCCGGGTGGGTTTAATAACCTATCACAGGAAATGTTGCCCCTGGCAGTGCAGGCTGCAATGGCGGCAATTGAGAAGATATGCCCAGAGGCCAGGAATTTACTATTAATTCCTGAGCGGCATACTAGGAATACCTTCTATTTGCAAAACATAGCCCGTCTAACTTCTATTTTGCGTCAAACAGGTTTAAATGTTCGTTTGGGAACACTTTCTGACGAAATTAAAAAACCGACAACCATAGAGCTGCCTGATGGTCAAAAACTAATTTTAGAACCGCTCACCCGAATTGGCTTAAAAGATCGGAGATTAGGTTTAAAAGATTTTGACCCTTGCTCAATATTGTTAAATAACGATCTTTCAGCTGGGACGCCAGACATCCTTAAAAATATTCACGAGCAGTATTTGTTGCCACCTTTACATGCGGGTTGGTCTACCCGTCGCAAATCAACTCATTTTGCTTGTTACGATGATGTGATTAAGAAATTCTCAAAGGTCATAGACGTTGATCCTTGGATGTTAAATCCTTTTTTTGCTCAGGTCAGGAATCTTGATTTTAATGAGAGGGTCGGCGAAGAAGAGTTGCAAGAGACTGCTGCGAGTCTATTTAAAAAAATCGCGAAGAAATATCGCCAATATGGAATTAAAGAGAAACCTTATTTAGTAGTAAAAGCAGATGCAGGTACTTATGGAATGGGGATTATGACAATACATGATCCTTCTGAGCTGAAGGACCTAAATCGTAGGGAAAGAAACAAAATGAGCGTCGTAAAAGATGGCTTAGAAGTTAAAGATGTGATCATTCAAGAAGGGGTACATACCTTTGAAAAAGTCAATGAAGCGGTTGCAGAGCCAGTTGTATATATGATTGATCGCTATGTTGTGGGAGGGTTCTATAGGGTTCATACAGGCCGAGGGCCCGATGAAAACCTGAATGCCCCAGGGATGCATTTTGTGCCGTTAGCATTTGAACAAAATTTAATACCTGACGCAACGGCTAAACCAGGAAGCGCTAGTCCAAATAGATTTTACCTATATGGAGTTGTTGCTAGGCTGGCATTGTTGGCAGCCTCTCTGGAGTTAGAACGAACAGACCCTGAAATAGATTTAACACAATGAAGCTTCTATTCATAGCGGACCCCTTAGAAGGCTTTAAGCCTACTAAGGACTCAACCTTAGCGATGATGAAGGCCTCATGGCAAGCGGGGCATCAAGTATTTCATGCACAGGGGAATACTTTAGGCTTAAAAGAAAATCTCGTATCTGCTGTGGTTTGCCAATTAGAAATTTATCCAACAGCTCAAAATTGGTATGGCATCGTGCAACAGAAAGTTACAAATCTTTGTGAATTTGATGTTGTCTTAATGAGGCAAGATCCTCCATTTGATATTGAATATCTAACCAATACTTGGTTACTTTCAAGAGCAGAAAGCACTGGTGTGAGGGTTGTTAATTCATCTGTTGCACTAAGAGAGCACTCCGAAAAAATTGCAATTTTAGAGTTTCCAGAATTTACAGCGCCAACATTAGTCACTCGCTCATTGGAAGAAATTCGTCAGTTTCACATTCAATATAAAGATGTCGTAATAAAGCCGCTAGATGGTATGGGTGGCATGGGCATTTTTCGAGTGGGTGTAGACGGACTAAATTTGGCAAGCATAGTAGAGACTTTGGGACAAAATGGGATCCGCTCATTAATGGCGCAGCAATATATTCCCGAAATTACCCAAGGCGATAAAAGAATTTTGCTGATTAATGGCAAGCCACTGCCATATGTATTGGCAAGAATTCCACAAGAGGGGGATATCCGTGGCAACTTAGCAGCGGGTGGTAAGGGGGTAGCTCAAGCTATATCTAAGAATGATCTTAAGATAGCTGAAAAGCTTGGCCCCATTCTTCAAAAAAGAGGGTTATTTTTAGTTGGACTTGATGTCATAGGAAACTATTTAACTGAAATCAATGTAACTAGCCCAACATGTTTTGTAGAAATTTCCGAACAAACGGATTTTGATGTTGCAAAACATTGGCTAGTAGAATTAGAACTATTATTAGCGAGTAAATAAAATGGCTGGAATTCTCATTGTGGCTCATATGCCTCTTGCATCTGCCCTGGTCAAATTTGTTGAGCACGTCTATGGCGAATTACCTAAAAATATATTAGCTCTAGATGTCGTTCCTCATGAAGATAGCAAAGGCACACTCAAAAGAATGGAAGATGCTGCACTATTAATCTCTGATGAGGATGGCGTATTAATTTTGGCGGATATTTTAGGGGCGACCCCAGCAAATGTGGCGGCAAGGTTAGCGGCCCTAGAACATTTTCATAGTAAGGTTCAAATTATTGCAGGCGTAAATTTGCCGATGTTGTTAAGAGCGGTAAGTCATCGCCATGAACCTTTAGATGCGTTGGTAGAGATTGCCTTACAAGGTGGTCTGCAGGGTGTTGTTCGCTTACGTGAAAACACAAAGGTTACTTTTAATAATCTATAAGTGTTTAATTTATGCCAAATAAAGAAATCACAATTATTAATAAATTAGGTTTGCATGCTAGAGCATCTGCAAAATTAACGCAGTTGGCTGCTCAATTCCCTTGCGAAATATCACTGGAGCGTAATGGGCGCAAAATAAATGCAAAAAGTATTATGGGGGTCATGATGCTGGCTGCAGGGATGGGGACACAGGTTAAGTTAGAAACTCTTGGTGAACAAGCAGAAGAGGCTCTATTGGCGATTGAAAATTTAATTAATGATCGCTTCGGGGAAGGCTCTTAAATGCCATTCAACTTACACGGGCTATCAGTCTCTAATGGAATTTCGATTGGACAAGCGGTAGTAATTTCTTCAGCAGCCTTAGAGGTTGATCACAGATTCATTGAAGCGGGCTCAGAAGAGACCGAGATCCGCCTTCTTCAGGAAGCTTTTGAAACCGCAAGAAAAGAGTTGCATAACCTTAAAGATAATCTTCCAGAGGATTCTCCGGAGGAAATGGCTGCATTTTTAGACGTTCACAGGATGATATTAGAAGATCCTGTCTTACAAAAAAAGCCAATTGAACTCATTAAAAAGAGACATTACAACGCAGCCTGGGCTTTAACGACTGAGCTAGATGAAATTCTTTTGGCATTTGAAGAAATTGATGACCCTTATCTTAAGGAGCGTGGAGCTGATTTTAGACAGGTCGTAGAAAGAGTCTTAGTCGCATTGAAAGGTTTTAATCAAATCGCCCGTATTCCAGCATTAGGACAAAAAGATCGGCATTTATCTGAAGTTATTATCGTAGCTCATGATATTGCACCTCATGATATGTTGCGTTTTAAAGGACTGCAGTTTTCAGCATTTGTGACTGATTTGGGTGGGAGGAACTCTCACACAGCCATTGTCGCTAGAAGCTTAGATATTCCAGCTGCAGTTGGGGTCAAGGGGGCAAGTCAGTTGATCCATCAAGATGATTGGTTAATTGTTGATGGTGATCGGGGTATTGTGATTGTTGACCCTAATCCAGTAATTATCGAAGAGTATCGCCATAGGCAAGCAGAAAATTTATTAGCAAAAAATAAATTACAACTCTTAAAGCATACCCCAACTAAAACTTTTGATGGCGTGCCTGTAACTCTGATGGCAAATATTGAATTACCTGAAGATGCCCAACAAGCCCTAGAAAGCAGTGCGATTGGAATAGGCTTGTTCCGGTCTGAGTTTTTATTTATGAATCGACAGGGTGAATTGCCAAATGAAGAAGAGCAATATCGAGTGTATTCAAATACTGTTCAGGTAATGCAGGGCCTTCCTGTTAATATCCGAACGATTGATATAGGTGCAGATAAAACATTAGATGGCGATATTAAAGCTTTGTCTTCTAATATTTCTCCTCTTGGACTGCGAGGCATACGGTGGTCGCTATCGGAGCCAGAAATATTTTTAATCCAGTTACGAGCGATATTAAGAGCTTCTGCACATGGGTCAGCTCAGATTCTTATTCCTATGCTAGCCCAGGCGCATGAGATTCATCAATGTTTTGAGCTAATCAAGCTTGCTAAGAGTCAACTAGATGATAGAGCTCAGGCTTACAATCCCCAGATCAAGATTGGTGCAATGATTGAGTTGCCTGCAGCAGTCCTAGTTTTACCGCTATTCTTTAAGTACTTTGATTTTTTATCAATTGGTACAAATGATCTCATTCAATATACCTTAGGCATTGATCGTTCTGATAATGCCGTTGCGCATTTATATGACCCATTACATCCTGCTATTCTAAAATTATTAGAGCAAACTATCTCTGAGTCTAGAAAAGCAAATGTACCGATTTCAGTTTGTGGAGAGATGGCGGGCGATCCCAATGTAACTAGGATATTGCTGGCTATGGGGCTTACTAATTTTTCCATGCATGCTAGCCAATTACTAACGGTAAAAAAAGAAATTTTAAAAGCCAATGTCACTCTGTTAGCTCAAATCGTGCCTCGCCTACTTGAAGCATATGAGCCAGCGGATCAAGAGATGCTCCTAAAAGAAATTTTAAAAGTCTAAAGAACGCTACAAACAGAGCAGCTTTTTTTCTTTTTTAATTTAATTAAATTCAATTCATTTGTAAGTCCGCTCCAAATTCCTAGATGGCCAATGAGTGGCTGACCAAATTGCCCAAGAACTTGTAAAGTTTGAGCTGCTTGCATCGCTCCAATAATTCCAACAAGGGGAGAAAAAACACCCATAGTGGAACATTTTATTTCTTCAAATTGCTCTTCCTCGGGAAAAATACATGCATAGCAAGGAGAGTCTGGGCGATTGTTGTCAAATACAGAAATTTGTCCATCAAACCGTATTGCGGCGCCAAATATGAGAGGTTTCTTGTGAAAAATGGCGAGACGGTTGATTAGGTGGCGCGTTAAAAAGTTATCTGTGCAATCTATTGCAATATCTACTTTTGGGAGTAACGCATTTAGTAATGCCTCATCTGCTTTTTGGGGGCGAGTGTGAATGGTGACTAACGAGTTTAGTTTTGAGAGCATTTCTTTAGCTGAGTCAACTTTGAGTAGACCAACACTATCCTGCTGGTGAATGATCTGGCGTTGTAAATTCGTCAAGTCAACGAGGTCATGATCAACGATAGTTATTTGTCCAATACCTGCAGCTACAAGATAGGGTAAGCAAGCTGACCCAAGGCCACCCGCACCAATGACAAGGGCATGCGATGAGCTAATCCTTTCTTGACCTTCAATACTAATTTCATCAAGAAGGATATGGCGTGAGTATCTTAGGAGTTCCTGATCATTCATTCAGAAAAAACCTAAGATCACTCTAATCTTGATTTAGATTTAATTACCGGTTGACCAAGAAGAAAGGCGCTAGCTTGCTGAAGCATGAAGTCTTCAGGCGAGCCAAATTCAGGTAATTTTTTAGCTTTATCTTTTTCCCGTTCCTCAGGAGTCTTTTTAGAATTCTTTTCTTCTAATAGTTGCAACTCTTCCATTCTACGTTTTTCACGATCAGAAATTAAAGAGTCTTCAGCTTTCTGCTTATTTCTAAGGTGGTTTTCACTGTCAACTTCACGAGTGATTAATACATCATTAGGATCGCCATCAGGGTTTTGATCAACGGCAATATCGGGCCTAATTCCATAAGCTTGGATTGATTTTCCTGAAGGCGTGTAATAGTAGGCTGTTGTTATTTTTAGTGCAGTCTCACTAGTTACTGGCCTTACTGTTTGTACAGAACCTTTACCAAAGGTTGTTTTTCCCATGATCGTCGCGCGCTTATAGTCTTGGAGTGCGCCAGAAACAATTTCGGAAGCAGACGCAGAATACGCATTTGTTAAGACAACTAAGGGAATTTTTTTAATTGCTGGGGGTAAACTTTCAAGCGCATCACCATTTTCAGACAGACGGTAATTTTCAGGAACAGCTTTAAATATTTGTTTGCTGTCAGGCGATTGGCCCTTTGTGGATACTACAACAGATCCTTGTGGTAAAAATGCTGCAGAAACCCCAACGGCTCCTTGCAAGATACCTCCACCATTGTTTCTCAAGTCCAACACAATGCCTTTAAGTTGTGGATTTTTGTTAAAGCCATCGGTGAGTTTTTTTGCTAGATCAGGAACTGTTCGTTCTTGGAAGCTAGTAATTCGAACCCATAAAATATCGTTATCTAAGTTTTTAGATTTAACGGATTGAACTTGTATCTCAGCACGAACAATAGTAACTGGAAAAGTTCGTTCTTCCGTTTTGCGATAAATCGTCAGGGTGATTTTTGTGCCAGGAGTGCCGCGCATTTTGCGAACAGCTTGATCCAGCGTCATACCTCTTACAGGTTTGTCGTCGAGCCGTGTAATGAGATCCCCAGCAAGAAGACCCGCTTTAGCAGCCGGTGTATCTTCGATCGGGTTCATGACTTTGACAAGGCCATCTTCGGATGAAATTTCAATGCCTAGCCCAGCAAATTTACCTTGGGTTTGTTCTTGCATCTCAGAGAAATCCTTTGCATCAAGGAATGCTGAGTGCGGATCGAGGCTACTAACCATACCTTTTACTGCGTCAGTTAATAGTTTTTTATCCTCAACGGGTTCGACATAATCTCTTTTAATACTTCCAAAAACACTTGAAAAAAGCCGCAATTCCTCTAGAGGAAGGGTAGCATTTTGCTGAGCAGAGGCAGAAAATTGCCAAGTGATAGCGACACCTAAAATGGCGCCAAAACTAATAAAAAGGAGGTTTTTGAGTAAGTGTTTCATAGAGCCTATTTAATCCAAATAAAAATGACGGATGGGTTTCAAATTATCGTCTAATTCATAAACTAATGGTTTGCCGTTGGGTATATTTACTTCCATAATATCTTGATCAGAAATATTTCCTAAGTATTTAACTAAGGATCTAATACTATTACCGTGGGCAACGATAACGATTTTCTTGCCAGCCATTAGTGCTGGAGCTATAGATTCGTTCCAAAGCGGTAAAACCCTGTGAATTGTATCTTTTAAGCATTCACCAAGGGGAATATCTTCTTTTTTTAGTTTTAAATAGCGTGGGTCAGAAAAAGAGCTTCTGGGATCATCAAATGTCATTTCCGGCGGCCTAATATCAAAAGACCTTCTCCAAATATGGACCTGTTCGGCGCCATACTTTGCAATGGTTTCGTCTTTGTTTAGCCCTGCTAAAGCACCATAATGTCTCTCATTAAGCCTCCAACTGTGAACAGTTGGAATCCACATGAGATCCATAGCCTCTTGGACATTCCAAAGTGTTTTTACAGCGCGGCGTAAAACAGAGGTATATGCAATATCAAAGGAATATCCTGATTTTTTGAGAATTTCACCTGCGCATGTCGCCTGGAGCTCACCTTTTTGGGTTAAATTTACGTCCACCCACCCCGTAAAACGGTTCTCTAGGTTCCATTCGGACTCACCGTGACGAATAAGTACAAGATCTTTCATAACAACATTCTATAATTGTTTAATGGAATATATCTTAAATACAAACAATCTCTTATTATTGGCGCTCTTTTTAGTTAGCGGAGCATTACTTTTAGCCCCTATTCTACAAGGAATAACAAGTGGTCAGAGCTTAACGCCTGCTGCTGCAACCCATTTAATGAACAAGCAAAAAGCGACGTTAATTGATTTGCGTTCAGAAAAAGATTTTTCTGCTGGCCACATCACTAGGGCAAAAAATTTACCTTTTGAGAAGTTTCCGGGTGGTTTGGTAGGATTAAAAATAGATAAATCTAATCCCCTGATATTAGTTTGTGATTCTGGAAGCAGGTCAAACGGTTTGCTTAAAAAGTTTCGTAAAGAAGGCTTTACAGATGTTGCTAGTTTGGATGGTGGTGTTAAGGCTTGGGTTACAGCTGGACTACCACTTGTAAAATAAAGTTAAAAGGAGTTTATATGGCACCGGTTTTGATGTACAGCACGCAGGTATGTCCTTATTGTAGGATGGCAGAAAAGCTTTTGGGCGCCAAAGGTGTCACTACGATTGAGAAAATTCTCATCGATAGTGATCCATCTAAAAGAGAAGAAATGATGACTAAGACGGGCAGAAGAACTGTTCCTCAAATTTATATTGGCCAAACCCATGTTGGGGGATTTGATGACTTAGCCGCACTTGATAAAGCTGGAAAGCTTGACGAACTCTTATCAAATTAAGTTCTTTAATAACGGAAAAAATATGTCTACAGAACCACAAAGTACTCCTAATCCTGATGTTAGCAACCCTTCGTTTCAGATTCAACGAATTTATCTGAAAGATATCTCTTTAGAGCAACCTAATGCCCCGAAGATTTTTCTTAATCATGGAGAGCCACAAGTTCAAATTCAAATTGATATTCAATTTGAAGAGCTGCAAGAGGGAGTCTATGAAGTTAATCTCATTGGCAACGTAACGACAAGAGTTGAAGATAAAGTACTATTTTTGATTGAGGCAAAGCAGTCAGGGATCTTTGAGCTCAGGAATATTCCTGTAGATCAGGTCGAGCCTATGTTGTCCATTTCTTGCCCAACGATTATTTATCCCTACTTGAGGTCAAATATTTCGGATTTAATTAGTCGCGGAGGCTTTCAGCCAATTCACTTAGCTGAAATAAATTTTCATCAGCTTTATGAAGAGCGTTTAGCTCAAGCTAAAGCAACTGCCGAATCTGCTTCAACTTCTAGTCTTCCAAACTAAGAATAATTTTTTACTCTCATGAACGTAACCATTGTCGGGGCAGGTTCATGGGGGACGGCATTAGCATCCCACGCAATTAAGTTAGCTGCTGGAGAATCTGTACAGCCAATCTCTGTCCTCCTATACTCTCGTGATGAAGGCTTAGCTCAACAGATGAAGTTGACCCATAAAAATGAACGTTATTTAAAAGGGGTGCAATTACCATCAGAGCTTATCGTTTCATCTCATTGGAAAGACGCTTTAAATCACTGTAATCAAGTAGAAGATTTACTGGTGATTGCGACACCTTTTTCTGGGCTTGAAGAGACTACGAAGAAAATTTTAAAATCGGGCGTCGTTCCTAACAATTGGCTATGGTTGTGTAAAGGAATTGATCCTGATACTTTTCAGTTAGCTCATGAAATTATTAAAAAAAACCTAGTTGGATTAATTCATGACCACATTAAACTTGGGGTGCTTTCTGGCCCCAGTTTTGCATTAGAAGTGGCTCATGGGTTGCCGTGTGCTTTGGTTGTGGCAAGTAATAACCCAGAAATGTGCACACTGACTCAAAGAGCGTTTCATCATGGGTCAATGCGGATATATAGTAGTTCAGATCTGATTGGCGTTGAACTTGGTGGTGCGATAAAAAATATATATGCAATAGCAACAGGTATAAGCGATGGGCTTGGTTTAGGTTTTAATGCGCGAGCGGCTTTAATTACGCGCGGCATGTCTGAGATGACGCGGTTAGGCTTAGCAATGGGGGCAAAGGCTGAAACTTTTGCTGGCTTAGCAGGTTTAGGGGACTTAATACTGACGGCGACAGGCGATTTATCTCGTAATCGGCAAGTGGGATTAAATCTCGCAAAGAATATTTCTTTGGTTGAGATATTAAAAAATCTTGGGCATGTTGCAGAGGGCGTTCGGTGTGCAAAAGCAGTGCGAAGCTTGGCGCAACGTTATGAAGTAGAAATGCCTATCGTGCAGTCGGTTTGTGCTGTTTTATTTGAAAATAAAAATGCGAAAGATGCCGTAAAAGAACTCATGTCGAGAGACCCAAGAATAGAAAGTCTTTGATTCAAAGACCCCCTTCATAGTTGTTCTGGCGCCAAGCATCGTAAATGACTACGGCAACACTATTTGATAAATTTAAGCTTCGATTATTGGGGAGCATTGGTAAGCGCCAGTGGTTTTCTTGGGGAATGGCAGAGCGAATTTCATTAGGCAAACCTTTTGTTTCTGAGCCAAAAATTAAAAAATCATTCTTTTCAAAAGTTGCGTTAGCGATAGTTTGATTTGATTTTGTAGTTAAGGCGTGTAAGCGCGTTAGGTTAGGACTCATTAGATCCATAAATGTATTCCAACTTGGGTAAGACTGAATGTTCGCCAATTCGTGATAGTCTAGGCCTGCCCGACGCATTTTGGAACTATCCAAAGGAAATCCCAAAGGCTCAATTAGATGTAGAGTACAGCCAGTATTGGCGCAAAGCCTAATAATATTTCCAGTATTGGGTGGAATTTCGGGGTGAACTAGAACAACATTGAACATTTCAAGATATCTCTTTACGAATATCCCTTAGGATAATCCAATTGCTAACCCAATAGACTCCAATAGTTTTTAAGAGAAGAGCTATTTGATTAAAATCCTTCTCAGCTGACATATAGCAACTAACAATGCCAACCCTTTTGTCCTCTAAAAAGCCAGAATCACTACTCTTAGGAAAGATAGAAAATTTATTTGAAAGTTTACAGTTTTCAGAATTTGGCATTGTTAGTCCTATACAATTTTTGAGAAGTTCAATTTTGTGAAGTTTCCCCAAAGCTTTAGCAAGTTCGAGAGAACTTGAAAACCCCCGCTTACAAACCATTTGATGGTATTCGGGCATTGGAATTAAAAAATCTAAAGGGGAAGCTTGACGTTTGCCTAAAAAACACCAGGCATCAACGATAGTAGGGAGTAGCTCAATAGCACCCGATTGGTCAAACTTCTTTATGGCGGGAAATAATCTACTATGGAGATATCCTAGGCAAACGGTAGAATCAAAGCAAGGTCTATTGATGAGGCAGCTTTTACATAACCAAGTGTGGCTTGGGTTGGCGCACATAATGCATTGATATGCACATGAAAGACTTGATAACTCTACAATACAGGCATGACAAAGTGAGTTTGCTTGCCGTGAATTACACAGTCCGCAATGCGTCGGCACTAGTTGTTTATAAAAATGAGAAAGCAGCATTAAAGTCTGTTAAGCCCGAAATAATTTAGTATATCGACGTGAAGATTCCCCTAATGATTAAAAGCATATTTCGAAATTTATACGCATCTCCAAGGCTTAAGTTTTTAGAATGGCTTTCGGGTGAGCTATCGGTACGTATGGCAGAGAATTTAAAGCTAATCAAGATGGCACCAAAAGACATTTTGGTAATTAATCCACATGATCTTTCGGTTTCAAGTCTTTTAAGAAAAACATACCCCAAAAGTAAACTATGGCGACAGTCTGTGACTTTGGCCAAAATTCGACCCACTCTAAAAAGTTGGTTTTATGGTCTAAAGAGCACACCTTTTGATGGAGATGGGGATTTGAATAGCGCTAAAAACATTCAATTTGACCTACTTTGGGCTAGTTCTTGGTCAATTAATAGTGACAAGGACTGGAAAGTAGACCTACAAATTTGGCATGAGCACTTAAAATCCGATGGGTTACTGATGTTTTCATATCTAGGGCCAGATACTGCCCTTGAATATCGGCATTTATTTCAACGAGAAACCCTTATGGGTTTAGATATGCACGATATTGGTGATGGATTAATGCATTCAGGATTTAGTAATCCAGTTATGGATATGGAATATTTAAAATTAACCTACCAAGACGTTCAAGTTCTTTTAAATGATTTGCAATCCTTAGATCTCATTGCTCCTGTTTTGGAAGCCAGAGAAAAGGCTACCTTACAACAAGCATTAGAGATGACCCGAGGTGCCAAAAGCCATTGGGAATTAACCCTCGAGGTTGTTTATGGGCACGCTTGGAGAGTTAGCAAGAGGGTTTCTGGGGAAGTGTTAATAAGGCCCGAGGACATAAAAAGAAGGACTTAGTTTGTCCCTTTATAAATGATGGAACAGAAATTTAGTAGCTAAATTTTCAAACATTCAAATTAATCAATATAATCTAGGCTATTAACAAATTCCGCCTATTAAAAATGGAAAAAAAATGAAATCTTTAGTACGTTTGGTCAAATTATTATTTTTAAGCACTTCGGTAGCAATTTCAAGCCTCGTTTTGGCTTATAACGATATGCCGGGAGGCCCAGCCAATTTTCAGTTAAATTTTCCAGCCCCTGTGACGAAAATTATGGAAGAGATTCATTGGCTCCACTGGTTCATGTTAGTAATTTGTGCAGTCATTTTTGTCGCGGTTTTTGGGGTACTGTTTTATTCAATTCTTAATCATAGAAAATCCAAAGGGGCTAAAGCAGCCTCATTTCATGAAAGTACTACTGTAGAAATAATTTGGACAGTAATTCCTTTGATTATCGTGATCGGGATGGCTTTGCCTGCGACCAAAACTGTAGTTGCTATGAAAGACACAACAAATGCAGATATTACGATTAAGGCTACGGGATATCAGTGGAAATGGGGATATGAATACATTAAGGGGGAAGGAGAAGGCATTAATTTCCTATCGACCCTAACAACACCACGTGAACAGATTAATAACTTAGAACCTAAGACTGATACATACTTGATGGAAGTTGACCATGAAGTAGTAGTGCCAGTGAATAAAAAAATCCGTGTTATTACCACCGCTAATGATGTGATCCACTCATGGACAGTCCAGGGTTTTGGAGTTAAACAAGATGCCATCCCTGGGTTTGTAAGAGACGCATGGTTTAAAGTTGAAAAAATTGGAGTTTATCGCGGTCAATGTTCAGAATTATGTGGCAAAGAACATGCCTTTATGCCCATTGTTGTTAGAGTTGTTTCTGATGAAGACTATTCAAAATGGGTAGCAGAAACTCAAAAAATGATGGCGGCAATGTCAGATGACCCATCCAAGGTTTATACCCTAGAAGAGCAAAAGGCACGCGGAGCAAAAGTATATTCGGCTAATTGCGCCGTATGTCATCAACCAAATGGAAAGGGCGGTGGCGCTTTCCCTCCGCTAGACACTAGCAAAGTTGTCAATGGACCAAAAGAAGCTCAGTACAATATTCTCTTAAAGGGAAAAAACGCAATGCCAAACTGGTCTATGTTGTCGGATGGTGATTTGGCGGCAGTAATGACTTACACAAGAAACTCCTGGAGCAATCACACGGGTGAAGTAATTCAGACAAGTGATTTTGCGAGTGCGAGAGCTGCAAAAAAGTAATCTCTTGAATAAATAGTTTTTAACTGGAAAAAATATGACCACAGTAACTACTTCTCTTGACACAACTCATGACCATCATGATGACCATGCACATGAAATGCCGCATGGTTGGAGACGTTGGCTTTTTGCCACAAACCACAAAGACATTGGAACGATGTATTTGCTTTTTGCTTTTATGAACTTACTCGCCGGTGGAACGATGGCATTACTCATTCGGTTAGAGTTATTTCAGCCAGGATTACAGTTCTTGCGCCCTGAGTTTTTTAATCAATTGACCACTATGCATGGTCTGATCATGGTCTTTGGCGCAATTATGCCGGCCTTTGTGGGGTTCGCCAATTGGATGATACCTCTTCAGATTGGTGCTGCAGATATGGCGTTTGCCCGAATGAATAATTTTAGCTTTTGGATTATGCCTGTAGCAGGAGGACTTTTATTAACCTCATTTTTAGCTCCAGGTGGTGCAACTGCGGCTGGATGGACTCTTTATGCGCCTTTGTCAGTGCAAATGGGCCCAGGAATGGATATGGCAATTTTTGCGATTCACCTCATGGGTGCGTCATCAATTATGGGATCAATTAATATTATCGTAACCATATTAAATATGCGGGCACCAGGCATGAGTTTGATGAAAATGCCTATGTTTTGTTGGACATGGCTAATTACTGCATATTTGTTAATCGCTGTAATGCCAGTCCTAGCAGGTGCGATCACAATGGTACTTACCGATAGGCACTTTGGAACAAGCTTCTTTGCTGCTGCTGGCGGTGGAGACCCAGTGATGTATCAGCATATATTTTGGTTCTTCGGTCACCCAGAAGTTTATATCATGATCTTGCCTGCGTTTGGAATCGTTAGTGAAGTCATCCCCACATTTGCTCGCAAAAGACTATTTGGGTATAGCTCGATGGTTTATGCGACAGCCTCTATTGCAATTCTGTCCTTTATCGTTTGGGCGCATCACATGTTTGCAACTGGAATGCCGGTGACGGGGCAGTTATTTTTTATGTACGCAACGATGCTTATTGCAGTTCCAACGGGCGTGAAAATTTTTAACTGGGTTGCAACAATGTGGCGTGGTTCTTTGACTTTTGAAACGCCGATGTTATGGGCCATTGGTTTTATATTTGTTTTCACACTAGGTGGATTTACCGGATTGATTTGCGCGATGGCTCCAATTGATATTGGTATTCAAGACACATATTATGTTGTTGCTCATTTCCACTACGTTTTAGTAGCCGGATCACTCTTTGCCCTTTTTTCCGGGTTTTATTACTGGGCTCCAAAGTGGACTGGCTTTATGGTTAATGAGACAAGAGGAAAGATTCATTTCTGGGGGTCAATGATATTTTTTAACGTCACATTCTTTCCGATGCATTTCTTAGGACTAGCAGGAATGCCAAGGAGATATGCGGATTATCCAGTGCAATTTGCAGATTTCAACGCTGTAGCTTCGATTGGCGCTCTAGGGTTTGGGTTGTCACAAGTCTATTTTCTACTATTTGTAGTGCTCCCTACGTATCGCTCCGGTCAGAAAGCTGAGGCTAAGTCATGGGAAGGAGCACACGGTTTGGAGTGGACTGTCCCATCACCAGCACCTTTCCATACATTTGAAACTCCCCCGCACGTAGATTAAGGCGATATATTCCTTGGATAATAATTCAGCATCAACAAGTCAAAAGACCTCATCTGCTAATAAGCGGATGGGGCTGACTTTAATGAGTATTGCGTTGGTATTTTTTGTTGCAATCATCATTAAAAGAACTTTTTTAGGATAAGCCTTCGTGTTTAATAAAGTCCAGCTTAATCAACAAATGTTGATTAAGCTAATAATTGTCTGCGTAGTGATGTTTGGTTTTGGATATGCCCTAGTACCTGCTTACAAAGCAATATGCGAAATCACAGGTATTAACGTGGTGACAAATAAAAACGAATATGGTGTCAGGGCTTATGGAGCTAACAAGCCTAAAAATACTCAAATAGATAGTTCTCGGATCGTCACAGTAGAGTTTGATTCAAATGCGCAAGGGCCACTTCGCTTTAGACCTGTAAAGAATTATCTTGAAGTCCATCCGGGTGAGGTAAATCAAATTATCTATGAGGTGGTGAATGAGAAAAATCGAACGATCATTGCTCAGGCGATTCCAAGTTATGCACCTAAAATAGCAACTTTGCACTTTACTAAGTTGGAATGTTTTTGCTTTTCACAGCAAACTTTGCAACCAAGAGAGTCTAGAGAAATGCCAGTCGTATTTATTATTGATCCTAAATTACCCAAAGATGTCAAAACGATTACGCTTTCTTATACCTTTTTTGAGATCAATGGCGCCACAAAAGTTATCACAGGTGAATCAAAGCCATCTAAAATATAACTAAAATTATGAAACCAAGAAAAAACAGCGCAGTATCAACCTTTATGAGATCCATGAGCGCAGTATTTTGGGGATTTTTAGGGGTGAGAAAAGAGAGTGGCCATCAGCAAGATATGTCCTCTTTAAGCTTTGTTCATGTAATAATTGCAGCTGTGATTGGTGTGATGATATTTATGAGTATTTTGTTATTGGTCGTGAAATTAGTGTTAGCAAAGTAAAAACCTATTTATAAAAGATTTTAGGAGTAGTTATGTCAGCATCTTTAAATAAAACCCCGTATTATTTTGTTCCAGAGCCATCTAACCATCCGGTTAGAGCAAGCTTAGGACTGATGAGTTTTGGGTTTGGTATGTCCCAGTGGGTTAATGGACACACTTATGGAGCAGCGTTTACAGCTGTTGGTGTGGTTTGGTTTCTGTTTGTTTTGTACCAGTGGTTTGGTGATGCAATTGCCGAATCTGAAGGTGGAATGAACAGCGTCAACGTTGATGTTTCTTATCGCTGGTCAATGAGTTGGTTTATCTTCTCAGAAATTATGTTCTTTGCTGCTTTCTTTTCTGCATTGTTTTATGCAAGAAGTATTGCTACCCCTTGGTTGGGAGATATTGATCATAAGTTAATCTGGCCTGATTTTGCTGCGAATTGGCCTAATTCTGGACCAGGTGGATTAGTAGAGGCATTTGCAACAATGGGGCCGTGGCCGATTCCTACAATTAATACAGCTATTTTGCTCACTTCCGGCCTAACTGTAACTTGGGCTCATCACGCTATTAGAGAGAATCACCGCAAACAAGCGATTACATTCTTAGCAGCTACTGTTGGACTTGGTTTTCTCTTTGTTTGTCTCCAAGCGTATGAATATGTTCATGCATATCACGAGTTAAATCTAAAACTTACTTCAGGAATTTATGGCTCAACATTCTTTATGTTGACAGGTTTTCATGGATTTCATGTGACCTTAGGGGCCATCATGTTGGCTGTAGTATTAAGAAGACTTATTAAGGGACATTTCACAGCTGAGAATCATTTTGCTTTCGAAGGAGCATCCTGGTATTGGCATTTTGTCGATGTTGTCTGGTTAGGGCTTTATTTAGTTGTTTACTGGATGTAATTAAAAACCGCTGTAAAACAGCGGTTTTTAATTTGAAACTCGGATCCCAGTGGTTTGTATTAGCCCAAAGTAGTGGGCAACCCAAATTCCAATAAACAGAGATATTGATAATCCAATTCTAATAAATAACGACCTCACCATATTCGAGCTCGTGCCTTTATCGCGCATCATAAAAAAAAGCGCTGACCCTAGACTAATTAGGATACCTAGAAATACAAGAGGGATAATAAATTGCATATATTGATTATGATACCAATTCAAATGTTAAGCGTGGGGTAGCATGTTAAAAGATTTAAAACGTAGGCCAGTTGCTTCACTAACAGCATTAATACTTGTAATTATAGGTATCCTGCTGGGTTCTTGGCAACTCGAACGAGCTCATGGAAAAGAAAATTTAGCAACCGAATTAAAGCTAAAAGAAGAGCTGACCCCCCTTAACGCAAATGAAAAAAATTGGACGTTAGATCAGGCACTTCACCACCGAGTGATTGCGAAAGGCGTTTTCATTGTCAATGAAGGAATCTGGTTAGAGAATCGCCCTCACCCATTAGGACGGGATCCTAAAACTGGCATTACAACTGGGTTTTTTTTATTAATGCCACTTATGCTAGAAGGGACAAAAAAAGTACTTTGGGTAAATCGAGGTTGGAAACCAAGAAGTTTTTTAAATATTAATGAAGTTCCAAACGTAGTAACTCCAAGTGGGCTAGTTACTGTAACTGGAGTGGTATTTCCAGACGCAGGAAAAACACTTCAAGTGGGCGATGATTCCGTTTTTATAGGTACCAATGGTATGAAAATTAAGGAAAATCTTAATTTATTAGAAGAGCAGAAAGGTCATCAATGGGATCAATTCCCATTTATTCTGCGCCAGGATAAAAGCATGATTGATGATGAGTTAGATCGCCAAATGCCACCTTATAACAATGGATCAGAGAAACATTACGCGTATGCTTTTCAGTGGTTTGGCCTATCTTTAATGACATTCATTTTTTGGCTAGTTACAGGTTTACGCAAACGATCAAAATCATTGCGATAATAACTAATTACCTCGATGGATTAAATCTATGTCAAAAGAAGTCCCATTAATACCGTCTTCCGAATCAGTGCAACGCATTGATGCTAAAACGAGTCAAGGACGTTGGCAGATGCTGTTGCTCTTGGTTATTTGTGCTGCGCCTGTCATAGCATCGTATATTACTTTTTATATCATCAAGCCCGAAGGTAGTAAGACTAATTATGGGCAATTAATATATCCTGTTCAAGAGGTGCCAGAGAGTGCTTTAAAAAAAGAAGTGTACGGAAAGTGGACGCTATTGATCGCCAGACCGGCAGAAAATTGTGAGGCCTCGGAACAAAGTTGCATTCGTCTATTATTTCTTCTTCGCCAAGTCAGAGCTTCAATGGGAAAAGAAAGGCAAAGATTGCAAATCGTTTGGCTAACAATGGACGGCAAGGAGCCCAATGAAAAAATAAAGTCTGGATATGATGAAGAGATTGCGGGACTAAAAACTATTCGATTATCAGACGATAAGATTGAGAGGAAGATCATTTTAGAATGGCTCAATCAAAATAAATCAGAAGATGCAATACAACTTTTGGATCCGAACGGAGCAAGAATGATGATATATCCCGTTTCAGAGAATGCCCCAGAATTTTCTAAAATGCGAAAAGATATTGAGAAACTCTTAAAGTGGAATCCAACTGGAAAATACGGACAGTAAATATCAAACACTATGAGTCTTCAATTAATCCTCCAATTAGTCATCATTGCGCTTGCGGTAGGTTCGTTACCTTTAATTTATTCTGCGATCAAAGGTACATTGCTAAATTTTAATCAATTAGTTTGGCTTGTACTTTTTTGTACTTTTGACTTAGTTATATTCGGAGCATTTACGCGACTAACCGATTCTGGTTTAGGATGTCCAGATTGGCCGGGTTGTTATGGACATTCAAATCCAATATTTGCTATTGACTTAATAAAGCAAGCTCAGGATCAGATGCCTTTTGGTCCTGTCACAGAGAGTAAAGCGTGGATAGAAATGATTCACCGCTACTTTGCAAGTGCGGTGGGATTTTTGATAGTAGTGCTATGTATTATTTCCTGGTTAAAAAGACACACCTTTGGAATAAGAGTTTTTATGGGGGCACTCCTATTATTATTTTTGGTATGTTTGCAGGGAGGCTTTGGTGCTTTGACTGTGACTATGAAGCTGCAACCGATCATTGTGACGACTCATTTGTTATTAGCCATACTCCTAATCCTCGGCTTAACAATCATGACAGACATCACCACACAGAAATCAATGCAGATGAGAAACTATTCAACAGTTAGTTCATGGCTACCTCTTATAGCGGCGTTTTTATGTTTGACACAAATATTTTTAGGGGGTTGGGTTAGCACCAATTATGCAGTGTTAGCATGCACTGGATTTCCACTATGTAATGGAGAAATTTTACCAACGATGGATTTTGAAACGGGTTTTCATTTTTGGCGTGAACTTGGTAAGACGGGTAGTGGTGAGTCCATCACAAGTACTGCCTTAGTGGCAATTCATTGGTTTCATCGCTTGGGCGCATTGATTGTTTTTATTTTTTGTGGCTCACTTTACCTTTTAATAGAGCAACAAAAAACAAAAGGCAATGCTCTGTGGCAAAAAAATATTAAATTGTGGAATCGAAACTTTATAGCCGTATTAACGCTGCAACTGATTACGGGTATATCAAATGTTGTTTTTAACTGGCCGATTGTTGCTGCTTTAGCTCATACAGCTGGCGCGGCAGCATTATTGATTTGTCTTAGTAAATTAACATATTTAGCAAGAGTCAAACAATGACGCAAGTAAAAGTAACTTTAGTAGAAAAAATTAAGCAATTTATAGCCCTTACCAAGCCAAGGGTGACTCAACTGGCTGTTTTTTGTGCAGTCATTGGAATGTTTCTTGCAACTCCAGGAATGGTTCCTTGGAAAACGTTGGTAGGCTCTTCGATTGGAATTTGGTTATTAGCTGGAGCCGCTTTTGCAATGAATTGTTTGATTGAGCAAAAAGTCGATGCCTTGATGAAAAGAACTGCGTGGCGTCCATCAGCAAATGGAGATTTATCTCCTAAACAGATTATTATTTTTTCTAGCATTATTGGGTTGCTTGGTATGCTAACTCTATTGATCTTTGCAAATCAATTAACCATGTGGTTAACTTTTGCAACCTTTGTAGGCTATGCTGTTATTTATACTTGGATTTTAAAGCCAGCCACTCCCCAAAATATAGTGATAGGTGGGCTTTCAGGTGCTATGCCTCCAGCCCTTGGTTGGGCTGCAGTCACAAATGAAGTTGGCGCTGCAGCTTGGCTTTTAGTATTAATTATTTTTGCATGGACGCCACCTCATTTTTGGGCTCTAGCTTTATATCGTCGGGAAGATTATGTTAAATCTGGATTACCCATGTTGCCTGTAACGCATGGGGAGAAATTCACATTACTTAATATCGTTTTATATACATTTATCTTATTTGCAGCAACACTATTGCCATATATTTATGGAATGAGCCATTTTGTTTATTTAATGAGCGCTCTTGTTTTGGGCGGTATTTTTTTAGCGTATGCATTTGCGTTATATTTCAACTATTCAGATCTGTTGGCAAAGAAAACTTTTAAGTTCTCTATTTTGTATTTATCTTTATTATTTGTCGCTTTATTGGTAGACCATTATGTTTAAGAAGAGCATAACTATTTTTCAATTTGTTATATCTTGTAGTGTTTTGGGCATCTTACTTAATGGCTGTGAGTTGAAGCCTAAATTTAATAATGTAGATATCACAGGTTCAAATTCTTTTTCTCCTGTATTTGAATTAGAAGACCCGAGTCATAAGCTTCGTCATTTAGATGATTTCAAGGGTAAGGTAGTTATTGTTTTCTTTGGATATACGCAGTGTCCAGATGTTTGTCCGACGACTCTTACAGAAATGCAAGGCGTTATGAAGTTGCTAGGAGAGCAAGCTAGCAAAGTCCAAGTCTTATTTATCACCTTAGATCCAGAAAGGGATACCGCGGAATTGCTTGAAAATTATGTGCCAGCTTTTGATAAAAGCTTTTTGGGATTAAGGCCACAAGATGAAAAAGCATTAAATGATGTAACTACTGGATATAAAATATTTTTTCAAAAAGTGCCAGGCAAATCTCCGGGATCTTACTCTCTAGATCATACTGCTGGAAGTTATGTTGTTGATAAAGAGGGGCATCTCAGATTATTTGTAAGGCACAATTTGGGTGAACAAACATTAGCGGATGATTTGCGAGTTTTAATCAAGCAATGAGCTTGATTAATTAATGTGGATTGAGAACAGATCTGAGCTTTTTAAGAGCGGCAACCTCTATTTGGCGAACTCTCTCAGCCGAAATGTTTAATTCAGAGGCTAAATCGTGAAGGGTTAAGCTATCCTTATTTTCTTGAGGGGCTAACCACCTTGCATGAACAATTCGTTGACTACGCGCATCAAGAGAATCTAAAGCATTCATGAGGTCGACTTGTTGTAGTTGTAACTCTTCATTATTGCTAAGAACTTGGGTAGGCTCAAGTCGAGAGTCTGCCATCCATAGGGCAGGTTCACGATGACCATCTTCGTCATTTTCCATATCAATTTGAATATCCCGACCTCCTAGGCGAACTTCCATCTCCCGAACTTCTTCCGGCTTAACATCCAAAGCTTTTGCAAGGTTTGCGATATCTGATGGAGACATTGCGTCTAATGTCGGTTTATTACTTCTGAGATTAAAGAAAAGCTTCCTCTGGGGTTTGGTGGAGGCTATTTTTACTAAACGCCAATTTTTTAAAATGAATTCATGTATCTCAGCTTTAATCCAGTAAATAGCATAGGAAACAAGCCTGACACCTTGAGTTAAATCAAAGCGTCTAACCGCTTTCATCAAACCAATATTGCCTTCCTGAATTAAATCAGCATGAGCAAGGCCATAACCCTTGTATTGCCTTGCAATAGAGACAACCACCCTAAGGTGGCTTAATACTAATTTTTTTGCAGCTTCTAAATCATTAAATTTAGCTAGTCGTTCTGCCAGTTCTTTCTCTTCAATAGCTGAGAGCATCGGCATTTGATTAACAGCAGAAATATATGACTCAATACTTCCCATGCCATTAGAAGGAAGCATAGGCATAGCGGGTAATCCACTAGTCGGATTGACTACGTCAGTTAAGTTATTAAACATTGAAGGGCTTAAACTTAGTTTGTTCATAGTTCTATTTTAGCACTCTTGCATAAGGAGTGCTAAGATTTTATGAAATTATAAGTAACTGATTATATTAATAATTTATTCATATAATAAAGCAGAAGAAAACTTTTTAGAGTTAAATACTTCGATTTCTTCTATCCCCTCACCTACCCCAAGAGCCATAATTTTAGGGGGATTGATAGACTCTTTAAAAAGTTCCGCAATTGCGCAAAGTACTCCCCCTTTGGCTGTACCATCAATTTTGCTCACAAGTAGGGATGTTAGACCAAGGGCTTCATGAAAGGCTTTAACCTGAGCAACAGCGTTTTGCCCAGTATTGCCGTCTAATACAAGTAAAACTTGATGTGGCGCCCCCGGTAGTAATTTTGTAATGACACGCTTAATCTTTTTTAGCTCATCCATGAGATGAGTTTGTGTAGCAAGTCTGCCGGCTGTATCAATGACTAAAACATCTACTTTTCGAGAAATAGCGGCAGTAACAGCATCATGAGCAACAGTAGAAGCATCCCCGGATGCTTGCTGGATGACGGAAACATTATTTTTTTGACCCCATGCCATAAGTTGCTCTTTAGCAGCAGCTCGAAATGTATCTCCTGCAGCTAGCAAAATATTCTTCCCTTGTTTTTGAAGGGCAAAGCAGATTTTTCCAATGCTAGTTGTTTTGCCTGCACCATTGACACCCACAATTAACCAAATCTCAGGTAAGACCGGACTATCGAGATGAACTAGAGGGTTGTCTGCATATTCCAGGGGGGTGAGTAATTCGGTAATGAGGTCTTGTAAAACCTGTTTTAATAGAGTGCTATCAGTTAATTTAAGTTGCTTAACCTTATGTCGTAATTGCAAAATCAACTTTTGAGTAGCATTCATGCCAACATCTGCCAGGATAAGGGATTCCTCTAAAGACTCAAATAAAGCTTCGTCAATTTGAGTTCGATTAAAAAGATGAGATAGAGTTTTACGTAATTTGAACATAAGAATTAGAATTCTACAGATGAAAATAGATAACAGGAAAATTTACGTGGATTTAAATCAAATGAAGGTTGTAAAGTCTTGCCTCATATTAAGTAGCTTAATTGTAGGAATGTTTTTATCTATGGATGGGTTTTCGCAGTCCTTCCAACCGAGTGTACTTCCAGAACAGTATACGCATGAAAAAAAACTACCCAATGGCTTAAGGGTGATCGTTAGAGAGGATCATCGGTCACCAACAGTAGCCCATATGATTTGGTATAAAGCGGGGTCAGTTGATGAATACAACGGCACAACAGGAGTAGCGCACGTCTTAGAGCACATGATGTTTAAAGGAACCAAGAGTCTAGGGCCTGGAGAATTCTCAAAAAAAGTAGCAGGATTAGGAGGGCGCGAAAATGCATTTACATCCTATGACTACACGGCATACTTTCAGCAAATAGGAAAACAATATTTACCTCAAATGATGGAGTTAGAAGCTGATCGTATGCAAAACTTAAATTTATCTGAAGATGAGTTTAAAAAAGAGATACAGGTCATCATGGAAGAGAGAAGATTAAGAACAGATGATCAGGCTTCGAGTTTGTTGTATGAGCAGCTAATGTCCACAGCTTTTAATTCAGCACCCAATCGGACTCCAGTCATTGGTTGGATGGCTGACCTTCAAAATATGAATTATTTAGATGCAAGAGACTGGTATCAAAAATGGTATGCGCCATCCAATGCAATTTTGATCGTAGTTGGGGATGTAGATCCAAATGAAATATTTAAATTGGCAGAGCAAACCTATGGAAAAGTCACTGCGAAAGTAGTGCCAGATAGAAAGAAACAAACTGAGCCTGTGCAAGTGGGTCAGCGTAGATTTTCAGTCAAGGCTCCCGCTGAAAACACAATTATTATGATGGGCTGGAAAGCGCCAAAGATTTTAAATAATCAATTTGAAGATGATGAGCCTTTTGCTTTAACAGTATTATCTGCCATTCTTGATGGCAATCAAAACACTCGACTGAATCGTGTTTTAGTAAAAAATAAAAAACTATTACAAGGAGTTGGCGCAAGCTATGATGCAGTTAGTCGAGGAGAACAATTATTTATTATTAGCGCAGATCTATTGCCAGGGAAAAAAATAGAAAATATTGAGATAGAGATTAAGAAAATATTAACTGAAGTGGCGCAAAAAGGAGTTACAGAGGCCGAGTTAAAAAGAGTAAAAATAGCCGTAACTGCATCACAAATATACAAACGTGATTCAGTATTTGGACAAGCCATGGAGATAGGGTCCAATGAAATATCTGGGATACCTTGGAAAGATCTTGATAAAGCAAATGAAAAAATTCAAAATGTTACCTCAGAGCAAATTCAAGCAGTTGTCAAAAAATATCTCATTGATGATCATTTAACTGTAGGTATTTTAGACCCTCAGTCGATTGATCCTAAAACACAAGAAGCTAATGCAAAAGCAGCAGCTCATTTGAAGTAATAAAGAGAGAAAATAAATATGAAGTGGACTAAAGAAGTTAAAGAAATTGTTATTTATATAACAGCATGTGTTGCTATGCTTTATTCACTACAAGGCAATGCGGCTTTACCAATTCAAAAAATACAATTAGATACGGGTGCAACTCTTTTATTTGTCGAAGCTCGAACAATACCTATTATTGATATTGGCATTGACTTTGTGGGAGGCGTGGCCCGTGATCCAAAAGGGAAAATTGGCACATCAGCGATGACGGCCTCGCTATTAAATAAAGGATCAGTGATTGATGGCAAAGTCTTAAATGAAGCTGATACTGTAGATAGTATTTCTGATCTAGCAGCTACAGTTAATTTTTCATCTAGTGTAGATAGTTCTAGTATGAGAATTAGATCATTAAGCAAGGCACAAGTTCTAGAGCCATTAATTACTCAGGTGCAAAGTATGTTGGCTAATCCAATATTTGATTCTAAGATATTAGAACGTGAAAAGATATTAGAGATTAACGCATTAAAAGACAGTGATTCAAAGCCTAATGTGATGGTTTCAAAGCAGTTTCGAAAAATGATCTATAAGAATAACCCTCTTGGAAATGAGGAAACTGTTAATTCTATACAGGCAATTCAAGTCACTGATTTAAAAAAATTCCACCAAAATTATTATCAAGCCAAAAATGCAAATGTTTTAATCGTAGGGGATTTAAATAAGGAAAAAGCTATACAGATTGGTATGCAGTTAACTGAAAAGTTACCTAAGGGTAACGATTTTTATCCTGAAGTATTTTTGTTGGAAAGGTCTCCAGTAGCTCCTTTATCTCAAAGGGAGGTTACTTTATCTAACCCATCTCAACAAGCTCATATTCAAATGGGTATGACGGGTATTGCAAGAAATGATCCGGATTATTATTCTTTATTAGTTGGGAATTATATTTTGGGTGGTGGGGGATTTGTATCTAGGCTCATGACTGAAATCCGTGAAAAAAGAGGTCTGGCATACAGCGTATCGAGTTATTTTTATCCTGGAAAAAATTCTGGTATTTACTTGGCAACGATGCAGACGCGAAAGGACCAAGCAAATCAAGCAGTTCAGTTGATGCGAGAGTCTATACAAGAGTTTATTCAAAATGGACCATCAGATAGTGAAGTTGAAGGCGCTAAAAATAATCTTACGAATGGTTTTGCATTACGAATTGATAGCAATCGAAAGTTACTTGAAAATATTTCCTCTATCGCGTGGAATGATCTGCCCCTCGATACTCTAGACACTTGGACAGCCTCAGTACAACAAGTATCAAAATCATCAATTAAAGAAGCATTCAAGAAGCATTTGGATATGGAACGAATGGTAACCGTTGTTGTTGGTGAAAAATGAGACCTAAGGTCAAAGAGCTTCCAACTAGAGTTCGGATCATAGGGGGATACTGGCGAAGTAGGCTTATTCATCTCATTGAAGAGCCAGGACTTCGCCCAACAACAGATCGAGTTCGAGAAACACTGTTTAATTGGCTAGGTCAAACACTTAATCAACAAAGTTGTTTAGATTTATTCGCAGGCTCGGGAGCGTTGGGTCTTGAGGCTTGTTCACGTGGAGCTAGCCATGTCACTATTATCGAGTCAAATAAGCGGGTTTATTCGTTGTTAGAAAACAATATTGAATCCCTAAAACCTTTACCGATGGGTTGTGATTTGAAAACGATACGTACTGATGCCACGACCTGGTTAGAGAAAGAAACCGTATTAAATTATGATATTGTTTTTATAGACCCACCGTTTGATAATTTAGGATTATTGAAAAAGACTTTAGAGCTCTTAGCTACAAAAGAATTTGTTTCGAAAGATGTAAAAATATATGTAGAATCGTCTACAAATATAGAAAATGAGACGATTTTGAGCTATTTAGGAAACTGGGTGGTCAATAAACAACTTCTTGCTGGGGTAGTAAAAGCAACATTATTGAGCAAATCAGTGGTTTCGGTTTAGACTTAGGCTTTTAGAAGCTGAAGTAATTAAGGAGTAATAATGGCAATTGCTGTATACCCGGGTACATTTGACCCTTTTACAAGGGGGCATGAGGATCTTGTTAGAAGAGCATCTTCAATATTTGATGAGCTAGTGGTAGGTATAGCAGATAGTAAGGCTAAAAAACCTATATTTACCCTGGAGGAGAGAATTCAGATCGCCAAAGAGGTTTTGGGACATTATCCAAATGTAAGAATCGAGGGGTTTAGTGGCTTGCTTAAAGATTTTGCTAGAAAAAATAATGCGCGCGTTATTGTTCGTGGCCTAAGAGCGGTATCTGATTTTGAATATGAATTTCAAATGGCCGGTATGAATCGTTATTTGTTACCTGATGTTGAAACCTTATTCTTAACACCTTCTGATCAATATCAATTTATTTCAGGTACCTTTGTTCGTGAAATTGCTCTTTTAGGTGGGGATGTTAGCAAGTTTGTATTCCCATCTGTAGAAGAGTGGCTGCAGAAGAAGATCATTAGCAAAGAATAAAAATGGCTTTAATGATTACTGATGATTGTATTAATTGTGATGTCTGCGAGCCAGAGTGTCCCAATGATGCGATAAGTATGGGCATCGAAATTTATGAGATCAATCCAAGTAAGTGTACTGAGTGCGTCGGCCACTATGAGAAGCCACAATGTCAAATCGTATGTCCAATAGCTTGTATTCCAATTCATCCTGAATTTATAGAAAATCAGGAACAGTTATTACAAAAATATAATCAACTACACCCCAAGAAAATTCATTTAGGCAAGGTGTGAAGGTCTTTCATAATGGCTTGTGGGCCAAGTTGAATTAAGTCATTTAATAGGGCGCATGGCTTATTAAATGAATCAAGAATAAGTTTTTCCTCGCTTTGACTTGCTCGCTTTAATACAAAATTAGCCACTTCTTGGTGAGGCATTCCTTTTTCGACAATATCGCGTGGATGGCCGATGCCGATTCTTAATCTCCAATAATCGTTTGTGCCCAAATGAGATGAAATACTTTTTAAACCATTATGTCCCCCAGAACCGCCGCTCCATTTAAGTCGGGTAATTCCTGGGCTCAGATCGAGTTCATCATGAATGACAAGAATCTCATCTGCCAAAATTTTATGAAAGCGCATCAGAGAACTAACTGACTCACCACTTAAGTTCATAAAGGTAGTCGGTAATAAGAACCAAATGTCAGCTTGCCCCAATTTTATTTTTGCAACGGACCCTTTAAGCTTAGATTCATGTGAAAACTTCGCATTAAATGCAGATGCAAAGAGTTCACAAAGCCAAAATCCAGCGTTGTGGCGATCTTTCTGGTGTTCTTTTCCAGGATTACCTAGGCCAATAATTAATTTGATCATTTTTCTTATCTAAGATATCTTATTCTAAAAAAAGACCCGCTCGAAGGCGGGTCTTTTGATATCACTTGAGACAAATTACTCTTTACCTTCTTTATCTTTCAACTTGGTTGCAGCAGGGGCAGCAGGTGCTTCAGGTGCTGCACTTGGGACAGGCTCAGCAACTACAGCTGGAATCCTAGCAACTGCAATCACTGGATTATCTTGCTCTATATGAAGTGTTAAAGACACATTTTTGGGTAGCGCAATATCTTTGGCGTGAAGTGAAACACCAACTTCTAATGAACTTAAATCGACCTCAATAAATTCAGGGAGATCAACTGGAAGGCATGTGATTTCCAATTCATTAATGATATGGTTTATAACACCACCGCCTGTTTTAATGGCTGGTGAAACTTCTTCGCCCTTAAAGTGCAATGGAATCTTAACGTGTATTTTTTGATTAGCATCGATTCTTTGGAAATCAATGTGTAAAACTAATGGCTTAAAAGGATGCATTTGATAATCACGTAACAAAGCTTGTTGAACTTTGCCGGCAACTTCAATTTCCAAAATAGATGAATGAAACGCTTCTTTTCTTAAAGAGTGGAACAGTGCATTGTGATCCAACTCAATCGCTTGCGGTAAGTCTGTTCCACCGTAAATAATGCCCGGTGTTTTTCCAGAATTGCGCAGGCGGCGGCTCGCTCCAGTACCCTGTACGCTACGTTCGTAGGCAACAACTTTCATAATAACTCCTAATTAATTAACTAATTAATCCCACAAAAATATGTGAGCTCTTCTGCGTTCGCGACCAAACGCAAAAGTACTAGATTATAGCCTTTTTTGCTTAAAAAGCCAATTTATTGACATCCTCCCCTCCCTAAAGTGAGAGGATTCCTACCACGCTTAGGCTGTAAGAGCATCGAAAGTCGTCTCGGTGGGTTCTTGCTTCACAGACCGATCTAACGGCATCGGATCTCCACAATCTAACAAGCGCAGTCCGCGCTATTCTTCCCCGCCATGAATGGCGAGGTTTGTCGCGCATCCGATCAATCGGCAAACATCGACATGACCGAATCGCCCTTACTAATTCTAACTAGGGTTTCTGCAAGGAGGGGGGCAATAGACAATACTCTAATCTTCTTCAGATTTTTTGCATCATCTTTGAGTGGGATCGTATCAGTGACTACCACTTCATCTAATTCCGAATTGGTGATTCTACTTACCGCATCACCAGAGAGAACAGGGTGAGTGCAATAAGCCATGACGCTCTTAGCACCTCGCTCTTTTAAGACTTCTGCCGCTTTACATAAAGTGCCACCTGTATCAATCATGTCATCCATAATTACACATCTTCTACCGTCTACCTCACCAATAACATGCATGACTTCAGATACATTCGCTTTAGGTCTTCTTTTATCAATAATAGCCAGATCACAATTGAGTTGTTTAGCTAAAGCTCTTGCTCTAACAACGCCCCCAATATCAGGAGAGACAACAAGTAGGTCTGAGTCATTTTTACGATAGAGATCTTCGAGTAAGATGGGCGAGGCATAAATGTTGTCTACCGGAATATCAAAAAACCCCTGAATTTGATCAGCATGCAGGTCCATCGTCAGAACCCTTCCAACTCCAGCGACGGACTGAAGCATATTAGCGACGATACGGGCGGAAATTGCGACCCTAGCAGAACGTGGACGACGATCTTGCCTAGCGTAGCCAAAGTAAGGTATTACCGCAGTAATAGTGCCTGCTGAAGCCCTTTTAAGGGCATCTACCATAATCATGAGTTCCATAAGTGTTTCATTTGACGGAGCGCAAGTTGGTTGAATAACTACAACATGTTTACCACGAACATTTTCTTGAATCTCAACTTGAATTTCCCCATCTGAAAATTTGCCAACAAAGGCTTTTCCTAGAGTGATTCCTAGCAAATCGGTAACATTTTTAGCTAAAACAGGATTTGCGTTCCCAGTAAAAACTAACATGGATTCATTGCTCATACCTACTCCTCGAAGAAATACGACAGACAGATGATATTAAAGGAAAATTTACTACTTGAAAGTGGCAGGGAAGGAAGGACTCGAACCTTCGAATGCCGGAATCAAAATCCGGTGCCTTAACCAACTTGGCGACTCCCCTGTTGTTTGTTGCTGGATCGAATCAAATTATAAGCGGGATGTTGATTTAACCCTCTCACAATAAATCCTCTCCAGTTAATTGGTAATTGAGACAGCATATTCTGGGCTTCAAAATGAGGTGGTAAGCGACAGAAAACTGCACTTCCAGAACCTGTCATCATCGGGTTAGAACCCGGAATCTTCATTTTAAGCCATTCTATTGCTTCTGTTACAACCAAATACTTTTTCCGCGCAATTGGTTCTAGGTCATTACTTAAAAATGTCTTAGAACTTTCATACTCAGCAAAGTCTAATATTGTAATCTGACGATGATTTCTCGTCAATTCTGTGTCGTTAAATATTTCTTGAGTTGAAATACTAATTCCTGGATAAATTATAAAATAATCATAGGGTTGAAGATCAATAGCGGTTAGTTTTTCTCCAATGCCCTCTACAAAGGCGTTAACGCCGTTGATAAAAAAAGGTACATCGGCTCCTAATTTGATTCCCAAAGAACATAATTCTTCAATGGGCAGATGAGTTCGCCATAGTTCATTCAATGCAATCAAGGTGCTTGCAGCATCAGAAGATCCTCCACCCATACCTGCTCCAATTGGGATATTTTTATTTACTCTAATTTCTGCTCCTAGGGAGCTTTGGGTGTAATTTTGAAGCAATTGGGCAGCTCGAAGAACCAAGTCATCTTTTGCTTTGACGTTCGGTGTGGGGATTGAAAGTTCAAGACTAGGATTACTGAGGGCTTTAATTTCTATGGTGTCAAAAAGATTGACTAATTGAAATACGCTCTGAATCAGGTGGTAACCATCATGCCTCTGGCCCACCACATGTAAAAAGAGATTTATTTTGGCTGGAGCCTGTATTTGATAAAAATCAGTCATTCGGGATGTCGAATATCAGCTTGATATCAATATTATTTAAGCTGGTTTGGCGGGTTAGCGTTAGCTTTTGTAATTGATCTTTTTTTGCCCAATCATAAACAAGCACCCAGCCATCTTGTTCAATTTTTATAACTTGGCCTGAATCGTTTCTTTGAATCACCCCTTGAGATCCTGGCCTTATAAAACCTGACAACCATGCTGGAAGACCTCGGGCTGGAATCGGTAAACTGATAGCCTGCTCAATGAGGCTATCAGCATCGACTGCCTCATAAATTTTGCCATTCTGCTCTAATGTTGCCTTAGCAGGGCCAATGACTACCTTTGCGATGGAGGCTCCTAATGATGAACGAATTTCAAGGTTGTCACTTTTCTCATCATGATCTAATGAAAAAGAGCCGCTACCGCCATTTTGCCCAGAAGAGCCGTTGACCTTAACAGCAAATCTCCCATCCCAATGCCTCTTTGAATTGCTATCAAAAACTTCTGGAGCCGCCCAATCTGGACGAAGTCGCCTAAGGGTGTCCTTAAGTGTTTTATGGTTGGCGTCAATTGCTTCAACCTTTCGCCAAATAGTTTCAGCACCTTTGGCATCACCAAGAATCCAAAGGACCTCACCAAGGTGAGCACCCACTTCTACTTCAGGCAATTTCTCATATGATTCTTGTAATAAAGTTTTAGCAAGTGCAAGGTTGCCCAGTCGATAATTTACCCACGCTAAGCTATCTAAAATATAGGGGTCATCCGGAGCCATTTGATGCGCCTTTTGAATCATTTTGAGCGCCTCTGTCAGTTTGATGTTCCTATCAGCATAAGAATAGCCCAAGGCATTAAGAGCATTTTTATTATTGGGATCTAGGCGAATAATAGATTTAAGAATAGCCTCCATGCTATCAATTCGACCTTCCTTTTCCTCACCCATTGAGTAAATAAACAATAAATCCTTATTCTTGGTGAGGGGTTTGGTACCAGAAATAATTTTTGAAAAAGCCCGTATGGCACTATCTTCTTGTTTTGATCTGGAAATTAAAGTGCGCCATTGCTGTAAAAACTGGTCACGTTGTACAGGGAGTTTAGTACTTAAAAGACTAATGGCTGGGGCAATCACACTATCCCACTCATCGTTAAGCATCAATAAAGTAATCATCACCTCTTTAGAGGTTGTGTCTGTTGTCGGCGAATATTCGGACCATAATTTAGAAGCCTCAAGAGCCGCAGCTGGGGATTTAGCAATTAAAGCAATCTCCATAGCTCGTTGAGCGATACGAGGGTCTTTCGTATCTTTTGCTAATGCTATTAAGGTTTGGAAAGCAGAGCCAGCATCCCCTCGTTGAAGTGCTATCTCAGAGGCGAGAAAAGAAAAAACTTGCTCAGAATATCGTGCCGGATTATTCTCAACAAATTGTAATTGAGCAATAGCATTAGAAAAAACTAAAAAGTTGCAAATACAGCCAGAAAATAGCACATGACGAAAAAACGCCGTTAGTTTGAATTTATACATTTTTATATTCTAAACAACATTCTAATTTATAGCTCTTTATGCCTGAACTCCCAGAAGTTGAAGTTACAAAACTAGGAATTGAACCTAAAGTTAAAGATAAAAAGGTTACTCAGGTAATTATCTATGATGGAAGGTTACGCTGGCCAGTTCCTAGTAACTTAAATCAAATTCTAAAAGGTCAAACTTGCTCTCAAATTTTAAGAAGAGGGAAGTATCTTTTACTCAGATTTGAGGAGGGAACATTAATTATTCATTTGGGGATGACGGGCGTATTAAGAATTCAGCCTAAAGAAGAGCCGCCGCGAAAGCATGATCGCATAGAAATACAATTTAGAGATATTGCATTGAGACTTCATGACCCTAGAAAATTTGGTGCCATGCTTTGGCATGAGCTAGAAGCTGGGGCTATTGAAGACCATCCCCTCATAGCAAAGTTAGGAGTAGAGCCATTTTCGGAGGAATTCAAAGAGTTATTAGGTGGACGCATACTCTATCAAAAGTCACGTAAAAGACTAGTTAGTATTAAGCAATTTTTATTAGCTGGTCAAGCTGTAGTTGGCGTAGGTAATATTTATTGTTCAGAAAGTTTATTTGAAGCCAAAATAAATCCAAAAACACCAGCAGGAAAAATATCAGAAAAAAGATACCAACTGTTAGCACACGCTATTAGAAAGGTACTTCAAAAAGCAATTGCAGCAGGTGGTAGCAGTATGAAGGACTTTGTAAATAGTGAAGGAGAACCGGGACACTTTATGATGCAAACTAAAGTCTATGGACGAAAATCAGAATTGTGCCTCGTTTGTAAAAGCAAAATCACTCAGATTGTCCAAAATCAACGATCAACTTATTATTGTAAAAAATGTCAGAAGTAAAAAATTTCGCAGCAAAATTGCTGACCTGGAGGAAAGCGTATGGGCGTCAAGGCTTACCTTGGCAAAATGAGAAGGATCCCTATAAGGTTTGGCTATCAGAGATTATGTTGCAACAAACCCAGGTTCTGACTGTCATTGAAAGATATCACTCATTTTTAAAAAGATTTCCAAATATAGACGTTCTAGCAAAATCCTCACAGGATGATGTGCTTCATGAGTGGGCAGGGTTAGGATATTACACAAGAGCGAGAAATTTACATCGATGCGCCCAAATCATACATGAAAGTTTGAATAGTGAATTTCCAAAAAAAGCAGAGGAGCTTGAGCAGTTACCAGGCATTGGTCGATCAACCGCTGCTGCTATTGCTGCTTTTTGTTTTGAAGAAAGGGTAAGCATTTTAGATGGAAATGTGAAGCGGTTACTCTCTAGAGTGTTTGGAATTAGATCTATTATTTCTCAAGTACAAACCGAAAAGAAGCTTTTGGAAATTGCAGAGTCAATGCTGCCAAAGAATAAAAAAGATATGCCTGCCTATACTCAAGCTTTGATGGATTTTGGAGCTACAGTTTGTAAACCAAAGCAAGCCCTATGTCTAATTGATAAGAAAGAAGTAAGAAAGTGTATTTATCAAAACATTTGCTTTGCTTACCGCGAAGATCAGGTAGAGCTTATACCCCAAAAAATTAAAAAAGAAAAAACAAAAGAAGTGATGAGCGAAATGTTGTTAATCGTATCAAAAGGACATGTTCTTTTAGAGAAAAAAAGTGGTGAAGGAATCTGGGGTGGGTTGTGGTCATTGCCGGAAACGAAGTGGGTCGATAAGAATGAAGAATCAAATTTCGAATTAGCTATGTATGACGCGATATCAAAAATAATTTCAAAAAAGCAATATCAAATCGGAAAAATTTATACGCCAAGACGGCATGTTTTTACACACCGAATTCTATATTTTCAGGTAAGACAAATAAATATAGAAAATAAAAATAAGCTTGCCTCAGAAGATTGGATATGGTGCCCTATTGAGGATCTGAAAGGGTTTGGGTATCCGAAGCCCATTAAAGAATTGCTAAGTGATTTTTTTAATTTGACGCAATAGTAATTTCGCGATGCCTTAAGAGTAGACTTAATCGATTATCAGGCGACTTAGATTGTTCAACGAATTGGTTGAATAAGTAATTAGCCATAGCTATTGATCGATGTTGACCTCCAGTACAGCCAATGGCAATTGTTAAATAGCTTCGCTGATCTAGCATGTATTTTGGCAGCCATTTCTTTATGAAAGACTCAATGTCTTTGGCTAAATCCAAAAAATCAGAATTCTTTAGTAAAAACTCTACAACGGCCTCATCATTGCCAGTTAAAGGACGCAAACTTAAATCATAAAAAGGATTCGTTAAGCAGCGCACGTCAAATACAAGGTCTGCATCTTGAGGCAGGCCATGCTTAAATCCAAAAGATTCAAAAAGAAGTGTTAAGCCAGAATGTTGATGTTGAATCAAATCCAGCACCCAAGCTCTTAAAGTATTAGCTGAGATATTACTTGTGTCAATTTGGTGACCTAGTTCATTTAGGCCCTTCATCAAATCGCGTTCGAGTTGAATCGCCTCTATCAAAGAATTTTGAGGGTTCTCGTTCTTAGCATTTGATAGCGGATGTCTTCGACGAGTTTCTGAAAACCTCTTTACTAAGGACTCCGTTGATGAGTTGAGAAATATAAGTTGAACGTTGTATGATTTCGCAAGTTTTGAAAGTATTTCAGGTAATTCTATGATTGATTTTCCACGCCTAGCATCTATTGCAATTGCCAATTTTTCAATACCGGATTGACTAAGATATGCAATTAAATTTTCCAATAAATTAATGGGTAAATTATCAACACAATCATACCCGGCATCTTCCAAGGCATTTAATGCGACGGATTTACCTGATCCAGAAATCCCCGTGATTAAAAAAATACTCATCTTATTTCGGAGAAAGTTTAGATGTCAACTCAGATTGCATAAGTTCCTTCTGGCGATTTATAAAATCTTCAAGTGTATTAATGCCACGAAGCTGCAAAATAGTATTTCGGACTGCGGCCTCAACCAAAACTGCCAAATTTCGACCTTCGGCAACTTGAATTTTGACAGTACGAATTGGTACGTCGATAACATCAATAAATTGTGGTTCTAATGGAAGACGGTCAAATTCTCCATCTTGTCGCTTTACTAATTGAACAATTAATCTTAACTTCAGTTTTCGTCTGACAGCAGTCTCACCAAAAATTGTTCTGATATCTAGAAGTCCTAAGCCTCTTACTTCAAGAAGGTCGCGTAATATTGGTGGACATCTACCTTCAACATAATCTGAACCTAATTTAGCAAAATCAACAGCGTCGTCAGCTACTAGTCCATGCCCGCGAGAAATTAACTCTAGTCCAAGTTCGCTTTTACCAAGTCCAGATTCACCCGTAATTAAGACTCCTAGACCTAAAATGTCTAAAAAAACACCATGTAATGTAATTCGAGGCGCGCCAATTTTTGTTAAATAGACCCTGAGATGATCTATTACCTCTGCTGACGGGACTGGTGTTTTAAAAAGAGGAGTAGAACTTCGCTGGCAATATAGCATCAGTTCTGGATGCGGTTGCTCGCCATCTGCAACAACAAGGCAAGGCGGTTTTTTAGCCATTAAATCAACTAACTGTAAGCGGCGCATATCAAGATTTAACTGATTTAAGTAATTTATTTCAGCTTCTCCATACACTTGTAGTCGACTTGGATGAATCAAATTCAGGTGACCCACTAAGTCTGAAGAAGATGTTGCTTGATTAACGAGTTGTGAATCAAAGCACCTATCAGCTCCTTCTTGGCCTTCAATCCACTGTAATTTTAAATCCTGACAATTATCATCAAAGACTGTTTGGGCACTCACTCCCAAAAGGGAGAATTGTTGTCTCATGATTAATGAGCAAGACTAGAGGTGAAAATTTCAAGCAATGCACTGACAGTTGTCGCTTCTTGAAGGGCTGTTCTTCTTGATTTGTCTGATAATATCTGGGCGATTTCTGATAAAAGATCTAAATGTTTCTGGTTTGCTTGTTCAGGGACAAGAAGAAACAAGACTAGATTGACTGGAATGCCATCTTCAGCATGAAAATCGACCCCATTACTCAAGCGATAAAAGCTGGCTAATGAATTTTTTAAACCCTTCACTCTTCCGTGGGGGATGGCTACCCCAACACCTAAGCCTGTAGACCCTAATGCCTCACGAGCCAAAAGACAGTTTTCGATGAGACTCTTATCCAGATGTGAATGTATAGAAAAGTCCGAACTCGCCATTTGAAATAATTCACTGACATCCTTTATTGGGATATCGATGTGAATATTTTCGGAATGGAGTATTTCGGCGAGTTCGAGCATAAACTTATTATAGAATCATCCTAAGGTTGCGTCAGAATTCAGTGGATTAATATCGCCAAAATGATGATTCTTAGTTTTTTCTTTTATTTTCAAGATTTGTTTATCAAGTTTGATTGCTGCCTGATCAATCGCTTGGTATAAATCCACATCATGGGCTTGTGCAAAAAAGTCTTTACCCATGGCATGAATACTTAATTCTGCTTTCTGTCGTAGTTCTTTTTCGTGAGCTTTATCAACGGTCAAGGAAGCGTTCACTTGAATAATTTTTTCAAAATGCTTTTTGATGACTTTAATTTTTTCTTCTAAATGCAATTTAATTGCAGGTGTTACTTCAACATGATGACTATGGATGATGATGTTCATACAAGCTCCAGATAAAGTTAAGTTTAAGAAGCCCAATATTCATAAATATTTTAAAAATAAAGGAAATGATTTAAATCAGCTACAACTTTAGATTATCAGTGATTGATTTAAATGCCAAGTGCCAAATTAAAATTTTTACTACATCCTAAAACTTTCTCCCAAATAGACTTTTCTGACACTTTCATTTTCGATGATATCTAGCGGCTCACCCTCAGCCAAAACGGAGCCATTACTAATGATATAAGCGTGGTCGCAGATACCTAGGGTCTCTCGAACATTGTGGTCTGTTATTAGAACTCCAATGTTACGATCTCTTAGAAAGGTCACAATTCGTTGAATTTCTCCAACGGCAATTGGATCAACACCAGCAAATGGCTCGTCTAAAAGTATAAATTTAGGATTTGATGCTAAGGCTCTAGCAATTTCTACACGCCTTCTTTCCCCGCCAGATAGAGAAAGCGCTGGATTATCCCGTAAGTGGCTAATTTGAAGTTCGTCAAGTAATTGATTTAATTGAGATTGGATTTCTTTTCGGTCAAGGTATCTGTTCTCGTTTGTTTTTTGAAGTTCTAGAACGGCTTGAATATTTTCAGAAACTGTTAACTTTCGAAAAATAGAAGCTTCTTGAGGTAAATAAGAAAGACCTAGTTTGGATCTTTCGTGAATGGGGAGGTTACCGATGATTTTGCCATCAAGAGTAATTTGCCCTTTGTCAGCAGGAACAAGTCCAACAATCATATAGAAAGAAGTAGTTTTCCCTGCTCCATTGGGACCAAGGAGACCAACAACTTCACCTGTTTTAACTTCAATTCCAACATCTTTAACTACCGTGCGTTTGCCATAAGTTTTTTTGAGCCCAGTAGCACAAAGCACAGATTGGATGGAGTTGGGTTGGCTCATAGTAGTGGCTAGTCTGTGATTTTAAATTTTTCAGGGGTCCTTGGGGCTAGCGTTGACTTAACTAGCTTGCCAGGGGTTTTGATACTGGCGATATATTTTTCTGTTAATAAATCATAGTCGATTTGATCAGATATGAGCAAGTCTTTGACCACGCTTCCCCTCAATCTTTTAACAATAGCATTTCCAGAGATCAATAATTTATCGGTCTTGGCTTCGTGAATAATTAATTCTCCTTGACCATCCGTAAGATCGTGGTTAGGTCCATCCATTTGTTGGGAAAAAGTGGCAATATTAGGGGCTTTAGCGATAACAGAGATTTTTTGAAAACCTTCGGGATCTGTCACAATAACCGCCTTATCACCAGTAACTTTGAGACTCCCTTTGATAATAATAGCGTGTCCAGTTAGCACGTATTCTTGAGTGACATCATTAAAGTCTGCATTATCAGAAAATAGCTTAATCGGCTGGTCCTGATCTGATTTGAGGGCATAGGAGGGTGATGAAGTAAAACAAGAAAACCCAATAAATCCGTTATAGAAGAAGATGGATATAAGTAATTTTTTCATGGCGTGGATTTCTTCATATCAGAAGCTTCGATATAGCCATGGACATCACCAAACATAGAGACTGACTGGTCAACATTGTTATAAATAGCACCTTGACTGGCAGACATTACGGATAATCCCCTTTCAATTTGCACAGGGACATTTGTCTTTAATATGTCGTCGTTGATAAAAAATTGCATATAGTTTGATGTTAACTTTGCGTATGGACTAATAGTTAGACCAGAAGAATTAATATCAGCCGGGCGATAAACGATAGCATGATTAAATAGTTCAACAATATCTAGTTCCCCAGTCACATGGGCAGTATCAGATTGAACCGTTAGAGGCGGACCTTTAGGATTAAATACCTTTAGTCTTGGCTTAATAATATCAATAGAGGCATCGTCTTCATAGTGTTTAAACTCTGTTCCAAGCAATCGGTATTTTGTTTGTCCAGCTTTATTAAGAACAGTCAACTTGGCATTAAAAAAAACATAGTCTGGAGTATGTTCTTTCAAGCGTGGCAAAGGAACTAAGTCTTCCTTAATATTTTTTTTTAAAAACCAAAAAGAAAGTAAGGTTAAAGCTACCAAAACAAGTATAGGGACAAGCTTGATGGCTAAATCATAAAAAAAAGCATAAATTGTAGATAAAATATTTAGAAGCATCAAACCAATGATTCCATTATTAGCCGTTGGTAGTGGCCTTGTGCCATAAGGAGCAGGTCGCAAGCCTCTCTGACGGCACCTTCTCCGCCATCCTTTGACGCTATGAAATGAGCTGCGTTGCGGACTTCGGTGTGAGCTTGAGCTGGGGCTATAGCTAAACCAGCAATTTTCAACATGGCGAGATCTGGCCAATCATCTCCCATGACAGCAACTTGTGCAAGGGTTAGATTTTTTGAGTTTACTAGCGAATTCAAGGCAGATAACTTATGTTCCACACCCATGAGTACTATATTTATATTTAAGCTATTAGCTCTTTGTGAAACCATGGCAGAAGTTCTACCAGTGATAATAGCAACCTCAACGCCATTAGAAGTTAGCAACTTAAGACCATGACCATCGAGAGAGTTAAATTGCTTAAAATGCTCTTGGCCATCTTCATTTATGAATAAAGAACCATTGGTAAGTACCCCATCTACATCAAGCACTAAAAGCTTAATCTTTTCTGCTCTCTCTAAAGCTTGGGGGAATTGACTAAACATATTTGTAGTTAAAGAGGGCATGAGATTAGATAATCTTTTCAGAGAGTAAATCATGCATATTAAGAGCACCTTCAAGTCTGCCCATAGCATCTACAATCACAAGCTGATTAATACGTAGGCGATCCATCATCTCTATGGCTTGTGCTGCCAAAACATCCTTAGAAATAGTTTTAGGATTGGGGCTCATAATGTCTTTAAGCAGGACATTGTCTAGATGAGAGTTTTTTTCTAAAAAACGCCTCAAATCTCCATCTGTAAAAATACCTAATACTTGATTTTGATCGTTGACAATGACGGTCATACCTAAACGTTTTTGGGATATTTCAAGCAGTGCGATTTTTAAGGAGGCGGTGATTAGGGTTTTAGGTACAGCATCACCAGTGCGCATTACATCTCTGACGTAGGTTAATAGCTTTTTACCTAAGCTACCACCGGGATGAGAAAGCGCAAAATCATGTGCATTAAATTCTTTCGAATCAAGTAGCACCATGGCAATTGCATCTCCCATGGCTAAAGTTGCTGTTGTACTTGCTGTTGGCGCAAGATTTAAGGGGCAGGCTTCTTTGTCAACGTGGACGTTAAGATGAGCGTCTGCGAGTTTAGCCAAAGAAGATTGGGGAAAACCTGTTAAGGCAATAAGCTTCGCACCCATTCTTTTAATAAGTGGAATGATTTCTAGCAACTCATTAGTTTCACCTGAGTAAGAGAGTGCAACTAAAACGTCTTCTTGTTTAATCATACCTAAATCGCCATGACTAGCCTCGGCTGGGTGAACAAAAAAAGCCGGTGATCCTGTAGAAGCGAGTGTAGCAGCAACTTTTCGAGCTATATGGCCTGATTTTCCTATACCGGAAACCACGATTCTACCTTTGCAATTGAGCAAGATGTTTACGGCGTGGATAAAAGCATGGCTTTCTTCAGGGTTTTGAAGATTCTTTCGAAGGCCTTCCACAGCAATACTTTCTATTTCTAAAGTATTTTTAGCAATTTGAATAAAACGTTCATTAAGACTATCTATCATATGATTAAGTATATGCCTACTATTTTGAAATTTACCCTGATATTATTAGCCTCGTCTTTGGCAGGCGTTTTAATTTCCAAAGTTTTAAAACTTCCCTCAATTTTAGGCTATCTTTTTGTCGGTCTGCTGATTGGTCCAAATGCGCTTGGTTTAGTCCCCGATAATCAAACTGTAAAAGACTTAGCAGAATTTGGGGTGGTTTTCCTCATGTTTTCAATTGGATTAGAGTTTAATTTAAAAAAACTTAAGTCTATGAAGAGCATTGTATTTGGATTTGGCGCCAGCCAGGTCCTTCTAACGATGTTTCTTACGATACCTGTTGGTTATTTCCTAAGATTCGTTATTCCCTTGCCTATGCCTTGGCATGTCTTGTTTGCTTTGGGTGGCGCAATCGCGATGTCATCCACGGCATTAGTTGTAAAGATTCTTAGCGAAAAGAATGAGATCGAATCCCCGCATGGTAGAAATGCGATAGGAGTATTGTTATTTCAGGACTTAGTCGTCATTCTTCTTTTGATCTTAATTCCATCTTTAGGAAAAAATTCAGGAGATATATTTTTTGCTTTATCAATGACAGCTTTAAAGGTCGCCATAGCACTCATATTGATATTTTTTATAGGCCAAAAGATATTTAGTACATGGTTTGGTTTAATCGCTAGGTTTAAATCTCAAGAATTGTTTATGTTGAATGTTCTTTTAATTTCCTTAGGGTTATCTGCTGTCACATCAGTTGTGGGCTTATCACTTGCCTTAGGCGCTTTTATGGCAGGAATGTTGATATCTGAAACACCCTATCGCTACCAAGTAGAAGAAAGCATAGCTTCCTTTAGAGATATTTTATTAGGCCTTTTCTTTATTTCAATTGGCATGTTGGTCAACATTCCACAAGTATTAAGCAATTTCCATTTAGTCATTTTCCTATTGGTTGGGGCATTATTCTTAAAATTCTCAGTTATAGCTCTCCTTGCTAAAAGATTTGGGTCAAGCCCTGGAGAGGCAATTCGTACAGGCCTTTGTCTTACACAGGCAGGCGAGTTTGGTTTTGTTTTAATCAATCAAATTGACAGCTTAGACTGGATAGATCCAAGTTTATCGCAATCCGTTATTGCAGCCATGTTGTTATCAATGATGATTGCCCCCATTGTGATTCAATTTAACGGGAAAATTGCTCTTAGGTTTTCCCAGAACGAGTGGTTAAATCAGTCGTTGAAAATTACCCAAATTGCTTCCCAAGGTGCGAAAAAAGAAAAGCATATTATTATTTGCGGTTTTGGAATTACAGGCCAATATATTGCAAAATTTCTCGAGGAAGAAGGCGTCAATTATATTGCCTTAGACTCAGATCCTGAGAGGGTTAAAGAGGCATCAACTGCAGGTTTATCGGTTGTATATGGGGTTTCTCAAAGCGCTAATCACCTTAATGCGGCAAGCATATCAAGGGCAAGTGCAGTTGTAATTACTTTTCAAGATATGAATGAAATCATACGTGTTATTCATCAAATACAAATACTAAATCCAAAAATCCCTGTCATTGTTCGAGCGACAGATGAAAGTGAAATAGATAAGCTGCATAACGCTGGTGCTACCCAGGTCATTCCTGAAAAGACTGAAGGTGGACTAATGATGGCGGCTAATGTATTAAGTTTATCGGGCGTACCTATTAGCAAAGTTCTACGTCGCGTTACTCAGGCAAGGGAAAATCGTTATGGTAAGTTAAGGGGTTATTTTCCAAGTACTGAGGATGAAGATGACGAATCATCTATCCGACTTCATAGTATTCAGTTAAAAAGAGGCGACAAAGGCATTGGTTGCAGTTCTTCGATCATTAGTCATTCAGGGGCAGTATTGCAAACTTTGCGTAGAAAAAACCATCAAGTTGGCGTTGTTTTTAGGAAGCTAGATTTGACAGAAGACCAGATACTAGAGGAGCAAGACATCCTAATTATTTTAGGAAATCCTGAATCCTTAGAGCGAGCGGAACGAGCTCTTATTTAGTTTACTTAAGAAGCGGCTTTAGATATTTTCCTGTAAAGCTAGCTTTATTTTTTGCAATATCTTCTGGAGTTCCCTCTGCAATAATCATCCCGCCCCCAGAGCCACCCTCGGGCCCCATATCGATGACCCAATCCGCAGTCTTAATTACGTCCAAATTATGCTCAATAATAATGATCGTGTTACCTTGCTTACGCAGCGAATGAATCACTTCTAATAAGAGCTGGATATCATGAAAATGGAGTCCTGTTGTAGGCTCATCCAAAATATATAAAGTTCTACCGGTATCTCTTTTCGATAGCTCAAGTGACAATTTTACCCGCTGAGCTTCGCCACCTGAAAGTGTTGTTGCACTTTGACCTAACCTAACATATCCAAGACCAACATCCAGTAATGTTTTTAATTTTCTCTTCACGACTGGCACTGCTTGGAAAAACTCAAATGCTTGTTCTATTGTCATAGACAAAACTTCATGAATATTTTTGGCTTTATAGCGAATATCAAGTGTTTCGCGGTTATACCTTTTACCATGACAAACATCACAAGGAACATACACATCAGGAAGAAAGTGCATTTCTACTTTAATGACGCCATCACCTTCGCAAGTTTCGCATCTCCCGCCACGCACATTAAAAGAAAAGCGACCGGCTTCATAGCCTCGCTCTCTAGCCGCAGGAACTCCAGAAAATAATTCACGAATTGGTGTGAATAAGCCAGTATAAGTTGCTGGGTTAGACCGCGGAGTTCTTCCAATAGGAGACTGGTCGACACTGATAATTTTGTCAAAGTATTCCAACCCTTCAATTTCTTTAAAGGGGGACGGTTCTGCGACAGATCCATATAGATGTTGCGCAACCACATGGTGGAGCGTGTCATTGATGAGCGTTGATTTGCCAGATCCAGAAACGCCACTGACACAAGTTAATAAACCTACTGGAATTTTAGCGGTTATATTTTTGAGATTGTTACCACTAGCGCCACTGATTGATATCCATCTACCATCAGGCTTAAGTCGGTTTTTTGGTATAGCAATTTCTTTTTTCCCTGAAAGATAATCACCAGTTAAAGAATTTGGATTTTCTTCTATTTCTTTGGGAGTGCCATAAGCAACTATTTGTCCTCCGTGAACCCCTGCACCTGGGCCAATGTCGATTACATAATCTGAGGAGCGAATCATTTCTTCGTCGTGTTCAACAACAAGTACAGAATTACCTAAGTCTCTCAAGTGAACTAATGTTTTAATTAAGCGATCATTATCTCGTTGATGAAGTCCTATGGAGGGCTCGTCAAGAACATACATGACCCCAGTGAGCCCAGAGCCAATTTGAGATGCAAGACGAATTCGTTGAGCCTCTCCGCCAGACAGAGTATCCGCACTTCGGTCAAGTGAAAGATAATTTAATCCAACATCATTCAGAAATTTAAGGCGTGCAGTTACTTCTTTAATAATTTTTTCTGCGATATCTTTTTTGACGCCTTTAAGTTCTACAGTTGAGAAGTATTCATATGCTTCTTTGAGGGGAAGATTGCTAATTTCAAAAATCGCTCGACTAAAGACTCCTTCGCCGACTTTAACAAAGCGTGCTTCTTTTCTTAATCGTGCACCTTCACAATCCGGGCAGGTTTTTACATTCTGGTATCGAGCAAGTTCTTCTCGAACAGCTATTGAATCTGTATCTCTATAGCGACGTTCGAAATTGGCAATAATACCTTCGAAAGTATGTGGCTTGACAATCGACAATCCTTTTTCATTTAAATACTCAAAAGGTATTTTGCTGGTTCCAGAGCCATAAAGTACTAGGTCCTGTGCTTTTTTAACAAGTACTTCAAATGGCTTTTCAAGATCAAATTTCGCATAGTCTGCTAAGTTTTGAAGCATTCTAAAGTAAAACTGATTTCGTCTATCCCAACCTTTAATAGCACCTGAAGCTAAGGATAATTCTGGGTGAGCAACAATTCTTTTGGGGTCAAAGAAAGATTTATGACCCAAGCCATCACAGCTAGGGCAAGCACCCATCGGGTTATTAAAGGAGAATAATCTAGGCTCTAACTCTGCTAATGCAAAAGAACAAATCGGACAGGCAAATTTATTTGAGAATAAAAATTCTTCTTCGGTATCCATATTGATAATTAGAGTCCGACCTTCTGCGAGTCTAAAGGCGGTTTCTACAGATTCTGCTAAACGCTGCTTTATTTCTGGCTTAACTTTGAGTCGGTCAATAACAACCTCAATGGAATGTTTATCATTCTTTTTTAATGTGGGTAAGTTATCTATTTCATGAATAGTTGCTTTAGCAATGTGTGTAGTGCCACCGCCTGAGCGAATTCTAAAACGAACAAATCCTTGGGCTTGTAGGTCAGCAAATAAGTCCTGGAATTCCCCTTTTCGATTACTGACCACAGGGGCTAGGACCATAATTCGAGTTTCTTCAGGGAAAGTCAAAATGTGATCTACGATTTGAGATACGCTTTGCGCTTCTAGTGGTAAACCATGTTCAGGGCAATGCGGAGTTCCTGCACGGGCAAATAAAAGTCTTAGATAATCATGAATCTCAGTTACAGTACCCACTGTTGAGCGAGGATTATGGCTTGTAGCTTTTTGCTCAATAGAAATGGCGGGAGATAGTCCTTCGATAGAATCAACATCGGGCTTGTCCATTAATTGTAAAAATTGTCTTGCATAGGCAGATAAAGACTCGACATAGCGTCGTTGTCCTTCCGCATATAAGGTGTCAAAAGCGAGAGAGCTTTTACCAGATCCTGATAATCCCGTAAGAACAACTAATTTGTTGCGCGGGATATCAAGATTGATATTTTTTAGGTTGTGGGTGCGTGCGCCACGGATTTTGATGGTTTCGTTCATAATTTTTTCTTAACTTGTTAATATAGTCGTTTCTTATGAATTCCACAGAACTTCGCTCAGCTTTTTCTCTTTCAAGCATTTATGCCTTGCGGATGCTTGGCTTATTTCTGATTTTGCCTATTTTTACTCTACACGCCCAAACCTTGCCTGGAGGGGATGATGCTCTCTTTGTGGGTATCGTTTTAGGGATTTATGGCATTGTTCAGGCCGTTTGCCATATTCCCCTTGGGGTTTTGTCGGATCGACTCGGAAGAAGACCGGTAGTGGTCATCGGATTGGTTTTATTTGTATTAGGGGCCTTAATTGCCGCATCTCACGATGATTTATGGTGGATTCTATTTGGAAGGGCAGTTCAAGGCGCTGGAGCGATTTCTGCGGCGGTATCAGCGTGGGTATCTGACCTAACCCGTGAAGAGGTGCGCACTCAGGCTATGGCCCTTATAGGGGGAAGCATTGCATTAAGTTACGTAGTCTCAATTGTGATTGCAGCCCCTTTAAATCATCTCATTGGATTACAAGGCATTTTCTTATTGATGGCTATTTTGGGGATAGTTGCTATTTATGTAGCAATTAGGGTTGTACCGAAATCCCCACATGATGAGCTAAAAACCCCAGAAAAAGAAATGAAAACGTTGGATAAGCTCAGAATTGTGCTGAAAAAGCCAGAGTTGCTGAGGTTGAATTTAGGGGTGCTCGTGCTTTATATCGTGCAAGTGATGGTTTTTATGATTATTCCAAGGATATTGAAAGATTTGGGATTGCCACTGGAAAGCCACTGGACCGTATATTTACCCCTTGTGCTAATTTCGTTTTTAGTAATGGCGCCTTTACTTATGCTTGCTGAAAGAAGGGGAAGGCTTAGGGGATTATTGGTTTTCTCAGTAGGAATAATGTTGTTTTCACAAATTTATTTTGTTGTCATCTTTGGACTAAATCAAAGTAGCTTATACGCCGTTTCTTTAGGTCTATTTATCTTTTTTGTTGCTTTTAATATCCTAGAAACGATACAACCATCTTTGGTGTCGAGACTGTCAGGAAATTTCAAAGGCGCTGCACTCGGCGTCTTTAATACAACACAATCATTAGGGTTGTTTTTAGGAGGGGCTTTAGGCGGACTATTACTGAAAAACTGGGGTCTAACGGCCTTGTTTTATTTGACGACCGGTTTAATTTCAGTGTGGCTTATAATTACTTTTGGTACGGCAGAGCTCCCGTCAAGAGCAAAAAATGCTCAACCCTAAAATTAAGAGCTTGTAGGATTTGATGCTACATTAGAGAAATTAAAATAAGTTCAGCTCATAGTTTGATGAGCTAATTTACTTCGGGAGATATAAATGGCATCAGTGAATAAGGTAATCATCGTAGGGAATATTGGTAGAGATCCAGAAACTAGGTATTTGCCTAGTGGGGATGCGGTAACTAATATATCGGTAGCTACATCGGATAAATACAAAGATAAAGCAACAGGTGAAATGAAGGAGAACACCGAATGGCACCGTATTGCATTCTTTGGTAAGTTAGCTGAAATAGCTGGCCAATATTTAAAAAAAGGGTCACAGGTTTATGTAGAGGGCCGGTTAAGAACACGTAAATGGACTGATCAAAGTGGCGTAGAGAAATACTCTACGGAAATTCTTGCAGATTCAATGCAGATGCTTGGTGGAAAAAGTATGGGAGATTCTGGATCGATGTCTGCCCCGCCTGAGCAAGGCAGAGAGCGCGCAGTGAGTAACAAGCCTGCCCCTAGCGCAAGTTTAGGCGAAATGGATGACGATATCCCGTTCTAAAAAGTATTTGTAAGACTGCAAAGCCCCTATAAAATAGTTTTTTAGGGGCTTTTTATTGTCTAGCTTGTCGGAAGTTACTTGGCCAAGGCGCATTAAAATCTGCCCTGTAGGGGTTGATATCTAGCCCACCTCTGCGAGTGTAGCGTGCATAGACTGATAATTTAATGGGTTGACAGTGTTTCTTGATGTCACAAAATATCTTTTCAACGCAGTGTTCGTGAAATTCTTGGTGATTTCTAAAGCTGATTAAATAACGTAGAAGTCCTTCCTCTGATATAGCAGCACCAACATAGTTGATTTGAATACTTGCCCAATCGGGTTGACCAGTAACTGGACAATTTGATTTTAATAAGTTTGAAAAAAGACTCTCTTCTACTGGGGCATGACTAGCATCCGAGTTGAGCCAATAGGGGTTTGGTATATCATTCGGGTCTATTTCAATATCTAGGCGATCTAAATTTTTCCCGCCAAAGCCCTCAAATTTTAGTTTTAACCACTCATCAGGGGACGAAAGTTGTATGGAAATATGAGATCCAGTTGCTTTTGACAGATCATTCGTCATCGTATCTTTGACTTCTGCCTGAGATACAAATCGATGATTATTTAGACTGTTTAAATAAAGCTTTAGTGATTTAGACTCAATGATAAATTTAGAATCAGCTGGGACTAAGATTTGCGCTATAGCTATTTCCGGTTTGCCTTTAGTGCTCAGCCAACTAATTTCATAAGCATTCCAAATATCGACTCCAACAAATGGAAGGGTGTGATTAGGTAAATTTAATAAAGCTCTATTGACACTTCTAGAAATAGGAAAGAGAAGCTCTGGATTATATTTTTCCGGATTTAGGGAAAATTTTCCTAATGGTGCATTTTCTAAAGCACCTCGTGAAGAACTATCTTTCATTGGAAATTCCAGAAATAACTTGCCCAGTTGGAACAACCTCGGCAGCAGTTTGGCAATGCCCGGTTTGATCATCAAAGAAAAAATCTGGCTCAAACTCTCTTAAGAACTCTTTTTTGCTAAGGCCACCTAGAAACATGGCTTCATCAACGGCAATTCCCCAACTCATCAGGGTTCTTATTGCTCTTTCATGTGCTGGAGCTGAACGGGCGGTCACGAGAGCGGTACGAATCTTCATAGTTGATGTATTCGATGATATTTGAAGCTGGTGCAGAGCTTCTAATAAAGGTTTAAATGGTCCTGGCGGAAGTGGAGTTTGAACAAGTGTTGTTTCGTGAGCAACAAAAGCATCTAGGCCATTACGTTGAAAAATAATCTCAGCCTCATCAGAAAATAGGACGGCATCCCCATCAAATGCAATGCGAATTTCATGAGGATTTTTTTCTGCAAGTTTAGTTGATTGGGGGTAAACCAAAGCTGCCGGAAAACCTGCCAAAAGAGTCTCACGAACATCGTCTTCATTTGCGGAAAGAAATAAATTAGCATGCAAGGAGCGCAAGTAATTGTATGGAGGTCGACCTCGAGTAAATACCCCTCGTTCTAGTTTTAGACCCGCATGTTCAGCAGAACGGAAAACCCGTAGTCCGCTCACGGGATCGTTTCTAGACAAAATAACGACTTCAACGAGAGCTGCGCTGGCGGTATTGAAACGTAATAACTTTTCAACAAGCGCAAAGGCAACGCCAGCTTTTGCGGGGGTAGCAAGTCTTTCGAGTTGGAGCTTCATATAAGCGCCGTCATTTTTAGCTTCAAAAAAACGATTTTCTTCTTCGAAGTCAAAAAGAGCTCGAGAAGAAATGGCGACCACTAGTTTGCCTGCTAAAGAAAAACTCATGAAGTTATTTTAAAAATAGTTGATAAGCTGGATTCTCATTTTCATCCCAATATCTGTAGCCTGTTTCTTTAAGGAACTCTTTGAAAATTTTCATATCCGTAGGGGGGACCTGCATCCCAACTAAGATACGCCCGTAGTCAGCACCATGATTTCTATAGTGAAATAAACTAATATTCCAATGTGGGGACATGGCACTTAAAAAATTGATCAGCGCGCCTGGACGTTCGGGGAATTCGAAGCGATACACTAACTCATTTTTAGATAAAGCTGATTTGCCACCAACCATATGACGCAGGTGCGATTTACCTAATTCATCATGGGTTAAGTCAATATGTTTAAATCCAGATTTAGTAAATTCTCGAGAGATATCATTGACATCTGAAAGAGAATTTGTAGAAATTCCCACAAAAATATTAGCTTCATGGTTATCTGAAATGCGGTAGCTAAATTCGGTTACATTTCTTTTGCCAAGCAGTGTACAAAACTTTCTAAATGAGCCCCTTGCTTCAGGGATGGTGACTGCAAAAATGGCCTCTTTATTTTCACCAACATCAGCTCTTTCAGCAACAAATCTGAGTCGACTGAAATTCATATTTGCACCACAGGCAATGCTAATTAAAGTCTGATTTTTACATTTTTCACGCTCAACATAAACCTTCATGCCTGCTACAGCCAGTGCGCCAGCAGGCTCAAGGATACTTCTGGTATCGGTAAATACATCGTTAATCGCTGCACAGATTGCATCGGTATCAACGGTAATGATTTCGTCAACCACCTGTTGGCAGATACGAAAAGTTTCTTTACCAACTAATTTGACGGCTGTCCCATCAGAAAATAATCCTACTTCTTTTAATTCAACTCGTTTACCCCGCGCGAGGGATTGTTTCATTGCATCAGAATCAATGGTTTGAACCCCAATAATTTTGATCTCTGGCCGAACAGATTTAATATACGCCCCGATTCCTGAAATCAGTCCACCACCGCCAATTGCTACAAAAATCGCATCGATATCACCCTGATGCTGCCTAAGGATCTCCATTGCAATCGTCCCTTGGCCAGCGATAACCTCTGGGTCATCAAAAGGGTGAATAAAAACAAGTTGAAGTTGTTCTTTTAAGACTAAAGAGTGTTCATAGGCTTCGTTATAGGATTCGCCAAACAAAACAACTTTGACCCACTTTCCACCTCGCTCTTTGACTGCATCAATCTTCACATCAGGGGTGGTCACTGGCATGACGATAGTGGCATGACATCCTAATTTAGATGCGCCTAGAGCAACACCTTGGGCATGATTGCCGGCAGATGCAGCAATAACCCCTTTTTTTAACTCCTCAGGAGTTAAGTGAGCCATCTTGTTATAAGCGCCACGAATCTTAAAAGAAAAGACCGGTTGGTTATCTTCTCTTTTTAAGAGGATGTTGTTTTTAAGTCGACGAGATAAATGCTCGGCATGCTCTAGCTCAGTCTCCTTGGCGACGTCATAGACTTTTGCATTAAGAATTTTACGTAAGTATTTTTGTGGCATATATTGAGATTATCACGAGCGAATCATCTTTAGAATAATGAGTTGATGAAGCGGTAAAATATAAATCATGGAATCTAGTTTACTAGCCTTACTGAATTGGTTGTCATTACCGTCAGTTGGCCTTATCTCAATTGGCGTACTTTCTTTCTTTTCGGCTACTTTATTACCTTTAAGTTCTGAGCCAGCACTTTTAGGCTATCTAAAACTTGTGCCTAATGAATTTTGGTGGCCAGTATTGGCGGCGTCATGCGGAAATACCTTGGGTGGATATACGACGTGGTATTTGGGCAGAGGTTCTAGACATTTGCAGGACAAGTTATCTAAGAATCAATCAATTCGAATGAATAAGTTGACTCAATTGCTCCAAAAATATGGTCCCAAAACATTACTATTCTCCTGGATCCCTATTTTTGGGGATCCATTGTGTGCTTTAGCTGGGTGGGCAAAATTCCCATGGGCGCAAAGTTTTATTTATATGGCTGTGGGGAAATTTTTGCGTTATGCTTTGATCTCTATAGCTTTTTTAACAATTGACGACTCTTTTTGGCTAAGCATAGGGCACTTATTTTCTTTTAAATAGAGTTGGTATTAGGTTTTGAATTTCAAATGAGCAAACATCAAGCCCCTCAATTAGAATAAGCATTTGATCTAGAAAGCAACATGAACGCACCACTGAACTCTCTACTACCAAGGGACATAGAAAGTCAACCAGCTCGTCTGCGAGAGATTCCTTACAACTACACCTCTTTTTCAGATAGGGAGGTGGTTATACGTTTATTAGGAACGGATGCATGGAGCATATTAGAGACATTAAGAGACGAGAGAAAGACAGGTCGCTCAGCTAGGATGCTTTATGAAGTACTTGGGGATATTTGGGTTGTTAGAAGAAACCCCTATTTGCAGGATGATTTACTTCAAAACCCTAAGCGTCGAAAATTGCTTATTGATGCACTAAGGCATCGCTTGAGGGAGGTTGAAAAAAGAATTACATCCGATCTCCAGGACCATGTTGTTAAGTTGGTCTCTTTGGCGGGACAGGCCGTGCAAAAATTCTCTAAAGAATTTGATCAAACAACAGAATTAAGGAAGGCATCAAAACGCATACTAGGTAAAAGTACTGCATTAGATAACATTGCTTTTGATGGATTTGCTAGAGTATCGCATGTGACTGATGCAACCGATTGGCGGGTAGAGTATCCATTTGTTGTTCTATCTCCAGACCATGAGTCAGAAATTCCAGGCTTGGTTAAGGGATGCATAGAACTTGGCTTGACTATCATCCCACGCGGAGGTGGGACTGGTTACACCGGAGGAGCTATTCCATTAACCCCCTTATCAGCTGTGATTAATACTGAAAAGCTAGAAACATTAGGGAAGGTTGAGGTTCTTAACTTGCCAGGTGTTAATACACCAGTTGCAACTATTTTCTCAGAAGCTGGGGTGGTGACTAAAAGAGTAGCAGATGCAGCAGAAAAAGAAGGATTAGTTTTTGCAGTTGATCCTACGTCGGCCGAAGCAAGTTGCATTGGTGGCAATATTGCAATGAATGCAGGTGGAAAGAAAGCAGTGCTTTGGGGGACGGCTCTTGATAATCTTGTTTGGTGGAGGATGGTTGACCCTGAGGGAAATTGGTTAGAGATTCAACGTCTTGATCACAATCTTTCCAAAATACATGATGCACCTATTGTGTCGTTTGAATTGACTTGGTCAGAAGGAACAAAGAGTCCAGGTGAGGAAATTTTAAAAACACAGATATTGAAAGTAGAAGGTCAGAAATTTCGTAAGGTTGGTCTTGGAAAAGATGTTACAGATAAGTTTCTTTCAGGATTACCTGGGGTCCAAAAAGAAGGTTGCGACGGTTTGATCACGAGTGCAAGGTGGGTCTTACATCGCATGCCAAAGGAAGTAAGAACAGTGTGCTTAGAGTTTTTTGGTCAGGCGCGAGATGCCATTCCTAGTATTGTAGAAATCAAAGATTATTTAGACCAAAGAACAAAGCAGGGTGGAGCAATCCTTGCAGGCCTTGAACATTTAGATGAGAAGTATCTTAAAGCTGTAGGTTATGCAACGAAATCTAAAAGGAGCTCTTTTCCTAAGATGGTTTTATTGGGTGACATCGTGGGTGATGATGCAAATGAAGTTGCAATGGCTGCAAGCGAAGTTATTCGGATTGCAAATAATCGTGTTGGCGAGGGTTTTATTGCCATCAGTCCAGAATCGCGAAAAAAATTCTGGCTTGACCGATCTAGAACGGCTGCTATCGCGCGCCACACAAATGCATTCAAGATTAATGAAGATGTTGTGATTCCATTGCCTCAAATGGGTAAGTACACGGACGGCATAGAGTTTATCAATATTGAGTTGTCTATTAAAAACAAATTATTACTGTTAGATGAGTTAGAAAAGTTTTTTCTTTCAGGGAATATCCCCCTGGGCAAGATTGACGATGCGAATGAAATTCCATCATCAGAGCTGTTAGAGGATCGTGTATCTCAGGCGATTGAATTGATTCAAGAGGTTCGTATACGCTGGAGTGAGCTTGCTAATAAACAAGTGGAGTTATTTCCGCAATTGCAAGATCGATCAATTCGGGTGTCATGGAAGTTAGAAGTTAAAAAAGGGTTAGAACAAATCTTTAGTGGCAGCTCATTCATTCCAGTTTTGAATGAATGTGACAGTATTCATCAGCGTATTCTTAGAAAGCGTGTTTTTGTTGCGCTTCATATGCATGCAGGTGATGGCAATGTACATACTAATATTCCAGTCAACTCAGATGATTATGAAATGCTTCAAGTTGCGCATGAGGCTGTGGCTCGGATTATGGTTTTGGCGCGTTCATTAGATGGTGTAATTTCAGGTGAGCACGGCATTGGAATTACCAAACTTGAGTACTTGTTTGATGAAGAGATTAAAGAATTTCGGGCATATAAAAACAGAATTGATCCAGAAGGTCGTTTTAATAAGGGCAAGCTTATGCCAGGTGCTAACCTGCATAATGCGTATACACCTAGTTTTGGATTAATGGGCCATGAATCTTTAATCATGCAACAAAGTGATATTGGCGCTATTTCAGAAAGCATCAAAGATTGTTTAAGGTGTGGAAAGTGTAAGCCTGTTTGTGCGACTCATGTGCCAAGAGCAAACCTTCATTACAGCCCTAGAAATAAGATCTTAGCGACTTCCTTGTTGATTGAAGCCTTTTTATATGAAGAGCAAACACGACGGGGCATATCAATTAAACATTGGGAAGAATTTGATGATGTTGCGGCGCATTGCACAGTTTGTCACAAGTGCCTAACTCCATGCCCAGTAAAAATTGATTTTGGTGACGTTACGATGAATATGCGTAACTTACTCAGAAAAATGGGTCAGAAACGCTTTAATCCTGGCGCCAAAGCGGCGATGTTCTTTTTAAATGCCACTAATCCTCAAACGATTAAGATCACTCGTACTTTAATGGTTGGATTTGGATATAAAGTTCAACGATTGGCAAATGATTTATTTAAGCGTCTAGCCTTGAGTCAAACCAAATCTCCGCCTTTAACAGTTGGCAGGCCAGTTTTGAAGGAACAGGTCATACACTTCATCAATAAAAAGATGCCCGGTAATCTACCTAAAAAAACAGCGCGAGCACTTTTAGATATTGAAGATAATTCTATTGTGCCAATTATTCGCAACCCAAAAACTACAACAGTTGACTCTGAAGCAGTCTTTTATTTTCCAGGTTGTGGGTCAGAGCGCTTGTTTTCTCAAGTTGGATTAGCAACTCAAGCCATGCTTTGGGAAGCGGGAATCCAAACGGTTTTGCCACCTGGGTACTTATGTTGTGGTTATCCACAAAGGGGAGCTGGCGACTTTGATAAAGCTGAAAAGTTGATTACCGATAATCGGGTTTTATTCCATCGGGTAGCAAATACCTTAAATTATTTGGACATAAAAACAGTGGTAGTTTCATGTGGGACTTGTTATGACCAGTTGGCTGGATATGAATTCGATAAAATATTTCCAGGTTGTCGGATTATTGATATCCATGAATTTCTAATGGAAAAGGGGATACGGTTAGAGGGTGTCCAAGGAACAAAATATATGTACCACGATCCTTGTCATACGCCAATGAAGCTGCAAGATCCTTTGAAAACAGTTAACGCGCTTGTACAGACTTTAGATGGCGAAAAAATTGAAAAAAATGATCGTTGTTGTGGTGAATCTGGAACATTAGCTGTTACTCGCCCTGAGATTTCAACTCAAGTGAGATTTCGTAAAGAGATTGAAATGAAAAAGGGGGCAGACGCTTTAAGAGAGGATTTTACGGGGAATGTCAAAATACTCACTAGCTGTCCATCTTGTTTGCAGGGGCTGTCAAGATTTAATGACGATAGTGGAACGACAGCTGATTACATTGTTGTCGAGATGGCACGTCATCTATTAGGAGAGAATTGGATGGCAGATTATGTTAAGGCAGCTAATTCAGGCGGCATAGAAAGGGTATTAGTTTGATACAAGCAATGGTTCCCAAAAATCTCGTCGTTCATCAACAATCGAAAGTGCTTGAGTTAGAGTATTCTGATGGAAAATCATACCGCTTGCCTTTTGAATTTTTGAGGGTGTTATCACCCTCAGCAGAGGTAAGGGGGCATGGCCCTGGCCAAGAAACTTTACAAACCGGAAAGAGGCAAGTCAGTATTTTAAGTGTTGAACCGGTAGGTCATTATGCAATTAAGCCAACATTTACTGATGGGCATGATTCTGGTCTATACACATGGGAATATTTACATGACTTATGTGTACACCAAAAACAGTATTGGCAAGGCTACCTTGAAAAACTTAAGGCTGCAGGGGAAGATCGTGACTCCGCAACGCTTAAAAAATAATTAAGAATACTTATATGACCCAAACTCATTTTGGATTTCAGAAAGTGGAAGAAGCTGAGAAAGCTTCAAAAGTTGCGGAGGTATTTCATTCCGTAGCAAATAAATACGATTTAATGAATGATTTGATGTCTTTTGGATTGCATCGAATTTGGAAGATTGCAACGATTGCTCATGCAAATGTTCAAAAAGGTCAAAGAGTCTTAGATATCGCTGGCGGTACTGGAGACCTTGCGTTATCTTTTAAAAGAAAAGTTGGCGAGGCAGGAGAAGTTTGGTTAAGCGATATTAACAGCTCCATGTTGAATGTGGGCAGAGATCGTTTGATTGATAAAGGAGTTATCCTGCCCTGTATTCAATTAGATGCAGAGAACATTCCCTTCCCCAAAAATCATTTTGATCTTGTTACAGTTTCTTTTGGGTTGAGGAATATGACTCACAAAGAAAAAGCGCTTAAAGAAATGTGTCGCGTGACAAAGCCGGGTGGAAAAACCATGGTTCTTGAATTTTCAAAACCAGTTGACGCCTTAAAGCCTATTTACGACTTTTATTCTTTCAAAGTACTGCCTTGGTTAGGTCAACAAATTGCAAATGATGCACAGAGTTACCAATATCTTGCTGAATCAATTCGCATGCATCCAGATCAGGAAGAGCTCAAAAAAATGATGCTTGAAATTGGATTTGATCAGGTAGACGTTGTTCGCATGTCCGGCGGTATCGTCGCCCTTCATATAGGCTATAAATTCTAAAGAGATCATCATGACCAATCTTTTAATTCCTGGATTTGTGTTGAAGGCGCTGAATCATCTGACTGAACAAGAAAATTGGGTTAAAGATATTCTCAATAAACATGAAGGTAAATGCCTTCAAATAAATCTGCCGATCGGTTCCTATCAAGTTCAGATCAATCAGGCAAGTTGGCAAAAAGTTTTAGACGAACAAACTTTAAATCCTGATGTCACTTTTGATGTCTCGCAAGATGCGATATGGGCTTTTCTTGGAGAAGGAAAAGCATCAGCTATCAAGTTTGTAAAAATGAGTGGAGATGTTGATTTTGCGGCAGACTTGAATACGATAGCAACTAATCTGAACTGGGAATACGAAGAAGATTTATCAAGAATCATTGGCGATGCCCCAGCCTACCGAATTTCTAGAGAGATGAAAGAGATAGCTTTAGCTGGAAAAAGAGCCTTAGATGAATTTAAAGGTGGCTTGAAAGATTATTTGGTAGAAGAGCGTAGTGTGATTTTGGGGGCTTTCGAATTTGAACAGTTTAAAAAAGACCTCAGAGAATTAAGAGATCGATTAGAGCGAACAGAAAAAAGAGTTATAAAAATCAATTCAGTTGTAGAAGAGAAAATTTAGGGATCTCATGCAAAATATTTTCAGAGTGCTCAAAATTTTCCATACCTTTTGGAGGTATGGACTTTTTGAATTACTCTATGAGCACCTTAAACCTGGGACATTAAGGTTAATCATTCGTCCGTTAGTTTTCTTTACTTCGAGTAAGTTAGATCCACGAGGAATGAGAATTAGGCTTGCTTTAGAATCCTTGGGGCCAATTTTTATTAAGTTTGGGCAAGTAATCTCGACAAGAAGGGATTTATTGCCAGATGATATCGCCAATGAATTGGCTCAATTGCAAGATAACGTAAAGCCATTTCCTAGTGAGGCCTCTAGGAGCATTATTGAAAAATCTTTAGGTAAGAAGATTGAAGAGATCTTTCAATCATTTGAAGAGGAACCCGAAGCAAGTGCATCCGTGGCTCAAGTCCACTTTGCTGTTTTAGCTACAGATATAAAGCATCCTGAATGGTCAGGAAAAGATGTTGCAATTAAGGTGTTGCGTCCTGGAATTTTAGAAATCATTGAACGTGATTTGGCGCTCATGAAAACTCTAGCTATCTGGGTTGAGCGCCTCTCTGACGATGGTAAGCGTTTAAAGCCTAGAGAAGTTGTTGCTGATTTTGATGTATCCATTCATGATGAATTAGATTTACTTCGTGAGGCGGCTAACTGTAGTCAACTGAAAAGAAATTTTGAGGGGTCTGATAAGATCATGATCCCAGAAATTTATTGGGAGTTAAGTCATACCAATGTATTAGTGATGGAGCGTATGTTTGGAATTTCGATCGCACGTTTAGATGATTTGAGAGAAGCGGGCGTGGATTTAAAAAAATTAGCTGTTGATGGAGTTGAGCTATTTTTTACTCAAGCGTTTGCGCACGGATTTTTTCATGCGGATATGCATCCAGGAAATATTATGGTGAGTCTTGCCCCTGAAACTTTTGGTAGGCTAATATCCTTAGATTTTGGTATTGTTGGAACTTTATCTGAAACAGATAAGAATTATTTAGTTCAAAACTTCCTTGCCTTTTTTAATAGAGACTACTATCGCGTTGCCGCGCTACATGTCAAATCAGGATGGGTGCCTAAAGAAACTCGAGTAGAAGAATTGGAAGGGGCAATTAGGGCGGTTTGCGAGCCTTACTTTGATCGTCCTTTAAAAGAAATTTCTCTAGGGATGGTTCTAATGAGGTTGTTTCAAACCTCTCGTCGATTTAAGGTAGAAATTCAGCCTCAACTGACGATGTTACAAAAGACTCTGCTTAACGTTGAAGGATTAGGGCGTCAGCTTGACCCAGATTTAGATTTATGGAAGACTGTTAAGCCAATTATGCAAAAATGGATGGATCGGCAAATAGGCTTTCGAGGATTTTTAGATAAGATGAAGTTAGAATCTGCGCAATGGGCACAAACTGTTCCTACTATTCCTAGGTTATTAACGACTTGGTTAGAGACGAACAGCCAGCCTAAAAATTTATCTGAGATGACAGAACTATCTCAACTTTTAATCCTAGAATTAAAGAAAACCAGATTTACAAGAACTGTTTTAACTTTTTTGATTGGCCTGTTTTTGGGCGGTTTAGTTGTCTATAAATTTTACTAAAAAAATATGCTTTTTTGGTCAGTTATTATCTATTGGGTCTTTTCAGTTGGAATTGGCTTGCTTGCAACTTTCAAGGTTAAAGATGCAACTGATTTTGCAGCTGCAGGACATAGTTTACCTATGTACATGGTTACGGCAACTGTATTTGCGACTTGGTTTGGAGCTGAGGCCGTTCTTGGTGCACCAGCCACTTTTATTAAAGATGGACTTGCGGGTGTAGTTGCAGATCCCTTTGGATCTTCATTATGTTTGATCCTTGTAGGACTTTTCTTTGCCAAGCCACTTTACCAAAAAAAATTCTTAACGATTGGCGACTTTTATAAAGAGAAGTATGGTCGTAGCGTTGAAGTTTTAGTGACCTTATGCATTGGCGTGTCTTATTTGGGATGGGTCTCTGCTCAGATTATGGCTTTGGGTCTAGTATTTAATGTGCTATCCGACGGCTCTATTTCTAGAGAGACTGGCATGCTTATTGGTTCTGGAAGTGTATTAATTTATACGTTATTTGGAGGTATGTGGGCAGTAGCAATTACTGACTTCATGCAAATGATTATTATTGTTATTGGTATGTTGTTTATTAGTAATGAGATTAGTGATATGGCTGGTGGTGCATCGATAGTGATTCAGCATGCAAACACCGCGGGGCTTTTTAATTTCTTCCCAGACGCTAATTTTGCTTCTGTGATGGGATTTATCACAGCACTATGTACGATGATGCTGGGCTCCATACCGCAACAGGATGTGTTTCAGAGAGTCACATCCTCAAAAACAGCGACGATAGCGAGAAATGCAGCAATTCTAGGTGGTGTTCTCTATTTTGCTTTTGCCTTTGTTCCAATGTTCATAGCATATTCGGCAAGCATCATCGATCCAAAATTACTCAATGATCAAATGCAAGTAGATACTCAACTTATTCTCCCAAAATTAATTATGACGCATATGCCATTATTTGCTCAGATCATGTTTTTTGGGGCATTGTTATCAGCAATTAAAAGTTGTGCTAGTGCTACCTTATTGGCTCCAGCAGTGTCTTTTTCTGAGAATATCGTCAAGGGCTTTTTTATAAACTTAACGCCCAAACAGCTACTGTTTATTATGCGTTGTACAGTTTTTGCTTTTAATATTATTGTGACATTTATTGCAATCCACTCAGAATTATCTATTTTTAAGATGGTAGAAAGTGCCTATAAAATCACATTAGTGGCAGCCTTTATACCGTTGGTTTTTGGTATTTATTGGAAGAAAGCCAATCCAATGGGTGGACTGTTGTCAGTTTTAATAGGTTTGGCGGTTTGGATCCTAATGGAACTATTTATTCCTGATTTTATTGTTCCTCCCCAAATGTGCGGATTATTTGGGAGTTTGGGTGGAATGCTATTGGGGGGGCTCCTGATTCCCCAGAATTTACTGGTAAGTACGAAGCAATTAAATAAGAAATCCTCTGTTTAACTTCACGTTAAGTAATTCAAAAAGAGGATAATGATGTTTTATTAAGAAAAAACATGAAAAAATACTTTATAGCTGGGATCTTGGTTTGGTCCCCAGTTGCCATAACAATTTGGGTTATCACCTGGGTGTTGGGGATTTTAGACGGAGTTTTTGGGTCCGTTATGAAAGCCATTATCACCATCATGCCATCGAGTTTTAGCTCTAATCTTCAAGTATTTAGAGATCTACCTGGGGTTGGAATCGGGATTGTAATTATTGTTATTGTTTTGACCGGTCTTTTTGCTATCACCATCGCTGGTAGGTGGATTTTAAAAGTTTGGGGGCAAGTCTTAAATAGAATTCCGATTGTTAGGTCTATTTATTCAAGCGTTAAACAGGTTTCTGATACTTTACTATCGAGTAGTGGCCAAGCATTTCGTCAGGTAGTTTTAATTAGATATCCTCATGAGAACTCATGGGTGATTGCATTTCAAACAGGAAATCCAGTAGGAGAGGTTGCTGAAAAATTGGGTACTCCTCATATTCATGTGTTTCTTCCTACTACACCTAACCCAACTTCCGGTTTTTTTATGATCGTTCCAAAAGATAGCGTCATTGAATTATCAATGTCGGTTGAAGATGCGTTAAAGCATATTGTTTCTATGGGGTCTGTGCCGCCCAATGCGTCGGCTGAGATTAGCTCTTCCCTAAATTCTAATTAATTTTTTTAAAAGGTTTCTGTATGTCAATGAGAAGTCATTCTGCTGGTTTAATAAATGAAAATTTAGAAGGTCAAGATGTCAAGGTGGTTGGTTGGGTTAATCGCCGAAGGGACCATGGAGGCGTAATTTTTATTGATCTCAGAGATAGCAACGGTTTTGTTCAGGTAGTCTGCGATCCAGATCAAGAATCAGTTTTTAAGAATGCCGAAACAATACGTAATGAATATTGCATTCAAGTTTTAGGCAAAGTGCGAGCTAGACCAGAGGGTACTGAAAATCAAGATTTAACAACTGGAAAAATAGAAATTCTTTGTCAAGAGCTAAACATACTAAATCCATCAGTAACGCCACCGTTTCAATTAGATGATGATAATTTATCTGAGACCACCCGCCTTACCCACCGTGTTTTAGATTTGCGTCGCCCGCAAATGCAAAAAAATATGCGGCTAAGATATAAAGTTGCTATGGAGTGTCGGAAATATCTTGATGAAGCAGCATTTATTGATATTGAAACACCGATGCTTACTAAAAGTACTCCCGAGGGTGCGAGAGACTATCTTGTGCCATCCCGCGTTCATGATGGCCAATTTTTTGCACTCCCACAATCTCCGCAATTATTTAAACAGTTACTCATGGTTGCTGGTTTTGATCGGTACTATCAAATTGTTAAATGTTTTCGAGATGAAGATTTAAGAGCCGACCGACAACCGGAATTCACCCAAATCGATTGTGAGACTTCATTCTTAGATGAGATAGAAATAAGAGATCTTTTTGAAAATATGATTAGACATATATTCAAAAGCACGATTAATATTCCTTTGCCAGATCCTTTCCCAGTATTGACATACGCAGAGGCGATGCATCGGTTTGGCTCAGATAAGCCTGACTTAAGGGTTGCGCTTGAATTTACCGAGTTGACTGACATTATGAGGGATGTCGACTTCAAAGTATTTTCAAATCCTGCAAATATGGAGAATGGTCGAGTAGTTGGGTTGCGTGTTCCAGGAGGAAGTGAAATTTCTCGCAGCGAAATCGATGATTACACTCAATTTGTTTCTATATACGGGGCTAAAGGTCTTGCTTGGATTAAGGTAAATAATTTAAGTGAGGGGCGTAATGGACTCCAATCCCCGATTGTTAAAAACTTACATGACGAGGCAATCGCTCAGATTCTAAAAAGAACTGGAGCGCAAAATGGAGACTTAATATTCTTTGGGGCAGATAAAACTAAAGTAGTTAATGATGCCATTGGTGCTCTGAGAGTTAGGATAGGACATTCAGATTGGGCTAAAGAAAAAGGCTTAATGCAAGAAGGTTGGAAGCCTCTTTGGGTGGTTGACTTCCCGATGTTTGATTATGACGAAGGTGATGCAAGATGGGTTGCATGTCATCATCCGTTTACAAGCCCTAAAGATGAACATTTAGAGTTCTTAGAGACTGATCCTGGGAGATGCTTAGCTAAAGCCTATGATATGGTCCTTAATGGATGGGAACTTGGTGGTGGATCTGTTCGGATCCATCAAGAAGCTGTCCAAAGCAAAGTTTTTAGAGTGTTAAAGATTGATGCTGAGGAAGCGCAATTGAAGTTTGGATTTTTGCTTGATGCACTAAGGTATGGAGCGCCGCCACATGGAGGAATTGCGTTTGGTTTGGACCGTATTGTGACAATGATGACAGGTGCAGACTCTATTCGAGATGTTATCGCATTTCCTAAAACACAACGTGCGCAATGTTTATTAACACAAGCGCCTAGCCCTGTTGACGACAAGCAATTACGAGAGTTGCATATTCGGCTACGAAATACGGGGGCAACGAATGCATAAAGAGGTTGCATTTTAAAAAACAATTAAAGGGCACTTCACTTTGCGACGACTTATTGACTCTGCTGGATCAGGCATGCCAAGTGATAAAAAATCAGCAGATTGGGGAACAATTTCAAAATTACTCCCCTATGTCCTGAAATATCGTTGGCGAGTCAGTATTGCTTTGTCATGTTTGATCCTTGCGAAGGTGGCAAATCTAGGCGTGCCATTAGTTTTAAAGCATTTGATAGATGATCTATCTCTTCCTTTAGATGATCCTAAAAAGCTGGTCATTGTTCCTATTGCCCTTATTTTTGCTTATGGGCTATTAAGATTTTCATCTTCGTTATTTACTGAACTTAGAGAGCTATTATTTTCTAAGGTGACACAGAATGCAATTCGAAATGTGGCACTTGAAGTCTTTGAGCATTTACATTCCTTATCTCTCCGCTTTCATTTAGAAAGACAAACTGGTGGAGTAAGTCGAGATATTGAAAGGGGTGCTCGAGGGATACAGTCACTCATCTCCTATTCTCTTTACAGCATTGTTCCTACCATTATTGAATTTACAATCGTCCTCATTTATCTTTCCCTTAATTACCATTGGGCATTTGCAACTGTTGCTTTAGTTGCTTTGATTTTATATATTATTTTTACTATCAAAGTGACGGAGTGGAGAACGAGATATAGAAAAACAATGAACGAAATGGATTCGCGAGCAAATCAAAAAGCCATAGATTCGTTATTGAACTTTGAAACCGTTAAATACTTTGGCAATGAAAAGTATGAAGCCAATCGTTATGACATCAATTTATCAAGTTATCAGCAAGCTGCCATTCAATCACAGCGCTCTCTAGCAATACTTAATTTGGGGCAGCAAACAATTATCGTGAGTGGCTTAATTATTATTTTATGGCAAGCAACTGTTGGCGTTGAGTCTGGTCAGATGACGTTAGGTGATTTAGTACTAGTCAATACACTGATGATCCAGCTATATATTCCGCTTAATTTTTTAGGTGTTATTTATCGAGAAATTAAGCAAGCAATTTTAGATATGGAAAGAATGTTTGAGTTATTAAGTAAAGATCGTGAGATTGCGGATCTACCAAATGCCCAAGAATTAAGAATTTTAAACCCAGAATTTGGCCCTACCGTTAAGTTTGAGTGTGTTAACTTTCATTATGAAGCGAATCGACAGATTCTCAAAAATATTAGCTTTGATATTCCAGCCGGAACTACAACGGCGGTAGTTGGTCAAAGTGGCTCAGGAAAAAGCACCTTAGCTAGGCTTCTATTTAGATTTTATGATGTAACTAGTGGTGCGATTAACTTTGATTCGCAGAATATTAAAGGAATAAAACAATCGAGCTTAAGAAGCTATATTGGAATAGTTCCCCAAGATACCGTTTTATTTAATGATTCTATTGGGTACAACATCGCCTATGGAAATCCACTATCTTCTCAAACAGAAGTTGAAGCAGCAGCAAAGGCTGCACAGATCCATGATTTTATTGTGTCATTACCAGAACAATATCAAACATCTGTTGGTGAGAGAGGATTAAAACTCTCTGGCGGGGAAAAGCAAAGAGTAGCAATTGCACGCACTATATTAAAAAAGCCACTTTTATTTATATTTGACGAGGCAACCTCGGCACTTGATTCTAAGACGGAATTAGCAATTCAAGAAGAGCTATTTAAGTTAGCGAACAATAGAAGTACACTGGTAATAGCACATCGACTATCTACAATTATTCATGCGCAACAAATTTTAGTAATGCATGAGGGTGAAATTGTCGAAAGAGGAACACATGACGTACTTTTAAATAAGCAAGGTAAATATGCTGAGATGTGGGCTTTGCAACAAAGCGAGGTGGAACAACTTGAAAGCTAAAGTAACTTAAATTAATATGAAATTTCGCCAAGAGGAAATTCTTCATCAGGCTTTTTATGCGGGGTTAGCGGCTGCCGACCCTCAGTCTGCATTACCTAAATACTTAGAAAAAATATATCCAGAGGGGCTCACTGGAAAATGTAAGGTTGTAGGTGCTGGTAAGGCAAGTGCTTCAATGGCGTTTGCGTTAGAAAAGTTTGCACTCTCTCATTGGCCTCTCGTAAATTTATCCGGCCTAGTTATCACCCGATATGGGCATGATGTGCAAAATGGGACTATAAGTCGAAAGATTAATATTGTGGAAGCGGCTCACCCAGTGCCTGATGAATCTGGTTTGAGAGCTACGAAGTTGATGCATGAAGAAGTTAAAGAGTTGAGTCCTGGCGATCAGTTAATCGTTTTAATTTCTGGTGGCGGCTCAAGTCTTTTGACGCTACCAGTAGATGGAATTGATTTAGAGCAAATTCAGCAATTGACACAACTTTTGCTCCGGTGTGGCGCACCTATTGAAGAAATGAATATAGTACGTAAACATCTTTCAGCTATACAGGGTGGCAATTTAGGAAGATTGGCCGCGAGGCAAGGCGCTACTGTTAATGCATTTATTATTTCTGATGTCACAGGTGATGATCCAACTGATATAGCAAGTGGCCCATGTGCTGTAGATCCTTCAACTTTCCAGGATGCATTAGAGGTATTAAAAAGATATCAGTTAACAGAAGACCCAAATATTAGTCAAGTTCTGAAATACTTCAACAAAGGTATTTCTGGACAAGCACCTGAAACATTGAAGATAACTGACAAAGAGAGTAAAGACATTCACAATCATGTTTTTGCTACGCCAATACGATCTTTAGAGGCTGCATCTAAGTATTGCCTAGAGTTAGGTTTTAATGTTGAAATATTGAGCGATAAAATTAAGGGCGAAGCTAAGGAAGCGGGTATCGCACATGCAAAAATTGCCCTTGAGCGCTCTACAACTAATTTAGATAAACCTTTGGCAATTATTTCAGGTGGCGAAACAACGGTTACTATGTCTAAAGACTGTAGTGGCCGTGGTGGACGATGCGCAGAATTTTTACTATCCTTATATCAAGAGACGCAGGGTTTATCTAATCTATCGGCTTTAGCAGCAGATACAGACGGAATTGATGGTAGTGAAAATAATGCCGGTGCCTTTTTTACGCAAGATACCCGAAAAAAGGCAAATGAGTTAAATTTAGAGGCTAATCTTTTTTTAAGGGAGCATGATGCTTATAGCTTCTTTTTACAAACAGGTAGTTTAGTTAATACAGGGCCAACTTTAACGAATGTTAACGATTTTCGTATCATGTTAATTAATCCACTATGAATCAAATTACTCTTACCCTTCCTGATGATTTTCATTTACATGTGAGAGACGGAGACGTCTTGCCACAAGTGTTATCGCATACGGCCAGTCAATTTAGACGAGCGTTGATCATGCCTAATTTAAGGCCCCCTGTGACAACAGTAGCCAGCGCTTTAGCGTATCAAGAAAGAATAAAAGACGCGTTGAAAGTTGCTACTCAGCAAGGGGCTTTAACAGCTACCAATAATTTTCAAGCACTGATGAGTTTATATCTGACAGATCAAACCCCCTCATCTGAAATACTTTTAGCAAAAGATAAAGGTGTGTTAGCTGTAAAACTATACCCCGCTGGAGCAACGACCAATAGCGACTCAGGAGTCACAGATATACGGTTATGTGATGATTCGTTAGACACGATGGCCCAGGTTGGAATGCCGTTATTGGTTCACGGTGAAGTAACACATTCAGCCATAGACATATTTGATCGAGAAGCTAAGTTTATTGAAGAAGTTTTACATCCATTACGTTTGAGACATCCTAAGTTGAAAGTGGTTTTTGAGCACATTACGACTAAGGATGCTATGGAGTATGTTCGCGATGCTGAAGTTTCTGAACTAGGACCAATTGCTGCCACCATTACTGCACATCATTTAATGTATAACCGAAATGCTTTATTTACTGGGGGTATTCGCCCGCACTATTATTGCTTACCCATTTTAAAAAGAGAGGCGCATCGCCTTGCTTTATTAGATGCGGCCACAAGTGATTCATCTCGGTTTTTTCTTGGCACGGATAGTGCCCCGCATGCTAAAGATTTAAAAGAGCATACATGTGGATGCGCGGGATGTTATACAGCGAGCCATGCTCTCGAACTTTATGCCACTGCTTTTGATAGTGTTGGTAAATTACGACAACTTGAGGCTTTTGCTTCTTTTAGAGGAGCTGATTTTTATCAGATACCCCGAAATCATGGTCAGATCACTTTACAGAGACAACAACAACAAGTCCCTAATCATTATGCATTTGGCAATGATCTACTCGTGCCATTAAATGCTGGAGAAGTACTCAATTGGTCGATTGTCAGGTAGACTACCCAGGCAGAGTTGGTTAGGCAATCGCCGCTTCGCTTGCGAAGGGGAGGAAAGTCCGGACTCCATAGGGTAGGGTGATGGCTAATGACCATCCATGGCGACATGAGGAATAGGGCCACAGAGACGAGCGTATTTAGTTACGGTGAAACGCGGCAACCTCCACTCGGAGCAATCCCAAATAGGCAGGCGTTGAGGCGACCCGCTGAGCCTGCGGGTAGGGAGCTCGAGTCCATTGGTAACAATGGACCTAGATGAATGATTGCCCCTTGATGAAAGTTAGGGCGACAGAATCCGGCTTATCGACCAACTCTGCACTATTTTAAATTTCTACAATCTCAATCGAGTGCGTGATGGATGCTGTTTTACCCAACATAATGGTGGCTGAACAGTATTTATCATGAGAAAGTTCAACGGCTTTTGTCACTTTATTGGGGTCAAGCCCCTTACCAGTTACAATAAATTTCATATTGATGTGAGTAAACACTTTCGGATCTATATCAGCCCTATCAGCTTCAATCATGACTTTGCATCCTTCAATGTTTTGGCGAGACTTCTTTAGAATCATCACAACATCAAATGCAGTACACCCCCCAGCCCCAGCTAAAAGTAGTTCCATTGGCCTTGGAGCTAAATTTTTTCCTCCCGCTTCAGGTGCTCCGTCCATGTTGACAATGTGACCACTTCCCACCTCGGCAGAGAAACTCATGCCATCAATTCCCATCCAATTTACGGTACAAAACATAGTTTCCTTAAAAATTTACTTTACCTAGTGATAACCCTAATATATAATTTGTCTATTGCAGTTCGAAATGGTTGCAATAAAATTAGCAATATTGAGTTAATACCATTTTAACTGCTCCGAGTGTCTCCTCCACCCAAACAAAGGTGGAATTTATAACCCAGAGGTTTACCTCTGGGTTTTTTTTTGTTAGAATCGTAGGTTCCCTGATTAAGTCCCAGGGGAAATGTATTACGTAGTTGTTTATTTAATCGAGAGCGTGCAAGCATAAGCAAGGCCAAGTGAGAATAGCAATTGACGATTGATTGGACTAAACAATTTGAAAGATATCATGAAAACTTTTTCCGCAAAAACCCATGAGGTTAAGCGTGAATGGTTCGTGATTGACGCTACGGACAAAGTCCTCGGTCGTGTCGCCAGTGAAGTGGCACACCGTCTACGCGGCAAGCACAAGCCTGAATTCACTCCTCACGTTGACACCGGCGATTTTATCGTTGTGATCAATGCAGCTAAATTACGAGTTACAGGTAATAAAGGTTTGCAAAAAATTTATTACCGACATAGTGGATATCCTGGCGGCATATACGAAACAAATTTCGATAAAATGCAAGCCAAGTTTCCTGGTCGTGCATTAGAGAAAGCCGTAAAAGGGATGTTGCCAAAAGGACCATTAGGCTACGCAATGATCAAGAAGCTTAAAGTTTATGGCGACGAAAGCCATCCACACGCGGCCCAACAGCCTAGCGTTTTAGAAATTTAAGGAGCGGTGATGATTGGAAATTGGAATTATGGAACCGGTCGCCGTAAAAGCTCTGTAGCACGAGTCTTTATCAAATCGGGCAAGGGCGATATTATTGTTAATGGAAAGCCAATTGACGAATATTTTTCTCGTGAAACTTCGAGAATGATTGCACGCCAACCTTTGTTGCTAACTAATCACGCAGAGACTTTTGATATAAAAGTTAATGTTAGTGGTGGTGGTGAGACAGGACAAGCTGGTGCTGTGCGTCATGGCGTTACTCGTGCCTTGATTGATTATGACAATGCGTTAAAACCTACTTTATCTAAAGCAGGTTTTGTTACACGTGATGCAAGAGAAGTTGAGCGTAAAAAAGTCGGTTTACGCGGCGCTCGTCGCCGTAAACAGTTTAGTAAACGCTAACATTTTTTGTTGTTTTATCAAAAAAACCGTGTTGGTGAAAACCTACACGGTTTTTTAATTTGGATCTTTTAAAGAAGATGGGTACTATTAGACATTCAAAATGATGGAGTCGAAATGATCAAGGTCGGGATTGTTGGAGGTACGGGGTATACGGGCGTTGAGCTTTTAAGAATGCTTGTCCAACACCCTCAGGTAGAAATTAGCGCAATTACGTCTAGGAAAGAGGCGGGCATGCAAGTGTCTGAAATGTTTCCATCATTAAGAGGACATTTAGATTTGGCATTTTGCACTCCTGAGCAGGCTCACTTAAATAAGTGTGATGCTGTATTTTTTGCAACACCTCATGGAGTTGCTATGGCACAAACTCCGGAGTTATTGAAATCTGGGGTCAGAGTTTTAGACTTAGCTGCAGATTTTCGCCTTAAAGATACTCATGTATTTGAAAAATGGTATGGCATGACACACAGCTGTCCTGAAATTTTGGCACAGGCTGTCTATGGACTAGCTGAGATCAACCGTGAGGCCATTAAAAAGGCTCAGGTTGTAGGCTTAGCTGGCTGTTACCCCACTTCTGTACAACTTGGCTTTGCACCGCTGTTGTCGCCTAAATTCACCCAGGGCAAAAGAATTGTAGATACCCAGCACTTGATTTCAGACTCTAAGTCAGGCGTATCAGGGGCTGGAAGAAAGGCTGAAGTGGGTACACTTTTGGCAGAAGCCGGTGATAACTTTAAAGCTTATAGTGTCAAGGGGCATCGGCATTTACCAGAGATTGTTCAAGGCCTTAAAGCCATAGCTGGGCATGATGATGTAGGTTTAACTTTTGTGCCGCATTTGACCCCAATGATTCGGGGTATTCATTCCACCTTATACGCAAGAATATTGCCCGAAGGCATGAGCATCGACTATCAGGAGCTTTTTGAGAACTTTTATAAAGATGAGCGTTTTGTAGATGTTATGCCTGCTGGAAGCCATCCTGAAACACGTTCCGTCAGAGGAAGTAATAATCTTAGGATAGCTATTCATCGCCCCGAAGGTGGAGATACCCTAATTATTTTAGTGGTGGAAGATAATTTGGTTAAAGGGGCCTCAGGCCAAGGGATCCAGTGTATGAACTTAATGTTTGGGTTTCCAGAGGATATGGGCTTAAATCAAGTCGCCCTACTACCATAAGGGGCATTGGTGGATAAGTAGCATTGATTATCAATTCGGCCTAGAATAAGAGAACTGAAACAAGGAAAAATCTATGAGTGCGACTCAACAAGCAACTGAAAATTTACAGGAACCACCAGTACCTATTATTTTTACTGATAGTGCTGCAGCTAAAGTTGCAGACTTAATTGCTGAAGAAGGTAATGCAAGCCTGAAATTACGTGTATTTGTTCAGGGTGGTGGATGTTCAGGTTTTCAGTATGGATTTACTTTTGATGAAGAAGTTAATGAAGATGATACTGAGTTTGAAAAAAATGGAGTTGTGCTGTTAGTAGATTCCATGAGTTTTCAATACTTAGTCGGTGCAGAAATTGATTACAAAGAAGATATCAACGGTTCTCAATTTGTCATTAAGAATCCAAATGCAACTACAACATGTGGTTGCGGATCCTCTTTCTCAGCCTAAAAACTTAATTAGGATAGTGGGCGCCAAGAATTCTTGGGCCCAAAGCGCCAGTTACTTCAGGGATATTGGCTGCGTGTTTTGCAAAAAAAGACCAAGATAGCCAAGCAAAAGCCATAGCCTCCACTGTTTGGGGGTGAACCCCAAAAATATCTGAGCTACTAAGCTTAACCCTTGGCAGTTCCTCGGTTAGGCGTTTAGCCATCGTTGAAATGAGATAAGTATTTTGAACGCCACCCCCACAAACAATAAGCTCAGTACAGTCTTTGAAATAAATTTTTAGGTCATTAATGATGGACTCGACAGTTAATGCTAATAGCGTGGCTTGAATATCATGAGGAGTTTCAGAGCTAAGGAAAGGTGTTAGCTGTGGAGAAAGCCACATCTCATTAAACAAATCTCTACCAGTACTTTTGGGGGGCCTCATAGAAAAAAATGGCTCCTGAAGTAATTGTTTGAGTAAAGGTTTAATAAGCTTTCCAGACTGAGCCCATTCGCCTTTATTATCAAAAGGTAGATTTAAGGATTGTAAAATCCACATATCTAATAAAACATTACCTGGGCCAGTATCAAATCCAAGAATTGGTTGAGTAGGATCAAGAAGAGTGAGATTGGCGATACCACCAAGATTCAAAATAGCTCTCTTGGTTGGAGATGAAAATTGGAAAGCATGAAAGCTTGGAACGAGTGGCGCACCTTGACCTTTTGCTGCAATATCCCTAGACCTAAAATCAGCCACCACATCAATCATTGTTAGCTCTGCTAACAATGAGGGGTTCAAAGATTGAATTGTATAGCCGGTTTCATCATGGAGTTGTGGTTGATGTCGGATCGTTTGTCCATGAGCACCTATGGCTTTAATTTGGGAGGCTTTCATACCACTCTGGTCCAGGAGTGAATGCACGAGTCTTGCATAATGCTTAGCTAAGTCATTAGCGGCCAATGCTTCGCGGTGTAACTCATTTGTACCATGATGTTGAAGAGACATGAGTTGGCTTTTTAGACTTGAGCTGATTTCTATTGAGTTATGGCAAATTAAGATAGGTTTGCCAGACTTATTAAACTCACAAATGACGCCGTCAATCCCGTCCATGCTGGTCCCAGACATAATTCCAATATGAAACTGTGTATCGAGGGATATTGGGGCTGTAGGATCTACCATGTTTAAAAATTAGAAAAAGGTTTATAAGAATGCGACAATAACAGGAATCATAAAAACTACCATTCATTTGTAACATAGTATGACAAGTCAAAAACCTAACGAAAAAACTTTAAACCCATTATCCACAAACTTGGCGAAGTATCCTATTACTCCCGAGGTTGAAGCAGCCCTTTTACAAACTAAAAGGGGTTGCGAAGAGCTCCTCGTTGAAAGTGAGTGGGTCTATAAACTCTCTAGAAGTGAAGCAACCAAAACGCCGTTAAGAATTAAATTAGGACTAGATCCAACAGCACCTGATATTCATTTAGGACATACCGTAGTTTTAAATAAACTGAGGCAGTTGCAAGACATTGGGCATACGGTCATATTTTTAATTGGTGATTTTACGAGCATGATTGGAGATCCCAGTGGTAGAAATAACACGAGGCCACCTTTAACACGAGAAGATATTGCACAGAATGCAACGACATACTATAAACAAGCAAGCCTAGTTCTTGATCCCGAGAAAACAGAGATCAGGTATAACTCAGAGTGGTGTGAAGCTTTAGGTGCAGTAGGAATGATTCAGCTAGCTTCTAAATATACTGTTGCTAGGATGCTTGAGCGAGATGACTTTACTAAAAGGTATCGTGGTGGAATTCCAATTTCAGTTCATGAATTTTTATATCCTTTAATGCAAGGGTATGATTCAGTCGCACTTAAAAGTGATTTGGAGCTTGGTGGAACGGATCAGAAATTTAATTTGTTAGTAGGTAGAGAATTACAAAAAGAATTTGGTCAAGAGCCACAATGTATTTTGACAATGCCATTATTGGTGGGTTTAGATGGTGTTGAAAAAATGAGTAAATCTAAAGGAAACTACATCGGTATCAGTGAGGTACCTAATGAAATGTTTTCTAAGATTATGCGTGTTTCAGATGAATTGATGTGGAATTACTACACACTCTTATCTTTTAAACCAGTTAAAGAAATTGAAAACCTGAAGAAGCAGGTAGAAGAGGGTTTAAATCCACGAGATGTCAAGGTAGCTCTGGGTCAGGAAATCGTAACGCGTTTTCATTCAAAGACTGATGCTAGCAATGCCTTAGAGGATTTTAATTTACGAGCAAAGGGCGGTGTGCCCGATGACATCCCAGAGGTTTCATTAACAGGAGCTCCATTAGGTATTAGCCAAGTCTTAAAACAAGCCAACCTGGTGCAATCAACTACTGATGCAAATAGAAATATTGAGCAACATGGCGTTAGGGTAAATGGCGAGTCCATATCAGACAAAGGTTTAAAGCTTGATGTAGGAGAATACGTTGTCCAAGTTGGAAAACGACGTTTTGCAAAAGTAAAAATAGAGAGATAGATTGTTAGATGGCTGAGATTTTATTAGTAAGACACGGTGAAACTGACTGGAATCGTCTTAAGCGACTGCAAGGACATTTAGATATTGGTTTAAATGACCTAGGAAGAAAGCAGGCACAATTGCTTGGCAAGGCCCTAGCTAGTGAAAAAATTGAAGTTGCGTATTCTAGTGATTTAAGTCGCGCCGTTGATACAACTCAAGAAATTATTCAACACCATGATGTGCCAACGTTTATTGATCAAAGTATCAGAGAACGATGTTATGGAGAAATTCAGGGCATGACATTTGGTGAAATTGAAAAATCTATGCCTGACAATCATCGTGCTTGGCATAGTCGGCAAGTTGATTTTCAGCCTAAGGGCGGTGAGTCATTAAGAGAATTTTTTAATCGTGTTGTAGTAGGTGTTTCTAGAATTGCACTGACGCATTTAGGTAAAAGAATCTTGATTGTTGCCCATGGTGGGGTTCTAGACTGTTTATATAGGGCTGCCTCAAGCCTATCAATTGAAGATCCTCACCGAGTTGAAATGAAAAATACAAGCTTAAATCTTTTAAACTTTGATGGGGAAAAATTTTCAATCATCAAATGGGGCGATTTGTCTCACTTACAAGACATCAATGCACTAGATGAGATAGACAATTCTTATCAGAGTAAAAAATCTTAGGGTAGAGATTACAAATCTAAAGAATTAATATTCGGAGGGATTAGTCCAAAGTGTTCATAGGCTAGACGCGTTGCAATTCGTCCCCGTGCAGTTCTTTGTAAGTAACCCTGTTGAATTAAATAAGGTTCAATCACATCCTCAATAGTATCTCTTTCTTCACCAATTGCAGAGGCAAGATTATCAACCCCAACAGGACCTCCAGAGAACTTAAGCAAGATAGCTTCAAGTAATTTTCGATCCATAACATCAAAGCCTACGGGATCAACATCTAACATCTTTAATGCAGCATCAGCTGTTTTTGCTGAAATAATCCCATTCGTTTTAACTTCGGCATAATCCCTGACTCTTCGTAAGAGTCGATTTGCAATTCTTGGTGTTCCGCGCGCTCTTTTTGCTATTTCATTTGCTCCATCAGGAGCAATCTGGGCATTAAGAAGATTTGCAGAGCGCTCAACAATTTGAGATAGTTCTTTTTCAGTATAAAACTCAAGTCTAGAAACAATCCCAAACCGATCACGAAGCGGATTAGTTAACATTCCTGCACGAGTTGTTGCGCCTATTAAAGTAAAAGGCTTTAAATCTAATTTGACACTTCGAGCAGCTGGACCATCTCCAATCATGATGTCGAGACTGTAGTCTTCAAGTGCTGGGTAAAGAATTTCTTCAACAACAGGAGACAAACGATGAATTTCGTCAATAAATAGAACATCATTTTCTTCTAAATTTGTAAGCAAAGCAGCAAGGTCACCAGGCCTATCTAAAACTGGACCACTTGTTTGGCGAAGGTTAACACCAAGTTCTTTGGCAATAATATGAGCAAGGGTGGTTTTACCGAGTCCTGGAGGACCAAATAAGAGAACATGATCCAACGCTTCGGAGCGATTTTTTGCAGCTGATATAAATATCTCGAGTTGTTCACGAATTTTAGTTTGTCCGATGTACTCCTCAAGTTGCTTAGGCCTTAAGGCACGATCAATAAAACTCTCTGTTTCAACGACATCCGCATTAATAAGTCTATTATCTTTATCGACATTAAAGGAAGAGGATGGTTCGACAGGATCTGTATGAATGGACATATCTATAGTATAGATTCAAAAAGCTAAGACTTGGATAGGGCTTTTAAGGCTTGTCTAATACCATCAGAAACAGATGACCCTTCTGAAACTTGTTTGAGTGCAATGGTTGCCTCTTTATCGGAATACCCAAGCGCTAATAAAGCCTGCAAAATCTCATTAGAGTTTGAATGGTTAACGGATGTCCCGGAGGCATTTGGTAGATCTACACCAAATTTACCTTTTAATTCAAGTAAAAGGCGTTCAGCAGTTTTGTTGCCAATGCCAGGGATTTTTGTGAGTCGCCCTGACTCTTGGAGTGTGACGGCTTGAGATAGCTCTTGAATCGTCATCCCTGATAGGATGGCAAGAGCTGTCCTAGCTCCAACACCGCTGATTTTAATTAAGGCTCTAAAAGCGGATCTTTCATTTTCACTAGCAAAGCCAAATAATTGTTGGACATCTTCACGCACCACAAAGTGCGTCAGCAGAGTAATTTGTTGTCCAGTTTCAGGTAATTGATAAAGGGTACTCATCGGCACATCAATTTCATAGCCCACACCATGACAATCGACTAAAACTCTTGGGGGATTTTTGAGCAGAAGTGTGCCTTGAATTCTACCAATCATAATTTACTCCTTGAGTGAAGTGCTAAAGATTTAGAGAGTTGATTTTTGATATGACTACGGTGAGCAGTACAAATTGCAACACCCAGAGCATCGGAGGCATCTGGCCCCAGTATATGTTGAAGATTTAAGAGTCGTCGAACCATTTCTTGTACTTGCGGCTTGCTTGCTCTTCCAGTGCCAACGATTGCTTTTTTGATTTCAAGAGCACTAAATTCTGAAACGTCTAAATTTTTATTTACTAAGGCTGTAATTGCTGCTCCACGTGCTTGCCCTAAAATTAGCGTGGATTTAGGATTTACATTCAGAAAAACCTGTTCTATAGCAGCAGAGTCCGGGTGGTAAGTGTCAATCACTTCAGAAATGCCATTAAATAAAATACCCAATCGTTCGGGAATAGAATTTGTTGAAGAAGAAGTCTCTACGGTCCCAGAGGCCACATACTTTAGACGTTGTCCTGAAAACTCAATGACGCCGAAGCCTGTAATTCTAATTCCTGGGTCAATTCCTAAAATACGCATAGGGTATCAGTGCCTAAAGTGGCGAATTCCTGTATAAACCATCACAATGTTATGTTCATCTGCTGCCTTTACTACTTCGTCATCCCGCATACTTCCTCCGGGTTGGATTACACAAGTTGCACCAGCTGCGACGATAACATCTAAACCATCCCGAAAAGGAAAAAATGCATCACTTGCAACGACAGAACCTTTTAAAGATAATCCCGCATTCTCAGCTTTAATGCCTGCTATTTTTGCTGAATCTATTCGACTCATTTGACCGGCCCCAACTCCTAGAGTCATACCATTTGAGCAAAAGACAATTGCATTTGATTTAACAAATTTAGCAACACGCCAAGCAAAAAGTAATTCTTCAAGTTCTGTAGGCGTAGGTTGTTTTTTTGTAACTGTTTTTAATTCGCTTATATCGAGATTTCTAAGATCAGGTGTTTGAACTAGAATTCCTCCACCAACGCGTTTCAGATCTAACTTATGATGTGCATCACTAAGATCAATTTCAAGTACGCGAACATTTTGTTTCGCATTAAACAAAAATAAAGCTTCGCTACTGAAGCTAGGTGCAATAACAACTTCAACAAATTGTTTAGAAACGGCGGTTGCAGTTGCTAAATCACATTCTCGGTTAAAAGCGATGATACCGCCGAAGGCAGAGGTAGGATCCGTTTTAAATGCCTTTTGATAAGCCTCAAGGGGTGAAGAGCCAATAGCGACACCACAGGGGTTTGCATGTTTGACAATAACGCAAGCAGCATGACCACTCGTTAAAGTATTTCCGAAGCTTTTGACACATTCCCAGGCAGCATCAGCATCAGCAATATTATTGAAAGACAGTTCTTTACCCTGAAGTTGACGGTAATTTGCAAGTGAACCTGGAGTAATGCATATATCCCGATAAAAAGCTGCAGATTGATGGGGGTTCTCACCGTAGCGAAGTTCTTGTACACGATCAAAGGATAAATTTAAAGAATGAGGAAAGAGACTACGACTGACGTGCTGCCGTTCATCGTTCAGAGATGTAAGGTAATTTGCAATCAGGCCATCATATTGTGCTGTATGAGAAAAAACTTTAGTCGCCAATTTAAAATTGGTATTGAAAGAAACCTTTAAAGAATTCTCAGTCATTTCTTTTAAAACTGGAGCATAGTCTTCTGGAGAGATTAAGACAGTAACATCTTGATGATTTTTTGCAGCAGCTCGGAGCATCGCTGGTCCACCAATATCGATGTTCTCAATGGCGTCTTCAAATGAACAGATAGGTTGAGAGATCGTTTTTTCAAAAGGATAAAGATTGATAACAAGCATATCAATTGTTTCTATCCCGTGATCTTTTAAAGCCTTTAGGTGATCAGGATTGTCGCGTCTTGCAAGAAGTCCGCCGTGAACCATGGGATGCAGCGTTTTGACTCGACCATCGAGCATTTCAGGAAAACCTGTAATTTCTGAAACCTCTATCACTGGCAATCCAGATTCAGTTAATAGTTTTGCAGTGCCGCCTGTAGAAATTAGTTTTATTCCCAAATGATGTAGGGATGTTGCAAAAGGAATAATTCCGGATTTATCAGAGACCGATATAAGTGCAGTTTGAATCATAGAGTGCCCTAAGGATAATAACTATTTGGAAATAAGTAAGCCGTATTCAATGAGCTTTTTACGAAGCGTATTACGATTCAGTCCAAGATATTCAGCTGCCAATGATTGATTATCTTGCGCATGTCGCATAATAACTTCAAGCATTGGTTTCTCTATAGATGACAGGACCATATCATAAACATTGGTTGGAGGAATATCTCCCAAGTCGTCAAGATATCTTTGAAGATGTTCTTCTAAAACTAAAGTAACAGGATGTTTTTTTGACATTGATTGAGGCATGATCAAGCAGCCTCGAGATATTCAAGGCGATTTGAGAGGCTCGCTAATTCAGAAAAATAATTTCTAACAGCGCAGATTTGTTCTTGGCAAGTCTCTAAAGTGTTCAAATGTTGTTTAAAATGTTGAGAATTTTTTAAACCTTTAATGTACCAGCCGATGTGTTTGCGGGCTTTTCTAAGACCTGTATATTCACCATAAAAATCGTAGTGATCTAGGAGGTGAGACTGAAGAATTTTAGAAATTTCATTGACTTCTGGGGCATCGAGTAGTTCCCCGGTATTGAGGAAGTGATTTATTTCTCTAAAGATCCAGGGACGTCCTTGAGCTGCCCGGCCAATCATTAACGCATCTGCTTTTGTATATTCAAGTACCTCGAGGGCTTTTTGTGGGGTGTCTATATCGCCATTCGCGACGATTGGAATTTTAGCAACGGATTTAACACAGGCAATTGTTTCATATTCAGCTTGACCTAAATACAGATCAGCTTTAGTTCGGCCATGAATAGTCAGCATGGAGATTCCTGAGTTTTCCGCAATTTTGAGAATATTAAGAGCATTCTTATGATCGCGATCCCAGCCAGTCCGAATTTTTAAAGTGACAGGTACCAAAGGATAACTCTGATTAACAGCATTTACTACTGACGTTAGGATTTGTTCGACTAAGGGTTCATTTTGAAGTAAGGCTGAGCCAGCGGCAACATTACAGACTTTCTTTGCTGGACAACCCATATTGATATCGATGATTTGTGCCCCACGTTCTATATTCAATAGGGCAGCTTGGGCCATCATGCTTGGATCAGCCCCTGCTATTTGCACAGAGATTGGCTCAATTTCACCTTCATGGTTAGCACGGAGTAATGATTTTTGACTATTCCACAAAAGAGAGTTAGAAGCAATCATTTCTGAAACCGCATACCCTGCGCCCATTTGTTTACATAGTTGCCTAAATGGCCTATCCGTAACTCCAGCCATAGGGGCTACAAATAAATTATTTGGAAGGGTGAGATGACCAATTTGCAAAATAATGAGAACTTAGTGAAATACGCTAAAGACGAAGGAATTAAACTGTAGCACAATTATGCCATTCTGCTTAATATTTAAGCAGTTTGTTATCGCTGCCCAAACATCATTTGTCGAGCAAGGGCTTTTTTAATGGGAGGTAACCATTCCAAACTAGATAAAGCGATTCCTCGGAAAAATACAACAGGTTTTAAGTTAGTGGCAAAGACTCTTGCCATGAAGTCAGTCATTCCTATTGTCGTTTTTCTATCTGATTGACGCAAAGTGGCATATTTTTGAAGCGCTAGATTTAGAGAAACTTGTCTCAGTTCTTTAGGTTCATTGACAAGGGGGGTTAAACAGCCAGAAAGTGTTGCAGCATCCCTTAATCCCAAATTAAGCCCTTGGCCTGCAACAGGATGGAGTGTTTGCGCAGCATTTCCAATCCATACCTCATTGTCTTTTACAATTTGTGTTCTAACGTTAAGCCCTAATGGATAAGTCCTTAAATCGTGAATTTGTGTGATTTTTCCTATACGTGATCCTATGGCTTTTTGAAGCTCTGCCATTAGCTCAATTGCGGGCAAGCCCATGCGAAACAAATTGGTATGTGGCTTTGCACACCAAACCATATTTAAATGACCTGGTCCCTTGTGGTGCGGTAATAATGCTAATGGCCCTTCGGAAGTAAAGCGTTCCCATGCTTGATTTTTTGGAGCATCAGGCGCCTCTATCCAACCAACCAATGCTGTTTGAGCATAATCATGATGTTGATCATTAGCAATTTGTTCTTGAAACAAACCACCTTCGGCATGAATGAGGCAGGTTTCAAGAGACATATGCGGATATATATTTTTAATCTCGGCATTAAATTGCCAGTCAAAATTTTTGTAGTTTACTTTTGCACGCTCAAGACTATGGCGTAAGGATAAGTAAATATCAGAATATCTAACAACATATCCGAGTGCGTCCTGACCAATTTCGTTTCGTGTCATCGTGGCACGTCCAAATGCTGATTTTTGTGAAATATTAACTTGATGAATTGCTGGAGAGTTTTGCGGCCAAGCTAGGAGAGTTTCAAGTAATAGCTTTGAACCTTCTGAAATGGCAATGCCGCGTTGATCGATATTTGAAATCTTTTGAGTATCTGAAGGATTCTTATCGAGAAGCAATAAATGTAAATGTGGATTACTTTGTAAAAGCCAGCCTGCACATGCTAGACCTACAGGACCGGCTCCTTGGATAACGATGTCATAGGTTTTGGACATTCAATTTCCAGATGATGACATCAAACCTTCGATATCATTTATGGCAACAGGGGCATCACTCGATAATATTTCGTTTCCCTTCGAGCTTACAAGTACATCGTCCTCAATTCGAATACCGATATTCCAGTACTTTTCTGGAACCTCAGGTGATGGTCTAAAGTAGAGACCGGGTTCTACTGTAAGAATCATTCCTTCTCTAAGGATGCGCGAGCTATCATCGCTACTCATGGGTTCCCGATATGAGCCCACATCGTGGACATCAATACCAAGCCAATGACTTGTGCGATGCATATAGTAAGGTTGGTATGATTTGTTTTCTATTGCATTAGCGACTGTGCCATGAGTCGCCTGATTTAGGATCTTTAAATCAAATAAGCCGGCCACCAAAATTTCTAATGCCTTTTCATGAGGTTTTTGGAATTCATTACCTAAAATCGAATGACGAATAGCTTCTTGCTGAGCTGCCAAAACAATCTCATAAACTTCTTTTTGTGGGGTAGTAAATTTACCGTTAACTGGAAATGTTCTCGTAATATCTGAAGCATAGCTATCTAATTCACATCCAGCATCAATAAGGCATAAGTCGCCATTTTTTAATTCAGCATCACTTGCTTTGTAATGAAGAATGCAGGCATTCTGCCCAGTAGCAACGATACTGTTATAGGCAACACTTTGGGCACCATTTCTTCTAAATTCGTATAGTAGTTCAGCTTCTAAATGATATTCTCTAAGCCCAGGGCGGCTGGTTTGCATTGCTCGAATATGACCATTAGCTGCAATTTTTCCAGCTTTTCGCATCAAACTAATTTCGATGGCATCTTTGGTAAGTCGCATTTCATGAATTAAAGGTTCAATATCATGAAAATGTTGAGGAACTTTAATGCCCAATCTTGCTTTAGCGCGAAGTGAATTAAGCCACTCACGTAATAATGCATCCATATCAGAACTGATAGCTAGCCTAGAATAAATATGAGTTTGATTTTTGAGAAGATCCGGCATCATTGCGTTCAATTCTTCAACTGAAAAAGCTTGATCGACACCTAGGTACTGAGTAGCTAATTCTGGCCCAAGTCGAAGTCCATCCCAAATTTCACGTTCTAAATCTTTAGGTCTACAAAAAATAATTGAAGTGCTTGAGGTGGGGGTGACTTGCAACACCAAATAGGATTGTGGTTCACAAAAGCCAGTCATGTAATAGAAATCACTATCGTGCCGATAGGGATAGTCGCTATCCCTACTTCTAAACACTTCCTTAGCCGTGTTTAATACAACAACACCTGAGCCAGAAGTTGTTCGAATGTGTTGAATCAGTGAATTACGCCTAGTAATAAACGCTTCTAAATTGGGCAGTTTAATGGAGGTCATCTTTGATTTAAACTTTCTAATCTTTGGGGGGTTCCTACGTCATGCCATTGGCAATTAAGAAACTCCCCTAGTACTAATTGTTTTGACATTTCATTCTTGAGTAAAGGTGCTAAAGCATACTTACTGTCGAGTTCTAATGATTTAAACATACTTTTATGGTAAATGCCGGCACCTGAAAAAGTTAGTTTCTTTTGGTCAGGAATATTTTCTTGATCACGCTGATTATCTGTGCTTATTAGGCCATTTCTTAAATAAAAATCACCCAAGAGATGATGTTCTGGATTGGCGGTCATAAATAAGTAAGCCGAAATAGACGGACTACTTTTTCTTAAAAATTCGACTAACGGCGCTATTTTTTGAAACGGAAAATCTGGGACGAAAGTATCTCCATTAATAACGAAAAAATAATCTAATGGATTTAAAAGACCTAATGCATTTTTGATACCACCAGCTGTTTCAAGGGGGCTTGGTTCAGACGAACAACTGATATTCATACCAAATCGAGACCCGCCATCGACATGGGCAACAATCTTCTCTCCTAACCATGAGTGATTAACCACGATTTGTTTAAAGCCTGCATTCTTCATTCCCTCTAAGTGGTAATCAAGAAGGGCTTTCCCACGGACTTGTAATAACGGTTTTGGTAGAACATCGGTAAGTGGGCGCATCCGCTCCCCTCTTCCAGCAGCCAAGATCATCGCAGGTAAATCGTTGAAAGTTTTTGTTGGTACCATTAAAAAGTAAAACCTTCAGGTCTTTGAATATGTTGGGCCGAGTCTAAGATGCGGACTAAAGGTTTAAAAGCAGAGTAGCGCTCGGCAACCTTACGGGTGTATTTTAAAACCAAGGGTAAATCATTGACGTAACTGGGTTTACCGTCGCGGTGATAAAGGCGTGCAAAGATACCTAAGACTTTTAAATGTCGCTGTAAACCCATCCATTCAAAATCCTTATAAAACTCAGAGAAGTCGGCTCTTACGGGAAGACCAACCTTTCGAGCGCTTTCCCAATATCGGACTACATAATCTAATTGAGTTTCCTCATCCCACTCAATATATGCATCTCTTAAGAGTGATGCCAAATCATAGGTAATTGGGCCAAATACAGCATCTTGAAAGTCTAAAATTCCTGGATTATTTTTTTCAGTATGCATTAAATTACGCGAATGAAAATCGCGATGGACATAAACCTTTGGCTGAGCAGAAATATTTTCAAGGAGTATTTTAAACACTTGCTTGAGTGAGTCATTCTCTTTTGAGTTTAAAGAGTAGCCGAGATGTTTATTTAAAAACCACTCTGGAAAAAGATCCAATTCTTTTTGTAAAAGAAGAAGATCGTAAACAGGTAAACGATTCTCAGTGCTGGACAATTGCATTTTAATTAAGGAATTGGCAGCATCTTTATAAAGACTAGGGGCATTTTGGGGGGTCAGAATTGATAGATAAGTCGATTTTCCCAAATCGGTAAGCAATAAAAAGCCAGATTCCTGGTTTTGGTGAACTATTTTTGGAACAAGGATGCCGGCTTCAGAACATAGTTCAGCCACTTGAATAAATGGTAGGATATTTTCCTTTTCGGGTGGCGCATCCATGACGATCAAGCTTGAATGCTCGCTGTGTCTGGATTGCAAGCGAAAATAGCGCCTAAAACTTGCATCGCTAGAGGCTGATTCTAGGGTTTCGGGGATTAATTGGAGGTCTTTTGGAAGACTTTTTAACCAAAACCTAATTTGTTCTAAACGGATATCTTGCATAATGATTCGTATAATAAAAGGGTCTGAGAATTCAATGTCAAAATTTCGCCTTTTTCACCCCCATATATCAGCACATCCTCTTTTTTCAGGGTGTAAAGCGATCTATTTAATTATTGCATGCTGCATTCAAATTCCTGCTTTAGCAATTGAATCATCTGATCAACAAGGACTTCCTTTAAAGCTAGACGATCAATTACAAGTTAGAGGCGATTTACAAGATGATAAAGCTTTGATATTCACATCTGCTCAAAAGGTTGAAGGCGTAAACGATAGAACAATGAATCTGATTGGGAAGGCTGAGATTCGTAAAAATGGCACGGTAGTCAAGGGTGATCAAATCAATTATGACCTAGATACAGATATTGCGGATGTTGAAGGTAATGCCCTCTATAGCAATAGTTCGACTTTATTTAAGGGGCCACGCGGAAAACTTAAGCTGGATACTAAGCAAGGCTGGATTGAGAAGCCTAACTACGAGCTAAAAACAGCAAGAAGCTCTGGCAAAGCTGAAAGAGCTGATTTCTTGAACGAAGATCAGACTTTATTCTCTAAACCAAGCTATTCAACCTGTGAGCCAGGGCATTTGGATTGGTATTTCTCATCAAGTGAAATGTTGAGCGATCAGGCTGAAAATGATATAAGTGGCAAAAATGGCACCCTGCATTTCTTTAATGTGCCAGTATTTTATATGCCTTATTTTTCCTTTCCTCTTTCCGGGGAGAGAAGGTCCGGATTACTTGCCCCAACTATTGGACTTACCTCAAATAATGGCGTTGACATTACAACGCCCTACTATTTGAATATTGCACCAAATCGTGATTTAACCATTTATTCAAGATATTTATCTCTGCGAGGGGAGCAATTGGGGGGTGAATATCGATACCTTGAGCCAACTTCTTCCGGAGTATTTCAGGCTGAGTTCCTTCCGAACGATGCTATTTTACAGACAAATCGCTGGGAATATAGTTGGCGACATGTCCAGGCGGTTGCGCCAGGGGTAATTGCTTACGCCAACATCAATCGTGTTTCGGATGATTTTTATGCGGATGATTTAACGCGCACAGTTGGACAAGCAGCAGTTTCACGTCAACTTACGCAAGAAGCTGGTGTGAATTATGGTTATCAAGGCTGGAATTTTTTAACCCGTGTCGTTAAATATCAGACCTTACAACCAGACCCACTGAACCTTGTTCTACCGCCATATGATATTGAGCCATCTCTCAATGCCTCTTATCGTAATATGAATTGGCATGGGTCAGATCTATCTTTTATGGGGAACTTTACTCGCTTTACTTATAGTGGACCTCTGGATGCCCCAGGTGCGGCCATACCAAATAGAGGTTACCAAGCTGCTGAGAGGGAATTTATAAAAACCAGTTTGACTTATCCACTGTTGCTAACGCCTGGATATTACATTACCCCTAAAATCACACTTAGGGCAAACAGTTATAACTTAGAGCCTAATTCAAACTACTCAGCTCTATCTCAAAGCTTTGTATTGCCAACTACAAGTTTAGATGCAGGCTTATTTTTTGAGAGGGCAGCCAATGAAATGAAGCCTATTTTTGGCCGTAATATGTTAATGACATTTGAGCCCAGAATATATTATGTGTATACACCGTATGTAGACCAAAGCCAAATTCCACTATTTGATACAGGGTCAATGGGCTTTGGAATTGCCCAGATTTTTTCTGAGAATACTTTTGTTGGAAATGACCGAATAGCTGATAGCAATAAGATTACAACGGGTGTTACATCTCGATTACTTGATGCGGATACAGGTATTGAGCGAGTTCGCTTCGTAGTTGCTCAACGCCTTGACTTATCTGGCCAACAAGTTGGTTTATATGGTAACCAGACAGCGGTACCTTCTTATTCAGACTTGCTTTTTGGAATGTCCACACGCTTAGCGGGTAATATCAATTTGGATTATGCTGAGCAATACAATACAAACCTTCAAAGATCAGTTCAAGAAGCTATTACCGCCAGTTGGAGGCCTGCACCAAGGAAAATGTTGAATTTTAGCTATCGCTATAACTTTGATCCTAATATATTAGATACAACAATATATCAATATGAGGTTTCTGGGCAATGGCCGATTACAAAGTCGGTTTATGCTATAGGACGTTGGAATTTTGATAAAGTATCGCAACTCACATTAAATACTTTAGTGGGAATTGAGTATGATCAGGATTGCTGGGTAGCAAGAGTTGCAATTAATCGGTTTGTTAATCCTTCTCTAATAGCAACCTCGCAAATTTTCTTTCAAATCGAGTTTAAAGGTTTAACAGGTGTAGGGAATAATCCGATTAATATCATTAAAATGAATATTCCAGGTTATATTCCGGTAGATCAGAAGCCGACCCCGCTTTCACGCTTTGAAGTATATGAGTAAGTTTTACTTAATAATGACTAGGAAAAAAGTTGCTTTAATAACATTTATGAACATACATTTAAAACCACAATACTCATGTTCTATAAAAAGCATCACTTTAGTTTTCTTGGTGAGCTTTTTGTCAAATCTATCATTGGCGGCAAGTGCAAAACAGCAAACTTCTCAAGACATTCCTAAAATTGAAGTAAAAGAGGTTTCAGTGGGTGATAAGCCATTAATAGCAAAGCAATCGAACGATGTAGATCGAGTTATTGCGGTAGTCAATAGGGAGGTAATTACCCAACGTGAATTGGAAATGCAAATTAAATTTGTTAAGAACCAATATGTCGAAAATAAACAGCCATTACCTGCGGAACTAGAGTTAGAAAAAAGAGCCTTGAACCAAATTGTTAATGAAAAGATTATGTATCAAGAAGGTGCTTCTAGGGGCATGAGGGTGCCTGATATTGAGCTTAATGGGATTATTGATAATCAAGCTATCCAGGCTAAATTATCGACGGAAGACTTTAAAAAAAATATTGAGTCAAGGGGTATTAAGTTTTCCTTGTACAGAGAAAATTTGAGACGAGAGGTTGTTGTTGCTCGGCTAAAAGAGAGGGAAGTCGATAGTAAAGTGAAGGTTACGGATGAAGACGTAGAGAACTATTTGCAATCTAGATTAATAGGAGCAATGGGTGGATCGAACTCCCAAGCTGAAGCCATTAACTTGGCTCAACTGTTAATCCCAGTTCTCGAAGGCGCAACAGCTCAAGAGGTTGAACTCGCTAAAGAAAAAGGTGAAAAATTTCTTAGCCAAGCAACTTTGGAGAGAGATTTTCTTCAGTTTTTATCTAGAGTTACAAAAGAGGACCCAAGCCTAAATGGGCAAAACTTAGGCTATAGAACGCTGGATCGATTGCCTCAGATTTTTGTAGATGCAGCTGAAAATTTGAGCCCTGGACAAGTATATTTGAAACTGATTAAAACCCCAGCTGGATTTCATATTATTAAATTATTAGATCGTAAGGGTGGCAAGCCGCCAGAAAATGTGTCTAAAAGTTTAACAACGATTAAGATCTCCGAAAATGAAATTCGACATCTTCTTGTTTTGAATAATTCAGAAGTAAAAGAATCTGAAGTTTTAAGACGATTAAATACCTTTAGAGATCAGGTCCGCGCCAAAGTTATCGATTTTGGATCTATTGCAAAGAAACATTCAGAAGATGGAACGACGGCGCCTAATGGAGGTTATATTGGTTGGAGATCACCTGGACAATTGCCACCCGAAATGGAAATAGCTATTTCTAAATTAAATAAAGGTGAAATATCCGATCCTATTAAAACTGACTATGGGTGGCATTTGATTCAACTGATCAACCATCGTGAGACAGAGTTGAATCCATCTCAGCAAAAAGAGATTGCAAGAGCAAACCTAAGGCAGTCTAAGTTACAACAGGCCTTGATTAATTGGGTGATGGAATTGCGAGATACTGCGACAATTGAGTTACGTGAGCCTTATACTGATTACCTCAAATAAAAATTGATGACTAAGTCAACGCATTTGGTAATTACTTCAGGGGAACCAGCAGGTATTGGACCTGAAGTTGCTGTAAAAGCCGCGATTAAATTTTTAAAAAGTCACCCCAATCTTAAAATTTCAATCCTTGGAGATGAATCCCTTTTTGATTCTTCAGTCTTTGAAGCAGGGCGTTTAGAACTAATTCATCATTCATTGACTGAGCCCGCAGTCAATGGAAAGCTAAATCCCAAAAATGCACCCTATGTGATTGAACTTCTAGACTATGCTGTTAGTGGTTGTATCAAAAAAGAATTTCATGCAATGGTTACCGCACCCATTCACAAGGGCAATATTAATACAGGCGGGATTCCTTTTAGTGGTCATACTGAGTATTTAGCTCATAAAGCTAATCAATCCTTAGTTGTGATGATGCTTTGTGGGACAGCTAATTTTGGGCTTGAGAGTAAGCCAAGTATGTTAAGAGTTGCGCTTGCTACTACGCATCATCCATTAATTAAAGTGCCTCAATTGATTACCCAAGATTTATTAGAGAAATGTATTCAAATCATCAATGATGATCTTATTCATCAATTTGGGATTACCACGCCACGAATTAAAGTGGCAGGCCTAAATCCTCACGCTGGAGAAGGTGGTTATTTAGGGCGCGAAGAAATAGAGATCATACAACCTGCAATTCAGTCGATGCAAAAAAAAGGTATCCAAGTTATGGGGCCCTATCCAGCAGACACAATGTTTGACGCCCTTGAACTGCATCAAGTCGATGTTTTTCTGGCGATGTACCATGACCAAGGTCTAGCCCCATTTAAATTTGCAAGTTTTGGCAAAGGTGTAAACGTAACATTAGGGTTACCATTTATTCGAACGTCAGTTGATCATGGGACTGCCTTAGAAATTTCTGGTAAGAATATGGCTAACTATCAAAGTATGTACGAGGCTTTAGAGTTAGCCGCGCACTTAGCGCATCATTAGTATGGCACACCAAGCGCGCAAAAGATTTGGACAACACTTTTTAGTCGATGGCCATATTATCCAATCGATCATTGCTCTAATACGCCCTGATTTTGAAGATCAAGTAATAGAAATTGGACCGGGTTTAGGCGCAATGACTTTGCCGTTATTAGGCGAATTACGGCAAATGGATGTTGTAGAAATTGATCGAGATTTAGTTAAATTTTGGGAAAGCAAAAACTTTCCTAATTTAAAGATTCATCAAGCAGATGCACTTAGCTTTAATTTTCAAGACTGGTGTAGTTTAGCTAAAAATAAATTGCATGATAGCTCTACTGGTAGGGTTAAGATTATCGGAAATTTACCCTATAACATTTCTTCACCACTCCTTTTCCATTTGATGAGCGCGATTGAGTATGTGGATGAGCAAGTTTTTATGTTACAAAAAGAAGTTGTAGAAAGAATTGTTGCGCAGCCCGGAGATTCCGAATATAGCCGTTTATCTGTGATGTTGCAAACCCGCTATCATGTTTCACTTTGTTTTGATGTGCCACCAAATTCCTTTTCACCGCCACCTAGAGTTGATTCAGCAATGGTGTCGATGTACCCAAAGGAGCAATTAGAAATTTCTAAGAAGGTATGGGAAAGTTTAGAAAAAGTTGTAGCTCAAGCTTTTTCGCAACGAAGAAAGGTGTTGGCAAATAACTTGGCACCTTATCGTGACATACTGCAATTAGATGCCCATGTTTTGAGGCTTCGTGCGCAGGACATCCCAATTCAGGATTATTTGGACTGGGCGACGCGCTTGGCTAATGCTTCGGCAGAATAAGAAGCTCGATCGATTTGATGCATTTCGGCTTCAATCCAAGTCTCTACTTCACGATGAACGATGTTAGCTACTTTATCTTTTGTTGAAATCGGCGGACCAATCGATACCGTGACGGTTCCAGGATATTTTAAAAAACTGCCTTTAGGCCAAACGTGCCCTGCATTATGCGCAATCGGGAGGATGTAAGCCTTAGTGTCAACCGCTAAACGAGAGCCTCCTTTTTTATAGGGCAAAAATTCCCCTACCGCAATACGAGTCCCTTCGGGGTAGATAATAATCCAGCGACCATCAGCAAGCCTTTTTCGTCCCTGTTCAGCAACCATTAAGGCTGCTTTATCAGACTTTGAACGATCTATATGGATCATGCCTAACATTCCTAAGACCCATCCAAAAAAAGGAATATGGAGAAGTTCTTTTTTAAGTACAAAGCACAATTGTTTGGGAAAAATTGCTATAAAAGCAATTGTTTCCCAAGCGGATTGGTGCTTAGATAGAAGGATAACGGGTTCATTCATCATCTTAGTTATATATTCAAGACCTTTTATTTCGTAATGAATATTACAAAAGACCCGCAACATCAGCATGACTGTTTTATTCCAAAACCTAGTGTAGTTATATCGCACTATAAGAGACAAGAAAGGGAAAAAGAGTAAGCAACTGACGGCAAATAAGATTGTAAAGACAGCAAGAATTGATAAAAAGAATGCAGAGCGAATATAAATCATTACTCTATTTCTAAGAAGTGATTTGCAAAGTCTTCAAGATTTGAATGAATTGCGGTATAAGGTGGTAGATCACCTGAAGATCTTGTTTTTAGGCCATTGCCAGTCAAAACTAAATGTGGATTAGCGCCTAGTGTCACTGCGCCAATTAAGTCTCGTAATGAATCTCCAACGATAGGAACTCCTTTGAGGGATGCACCTAAATCAAAACGTTTTATGATTTCAAGGTACATACCAATTTTGGGTTTTCTGCATTGACATAAATCCTCCGCAATATGAGGGCAATAGAATATAGCGGCAATTTCGCCGCCCAATCTAGCCAATTGCTTATGCATTTTTTCATGGATAGCATTTAAGGTATCCACATCAAATAATCTTCTTCCGATGCCAGATTGATTTGTGGCAATAACAACATGATAGCCAGCTTGGTTTAATTGAGAAATCGCCTCAAGGCTTCCTGGGATCGCTTCCCATTCATCTGCAGATTTAATATATTGATCGCTATCGTAATTAATAACACCATCACGATCAAGAATAATAATTTTTTTAGAATTTAGTTTCATTGTGCTAGCTTACTAAGATCCGCTATTTGATTCATTTGAGTAAATAAGTTTTTTAAAATAGTGATCCGGTTATTTCTTAGATCGATATTAGGGTCCATGACCATGACTTCATCAAAGAAGTCGTTCACAGGTAAGTGAAGAGTAGCTATTAAGGAGAGATAGTCTTCGAATTTTTTTTCTGTAAAAGCGATAGTCATCTCAGGAGATATCTTCTCTATACCTTTAAATAAATTTATTTCTGCAGGGATTATTAGTAGATTAAGATTGACTTCTTGAGTTGTAGGCAAATCGGATATTTTTTTGAGAATATTGCCAATACGTTTATTTGCATTAGCTAGATCAGCAGACTCTGGAAGTAATGAGAATTGGTGAACCGCATGAAGTTTCCCCGGCAAATCGCACAATAAATAGGGCTCTAAAGATAAAATCGCATCAATCTCATTTGTAGAATAGGTATTACCTCCAAAATCTTTAAGGTAGGTTTTTAATCTATCATAAATGAATTGTTGAATTCCTGAAATGATTGATTGGGAGTCTATTTCTAGGGTAGTAAATCTTGAAAGTGTAACTTGGAGAAGTTCAATAATAGATAGAGATAGGTTTTTTTCTATTAATAGTCTGCAAATACCTAGAGCATGTCGACGTAATGCAAAAGGATCTTTTTCGCCTGTCGGATGTAACCCAATGCTCCAAATGCCAACGTGTGTTTCTAGCTTATCAGCTAACGCTAAAACTGTACCAGTATAGGTTTTGGGTAAATCATCGCCAGCAAACCTAGGCATATAGTGCTCTGAACAGGCCTCAGCAACTTCAGCGACTTCCCCATCATGATAGGCATAGTAGGTTCCCATGGTGCCTTGTAGCTCAGGGAATTCGGACACCATATCCGTTAATAAATCTGTCTTCGCAAGAGTTGCTGCTCGTGAAGTGTATTCAACTAAATGGGGTGATACGGACTTGAGATTGGGTAATTCAAGAACCATATTAGCAATATGTGAAGCAATTTCTTTCACACGTTGGCACCTTAGGTATTGACTACCAAGTTTGTTATGGTAAGTAACCTGCTCTAAATCTTTGACGCGACTTGCTAATGTTCTTTTCTTATCTTGAGTATAGAAAAACTTGGCATCAGCTAAACGAGGTCGAATGACTCTTTCATTCCCCGAAATAATAGCGTCTGGACGAGTTGTCTCAATATTTGAAACAATCAAAAATTGGTTAATTAACTTTCCTTCATGATTAGTGAGCGCAAAATATTTTTGATTTGTTTGCATTGTTAAAATAAGACACTCTTGCGGGACTTCTAAAAATTCTTTTTCAAAGCTACATTGATAAACTTGAGGCCACTCTACCAATGAGTTCACTTCTTCAAGGAGTGCCTGAGGCATAAGAACTTGACGAGAATTGGCAGCGCTATTGAGTTGGTTTTGTATTAATTCAAGCCGCTTTGAAAAATTAGGAATGACATAACCAGTAGTTTCTAACTGTAATTCATAGTCACTTGCGTTAGAGATATTTAAATCCCCACTAGACAAGAAACGATGGCCTAAAGTTATTCTGCCAGCAAATAGGCCCATTGCTTTAATAGGAAGGATGTCAGCGCCATAAAGAGCCACTAATCGATGTGCAGGCCTTACAAACGAAACATCAACTTCAGAATCTGTTCCAAAATTCAGTTGATAGCTCATCACTTTAGCGATGGGTAATTGTGTGAGACTAAAATCTAATGCTATTTGTGCCCCATCTGCAATATTTTTACCTGGTTTTGAAAAGTTAATGAAAAGAGATTCATTTTTCCCAATTCCAGATTTTTCCAAATCTGCAATCGGAAAATTACCCTGACCTAAGGAATTTAGCTTTTTCATTAATGGAGGGGTTGCTTGTCCATTAGCATCAATGGCAATAGATACAGGCAACAATTTCTCCCGCATTTGAAAATCAGGCGCCACTTCTCGCACGTCTGATATTAAGACAGCAAGTCGTCGCGGTGTTGCGTAAGAATTATATTGAGAATCAGCCTTGACTAAGTCCAGTTCAACAAGTTTGGCAAAAATTGCCTGACTAAAATTTTGACCAAGAAGTTTCAGAGACTTAGGTGGAAGTTCTTCGGTTAGTAACTCAATTAGGAGGGAGTTTTGTTTACTGGATGTCATTATGCTAAATCAATATTTTTGGGCACCATTGGGAAGCCTAACTTTTCTCTGCTCTCAAAATAAGCTTGAGCAACTGCTCTTGATAGATTTCTGATTCGGCCAATATATGCGGCTCTTTCAGTTACAGAGATAGAACCTCTAGCATCTAACAGATTAAAAGTATGTGCCGCTTTTAAAACCATTTCATAAGCTGGTAATGCCAAGGGTAAGGTTATTAATCGTTTAGCCTCAGATTCATAATTCGAAAACTGGTTAAATAAAAATTCGACATTTGAATACTCAAAGTTATACGCGGATTGCTCAACTTCATTTTGGTGGTAAACATCACCATAAGTTACGCCGTCTGACCATTGCAACTGGTAAATATTTTCACAGGATTGCAAGTACATGGCTAATCTTTCAATGCCATAGGTAATTTCTCCCAAAATGGGCTTGCAATCTAAGCCGCCAACCTGTTGGAAGTAAGTGAACTGAGTCACTTCCATACCATTGAGCCACACCTCCCATCCTAGACCCCATGCACCTAGGGTTGGATTTTCCCAATTATCTTCGACAAAGCGGACATCATTTTCTTTTAAGTCTAGGCCAAGAGAGGCTAATGATCCAAGGTACAAATCTAAAATATTTTCAGGAGCTGGTTTTAAGACAACTTGAAACTGATAGTAATGTTGTAGGCGATTAGGATTATCACCGTATCGACCATCTTTTGGTCTGCGTGAAGGCTGAACATAAGCAGCCTTCCAAGGTTCAGGACCAATAGCTCTAAGAAAGGTAGCCGTATGAGATGTCCCCGCACCAACTTCAAGATCAACAGGTTGCATTAAAGTGCACCCCTGTTTATTCCAGTAGTTTTGGAGATTAAGAATGATTTCTTGAAATGTCAACATAATGCAAGATTTTAACCCGTCAATTCCTATTTAATAAGAATCTATAACTGTAGTACGATTTTTTCTTACTCTAAAAGCGAGGATTGCAATACAAAAAAGGAGTATTGGGGCGTCGCCCCATTTGATATAAGGAGTTTTACCTTGTCTTGGTTGTAGGTTGCCAACCAAAGACTCTTGTACAAAAACCGGTAATTGAGTTTGAACCTTACCCTTCCCGTCTATAAATCCAGTAATCCCAGTGTTCGTTGCGCGAACTGAAGGTAATCCAGATTCTAGTGAGCGTAATTGAGCTAATCGAAGTTGTTGGAGCGGAGCGGAGGTATTACCGAACCAGGCTAGATTAGTGATATTAACTAAAAAGTTAGCATCGTTGGGGGACTCTCTCATACGGCTAGCTAATTCGCTACCGAAGGCATCTTCGTAACAGATCGTAATTACTGCAAAGACATCTGGGTTATTAGACCTTGTTATCTTTAAATGAGGTTGATTTAGATCGCCCATAACAAAATGAGTCATTGGTGCTTGAATAGCTCTAACAAACCACATGAAACCAGGTGGAATATATTCTCCAAAAGGAACTAGATGAGATTTGTCATAGGCATAAATCTCACCATTAGGTAGGTAGGCGCGCGCTCTATTTGAATATTCATCACCAACAGCGCCAATCATTCCAGTAATTAAATACGTTTGATTTTCCTTAAGAGAAGCTTTTAAGTCTTTGTCCCAACCTACTGGAAGGCGGTCTTCTGGAAGAGAAAAGGCTGTTTCAGGGCCAATAATTAGATCAGCGGACTTTGATTGGTACTCACGTAAATAAAAATTATTTTGTTCCTCTAATGCACTTTGCTGATATTGCATGAGTTGAGGAAAGTTACCTTGAATTAGTCGAACCTCAAGTGGTTTTCCAATAGGTTGTGTATAGGAAATATTTTCTAAAAAAGATATCAAGAAAATAGCAAATCCGAGGGAAAAAAGAGGAAAAAATAAACGTTCGGGCGCTGATCCAATCTTAAATGCACCCCAAAATACTAAGAAGGTGGCTCCTAGAACGCCAAAGATTGGGATGATGCCTACAAAAGGACCAGATAGCTGAGTGTCTCCAAAACCAATCCAAGGAAAGCCTGTCAGGATATGACCACGTAACCACTCCACTAAGGTCCAAATACTAGCCCACGTGAGCGCAGAATAAGAATTACTGTTTAGTCTAACTCCAGCCCATACAGCAAATGTAGGAAAAAGGGCAAGAAAGCCAGATAGTAAAGATACACCTAAGATGGACATCCATAAAGGCATCCCTCCGACATCATGTAAGCTGATGTAGATCCACCATAGGCCTAGAGCGAAATATCCAAATCCAAAGCACCATGCCAACTTCATTTGAAAAGAGGCGCTATGAAAATGGTGTTTTTGAAGTAATCTCCAAAATAGAGCTATGGTAAATAGTTGCCACCAACCAGCACTTGAGCTATTAGCAATTCCAGCAGTAAGCAGACCAAGAAAAAATGAATATAGCAAGCTCATGAGGGCATTATCCCTGATGGATTAATGGAATTTTTGAAACAATCAAAATATGAATTTGCCGAGGATCCGCACGTTGAATTTCAAACTTGAGGGGTGGGATTTCAATGACATCCCCACGCTTAGGAACCCTACCAATCTTTTGAATCACTAACCCAGCGATAGTGTCAATATCCTCATCGGCAAATACACTGTCAAAAGTTTCATTGATTTGTTCAAGACTAGTTATACCTCGAATTCTATATCTATCATCTGCCATCGGGACGATATTATCAGCTTCATCATCAATATCATGTTCATCTTCAATGTCGCCAACAATTTGCTCTAAGACATCTTCAATTGTTATGATTCCAGCTACTCCACCATACTCATCAACGACAACAGCGAGGTGATTGCGGTTATCTCGAAAATCTTTTAAGAGGACGCTAAGTCGTTTTGATGCAGGGATAAAAACTGCGGGGCGTAACCAATCCCGAATTTCAAAATCTTTTTCAACAGAATGTCGTAAAAGATCTTTCGCTAAAAGAATTCCAATGACGTTATCCCTGCTCCCTTCAAAAACCGGGAATCTAGAGTGTGCCGTAGTTATGACGTCAGCAATAATTTTTTCAATCGGATCTTGAATATCTACCCAGTCAATTTGTGCCCTAGGTAAAAGGATATCCTTTGCATCTAGCTCACCTACTTGGAAAACACCTTCAATCATTGACAGCGCATCAGAATCAATAATTCCCTCAATACGGGCAGCCCGAAGTGTAGCAATCAAGCCTAGTCTTTTTTCTATCGGATCTTCTGGTTTTGAGGAAAGAAAATCCGTAAGGCGAGCTAATAAACTTTTCGGTTCGGGATCAATCATATGAGCATAGGATACATCAATTCACCCGATATCATAAGGGTTACTTATGTTGAGAGATTGCAGGATAGAAATTTCTAAAAATTCCATAGCAACAGCTTCTTCTTCATCCTCATGATCAAATCCTTGGGCATGAAGTAATCCATGAATAAGAATATGTATAAAATGCGCTAAAACATCTTTGCCTTGCTCTTTAGCTTCTTTTGTAATGATTGGTAGACATATTAAGAGTTCAGTTTCAATAATTTCTGAAGTATCGTGATTTAACGAAGAATCAAAAGTTAGGATATTGGTTGGATAGTCTTTAGCTCGAAATTGAAAATTAATTTTTTTGCTTTCTGCAAGCCCCACCATTCGTAAAGTGATGGTGGTTGGCTTTTGAACTGCCGCTTGAATCCACTTCAGTAGTTTGGGTTTTGTTAAACGTGCAGACCACTGTTTTTTTAGGGAATCAGTACCGTATTGAACTTCAAGTTTAATAGTTGAAGTTGGTTTTGATGTTTTGATAGTAGCCATTTCAGCCTAATTAGCATCACTAATGATGAGTTCGCCTTTTAAAGAGTGCGCTAACGCATCTGTGAATAGAACCGGAACCATTTTACCAATGAGCCGTTTTGCAGAAGTATGTGGCGGTAAGGGGATATTAACAACGCGGTTATTCTCAGTTCTACCTTGAAGATTTAATCCGTCACGCGCCATACCTTCGATCATAACTCTTTCTGTATTACCAACCATGCTCTGACTAATTGCCAAAATATTAACGTCGATTAATGCCGTTAACTCCTGTAGGCGTTTAACTTTAACTTCTCTAGGTGTAGTATCTTCAAGATTAGCAGCAGGAGTGCCTGGGCGCGCGCTAAAAATAAAGCAGTAACTATTATCAAATTTAATTTCATCGACAAGTTTGAGTAATAGTTGAAAGTCCTCATCAGTTTCACCAGGAAAGCCCACAATAAAATCACTTGAAATAGGAATATTGGGCTTAATTTTACGAATTTTTTTAATAATACTTTTATATTCAAGGACTGTGTAACCGCGCTTCATTGCCATCAGGATCCGGTCAGAGCCATGCTGAACGGGAAGGTGCAGGTGGTTTACGAGTTTTGGCAACGTGGCGTGGGCATCAATTAATCGTTGCGTAAATTCTTTAGGATGGCTAGTGGTATAACGGATTCTTTCGATTCCGGGTATGTCCGAAATATATTCAAGAAGAAGGGCAAAGTCTGCGATTTCATCAGAGTTATGCATTTTCCCCAAGTAGGCATTTACATTTTGTCCTAAAAGAGTGATTTCACAAACCCCTTGCAGTGCCAAACCTGAAACTTCAGTCAGAACATCCTCAAAAGGACGTGAGACTTCTTCGCCTCTAGTGAAGGGTACTACACAGTAAGTGCAATACTTAGAGCATCCTTCCATGATGGAAATAAAAGCTGAGCCACCATCCTTGCGAGCTGGGGGAAGGTGATCAAATTTTTCAATTTCAGGGAAACTAATATCAACTTGAGGGCGACCTGTTTGGTTGCGTTTAGAAATTAAGTCAGGTAAGCGATGCAAAGTTTGTGGGCCAAAAACGATATCAACATAAGGCGCTCGATGAACAATTTGTTTACCTTCTTGACTAGCAACGCACCCGCCGACCCCAATCATTAAATTAGGGTTTAAAATTTTTAATTCGCGCAATCGCCCAAGATCAGAAAAAACTTTTTCTTGTGCTTTTTCTCTAATAGAGCAAGTGTTTAGTAGGATTAAATCGGCACCTTCGGGATGATCCGCCACTTCATAATCATGAGAGGCTTGTAGGACGTCAAGCATTTTTTCCGAGTCATACTCGTTCATTTGACAGCCGAAGGTTTTAATATAGACTTTTTTCATATTCCGCGCCGTTCGCAGTGGTTGAAACTGGGGGCAAAGCTTATTTTAGCAGGGTATAGCGTTCTGCAATTTATTTTTTAAAATCGTACTACTCGAAAGCAAATCGCAGCTATAAGGGTTGGGCCTAGGGCGGCAAGAAGAAGATAAGTAGGGCTTACAGCTCGATTTGTAAAAAACGATCTCAATATAGATAAGCCAGCAGGGTTGGGAGCATTAGCAATGACTGTTAAGCCCCCGCCAGTCACAGCACCAGAAACGAGGGCTATTTTGAACTCTTCACTAGTGCCATCAACAAGCGAGCCCAAGTAAGTCAGGGCTGCATTGTCAGTAAGAGCAGTCAGGGCTGCTGTTCCATAAAATGCAATGGTTGGAGTCATACTTTCAAGGATAGGTTGAAGCCACCATTTTTGGAGACTTCCTAAAACAACAAGCCCAGCTAAGAAGAAAGCCACTAAAAGAGACTCTCGAAGGATCAAAGGGTTTTGATATTTAGAATAGGCTGAAGTAAAGCCTAAGAAAAATAGGAATAACCAAAGAAATACTGCTGGGTAATGAGCAAAAACAACAACCCCAGCTAAAAACACCAAATGGACAAGAATCACTGCAAAAGGCATTTCATCATTTGCTTCGACAAAGTCAGCGCCTAGTTGAGGTATTTGTTTCCTAAATAAAACTGTAACTAAGAGGGCGTTTATAAACACCGCTAAAGTTGCATGATCGCCAAAATGAGTAAACATGTAGGTTGAAGTCCACTCCCAAGTACCTGCAACCATTAAGACTGGGGGGGCGGCAAAGTTGGTTAAGGTACCCCCGATTGAAACATTCACAAATAAGACGCCAATAGTGGCATATTGCAATGGGGTGCTCAGCCCAACCTTATAAAAACGATCTCTTAGTAGGAGCGCAGCTAATGTCATTGCAGCAGGCTCAGTGATTAATGACCCAAGTAGAGGAACAATAGATAAACTAATAAAGTAGATAACAGTATTAATTTGTAGGGGGGTTAATTTTGAAACCAAGCGGGCAAGAAAATTAATACAAGTATTTGCAAAGCTTAATATCGGTTTACTTGCAGCAACAACCATGACTGCAAAAACAAAAAGTGGCTCAACATAATTTTGGCTTTCTACATAATGGGTCGCATTTTTAATGCCGTCCAGGTAGGACATACTTAGAACAAGAACGAGGGCCCAAAAACCAAAAACAATTTCAACTTCACCTAGTAAGTGAAATAAACCATAGTGGCTTGGGTATTTGTGAGAAAGTTTCTCAAAGACAGATGTAGAAAATGTGTGAATAATTGCAACGATAAAAAGACAAGTTGCAATGATTTGAATAGTATTTGGATTGAGATTTAAATTCATAAAAAGTTATATTTTCTATTTAAGATGAGCAAACTTAATTTGATCAACGGTAATGAATAGTTCATTTCGATACGAAAAATTAAGCATTGGCGACTTTAAAAACCTTGTATGATGATTAAATACAAAAATAAAGAAAAAGCCCATAAAGTTTGACTCCTCTATTATGACAAAACAATCCTCAAAATGACAAAAAAATTACATTATGCGACTTGGGGTTTAATAGTCTTTCAGGTCATATTTTGGACTTTTGTACCCCTCTTTGCTCACCATGCGCCTCCACTAGATGTATCGGAAATGCATGGTTGGGCGCAGACATTTCAGTGGGGATTTTATAAACACCCACCTATGCCAACATGGATCATTGCTGCGTCCCAATTTTTAGTTGGTAAAAATATGCTTTCTCTTTTTTTACCAGCTAGTTTGTCAATAGCAGGTACTTATTATTGCGTTGGTTGGTTAGCTGGAAAATTCTTGCCGGAAAAAGAAGCTATTGTGGCTTTATTTTTATATAGCCTAACCATATTTTGTAATCTATGGTCTACAGACTTTAATCATAATCAAATTCAAATGCCTTTTTGGGCAATGAGCATTGTGTTTATTTATTTAACATTGACCACAGGAGAGTCCGTCTTTGCTATCCTTTTGGGAGTTGCAATGGGTCTAAATGCGCTATCAAAATATACGGCAGCCCTCTTGGTTCCTTGTGTTATTTTGCTGATGATTTTTTCGTATGAATGGCGTAAGAAAATAAGTTTTAAACTTTTCTTTTTTTCTGCAATTGCATTCTTTCTGACTTTTGGCGGACACCTGCAATGGCTATTACATAATAACTTTTTACCGCTTAGATATGTCTCCGATCGATTTGAAGAAATCCATGGGCAGCAAAGTAATTTGAGGGCACTACTTGATTACCTCGGTAACATCTTTGGGGCGCACCTTTTGTTGCTGTTAATGTGTATCTTCCTGATAGTTAAATATAAAAATTCGCCTAAAGAAAACTTTGGGTTGCATTCTAATAAAAACCTAAAGTTCCTATGGTTTATTGGTGCAGGGCCGGTACTTTTTTCGTGTTTGATTGGATTGGCTGTGCCGTTGTACAGTCGTTGGTCGACGCCCATGTTACCCATGATTACTGTCATTGTAGGTGTGTATCTTCTGGGTAGATTTAAATATCTATACACAAAACGAGTATTTATTTTATATCTGGTCATCCAATGCATTTTAGGCCTTGCGTATATTAATAAAGATAAAATGAACAAGGAAAGATCAAGTCGAGCCATCTATCCGGCGCCCGAATTAGCGGCGGAAGTATATCGTCAGTGGCATGAAAAATATCCTAATAATGAATTTAAAATTGTTGCAGGTGGAGAATGGGAAGCTGGCTTTGTTAGTCTTTTTTCACCGATTAAAACCTATGTTTATACAGAGGCTAATTCAGATTTAGCCCCTTGGGTGACAGAGAAAATGGCAAATGATTGTGGGTTAGTTATGATTGCACCTTCGCCACAAGAAATAGCGAAATTTCCGAGGGTACAAATGCAACCAGACATTATTATCGAAAAAAATGCTCTACATTCACAAGGTGTTTTACATTGGGGTTTACTGGCACCTCTGGGAGATTGTAGTTTAAAGTAACTAAAGTTTTTTTAATCAAAGGAGATTTGAATGTCATTACTTCATCACCATTTAATTAAGACAAATTTAGAAAATATTTACCCAACGCAAACGAGTGTTGGATATGCCGAAGTAAAAAATAAAAGAGCTGAGTGGGAGAGCTTAGATAAGAAACAGCGTAAAACCCTTGTTAATGCGCATTGGTTTCCAGCAATTATTGGACCTAAGGGAAATTACTATATCGTAGATCATCATCATCTAGGCTTTGCTCTGCTAGAGGAAGGCCATAAAGAGGTATACCTGACAATTCTGAAAGATTTATCGATGGTGTCGGATATTCAAACTTTTTGGCGGGTCATGGAATTCTCACAATGGGTATATCCTTATGATAATCAGGGGAAAAGAATTGATTTCAATTCCTTGCCTAAAAAGATTGAGGATCTATCTGACGACCCGTATCGAAGTTTGGCAGGGCTTGCAAGAAATGCAGGGGCCTACGCTAAATCTGATACACCATTTACAGAATTTATGTGGGCCGACTACTTTCGGCCTTTAATTAAAAAGAAAGTCATCCAAAACTCTTTAGAGCAGGCAATAGATCAAGCGGTTGAGTATGCGAGAAAATCAGAGGCTTCTTATCTTCCCGGTTGGCATGGAAAGCACTTATAAATTAACGGAATAATTATGACTACAGATTTTGAGTTCACAAGAGAAATTTTTATCAGATTAAGCTTTGCTGCTTTTGCAGGAATATCTCTGGGATTAAATCGATGGTTACATCACAAAGCGGCCGGCTTAAGAACACATGCCATAGTTGCAATTGGCGCTGCTTTGGTTATGTTATTGATCAGTATGGTTGAGGGCGGCGACGCTCAAGCTAAAAGCCATGTATTACAGGGACTTATTACAGGAGTAGGCTTTATTGGCGCTGGTGTAATTTTGCATAAAGGGGCATCTGAAGCTATAAAAGGATTAACGACAGCCGCAAGTATATGGACGTGTGCGCTTATTGGGGCAAGTTTTGGTGCGGGTTTGGCCGTCTTAGGATTTTCTGCATTATTTTTTGTGATGCTCATATTAATCATTGGTCGTCCCTTAGAGGAACTGACTGCAAGATTGCTTAATGTTGAAAGAGCTTCTGAGTTAGATGGAGAAAAATAAAGAACTACAATTTTAAAAGTAACGATGCTCAGGAGAGAAATACTACCGAATCAGCGCGCATCCAATACGTGGCCCAGAATTTCCAGAAGGTTGTGATGTGTAGTCATCGGCATCACGATGAATCACTAGAGCTCTTCCCAAAATACTTGAATCACCAATTAAAGAAATAGTTTTTAATTTGGCTAGATACCGAACATTACCGTTCGCATCTGAAACGATGTTAGGTAGATCACCAGCATGATGCATTGGTAGGTCATGACGACCATGTTGAGTCGACTCTGGGTTGTAGTGTCCACCAGCGCTCATTGCATCCGAAGCCGTGCAATCGCCTTTTTCATGAATATGAATACCTTGTGCTGAGTTTGGTTTGAGCCCAGAGATATATCCTGACACTAATACAATGTCTCCAGATTGAGAAAAGTTTAAAGATCCTTGGATGTTTGAACCAGATTTAGACTGAATAACTGCAGTAGCGGTAGGTTTTTCAAAATACGACACACACCCCCCAAGTAAAAAGAAAACAGGGATGAGGGGCGCTATATGTTTTAGAAAGTTAAATATAAAATTAGTCAAAACATTTCCAATGAGAAATTTACATAACCAAATACAGACTTACAAAAAGCTAAAAGGATTAATAATAGTTTACTAAATAGAGATGTTATCTTAATACTATTAGTATGCCTCATTTGTGATGAAGATAAAATTTCTTCTCAACAAAAGATAAAACCCCATCAAATCTTACGGTTGTGTTTTATTAATGTTTATAAGAAGCTGAGAACTTCCCAATGAAATATTTTTTAACTCCCCAAAAAAATCACCTGATTGTATAACGGCGTTTCCACTTTTTGAGACTCTTCCAACCACGTCGAATTGAGAAAACTTACTCAAACTAAATTCTGGTGACATGGATAAACTATCATCTAATACAAATTTATAAGGTAAATTTTTGACTTGAATTTTTAGAATAGCGAGTGGCATTTTAGGGCCGTCAGTAGCTTTTGCATAAATGAACAAGGTATCCTCTGGGCTGACTTGATCTTTAAGATTAGAGGCAAGTTGTACTACTCCAGACAGTTTATTTGTGGCAGGAATTGAAGCGGGCCTAGTGGACTTTTGATTTAAGCCAGCATTTGTTTTAGCCTCTGCAATGCTGCTTAATAACCCATTAGCAAGGTCACTTCCAGATTCAGTTTGTTTAAGGGCTTTTTCCCATAATTCGATGGCATGAGAATAATCTGCCTTATCAAAAGCAATAGATCCTGCTAAAGCAAGAGACTTAAGATGATTTGGATTAATCTTTAAAGCCCTAGTAATCAAGATGGTCGGCTCACCTTGAATATTTTTCTGTGAAAAGGCAATTAAATCTGCTAAATCAGCAATGATATCGACATTATTGGGGTCTAATGAGAGTGCTGTTTTAAGGGCATCAATGGCAAGTTGAAATTGGTTTAAGGCAGCATATGATCTTCCCAACATCAACCAGCCTGTTTTGTCATTAGGGTTATCTTTTAATTTCCCTGCTAGCTTATCAACCATATCTTGTATTTGCGCTGGCGATGGTTGTGTATTATTGATTTGAACGTCTTGATTTAAGATGGCTTCCGGTGTTCCGATCTGTAAATAAAAAATAATTACGATGATTGGAAATAGCCCAGCAATGAATAGAGGTAATTTTAAAGAGTATTTATTCTTTTTCTGAACTGAGGATGAGTCGATATGCCGCTCTTCCAAAACACGTTTAATTAAGTTTGTTTTATTAATATTGTATTGTTCAGCATCAATCAGACCCCGATTAAATTCATCATCTAAAGCTTGTTGTGCTTCTTGTAAAAAAATTAAATTATTGCCAGTTGAACTGACCTGCTGTTCCAGTAAAGTTTCATTCTTTCGAACTGTTCGTGGCAATGATTGGCGAATAAAATAGAATGTTGTAAGACCGATCATTACAACGGCGATGATGACAAACCAAGTCATACGTTATCTTTCGTGGTGGCAGATGGGATTTTCTGAGTAACAAGGAGGGCTTCAGCTAGCACCAAATCCTCTTGACTTAATTGATTTTGGCTCAGCATTTTTAATTGACGCGTATGCTGCTTTAGAAGTAAAAATCCAAAAATAAGAAAAATGAAAGGCCCACACCATAATAAGTAGGTAGTGGCTTTAAATGGCGGTTTATATAAAACAAAATCACCATATCTGGCAACCATATAATCAATAATCTCTTGCTTTGATTGCTGTTGGAGAAGCTTCTCACGAATTTGACTTCTAAGGTCTTGCGCAAGTTCAGCATGAGAGCCAGCAATTGTTTCATTTTGACAAACCAGACAGCGAAGTTCTTCTGCAATACTTTTTACCTTTTGTTCCAAAATAGGATCATCTGCAAGTGGAGGGGCTTCCGGCAATCCTTGGGCTGTGGCATATAGATTAACGACAATAGATAGAATGACACTTAGGCATGCCAGGCTGAGTCTCAGAGTTTTTCTTGAGTCAGGCATTAAGACTTTCTCGCTGGATTAAGGAGGGGGCGAATATGCTTTGAAAGGGCATCTTCTGTCAATGGCCCAGTATGTTTATAAATAATACGTCCTTTGGCATCAATTACAAAAGTTTCAGGAACGCCATAAACCCCAAAATCAATGCCTACTTTACCATTTGCGTCTATAACTGATAAATCATAAGGGTCACCTATACTTTTGAGCCAATCTTTGGCTGCATCATCTTTATCTTTATAGTTTAGGCCAATGATTGGAACCAACTTCTCCTTACTAAAAGATATTAGTAATGGATGCTCTTCTCTGCAGGAGGTACACCATGAAGCCCATACGTTGAGAATCCAAATTTTACCTTTGAGTGAGTCAGGTGAAAACTGTTGAGAAGAGTGGCTTAAAATTGGGTTGGTGAATTGAGGTACTTCTTTGCCTATTAAGGGCGAAGGAATATCGCGTGGATTTAACCTTAGACCAATGCCTAAAAAAATAAGTAAAACCAAAAATATAATTAGGGGAATTAGCTTTCTAATCATGTTGGTTTAACCGAAGGCTCTATCACAGTCGACCGGGAACGATATTTTTTATCCATTAAAACGATTAATCCGCCAATAGCCATCATAAAACATCCACCCCAGATCCAACTAATAAATGGCTTTACCTGAATTTTAATACCCCATTCAGTAGCGCTTACGGGCTCTGCCATGGAGACATATAAATCACCGGTTATTTTGGAAAAGATGGCTGCTTCAGTCATTGGCATTTGACTAGAATGGTAAAGCCTTTTTTCAGGAAACATTTTTGTGATTTCAATATCATCTTTGAATACAGTGATTTCACCTCGAGCGGCGACATAATTTTCACCGCGAACTTGGGACACCCGATCTAAACGGAATTGATATCCACCCAAGGAAGCTTGTGAGCCTGCCGCCATTCTGACGTCTTTATCTTCTTCCAGGCTTGAAACCATTGTTACACCAAAAATAAAAGCGGCAACACCGATATGGGCAAGTAGCATCCCATAATAGCTAGCAGATTGATTCTTTAGGGTAACTACGATCCCCCTAGAATGGTTATCTTTTAAACGGTGAAATAGATTATTCAATGTTGCAACAAAGATCCAGATTGATATGCCTAATCCAAATGATAGTAATGGAGTCCAAGACCTTAAAACAAAGGGCATGAAAATGACACTCAAAAAAGTAACTCCAAGTGCCCACCTGAGCTTGGTTAATAGTTCCAAAGGTGGGGCATTACGCCACTTGGCAATTGGCCCAATTCCCATGAGAAAAAGAGCGGGTGCCATTAAAGGAATAAAAACAGAATCAAAATAAGGTTTACCCACCGAAAGTTTGTCAGCGTTCAGTGCATCGAGAACTAATGGGTAAAGAGTCCCTAAAAGGACCGCCGCCGCAGCCACCATAAAAAGCACATTATTTGCTAAAAGCATGGATTCTTTAGAGCTAGTTTCAAAACTTTCCCCGAAATGTGTTTTAGGTGCCTTTAGAGCAAATAAGGTTAATGAACCTCCGATCACTATGGCTAAAAACACTAGTATAAAAATACCGCGTGTAGGATCAGTTGCAAAGGCATGTACCGAAGTAATCACTCCTGAACGAACTAAGAAAGTGCCCAGCAAGGATAGTGAAAAAGTGAGGATAGCTAGAAGCGCAGTCCACATTTTAAATCCACCCCTTTTTTCAGTAACTGCAAGAGAGTGCATAAGAGCAGTTGCTAGGAGCCAAGGCATGAATGAGGCATTCTCAACGGGATCCCAAAACCACCACCCACCCCACCCAAGTTCGTAATATGCCCAAGCGCTTCCGAGGGCGATACCAACTGTTAGAAAGCACCAGGCAATCGTAATCCAAGGACGGGACCATCTTGCCCAGGCTGTGTCCAGCCGTCCTGACAAAAGTGCTGCAATCGCGAAAGAAAATACTACGGACATCCCAACATAACCCATATACAACATAGGAGGATGAATGATCATTCCTGGATCTTGAAGTAGGGGGTTAAGATCTTTTCCCTCTGCTAATGCAGGGATTAAACGAATAAATGGGTTAGAAGTTGTTAAAGTAAATAGTAGCGTCCCGATACTAACAAATCCCATCACACCTAAAATTCGGGCGACCATAGCAAGTGGAAGATTTTTTGAAAATCTTGCAACTGCCACTCCCCAACCAGCCAACATTAATGACCAAAGTAAGATTGAACCTTCGTGGCTTCCCCAGCTTGCACAAATCCTATAGATTAAGGGTAAGGAACTATTTGAATTTGATGCAACATTGAGTACTGAAAAGTCTTTATTAATAAAAGAAAACACTAAACAAAAAAAAGCAACGGTAATTGCGAAAAATTGAACAACACTAGCAGGTCTTGCCAATAGCATGAATTGCATATTGCTTTTACTTGCACCATAAAGAGGAAGTACACATTGAAGTATGGCTGCAAGTAAGGCGATGATTAAGGCAATTTGCCCAATTTCAGGAATCATGGCTTAGAACCTTCTGTAATAACGGAATGAGATATTTTCGAGTTTGTTTCTTGGGCTTTCTTGATGGCAGCTCCAGCTTCGGGGGGCATATAATTTTCGTCATGTTTAGCAAGAACCTGGCTTGCGACAAATACCCCTTTGCCATCTAATTTTCCTTGGGCAACAACGCCTTTTCCTTCGGAAAAAAGGTCAGGTAATATCCCAGAAAATTTTACCGGGATATTTTTAGCTGTATCAGTTACTATAAATTCCACATTAAGTCCGCCAGCATCTCTTTTTAAACTGCCTTTTTCAACCATACCACCAATGCGAAAGCTACGCAGGTGTGGCGCTTCATTGTTTGCAACTTGGGTAGGGGTATAAAAAAATACAAGATTCTCATTAAATGCTTTTAAAATGAAAGTAGTTGCTAAGCATAAGACAGTGAGGCCTAAAATAATAAAAATCGCACGTTTTGTTCTGGGTTTCATAAAATTTTATTTGGAAATAGATCTAACATAAGGCATTTTTTTGATAATCGTTTTAAGATTCTTTACGCATATAAAAACTTCTAAACCTATCAAAAAAAGACTAGAAAAAAAAGATCCCCATACGTAGATTCCATAGCCACCCATATTGATAAAATCTGAAAGTGAGTTCCAAATCATATTTTTTTTCCAAGGGTTTGGATTTCATCTTGGGCCCAATGACTATGAGCATCTCGTTCGAGAATATAACTTTGGGTTCTCGAAAAAATAATTGCAAAGCAATACAACCAACATCCTATAGTTGTTAATAATAATGCTAGTAACATTGGGGTTGCCATAGAGGGTGCTTTTGTCATTGTGATCGTTGCTCCTTGATGAAGTGTGTTCCACCATTTCACAGAAAAGTAGATAACTGGGACATTAATTACTCCAATCAACGCTAATAATGCGGATGCTTTGTCGGCTCTATTTTTATCTTCAATCGAGGAATATAGGCTTAGATACCCTAGATATAAAAAAAGAAGAATTAATTCAGTGGTTAAGCGCGCATCCCAGACCCACCAAGTTCCCCAGGTTGGCTTTCCCCAGAGCGCCCCTGTTAACAGTGCTATTAATGTCATCAGGGCTCCAGTAGGCGCAATTGCATTTGAGAGTCGATAGGCTAATTTCGCCTTGAATATCAAACCAATACTTCCCCAAAATGCCATTGCAACATATAAAACCATAGAGAGCCAAGCCGTTGGCACGTGTATAAAGATAATTCGATAGGCATCCCCCTGTTGGGCATCTGTTGGCGCAATCATGAAGCCAATCCACAACCCTACGACAGAAAATATGAATGCACCAGCCCAACACCAAGGTGTAATAGAGTTGATTAAAAAATAAAACCGAATAGGCGCGGCATATTTAAACCAATTGATACTTGAGTTAGTTGCATTTGCTGTCATAGTATTAATCTAGAGTAATTCGAAGCGCGAAGGCACTAGCTAAAGGTACAAAAAACACACAAAGGCTAAAATAAGCCCCAAGAAGGTAAAAGTATACAAAGAATTCCGTGCCTGAGCTTACCGCATCAATCGCCGCAGTCCCCATAATTAGCACAGGGATAAGAAGTGGCAGGGTAATTAGGGAGATAAGTGCCCCCGAAGATTTGAGTCCAATGGTTAAAGCTCCAGCAATTGATCCAATTAAGCTTAGTATTGGAGTACCTATGAGCAGTGTCCCCACTAAGACCATGATTTCACTTTGACCTAAATTGAATTGAATTGCTAGTAAAGGAGAAATGCTGACCAAAACTAAGCCAGAACAGACCCAGTGTGCAGAAATTTTAGCCAAGACAAGCAGACTTAGGGGGCAATGACTAAGTAGTAATTGTTCAAGCGTACCGTCTGATGCATCATCAGAAAATAATTTAGGCAAGGTTAACATTGAGGAGAGTAAGGCGCTCACCCAAATGACGCCAGGAGCTATGCGTTTAAGAATTAGCGTCTCTGGTCCAATTGCTAGGGGAAATAGACTCACAACAAGAATAAAGAAAAAAAGTGCAGATAAGGTATCGGTTTTTCTTCGAAATGCTAGACGTAGATCTCTGCAAAAAACAGCTAAGAGAGTCTGAAGGATCGTAGATGTATACAAAATTTATAAGTGCAGATCGAAAACGGGGTGGTTTGTTATATTGAGAGACACGTCTTGATGACTAGTAAAAAGAGTGATGCCACCTTGAGAAGAATGCTGCTCAATTAAATGATTAAGATTTAATATGGCTTCTTTATCTAAGCTATTCCAGGGTTCATCAAGTATCCATAACGGGAAATCCATGCCTAATTGGAGCCTTACTAATGCAACGCGCTGTTTCTGCCCTTGAGACATAGAGCGGACTGGGAGATGCTTTTTAGAGGATAGTTGCCATTTTTCTAGAACTTCAGTAATTTCAGAGTCTTTGGCTTGTTGACAGCCTAATTGACACCAAAATTTAATATTTTCAAAAGCAGTCATATCTCCTTTTAGAGGCGGAGTATGACCTAAGTAGATTAGCTTGGAAAAATACTCTTCCTTATCGAATTTTAAGATAGCACCATTCCAGGATATCTCGCCTGATGTTGCTTGAGATAGGCCGCTAATTATTCTTAGTAAGGTAGATTTACCAGCCCCATTTGCTCCATTAATGCGCATACATTGGTGTGAGGATAAGGAAAAATTTAGATTATTCCAAAGAAGCCTATCTCCACGATGGGAACATAAATTAAAAGCTTGCAGCATAATTCATGAAGGTTAGCACTGTATTTCTCCAATAGCTAAAGCAGCTTAAGTCATTTTAAGTTAGGAAGTAAACCAAAAGGATTCAAAAAACAACTTTATAAATTTTAATACATCTATGCCTTCAAGAATAACCTAGGTTACGACTTGGTAAGTCGGAATAAATAATGAAAAAAACTTGATAGTCTTCAATAGCTTGATGTGACAGATTCGCCTAAAAATTTAGTAAGGGCTTAAAAACTATAAAACCCACAAGTCTAGTGACTTGTGGGTTCTCAATGAATTCTATTTTATTAATAAATTCATAAGCTTTGTATGACCTGATACATACTTTGACATAACTGGTGGCGAATCAGGGACTCGAACCCCGGACCTGCGGATTATGATTCCGTCGCTCTAACCAACTGAGCTAATTCGCCGTGACATGTATTATAGGGCCATTTTTGCTTCATGCCCATCAAAATCATGCCAAATAAAGTATGTTGGATCTAGGTGAAGGCGCAAGTCTTTTTCTATAAGGAGTTCTCAAATCTCTAGGAGAGAATAAAAAGTTAGGTTGTTTTCTTTTTTAGTAATTTTTCTTTGATCTTTTTTATACTGAGATACCCGAGATATAGCAATCCGATAACAAAAAATACCCCAATAATGGGTAGAAAGATGGCAAAAAAAGTTAAAACGGCAGAAAAGATAACCTCTAAAGTGGCGACTATAAAATTGCCTAATCCTCCCGTTAATCCAGTCGAGCCGGCTCGAATTGCAACGGTAGTCCCCTGAATTAATCCCGAACTTCCGCCGCCAGCAATTAATGCGAGTCCCCACTTAAAAGCGGGGTCAAGTTCATTAAGCAGAGATGATGAAATTAAGACACCAGCAATGACTGCCAGAGGGGATGCTATCGTATCTAAAAGGTTGTCAAGGTATGGGATATAGAACGAGCAGAATTCAATGAAGCTAGCAACTCCAAGAATAGATAGAGTTTTCCAATCGGCTAGCCAATCTAGTCCTTGACCTGCAACATCCATATATCCAAAGTGTGCAGCAAGTCCAACCCCTAATGGAGGTAAGAATACTCTAAAGCCACATGCGGCACTTAAGCATATAGCTAAAGCAATGAGAGGAATAAAATGAAAGAAGTTCATAAAGTGGATCTAAAAATAGTTAATTAGTGAAGTGTAAACACACCTAGCTTTGCTAATATGCCAGACGCCGGCGCCGCTAATCTGATTAAAACTGCGCGAAGCTCAGTCATACCAATTGTAGAAAGCCTGATTTCATATTCGTTATATTTAAAAAGTGCTTTATTCAGCTCAATTTTATTAAATGTCGCTTTTGTTGATAAAAGCAGACCTGCTTTCATCAACCTCAGCCGAGCATAACTTTTTTTAGAGATTCCAGGTGGTTTTTCTAAAATCACAGAATTTAGAGCCGCAAGTTGCTCAGATATTTCAAAGCCTGTTACGGTTTGTAAGTCTTGAAATGAGTTTTGAGCATTAAGCGTAGAAACTTGTTTTTCACATTCATCATCTAATGCTTTCTCTAATCGAATCTTTAAAATCAATAAGCCCCCTAAAAAGGCTATTAAAACAAAAATTGCTGAAATACCCAGGGCTACAAAATCTGAGGCCTCTCCACCCACAAGAAAAATATATCCAAAGGTGGCAAGGCCATAGATAAAAATTACAACTGAGTTTTGAACACCAGCAATTAAAAGTGGTAGATTTTTGTTAGTGAGTAGAATTTGGTCTAAGTGCTCAAGAACGTATTCTTCGCTATAAAATTCAATAGTTAGTTTTAGCGTTAGTAAAACATGTATCCATAAAAAACCTGTGGCTATCCACTCTATACTCCAAATCCCAAGCATTAGCCATCCAGATTGACCCATTTCGATATATTGTTCAATGACCATTTGGTAACCATCGATTCCATCCATAATCAGAAATGGAATCACCACGAATGTTGAAATTAAGAGTTTCTTTAAGAAATAACTGAGATATTTCCTGGCAGAACCAGTTGACGGGGATTGTTTGCAACTCTCTACAGCAATTTGATAAATTCGGATTGCGTAAAAAGCGCATATCAGATGAACGGGCAACCAAAACACTTGGTAAATCCAGCTCATATTCATTAAGAATACTTTCTTGTCTGGCGCAATTGAGTAACCCATGAGCCAAATAACAATTGACAGACAAATACCGAAAAGAATAATTTTTGTAGGTTTACTCTTCACAGATGCACCTCCTGCGTTGGTTAGAGTCAATTGCATGCAAGTAGGGGATCAAAATTTGACACCCTACTTGAATGATTCTATTTGCAGTTTGCCATTGCATTGTTAATGGCAACACCAAAGGCAATACTTTCTTTGCTATCTTTAGGCAGTGCCTTATATTTCTCCTCAAGTGAAGTTAATTTCGCCATTTCAACTGTAATTTCAGCTATTTCAGATAACATGGCGGGATTATTCAAATCATTCTGATATTTTTGAGAAATTTTTAGGCTTTTACACCCTATTTCACCTAGTTTTTTCCCATCTTCGGTCGCTGTGTTATTCGAAGAACACGCCGCAAAAAGAAAGGTTAAAGACAAGGTAGTCAAAAAGAATACAGAGATAGTTGTTGGTTTTTTGTTCATAAGTTATCTCTCAATAGAAATTAGTTTGCAGTCATTTTGATAGCCTGAAAAATTTCCATTGCTTTTTTTCTGTTGTAATCATTAGTCCGTGATTTGGCAGTAAACCAATCCACAATTGCCCAAATGCCACACCCGCCGAAAGTGAGTAATTTTGCGATTCCCAAGCCAACATCACCGAGCATAAACCGATCTATACCTGAAAACCCAAAAAGAACCGCCAGAACTAAAACAGTCCCAGAATCTTTTTTTACAGAGTCATATTGAGACATAAAAAGCATCTTTTGTTGATCACTAAAATCTTTAGTCATCATTGCTTGTTCCATAGCGGTAAATTCAGACATACACTCCCCCTTTGTTTAAATTTCTTAATTCGTGAATAAAACTAACTAAAAGACAACAAAATACAGGCACACCCAAAAGATGCATATTAAATGAACCAAGAAAATCTCCATGGAGCAAAAGTATTAATGAGCGCGTTATTCCACAACCAAAACAGTCAAAGTCAAAAAGATATTGAAATAAGCAAGGAACTTTTCGCGTAAAAGAAAAGAGGTTTGTGTCTCCTAAGTAAGATGTAATCAAGACAAAAGGAAAAATCCCAAGTCTTAATATTTTTTCAAAGAACATAAGATTATTTTTTTTATAATATGTACAAACACTATAGCATACTGATCAACTCCCAAGCGCTATTGATTGGGGCAATTGGGAATTGTCGTTCAGAGGATTAATTAGTAAAGCAAACCACCTCGGGGAGTGAGAAACCGAAAATAAGCTTAGAGCGGGGTAAAGGGAATATAGTCGAAGGATGAACTTTAAACCTAATATTCTTCAATCTTGGGAAGGGTACACTCAAAAGCTGTTAATTAAGGATATTTTTGCTGGAATTACAGTGGGAGTAGTTGCGCTTCCTCTTTCTATGGCCTTTGCAATAGCTAGTGGCTTAAAGCCCGAGGTCGGAATTTATACAGCAATCATTGCGGGTTTTTTAATTTCGATATTTGGTGGCTGTAGAGTCCAAATTGGAGGACCAGCGGGTGCTTTTATTATTATTATTTATGGTATTTTGCATGATTATGGGTTGGCTAATTTACTGATAGCAACGGGTCTTTCAGGTTTGATTTTGGTTTTAATGGGGCTATTAAAGTTAGGGAACTTGATTAAACATATCCCTCAAACTGTAATTTACGGCTTTACTAATGGCATAGCAATCCTGATTGGACTGAGTCAAATAAAGGATTTTTTAGGATTAACCAACGAACTACCAGCTGATTTTTTTGGAATGGTTCGTGAAATTATTATCCACCTACCAGACTTCAAACCTTTGGCTTTAGGAACATCTTTGATATGTTTATTGTTCTTAATTTCATGGCGCAAAATTAGAAGACACATAGGCTTTGTGGGAGGAGTGCCAGAAACTTTCCTAGTACTTTTTTTTGCGACTGTTACTGCAAAACTTTGGGATCTACCCTTAGAAACCATTGGAAGTCGTTTTGGAGGCATTCCAGATCACTTGCCATCTTGGACCATCCCTCAGTTTGATTCAGTAAATATTCTACATTTATTAACTCCCATTTTAACTTTAGCCATTTTGGGAGCAATTGAGTCTTTATTGTGCGCCAAAGTTGCAGACGAAATAACAAATACATCACATGATTCAAATCAAGAGCTATTAGCGCAAGGTTTAACGAACTTTTTACTTCCTTTTTTTGGGGGGATGCCAGCTACCGGAACGATTGCCAGAACGGTAACGAGTATTCATAGTGGGGGATCATCACCAATCGCAGGCATTGTGCATTCATTGACTTTGGTTTTGATTGTATGTTTTGCGAGCCAGCTTGCACAATTTATTCCGCTCGCATGCTTAGCTGCAATCTTAATTTATGTAGCCATTAACATGGGGGACTGGGATAAATTACTCAAGCCAACCCAATTTAAAGTTTCAGAGCGTATTTCAATTTATAGTGTCTTTGGATTAACAGTCGTATTTAACCTCGCTGTAGGTATCTTAGTAGGAATTATTTGGTCACTGATCACCAATTGGCATGGGAAAAAAAGGCAATAAGTTGCACTTCTTGGCAAAGCTTCCTATCCTTATATTATAGTAGTATCTACGCATATCAAAATGCTGGGTAGATATTCAATTAGCTAAATAAATAAAAATATAAACAATGGAGAACATAGCATGAGTACAAATACAAAGATTAATGAGAATCCTGTGGCAAGAACACCTGGAGCAAAAAGAGCTAGTCCTGGAGAATTTTTCTTTGACCTAAATAGCGTTAATCAAATTTCAGGTGGGCCCGATTATTCGCCAGTATTTGGAGGTTGCGTCGAAGGAGATCGAATGATCGTTGCAGTGATGAGGGCGCCCGCTGGGAAGTCTGCAGATTTACATAGTCACGCTAACGAACAATGGATATACATATTAGAGGGGCATATAGAATTTTTTATAGAAAACCAGAAAAAGCTAGTTGGCCCCGGTGGCTTAATATATATACCAGCTGATAAACTGCATAAAGCGGCTGCAACTCAGGATGCAGATTGTGTATTTTTCACATGTAAAGATGCTGCCAGTGGTTTGCATGGGACTAAGCACATATCCTAATCTTTTAAACTGACAAACTTGTGAAATCCGTATTATTTCTTGAGCTCTAGAAATAAAGTAAACTGATCGAATAATTTAAAAATAAGACCTATCCTTTCAATTGGCAAGGATAGGTTTCCTAGTTCCTTTTGGAGGCCGCATGAAATACTTTGTTCGCATATTATTTGCTTTATTTCTCTCTCAAGTCTTTCTGAGTAATGCTCAAGATAGTAATTATCCAAGTCGTCCTATTACATGGATCATCCCAATGGGAGCTGGAGGCACGTCAGACGTATTTGCTAGAACACTTCAGCCATTTATGACTAAGCTCCTAGGTCAGCCTATGATAATAGATAATAGACCAGGAGCAAATGGTGTTTTAGGTGAAGAGCTTGTAATGCACGCAAAGCCAGATGGTTACACCCTGGTCTTTTCTTCAGCATCTGTTGCGGCAAATCCCTATTTAAGAAAAATTAATTATGATCCAAGAAAATTTGTACCTGTTATCCATCTAGGTAATGTTTACATCATCATGCTTGCAAATAACGATTTGAAAGCAAATAGTTTAAAAGAGTTTGTTGCAATGGCTAGATCAAATCCACCTGAAGCTTTTAACTATTCTTCATGGGGAATCGGTGGTATGGGGCATTTGGCTGGTGAACTGTTTAATCTTGAGGCAAAAATTAAACTCTTCCATATTCCGTATAAAACTTCTCCTGATGCCTTAACTGCAGCAGCCTCAGGTCAAACTCAAATTTCTTATATCACCACTTCCTTAGCAATTCCACAAATTAAAGGTTCAAGGGTAAAGGCTTTGGCGGTAATTGCTCCAAATCGCTTAGCTGATGCTCCCGAAATCCCTACAATGGCAGAACTTGGTTATCCCGGAATGAAGGTGGATACTTGGTTTGGCGTATTTTTGCCACCTAGTGCTCCAAAAGTTTATGTTGATCGATTAAATGCGGCATTTCAGGCTGCACTAAAAGACCCGGAAACTTTAGCTAAGTTAGAAAAACAAGGTATTTATCCCAAGGGAGGATCCCCAGAAGATTTTGCAGAATATTTTTCTAGTGAGCAAAGAAAATTCGAGAGAATAGTTAGAGAATCTAAAATTGAGCAAGGAAGTAATTAAAAACTTACTTCCTTTTTAATCTCGCTTAACGCCGGCAAGTTTCTCCATTAAGGCGCAAACTGATGCTGAGTCTTTTTGCCCTAAACCTTGATTCAAGGTGGCGTAATACAGTTGATGTGTAACATCAAATAATGGCGTTGGGCATTTGAGGTCAGCTGCAAATTTTGAAATGATTGATAAATCCTTCATGAAAGTATCGACTGTAGCAGTGACTTTGTCGTAGTCATTGTTCACCATTAAAGGGCCTCGCATTTGAAACATTTTTGATGCTCCAGCACTGTCCTTAAGCACTTCATACACATCGCTTAAATTAATTCCTGCTTTACCTGCTAACGCAAACACTTCTGCAGCCGCTGCATTATGAATCCCAACGAGAACATTAGCCAAGAATTTCATTTTTGAGCCATTCCCAAAATCCCCAAGGAAAAATTGAGACTTAGACATTCCTGGAAAAATATCTTTCACAACGTCATAGGAAGATTGTTCTCCACTAGCAAAAACGATTAAATCTTTTAATATAGCTTGCGCTCCAGTTCCGCTGACAGGGCAATCTAACATTTTCTTTCCTGCTTTTGATAATGCTGTTTCCAGTTCGATCTTTAGGCTGAGTGGCATAGTGCTAATTTCAATAATAATTTGGCTACCCTTTACAGAACAAACTCCATTAAGTCCTTGAATCACGTCAGCTAAAGCTTTTTCAGTTGGCAATGAGGTAAAAATGACATTAACCTGTTCGCAAACGTCTTGTATAGAGGTTGCAATTGATCCGCCATTCGCTTGGTGGCGATCGGTAGCGGATGCGGAAATATCAAATCCAAGGACATCAAATCCCGCATCTAAAAGATTTTTTGAGATAGCTCCGCCCATAATCCCAAGGCCTATAAAACCAATTTTATTTTTTTGCATAAGATTTCTTTTCTAAAGGTAAGGTGGTTGAGATTCAGCAGGCTGAGAGTTTAGGAGTCTTCTCAACAGCAAGCCCAAATATTGGGCGTAAATACACCCCCAAAGTACTTCCTAAAAATGCGCAGAGTAGCCATAGCCAACCATGAACGCTTCCAGAAATAATGCCACTAAAGTATGCTCCAATATTGCAACCATAGGATAGTCGAGCACCAAAGCCAAGAAGTAAGCCGCCAATGACTGCAGTGATAATTGCTTGCCTAGGGATTGTCCAGAAAGGAGCAAACTTACCTGCAGCACTCGCCGCTACAACAGCTCCAAGCATAATTCCAAAATCCATCATCGAAGTAATATCGTGAGTTAACGGGGCTGTAATGACTTTCGGGTTCTTTGCAAAATAAGCCCATTGAGTTACATCAACTCCAGTGGCATATAAAATTTTAGAGCCCCACAAAGCGAATGCTGAGGTTACACCCCAAGGTTTTCCTGCTAGGGCGAGAGTGGCAAAGTTTAATACTACTAGGGCGATAGCTCCCCAGACGATTGGCCAAGGCCCATGAATAATTGATGATGAGTTGTTTTCAATACGACCTATTGGCTCTAACTTTCCGTGGCGGCGTTTTTCAAAATAGGCAGTAACACCAGCAATCAGCCCAAAAAATAATAAATTACTAAGAAGAGCTGGGAATAATCCCCAATGACTAATCATAGAATAAGGAGAAAAGCCCGGTAGATTAGACCACCAAGTAAAAGTGTAAGCACCGATGACTGAGCCGACTATGAAAAATACGAGGGTAATAATCATGCGGGTATTCCCACCGCCAACTGCGAATAAAGTGCCTGAGGCGCATCCCCCGCCTAATTGCATACCCACTCCAAAAAGAAAGGCTCCAATAACCACTGACATGCTTACGGGGGAGACATTTCCAGTAACAGATTGACCCATTAGACTCCCCTCACTTATAAAAGGGAAGAATAAAATCACCCCTATGGCAAGCATGACCATTTGTGCGCGAAGTCCTGCAGAACGTTGATCTGCAACAAAAACACGCCAAGCTTGGGTAAAGCCAAAGGATGCGAAGTATAGAGAAATACCGAGTAAGCCGCCCACAACCCACAATGCACCCTGCTTTGGGCTTACCGTTTGAGTCAGGAAGAATGCGCCTAAAAGAAGTGCCGCGAGAGCTATGATTAATGGTTTACGATTAATATTAATTTGCGTATGGGTTGTCATTATTTTTCTTAGAAGTTATATAGTGATCATTATTGGCAAAAGATTGTATTTGTTCCATTTTATCTTCTTTTAGAGGGTACTAGAGTTAATTTGGATTAAGCATAAAAGATATAGAGGAGACTCCAATGGAGTTGAACACGGCAAGGCAAGAATTACCGAAGAATAAAACTATTTTAATTACCGGCTCTAGCCGCGGAATTGGGGCCGCAACGGCAAAGCTATTATCTAGTAATGGTTACTCAGTGTGCATCAATTACAACACAAATGAAAGCGCTGCGTATGAGTTGCTTGGAGAAATAACTGCTTGTCATGGCCAAGCCATTGTGGTTCAAGCAGATATCTCAAAAGAAAAAGATGTGATTCGATTATTTGAAGAGACAGAAAGATCTTTTGGTTATATAGATGGGCTAGTTAATAATGCTGGGATCATATCTTTGCAGTCGACATTAGAGCATATGGACTTTGAAAGAATCCAGCGAATTTTTTCTATCAATACCATAGGCGCTATGATTTGCGCGCGCGAAGCTGTAAAGCGGATGCAAACCAAAAATGGTGGTCGGGGGGGAGTTATCGTCAATGTCTCGACGGCATTAGCCAAATCGGGCGCACCTAATCTCTACTTGGATTATGCTGCGTCTAAGGGAGCTATAGAAACCTTTACGATTGGATTGGCGAGGGAAACAGCAGATCAAGGTATTAGGGTAAATGTTATCAGGCCAGGTATGATTGATACTGAAATTCATCTAAGCAGTGGTGATCCAAATCGCGTTCAAAAGGCTGCGACTTATGCTCCAATGAAGCGGGTAGGACAAGCTATTGAGGTCGCTAAGGCAATCAGTTGGTTAATATCTGATGAATCAAGTTACACAACTGGTGCAGTAGTTGATGTATCCGGGGGCGTGTAATAAGTTCTTTACCTTGCCTTAAGGTTAGGATGAACATATTCCATATTCATGAAAGAAATCATGTTAACTATTCAAGTGATATCGATCTCCATAGGCAAGATAGAAGACATCCTCTTGCCGAAGAATGATTCGTCAAAGCCTGTTAAGTCAGGCATTAACAAATCATCTATTAGCCACTTAAACAATAGAGCTGTTGTTAATATAAAGTTAAATGGTATTAATGGAGATCAACAAGCTGATTTAACAGTTCATGGTGGTGTTCGAAAAGCAGTCTATGTTTACCCTCATGAGCATTACTCTTTTTGGAATCAATTATTACGACGAGAAATTAAAAAAAGTGAGCCACTTAACTTTGGAGCTTTGGGTGAGAACTTAACGGTTCAAGGGGTGACTGAAGAAGATGTTTTTGTAGGAGACCGGTGGGAGGTGGGTTCGGCTGTTTTTGAAGTGACAGAACTCAGAGAACCTTGCTTTAAATTTAATATAAAGATGGAATATAAGGGCGCCGCAAAAGCCATGGTTCAATCTAAATTTTCTGGATGGTACTTAAGTGTTGTTAAAGAAGGTGCGATAAGAGCAGGAGATCATATTCTAGTAATTGCAGGTAAACGTGAGACCTCAATTGCCGATCAAAATGCAAATTTACTCCAAATAAAAAACCAAAAGAATTTAGATTTCTAACCGTCTTCTCTACCCAAATTAGCCGTCAAGTCGGCGTTGAGATGTACTTATAGCCATTTCTTATTACTAATGATAACGATTCTCGTTTATAATAATTCTATTTGAGTCTTTCTAATTATGAATCTTAATGATTTACCGGTCGGGCAGGCTCAAAGAGTAAAGTCTATTGGTCAATTAGTAGATTATCCTGAGCTAACGAGTCAACTCGAAGACATTGGGTTTATACCGGGTGAACAAGTCATTATTTTGAGAAAAAATTCGTTTGGCGGTGATCCAATCATTGTGCGTATTGGATTATCAACCTTTGCCATTCGGAAAAAAGAAGCCTCATTAATTGAAGTTGGCATATAAATCTTATGACAGAAAACCAAGTTCATTTTTTCCCAAAAGATCCGTTGGTTGCTTTAGTAGGCAATCCTAATTGTGGCAAGACTTCCTTGTTCAACCTCTTAACTGGTGGAAAGCAAAAGGTTGCTAATTATGCTGGGGTTACTGTAGAGCGAAAAGAGGGACGCTGTGTTGTATCGTCTTCAAGAACACTTCGAGTTTTAGATCTACCGGGAGTTTATAGTTTATACCCAAGATCCATAGATGAAAGGGTTACCTGTGATGTACTGGCGGGAAAAGCTTCTGGAGAAAAAGTACCAGACCTTGTTATATGCGTCCTGGATGCAACTAATTTACGAAGGAACTTAAGACTTGCCTTGGCGGTTAAAAGACTTGGCTTACCTTGTATTATTGCGCTGAATATGGTCGACGTTGCTGTTAAGCGTGGCATTGAAATTAATGTTGAAGAACTATCTCAAGAATTAGAAATGCCTGTTGTGTCAACGGTGGGTATTAAAAACTTAGGTGATCAGGCTCTTCGAAAATATCTAATTGAAATAGATTGGAGTAAAAAAGGGTTAAGTGAAATAGCCCCAGAAAGCCCAAGTGGTCTCCAAAGCTTTGCTCAAATAGATAACCAAATTGTTCAAGGGATACTAAGGCGCCTTGGGTTAGATAAGATCGTGCCAGACCCTGTTAGTGATAGGATCGATGATTTCTTGCTTCACCCTGTTTATGGTCTAATTATCTTGGCCTTGCTACTGTTTTTTATATTCCAAGCAGTCTTTACTTGGGCCGTATGGCCAATGGATATGATTAAACTGGCAACAGATTGGTGTAGTCAAGGAGTGACTTTAATCTTTCCAGATAATTGGGTTAGAAGTTTATTGGTCAATGGCCTCATCGCAGGAATGGGTGGCGTCATCGTTTTTCTTCCGCAAATTCTAATTTTGTTTTTCTTTATTCTTATTTTAGAGGAATCTGGTTACCTTCCTCGCGCTGCTTTTTTATTAGATCGCTTAATGGGTGCAGTAGGTTTATCGGGGCGATCGTTTATTCCTCTTCTCTCAAGCTTTGCATGTGCAATTCCTGGCATCATGGCAACCAGAACTATTACAAACACGCGTGACAGAATAGTTACGATACTTATCGCTCCCTTGATGACATGTTCTGCAAGATTGCCTGTATATGCATTACTGATAGCTGCGTTTATCCCAGAAAAAAAACTTACTTTAGGCATTCAGTTACAAGGTCTAGTGTTATTTGCTCTTTATTTAATGGGAATTGTTGGGGCAATGCTTGTTGCCTGGGTGCTTAAAAAACTAACAAGTACTCAGAGTAATTTTCAACCACTCATGATGGAATTGCCAACTTACCATATGCCGAGAGTTCGAAATATTTTGATTGGGTTGTGGCAAAGAACCTTAATATTTTTAGGACGCGTAGGCGGCACAATTATGTTCTTGACGGTTGCATTATGGTTTTTAGCGAGTTTTCCATCTGCACCAGAAAATGCGCAGTTACCGGCGATAGAGTATAGCTTTGCAGGAATGCTTGGAAAATATCTCACGACAATATTTGCACCGATTGGATTTAATTGGGAAATTAGCATTGCTTTAATTCCAGGTATGGCGGCTCGTGAAGTTATTGTGAGCTCTTTAGGGACTGTGTATGCAATAGCTGGTCAACAAGCAGACACTGCACAGGCGTTATTGCCAGTCATATCCCATAGTTGGAGTCTTGCCACTGCACTATCACTATTAGCTTGGTTTGTTTTTGCCCCACAATGTTTATCAACGATAGCTACTGTAAAGCGAGAAACAGGCGGCATTAAAATACCAGCAATCATGCTGACCTATTTATTTGTTCTAGCGTATGTTGCATCGTTTATCACTTACCAAGTTTCACTCAGTCTAGGTTGGGGATCTATTTAGTTAACCTTGACTCATAGGGTTTTCGGGATTGCTACACCACTCACTCCAACTCCCAGCATATAACTTAGAATTTCTTATACCAGCAAGTTCCATCGCAAATAAGTTGTTGCAGGCGGTAACTCCAGACCCACATTGATGAATGACTTTGTTATTGGAAATACCAAGTTTCGAAAAGTCATTCATGAGCTCAGTTGGCCTTTTAAAAGTACCATCCGAGTTAAGATTTTCTTTATAAGGGCGGTTACTGGCATTAGGAATATGTCCAGCAACAGGGTCAAGCGGCTCTACTTCTCCTTTAAATCTTTCAGGAGCGCGTGCGTCAAGTACAAGATAGTCCTTACTTGCTAGATTTTCTTTAACACTTGTCATCAGCTTTAGGTCATTAAAGTTATTCGGAATATCTTCAAGAGATAGGAGCTTAGACGATTTAGCTGAGTGAGCAGCTAGTTCTATTGGCAAATCTAAACTGCACCATGCTTTAAATCCTCCGTCAAGGAGTTGGAGATTTTTAAATCCAGATTTATTAAGCATCCACCAAAGACGAGCAGAAAATGTTGATTCGTTTTGATCGTACATGATCACGAGACTGTCTTTATTGAGTCCCCAAGAATTTAAGGTGCTTAGCCAATCATTCATTTGAGGTAGAGGATGGCGGCCATTATTCCCTGTTTTTTTACCCGATAAGTCTGTATCTAGGTTTGCAAATATTGCTCGAGGGATATGACCTTTTAAATACTCTTGGTACCCCCAATTGGTATTGACAAGGTCATGTCTACAATCAAAAATAATCAATTGATTGGGATTTGAATCAATTATTTCTTTTAATTTGTCGGCTTGGATTAACATTGAGTATCCCTTATTAAATTGCTGATGCTATTGATGTATGTAAAAAGATATATCTAAACCACTAATAAAGTCAGATAGGTAAAATCAATTATAAATATGAAAATCATTAGAAAGTAATTATGAAACGACTTATCGGATTATTCGTCTTAACAATTGGAATATATGGGGGTCATGTGATGGCAACAGAAGAGCCAAGATTTGTGACTCTAGAAAAAGAGGGGAATTTTGAAATTCGCCAGTATGACTCGCAATTGATTGCTGAGGTATATGTTGAAGGAGATATGGGCCGCTCAGGTAATAAAGGTTTTAGAATGATTGCAGACTTTATTTTTGGCAACAATGAGAAAGTTGACGCAAATGAGTCCCAGAAAATAGCTATGACAGCGCCTGTAACTTTAGAACCTCAAAAGATAGCTATGACCGCCCCAGTCACATTGGAAGGAAATGAAAACAACCAGTGGCGCGTTCAATTTACGATGCCAAGTCAATATACCTTTTCTACTTTGCCAAGACCAAAAAACCCGGATGTAAAAATTCGAGAAATTCCTGGAAGAAAAATGGCTGTAATAAGTTTTTCGGGATATATGGGAGAAGAAAAATCTCTGAAAAAAACGGATGAGCTTTTAGGATGGATGGCTCATAAGGGTTATAAGACAATAGGTCGCCCTCAAATGGCTAGCTATAACCCACCATGGACGCTACCCTTTTGGCGAAGGAATGAAGTTCAAATTGAAATAGCTAATCATGACTAAAACCAGCAAAGGGAAACGAGACAAATAGACGCTGCTGGAAAAGGACAAAAAAAAGCCCGACTACGATGAGTCGGGCTTTTATGACATAGCTAATTAATCATTAGCGTAAATGTCAACGTCTTTAGTTTCAGGAACAAATAGCGTTCCAATGACTAATGTAATTGCAGCAATAATCACTGGGTACCAGAGTCCTGCAAAAATACTACCTTTATCTAAAACAAGTGCAGTTGAAATAGCGGGTAAGAAGCCTCCAAACCAACCATTACCGATGTGATACGGCAATGACATCGAGCTATATCGAATACGGGTTGGGAAGAGTTCCACTAATAGTGCTGCGATTGGAGCGTAGACCATGGTTACTAGGATCATCAGGAACGTCAATAGCAAGACAATCATCGGACGATTAATCTGAGTAGGATCAGCTTTGGCTGGGTATTTCGCGTCATCTAGTGCAGTTCTAACTTCCTTTTTAAATGCGGCTACTTTTTCAAGGGTTTCTTTTGTGAAACTCTTATCAGCATTCAGTTCACCAGTGAAGGACTCAATTTCTTTATCGCCAATTTTAATTTTAGCCATCGTCCCCGGTCCAGCATTTGAAGCCACTGTTGTGTAATTCACAGAGTTTGCGGCTAAGGTTTGCTTGGCAATATCGCAAGAGCTAGTGAATTTTAACGTGCCCGTAGGATTAAACTGGAAGGAACAATCTTCTAAATTAGCAGAGATACTAACTGGACTTTCTATCATAGACTTCTCAAGTGCAGGGTTACCATAGTGAACTAAGCCCGAAAAAATCGAAACAGGCGTTCCTGGGATGTAACAAATTACACCCAACAATAGGCCAAGCATAATGATGATCTTTCGACCGATCTTGTCAGCGAGAAAACCGAAAACAATGAAGAAAGGAGTTCCAAGCAAGAGTCCATATAAAAGTAGCTCATTCACTACTTTGGGATCAATCTTAACCAAGTCTCTTAGGAAGATCTGTGCATAGAATTGACCACCGTACCAAATAACAGCCTGTCCAGCAACTAATCCAAAAAGGGCTAAAAAGACAATTTTGAGATTTTTCCATTGTCCAAAGGACTCTGAAAGTGGTGATTTAGAGAGCTTGCCATCTTCCTTCATCTTTTGGAAAGCGGGTGATTCACTTAAAGTTAAGCGAATCCAAACAGAAATTCCCAGTAATACGATAGAGAATATAAATGGAATTCTCCAACCTGCCCACCAGTCAGAGCCTTTAGCTGGATCAACGAAATTAATGCCTAGGTTTCCTAAAACCCAAAGCATCACTAGAGACATTACTAAACCTAGTGTGGCAGTAGTTTGAATCCATGAGGTATAGGATGCTCTTTTACCATGTGGAGCGTGCTCTGCAATGTACGTTGCAGCGCCGCCATATTCTCCCCCAAGTGCAAGTCCTTGTAACATACGAAGTGTAATCAGGATAATTGGAGCCCAAACACCAATTTGGTTATAGGCAGGTAAAAAACCAATCGCGAAAGTAGACAAGCCCATTAACATAATGGTGATGAGGAATGTATATTTCCGACCAACCAGATCGCCCAAACGTCCAAAGACTAGCGCACCGAAAGGACGTACAACAAATCCTGCCGCAAATATCAATAGGGTCATAATAGCTTGACTACCAGGATCTAACGGGGAAAGGAAAGCTTTACCGATAACCAGTGAAAGTGTCCCATAAATATAAAAATCGTACCATTCGAAGACTGTACCAAGGGAGGAAGCAAAAATAACTTTACGTTCCTCAGCGGTCATTGGCGCTGACTTAGTAGGCGCACTACCCTTTGCGATTGTTTCAGACATAAAAGCTCCTGTAGGATGAAAAATAGTGTTGAATAAGCATTATGCGTGGCAATATTTAAAAACAAACCTAAATTTAGGGTAATTCCCGATAAATTACGTCTGAAACTAGACTTCAAAGTTGACATAGGTCAAACAAGAAAATTACTACAGAATTTAAGGCAAAGATTTAATTCTGCTGCTCGATCAAAGTCATTAAATCCAGCTATAGTAAATCTCAAAGGGGCAAGCCTTTTAGTAAAAATGAAGTGTAGTAAAAAACCAAAAAGAAAAAAGTTGCAATTAGTACTGTTTATCTATACAGTACTAAAAAAGTGGATTAACTAACCTAACCTAAGAGAAAAGACGGAATAATGATCGGAAGAAAAATGGATGATAAAAAGTCTAAAGTTGGCGCAGGTCCAACAAACCCACATAGTCAAGCAAGCTCAGATTTCACGGGGATGAGCAGTGAAAAACAGAAAGCCCTATCTGCAGCATTAGCCCAAATTGAAAAACAATTCGGAAAGGGTTCGATTATGCGTCTCGGAGACGCAGAAATTGCTCAGGATATTCAAGTGGTATCAACTGGGTCACTTGGACTGGACATAGCTTTAGGTGTTGGGGGTTTACCACGCGGACGTGTGATAGAAATATATGGCCCAGAATCTTCAGGAAAAACAACCTTAACCTTGCATGCAGTAGCTGAAATGCAAAAAATTGGTGGGACATGTGCATTTATAGATGCTGAGCATGCCTTAGATGTGCAATATGCAGCGAGGTTAGGGGTAGATGTAAATAACTTGCTTATCTCACAGCCGGATACGGGTGAACAAGCCTTAGAAATTGCTGATGCCCTCGTAAGATCGGGTTCTGTAGATATGATTGTGATTGATTCCGTGGCTGCTCTTGTGCCAAAAGCAGAGATAGAAGGTGAAATGGGAGATTCATTACCCGGCCTTCAGGCACGTTTAATGAGTCAAGCTCTTAGGAAGTTGACGGGGACTATTAAACGTACTAATTCGATGGTTGTCTTTATTAATCAAATTCGTATGAAAATTGGAGTCATGTTTGGTTCCCCAGAAACAACTACCGGCGGTAATGCTTTGAAGTTTTATGCCTCAGTGCGCTTGGATATTCGTAGGATTGGCAGCATTAAAAAAGGCGATGACAATGTTGGAAATGAAACAAGGGTGAAAGTAGTTAAAAATAAAGTATCTCCCCCCTTTAGAGAGGCCATCTTTGACATCATGTATGGAACTGGCATCTCCCGAGAAGGAGAAATTATTGATATGGGTGTAGAGGCCGACATTGTTGAGAAGTCTGGCGCATGGTACAGCTATAAAGGTGAAAAAATTGGCCAAGGAAAAGACAATTCCAGAGACTTTTTAAAAGCTAACCCAGAGTTATCTAAAGAAATAGAAGGATTGATTCGAACAAAGTTAGGAGTGAAGGGATCGGCAGCAGTCTTGTCTGATGTTAGTGAAGATGAAGTTGAAAGCCCAGAAGCCTGAAGATAAGTTGCTGGAGAAGAAAACTCGTCCACAGCTAAGTCTGATTGGACGAGCTATTCGTTTTTTATCCTATAGAGAACATAGTATTGAGGAGTTAAAGCGTAAATTAGCTCCTCATGCTGAATCTGAGGAACAAATCAATCAAGTAATTCAACAACTTCTAGACAAAAATCTGTTATCTAACGAACGTTTTGTTGAAAGTTTAATACTTCGAAAATCAAATCAATATGGTGTTAAAAGACTTTCCCAAGAACTTGCGATGCACCATATTGATGCTGAAACAAAGGCTGATTTTTTAAAACCACTTCAATCCTCTGAATTAGAGAGAGCTCAGGCCTTGTGGGAGAGAAAATTTGGTGTCATAGCCACCGAACAAAAGGAAATTGCAAGACAAATGCGTTATTTGATGAGTAGAGGTTTTAATGGGGAGCTTGTATTTCGCATTATTAAGGGAAAACACGCATAAATTCTCGCCACAATGCTAGACTATCGGTATATTTAGCAACCTGAGTTTTTAACAATTGTCTGATTCCCCAAATTCCGATTCTCAATTAACCCAGCGCACCTTGGTCCAAAGAAGAATTTTGCAGGCCGAGGTCTACAAACGTCCAGATGGCCTTTGGGATATTGAATCTTCAATTACAGATACTAAGGGTAAGGATTTCAAACTCATGTCTGGGCTCAGAGAATTGGGAACCCCAGTTCATCAAATGAAGTTTGTTATTACTATCGATCTTCGAATGAACATTGTTGCTGTAATAGCAGAGCCGCTTTTTGTTGCTTATCCTGTTTTTTGTGAAAAAGTAGCGCCAGAGTATCAAAAATTACTTGGCCTTAATTTGCTAGACAACTTTAAGAATAATGTTAAGGAGCGACTAGGGGGGATGCAAGGCTGTACCCACATGACGGAATTATGTTCAATTCTTCCAACTGTAGCGATACAAGCTTTTGTTGGAGAGGTAGATGTCTCGCCCAAAAAAAAATCCTCAGAGGATTTGCCTCAAGAATTGCCCTTTCAATATAATCGTTGTTTTGCACTTAAAACTGATGGGGAAGCCGTAAAAACTTACCACCCAAAATGGTATGGCTTCCCAGTTAAGCCAGGGCGCTTTGTAGGAAAATAAAACTAGATATACAAATTGTCTCAAGCCATTCATTCTAAGTCGCTATGATTAGAAAAAATTAATTAATACAAAAAGGAATCATCATGAAAATTCACGAGTATCAAGGCAAAGAAATTTTGCGCCAATTTAATGTTCCTGTCCCGAACGGAATACCGGTATTTAGCGTAGATGAGGCAGTGAAGGCGGCAGAGAAATTAGGTGGCCCAGTTTGGGTAGTCAAAGCACAAATTCATGCTGGTGGCCGTGGAAAAGGTGGCGGCGTTAAAGTGGCTAAAAGTTTAGATGAGGTAAGAACTTACGCTACCGCTATTTTAGGAATGCAGTTAATTACTCACCAGACTGGACCAGCCGGACAATTAGTCAGAAGACTTCTTATAGAAGATGGCGCTGATATTAAGAAAGAATATTACGTTGGTATTTTGACCGACCGTGCGACTCAATCCGTTGTTGTAATGGCCTCTAGTGAAGGCGGTATGGATATTGAAGAAGTAGCTTCTAAAACGCCTGAAAAAATTATTAAAGTATTTGTTAACCCACTTCATGGTATGTCAGATGAACAAGCAAGCACTTTAGCTAACGGTATTGGAGTACCTTTAGCTTCACAAAAGCAAGCTAAGGAAGTGTTGAATAATTTATACAAAGCTTATATGGAGACAGATTCATCATTAGCAGAAATTAATCCATTGATCCTTGAAGGAAACGGAAGTATTAAAGCGCTTGATGCAAAATTTAATTTTGACTCTAATGCTCTTTATAGACATCCAGAAATAGTCGCATATCGCGATATAGATGAAGAAGATCCTGCTGAAATCGAGGCTTCAAAATTCGATTTAGCCTACATCTCTTTAGATGGAAATATTGGATGTTTAGTTAATGGTGCTGGTTTAGCTATGGCAACAATGGATACGATCAAATTATTTGGTGGAGAGCCAGCAAACTTCTTAGATGTTGGTGGTGGTGCAACAGCCGAAAAAGTAACAGAAGCATTTAAGATCATGCTCAAAAATCCTCATGTTAAGGCAATCTTAGTAAATATTTTTGGTGGAATCATGCGATGCGATGTGATTGCAGATGGCGTAATAACTGCCTGTAAGGCAGTGAACCTATCAGTTCCACTCGTGGTACGTATGAAGGGAACTAATGAAGATATTGGCAAAAAGATGCTTGCCGAGTCTGGATTGCCAATTATTAGTGCAGATACGATGGCTGAAGCAGCGACTAAAGTCGTGGCTTCAGTTAAATAAGAAAATTTAAGGAACCTACATGTCAATTTTTATTAATAAAAATACCCGAGTTATAACCCAAGGTATTACTGGAAAAACTGGTCAGTTTCATACCGAAAAATGCCAGGAATATGCAAACGGAAAAGATTGTTTCGTGGCTGGAGTAAATCCTAAGAAGGCAGGCGAATCAATATTTAATATACCCATTTTTGGAACAGTAAAAGATGCTGCACAAGCAACTGGTGCCACCGTATCTGTTATCTATGTACCGCCAGCGGGTGCTGCTGCAGCTATATGGGAAGCGGTAGAGGCAGATCTGGATTTGGCTATTTGTATTACAGAAGGAATACCAGTTAGAGATATGTTGGAAGTCCGAAATAAGATGAAAGAGAAAGAAGCAAAAGGCGGAAAGAAAACTCTATTATTAGGGCCTAATTGCCCCGGCCTTATTACGCCAGATGAAATCAAGATTGGTATTATGCCTGGGCATATTCATCGCCAAGGACGAATTGGGGTAGTCAGTCGTTCTGGAACCCTGACATATGAAGCTGTAGCTCAATTGACGGAAATCGGTCTTGGACAATCAACAGCGGTCGGAATTGGCGGTGATCCAATTAATGGCTTAAAGCATATCGATGTCATGAAAGCATTTAATGATGATCCAGATACTGATGCCGTCATTATGATTGGTGAAATTGGCGGGCCTGATGAAGCAGATGCGGCAAGATGGTGTAAAGCAAATATGAAAAAACCGATTGTTGGTTTTATAGCGGGAGTTACGGCACCTGCTGGAAAACGAATGGGTCATGCGGGGGCATTAATTTCTGGCGGGGCTGATACGGCTGATGCAAAATTAGCTATAATGGAAGAATGCGGCTTTACGATAACGCGTAATCCTTCCGAGATGGCTAAGCTGTTAAAGGCTTTATTAAAGTAGAGTCTAATTGAGGTTGGAAAAAATTAAAAATGGGGGTTATGCTCCCATTTTTTACAAATTGAGAAAATCTATTTAAAATGACTTAAACAAATATTTTTTCTTGAATTTATTAGTTATAGTAATTTTAATCAAATACAAAATTGGAGATATATGGACATACTTACATCATGGAGTTTATGGATTGCTCTAGGTAGCATCATATTCACGAATATCCTTTTATCTGGAGATAATGCCGTTGTTATTGCGATGGCATCTAGGAACCTGCCAAAAGAACACCAAAAGAAAGCTATTTTTTGGGGTAGCGCAGCAGCAATCATATTGCTAAGTGTTTTGACTTTGACTGCAGCAACATTATTAACGATGCCTTATTTAAAGATTATCGGAGGAATTCTATTGTTATATATAGGAATTCAGCTGATGGCAGATAATGGCGATGACGAAGAAGTATCAACTGAATCAAGTCTTTTTGGGGCAATAAGAACAATCCTCATTGCTGACCTAGTGATGAGCTTAGATAATGTGGTTGCGGTAGCTGCTTCGGCTGAAAATGGACCTCCTGAGGCTAGAACAGCGCTTATATTAATTGGCCTTACGCTTAGTATTCCACTCATCATTTTTGGTAGCTCAATGCTTCTCAAAGTGATGGATCGATTCCCCATAATTATTGTATTAGGAGCGGCTCTTTTAGGGTTGCTTGCGGGACAAATGTTTATAACAGATCCCGTGATTACAGTTAATTTTGAGTCACATTTACAAGAAGCCCAGATTGCATTTCAGATCATTGGAGCAGCTATTGTCGTGATTGTTGGATATTATTTAAAGAAAAAAAACAGCAATAGTTCATCCTAAGACTAGGAATAGTCTGATAGATATTTAAATAGATTTTCATTTCAATAGACTGTTAGCAATCAAAAAATAAAAGCAACATATAAGCCCACTTACAACAAGGAGCTTATATGTTTGTTTTTAGAAATGTTCGAATAGAAAATTTAGCGGAATTACCTGCAATCCCCCTTCCCAATAATGAGAAACAAAAAGGATTTACTCTAATAGAATTAATGGTCGTGGTTGCGATCATCGCTATTCTGGCAGCAATTGCAGTCCCACAATATCAAGATTACATTGCAAGAGGAAGAGTAGCCGAAGGTCTTAGCATGGCCGCAGGAGCAAAATTAGCTGTCTCAGAGGCCTATGCATCAAACGGTCCAATATCAATGTCAGCGGCGACAAAAGGGGCTTTCAAATTTTCACCTAGCCATGGCGTACAGTCAATTAACATTGAAGACACCGGGGCAATTCTGATTGAGTACACCCCAGCAGTCACACAAGAGGCAACAAACTTGCTAATTTTGTACCCTAGTAATGATCCCAAAAATGAAAAGGCTGCAATAGACCTCGCAAGTAAAAGTATAAAAGAGTCATGGAATGGGAATTGGTCTTGCAAGGCAAACGGATCAACATTACCAGTCAACTTGTTACCTTCAGAATGTAGATGAAAAATCCTATGGGGGAATACTCTCCCATAGGATTATCAATATGATGACAACTCCACACAGCTAATTAAGTCTGGTTTAGCACCACGCATGGTAGGGGTAACTTCACCCATATAGCGCTCTATAAGCTCTTTAAAGGTAGTGCGTTCAGCTAGATTTTGATTTAGATAAATACCCTTATCAAGCTCTACTTCAACTTGTCTTGCCCACCGTTCGGCATCTTGTTTAGTGATAAACGATTTGATAATACTTTTATGGCCTTTGCGTGAAATCCTAACTTGCCACTTCTTTCCGTGAATACGAATTGCTGCCATAGTGCATCTCCATTTGGTCAGGAGATGAGCAAGACATTAATTTTTCTTATATTTTATGCATTTTACTAGGTTAAAGTTGGCACTTACTACTTCGCCTTCCATTCTCCTGATTTGCCACCACTCTTTTTAAGAAGTTTTATGTCAGTCATTACCATGCCACGGTCAACTGCTTTGCACATGTCATAAATTGTCAGTAAGGCTACTTGAACACCAGTAAGAGCTTCCATTTCAACCCCGGTAGGGCCAATAGTTTCCGCTTTAATTAGACAAGTTACTATAGATTTTTTTGAGTCAATCTCAAAATCAACTGAAAGATGCGTGAGCGCAATAGGGTGACATAATGGGATGAGATCGCTTGTTTTTTTTGCGGCCTGAATACCAGCAACTCGAGCAATTCCTAAAACATCGCCTTTTTTATGCTGACCAGCGATAATTAACTTGAGAGTTTCTGCTAGCATTTTAATCTTGCCAGATGCAATAGCTATTCTAGAAGTTGAGGGTTTTTGACCGACATCTACCATATGAGCTTCACCGGCTTGGTTAAAATGGGTGAGATGATTTTTTTTCATGAGGCTATAAATTTTAAAGGCTAATAAGTTGACCAGCAGGTTGCAAAGCAAATTAATCTATTTGGTTCTCTATTGTTTCATAACAACTGAAGCAGTTTTGGTTCCTTTAGCCATGGCAGTCGATACTGTGACTCTTCAATCGCCCATTAAAGATAACATACCAGAACCCCCCTTAGGTGGAATAATTCCGATAAGTCTTCCAGACCTAGGCGATGCCTCAGCTTCTGATTTATCGAATGCAGATGAAAAAAAACTTGGCGAGAAAATAATGCAGGAAATCCGTAAAGATCCTGATTATTTGTCAGACTATATCCTTTATGACTATTTGAATCAAATTGGAAAAAAATTAGCAACCAGCGCGAGTGTTCAGAATATCTCAGGATCTCAGGCTACAGGTCCCTTTGCGCCTAGGTTTGAATTTTTTGGCGTTAGAGACAAAAGTGTAAATGCCTTTGCGTTACCTGGAGGTTATATTGGGATCCATACGGGATTACTTGTATTAACTGAGGATGAGTCAGAATTCGCTTCTGTATTGGGGCATGAGATTGGGCATATAACCCAAAAACATATTGCTCGAGGTGCTGGGCAAGGTGCAACCAATACAATGATTGTCTTAGCGTCTGTTTTACTCGCAGCATTAGCGGCTAAAGGTGGTAACGGTAATGCTATGTCAGGGTTAGCCATTGGAGGGCAAGCTCTCGCAATCCAGAACCAACTCGCTTATTCGAGAGACGCTGAAAGAGAAGCAGACCGCGTTGGCTTTCAGATATTAGATGCAAGTGGATTTAATGTGAATGGGATGCCAGGCTTTTTTCAGCGTTTGCAACGAGCTACTGTCATTATGGATAGTGGAGTTCCTTCATACGTAAAAACCCATCCTCTAACTATAGATCGAATATCAGACATGCAGGATAGGGTTAGAGGGGTTCAAGTTAAACAGTCGACATCATCGATTGATTTTTATCTAATGAAAGTTAGAGCCAAGATAGAGCAAGAGTCTCGTATAACCGAACCTGTTGAGGTGGCTCAATTTTTTATGGAACAGACTAATTCAGTCAACCCCATAATAGCCATGCAGGGGAGTTATGGCTTAGCTCTTTTAGCTCTTAATCAAAAAAGATTAGATGAGTCAATTAATTTACTCAAAAAAAGCAGAGAACTTTCTTTAAAACTTAAATCCCAAGGGCAAACTATAAACAGAGTTTCTTATACTTTTGATTTAACGGAAGCAGAAATTAACTTACAGCAAAAAAGATATGACTTAGCCATAGCGACCGCTAGGCATGTATTGACTCTAAATCCCACTTCGAATGCCGCTGGCGTTTTTCTTGTCAAAGCTCAGCTAGCAGCAGGTAAAACAAATGATGCTATCGCTTGGCTTGAAAGAAAAACAAAAGTTGAGTTTGATGTTGCTTTATGGTGGGATTTTTTGGCGCAGGCCTATGCAGTGCAAAATAAGCAGACGCAATATCATGCTGCGATGGCAGAAAAATATGTACTAGAAGGTGCATTACCTGCTGCAATACAGCAGCTTAAAATTGCCAAGCAAGAGGGAGATGGTGATTTTTATCAACTATCTGCAGTTGAAGCAAGGGCACGACAATTAGAATCTCTTTATCTAGAAGATTTAAAAGACAGGGGCATTATAAAAAAATAAAATACTTAGTCAACGGCTTGAGGATTTTTAATAAAGTGGTACTGCTTAGAAAGATCTTTAGTTAAAATTGGCTCTATGGGTATTTTCTTGCTTTGCCAATGCATTTCGCCATGAAAAGAACAAGCATCAGATGACACGTGAGAGAAATTTGAGAAAATTTCTAAATCATGATCGTGCAAAAGTCCTAATGATAGGACCTGAATTGAATCATAGCCAGAAGGGCTATTTTTATTAAGTTGCATTGCTGTATACATAGCTTCTATCAAAATCTGCCCATGCTCGTCTAAGAAACATCGAAGAGGGTCAACTTGATGACCAAAAGTTGTCCTAATGAGCCATTGCTTTTCTGAATCGGGGGTGAGTCGAACAATCCATGGAGTGTAGGCAAGTGAAATATAGACACGTTGAGGACCATTTTGAAAAAAGAACTGGCCGAGTTCATCTTTTGCATAATTTCTAACGATAAAGTCTTTTAGGCCCGTATGATGAATGACATCGCCAGGCAAATGGTTGACTTGAGCATATTCATTAAGCATTCTCCACTCGCCTCTTCGATCAAGAGAGAGCCAACCGTAACACTCAGGGATATTGGGCCACTTTTTTAATGAAGCAATGACTTGATCGTCCATTCAAAACCCTATTAATTAATGAAAACCATGGTCCCCAATAAGAGATGGAGATTGGATAGCTTCTTTAGGCACTTGACTTGAATGCAGGTGAGCGATTCTCCAACCCATTGTGCCTTGAACCAAAATCATCGTCATATGTAAAAATAAGGAAGGATCTAAAGTCTCTTCTTCAAAGCGGATCGCTTCCGTTGAATCTATAAAAGTTACGCCCAAATAAGTATGTGATGTAGAAGTGAGTGTATCCAAAATAATAGGGCGATTCATTAAGTTGCTTAAACCCTCGCGAAGTTGTATGTGGCCAATTAAACGAACCCCATCTGGCAAAATGCAGGTGACCGTATCTTCATCAAACCAAAGTGATAGAGCTTGCTCTATATCGCCTTTTCTGAGGCAAAGACGCCATGCTTCTACAACCTCATCAACATCCTGGAGTAACCTTGCTTGACTAGACATCAGATATCCTTTTTTTGGAAGTTAAGTTAACTAACGCTATTAAAGCAGATTCAGGTGTAATTTGATTCAGACAATTTAAATGCCCCAATGGGCAGATACGCTTGTGACAGGGGCTACATTCCAAACCTAGCCAAAGTGCTTTTGCAAATACTGAAAGCGGTGGAGTATGTTTGGGGTCGCTTGAACCAAAAAAAGCAATTTGAGGTATTTGTAAGGCAGCGCCAATATGCATAATGCCGGAATCATTACTTGCTAGGCCTTGAGCTATTGAGATTAAACCAAAGGATTGCTCTAAGGAAATTTCGCCACAAACATTTTTGATGCGTGATCCAGATGAGGAATTCATAGGACTTAAATGAGAGTGGTGGATAATCCTGTCACCAATCGCTCTATCTTTTGGACCTCCAATAATTAAAATACCTGCATTTGGATATTCGCTAAGTAACAAGGCAGCGAATTCTTGGAAGTGAAGATAAGGCCATTGTTTGGCGGGGCCAAACTCTGCTCCTGGCGCCAATAAAAAAAGCTCTGTTGATAACGGGAATAAATTTTTAAATAAGCCTCTAGCAAGTAAAAGATCTTCTTCTTTAATCTTCAGCGATGGCAAATGAGAGTGTATAAGCGAATGGGACTGATGATTAAGCGGGTTCAAGACACTCAAATTGAAGTAATGTTCAACCATGGGAGGTCTTGGTTGTTTAGGGGGATTGGGCAAACTCTTTGTAAGGAAAAGGTTGCGCAGTTCACCGGAATATCCAAATATGTTTGGAATTTTTGCGAACAGAGGAATAAGTAATGACTTAAAGCTATTAGGAAGAATGTAAGCTTGATCGTATTTGTTGAGTTTTAAACTTTTCGCAATCATTAAGCGCTGTTTAAATTGTAAAAAACCATGTTGAAAGTCTGCTTGAATCACTTCGCTCACACTTGGGAATAATTTATAGACGGCGCTGACCCAGGGAGTAGCTAGTACATCTATTTCCAAGCCAGAAGCCTGCAGATTTCTTAGCAAGGGCTCTGTCATTACTGCATCACCAATCCAGTTGGGTGCAATAACTAGTGCTCGTGGCATATAAATTGAGGACTAATGCCCTGCTTTAACGCCGGCGGGGAGAAAGTACTCAGTACCACAATAAGGGCATTTTGCTTGACCCGTATGGGCTATATCCAGAAAAACTCGGGGATGGAGATTCCAAGTCTTAGTTTCACCAGTGGGGCAATGCAGTGGTAAATCTTTTGCACTTACCTCAATGGGGGTAGTATTTTTATTCATGTTCAATTATTCAACAATAGTTAACCAATGACGATATTTGTCATTTTTCCCCAAAACAGTGTCAAAAAATATACTTTGGATTTTCTCAGTAATTGGTCCGCGACCACCCTCACCAATTTGGCGATCATCCAATTCGCGAATTGGAGTTACCTCAGCGGCTGTTCCAGTAAAGAAAGCTTCATCAGCACAATACATTTCATCTCGGGTAATTCGTTTCTCGATGACCTGGATTCCGAGATCCTTGGCTATTGTGATGATTGCGTCACGCGTAATCCCTGCTAAACAAGAGGCTAAATCAGGGGTATAAAGAGCGCCGTCTCGAACAATAAATACATTCTCACCAGAGCCTTCAGACACATAACCATCTGTATCTAAAAGAAGTGCTTCATCGTAACCGTGAACTGTCACTTCTTGGTTTGCCAAAATAGAGTTAATGTAATAACCAGATGCCTTAGCTCGAACGAGTGAAACATTCACATGATGCCTGCTATAAGATGAAGTTTTCACTCTAATGCCTTTATTAAGGCCATCTTCTCCAAGATAGGCGCCCCATTCCCATGCCGCAATAGACATGTGAATTGAGTTACTTTTCGCCGAAATACCTAGCTTCTCAGAACCAATCCAAGCAATAGGGCGCAAGTAGCAAGAACTAAGGTTATTTGAGCGGACAACCTCGAGTTGGGCTTGATAAACAACCTCTTCTGAGAATGGCATATTCATTTGAAAAATCTTTGCCGAATTAAATAATCTTTTGGTGTGCTCTTTTAATCGAAAAATAGCAGGACCTTTATCAGTTTTATAAGCTCTAACACCCTCAAAAACAGCCATACCATAATGCAAGCTATGGGTTAGAACATGGATATTTGCTTCTCTCCAAGGGACAAGCTTTCCATCAAACCAAATAAAACCATCACGATCAGACATTGACATAAGAATTCCTAAAGGCTGTTCAAACTAAAAGTCTATTGTAAAACAGACGCTCATCTCACATAAATAATTACAAAATTATCACCCAAGTAACGCTACTTAGCATTATTTTTAATAAATCCATTAAAGTATTACCTATAAGCCAACTTTGAGCACAATAAACCATCATGTCCCCAACCACTCCAATGTCAAACACTTTAAAAGTTAATCGTCTTTCAGACTTGTTGGCGAGTCACCAATTAGCTGGAAAGCGAATTTTTATAAGGGCTGATTTAAATGTGCCACAAGATGACCTTGGAAGAATTACTGAAGATACTCGCATTAAAGCTTCAATTCCCGCAATTAAACTATGCATAGAGGCGGGTGCAGCGGTAATGGTGACATCACACCTCGGAAGACCACAAGAAGGCCAATTAAAAGCTGAGGATTCATTATTGCCAGTAGCGGATCGTTTGGCAGAACTTTTGGGATGTAAAGTCCCCCTGATTAAAAATTGGGTCGATGGGGGATTTCAGGTTAATCCTGGCCAGGTTGTTCTTTTAGAGAATTGTCGAGGCAATCTTGGAGAGAAAAAGGATGATGATGAATTATCGAGAAAGTTAGCCAAATTATGTGACATCTATGTCAATGATGCCTTTGGAACAGCTCACCGTGCCGAAGCTACTACACATGGTATTGCCAAATATGCACCTATCGCATGTGCGGGACCCTTGATGGAGGCAGAATTAGATGCTTTGAGTCATGCATTAAATCATCCTGAAAGACCGCTGATAGCAATTGTGGCGGGATCTAAGGTTTCTTCAAAATTGACGATATTAAAATCTTTAGCTGAAAAAGTAGATCAGCTCATTGTGGGAGGTGGTATTGCAAATACCTTTATGTTGGCCAAGGGAATATCGATAGGTAAATCTCTCTCTGAGGTTGATTTAGTAAGTGAGGCAAAAGAAATTATAGATATGATGGAAAAACGTGGGGCGAGTGTTCCAATACCTGAGGATGTTGTTGTTGCAAATGAATTATCTCCCTTGGCTAGAGCAAATCGTATTTCTGTACACGATGTAGCTGCAGACGATATGATTTTAGATATAGGGCCAAAAACTGCTGCTAAGTTTGCTTCATTGATCGCGCATGCAGGAACTATAGTGTGGAATGGTCCTTTAGGAGTATTTGAGATCGATCAATTTGGTGGGGGTACAAAAATGTTAGCAGCAGCGATTGCTCACTCACCGGGATTTTCAATTGCAGGGGGTGGCGACACCTTGGCAGCGATCGCAAAATATGGGATTGAAAAACAAGTAGGATATATTTCAACTGGAGGGGGTGCTTTTTTAGAGTTTCTAGAGGGCAGGACTCTTCCGGCAGTAGCAATTTTACAAGAGCGTGCAAAATAATGATTCCATACCGAGCAACAAAGATTGTGGCGACCCTCGGGCCGGCTAGCAGTGATCCTGAAATTTTGAAACAAATGTTATTAGCTGGGGTTGATGTAGTGAGATTGAATTTTTCTCATGGCACAGCTGACGACCACCGTGCCCGAGCAAAAACAATTCGAGACCTTTCTTCCGAGATAGGACGAGAAACTGCCATCATGGCCGATTTACAAGGACCAAAAATAAGAGTGGGTAAATTTGCAGAAGGTAAAGTGATCTTAGAGGTAGGTCAAAAATTTCTGCTTGATGCTAATTGTGTGTTGGGTGATGTTCATCAGGTTGGGTTAGATTACAAAGATCTTCCTAAAGATGTAAAACCTGGGGATCAGTTACTACTCAATGATGGGCTTATCGTGATGCGTGTTGATAAAATAGTTGGCGAGTGTATTCATACGATCGTGGAGTTAGGTGGTGAGTTATCGAATAATAAGGGAATTAATCGAGCTGGAGGTGGTCTGACAGCGCCAGCATTAACTGAAAAAGATATTGCAGATTTAGAGACCGCAATTAAGTTGGGCGCTGATTATGTCGCGATTAGTTTTCCTAAAAACGCAGAAGATATGAAGAATGCAAGACGTCTAGCTAAAAGTATTTCTGCAAAAGTGGGGCATGAGGTAAGACTTATAGCAAAAATAGAAAGAGCTGAGGCTATTCAACCGGGAGCATTAGAAGAAATTATTGAGGCTTCCGATGGCATCATGGTGGCACGAGGGGATTTAGCCGTTGAGGTTGGAAATGCAGCTGTACCTGCTTTACAAAAAAGAATGATTAAGCTAGCAATGAAGGCAGATAAGTTTGTGATTACTGCTACTCAAATGATGGAATCAATGATTTCTAGTCCTATTCCAACTAGGGCTGAGGTCAGTGATGTTGCGAATGCCGTTTTGGACGGCACAGATGCGGTGATGCTATCTGCCGAAACAGCTACTGGGAAATATCCAGTTAAAACTGTTGAGCAAATGTCGGCAATATGTTCTGCGGCAGAAAAATCTGAAACAGTGACATTAGACGATGATTTTTTAGACCAAACTTTTACGAGTATTGATCAATCCATAGCTTTGGGCGCTTTATTTACAGCTTTTCATATGCGAGTGAAGGCAATTGCTGCTCTTACAGAGTCTGGATCAACGGCCTTGTGGATGAGTCGACATAAAATTCATATTCCGATTTTTGCTCTTACGGGTAGACTAGCCACTCAACGTGCAATGGCAATGTATAGAAATGTTATCCCTCTTCGTATTCAAAGCAGTACTGATCGAGAGGTTGCTTTAAAGGAAGTTGAAGATTTATTAAAATCTGTGCATGCAGTAAGTTCAGGTGACACAATTGCGCTGACTGTTGGTGAACCTATGGGCAAGGCGGGCGGTACAAATACATTAAAAATGGTTCAGGTTAAATAATTTTATAAATAAGTTGGAGAAAGTATGCCACTCGTATCAATGAGACAGTTGTTAGATCATGCAGCAGAAAATACTTACGGAATTCCTGCATTTAATGTCAACAATTTAGAACAAGTTCAGGCCATCATGATGGCAGCAGACAGCGTGGGTGCCCCAGTCATTATGCAGGCATCAGCAGGAGCAAGAAAGTATGCTGGCGAAGCATTTCTGCGGCACTTAATTGAGGCTGCAGTTGAAGCATATCCACACATTCCTGTTGTGATGCATCAGGATCATGGGCAATCTCCAGCGGTCTGTATGGCTGCAATCAAGAGTGGGTTTACCAGTGTCATGATGGATGGCTCATTAATGGCTGATGGAAAAAGTGTTGCAAGCTACGAATATAACGTTGCTGTATCTCAAGAGGTTGTTAAATTTTCACATTCAATTGGCGTAACTGTAGAGGCTGAATTGGGTGTTTTAGGCTCACTTGAAACCATGAAGGGTGACAAAGAAGATGGTCATGGTGCTGATGGGTTAATGACAAGGGAACAACTGTTAACAGACGTTGAACAAGCGGCTGACTTTGTTAAGAAAACACAATGCGATGCCTTGGCTATTGCGATTGGGACTAGTCACGGGGCTTATAAATTTAGTAAAAGGCCAACAGGAGACATACTTGCGATTGACCGAATTAAAGAAATTCATGCGCGAATTCCAAATACTCACCTTGTTATGCATGGTTCATCCAGTGTCCCACAGGAATTATTAAAAGAAATTAGGCAGTTTGGTGGTGATATGAAAGAGACTTATGGCGTACCTGTTGAAGAAATTCAAGAAGGGATTAAAAACGGGGTAAGAAAGATAAATATTGATACTGATATTCGTCTTGCTATGACAGCTGCGATTCGTCGATATCTTTTTGAAAACCCTGGAAAGTTTGATCCTAGAGATTACTTAAAGCCTGCCCGAGAAGCGGCGAAATTAATTTGCCAGGCAAGATTCATATCCTTTGGATGTGAAGGGCAGGCGCATAAAATTAAGCCATTATCTTTAGAAAAGATGGTCGAGAAATATACCTCGGGAGAACTGACGCAGGTTGTTAATTAATGCGAGCAATCTACGAAACAACAATACAGTCGTTGCCCTTAATATCAAAGGGTAAGGTTCGAGATATCTATGCTGTAGGTGATGACTTGTTATTAATGATAACGACAGATAGGTTATCGGCATTTGATGTGGTCATGCAAGATCCTATTCCTGGGAAAGGAATTGTTCTTAATCAAATGGCTAATTTTTGGTTTAAGCACCTTGAGAAAGTTATTCCAAATCACTTGACAGGGATAGAGCCAGAGAGCGTAGTAGCAATTGGTGAAATTGAGCAAGTGCAGGGGAGGGCGATTGTGACGCAGCGCCTTGAGCCTATTCTTGTTGAAGCAGTAGTTAGAGGTTATTTGGCAGGGAGCGGTTGGAATGATTATCAAAAGACAGGTAGTGTCTGCGGTATTACATTGCCAAAGGGTTTGCAAAATGCCCAAAAATTATTAGAGCCTATTTTTACTCCAGCCGCAAAGGCTGAATTGGGGCACCATGATGAAAATATTTCATACGAGCTCGTGGTTGAACGTATTGGCGAGAAATTAGCTCATCAAATCAAAGAAGTTAGTATTCGTTTATACCAGGAGGCCTCCGATTATGCTGCTCAAAAAGGTATTCTCATAGCGGACACTAAATTTGAATTTGGTCTTAATCAAGATGGTGATCTTATCTTAATGGATGAAATCTTGACAGCTGATTCCTCACGCTTTTGGCCTTCAGATTCATATTGCATTGGAAAAAATCCACCATCATTTGATAAACAATTTGTTAGGGACTGGTTAGAGACAGCTCAAATTAATGGGAAAGTATGGGATAAAACACCTCCTGCACCACGTTTGCCAGAGGAAATAATTCAAAAAACTGCGTCCAAATACCAAGAAGCTTTAAGAATATTGACCCAATAATTGATCGAGTACTGCTTTTACACGCTAAAATAGCTATTTGAGAGTTTGAGGGGCAAAATTAATGAGTGCTAATTCTCCGGCCAGTGAAAAAAATATTCTTGTTGGTGTGGTTATGGGTTCTAACTCCGACTGGGACATCATGTCATCTGCAACTCAAGTTTTAGAAGAATTTGGGATTCCATTTGAAGCAAAGGTAGTGTCAGCTCACCGCATGCCTGACGACATGTTTTCTTATGCTGAACAAGCATATTCCAGAGGTTTAAAAGCTATTATTGCTGGCGCTGGAGGTGCTGCACACTTGCCTGGAATGCTTGCAGCTAAAACAACAGTACCTGTGTATGGGGTTCCAGTTCCTAGTAAATATTTAAAGGGCGAAGATTCTTTGTTATCAATTGTTCAAATGCCTAAAGGCATACCGGTTGCAACATTTGCGATTGGCGAAGCTGGTGCTGCCAATGCTGCATTACACGCTATAGCAGTCATTGCTCTAACAGATCCAGTGATTCATACAAAACTGGTTAAATATCGTCAAGCTCAAACTGACAAAGCACGACAAATGACTTTGAGTTAAGTCATCCCTTTATGAAACAACGCATTGAGTCTTTATTACCGCCAGCTTTTTTGGGCATCCTTGGTGGTGGTCAATTAGGGCGCTTTTTTACACAAGCTGCGCAAGATTTAGGTTATAAAGTTTGTGTTTTAGACCCTGATCCTTTAAGTCCCGCAGGTGCAATAGCAGATAAACATATTCGAGCAGATTATGAAGAGCCTTCAGCCTTATCTGAAATGGCAAACATATGCCAGGCTGTTAGCACTGAGTTTGAGAATGTCCCAGCAAAAACTTTAGACTACTTTGTTTCAAGGGGGTTATTGGTTTCACCGTTAAGTTTTGCAGTATCAATTGCTCAAGATAGGATTGCTGAAAAAAGTTTTTTAAATACTCCGGATCATGCTGCTGGAATAAAATCCGCTCCATACCATACCCTATTGGAAGAGGTTGATTTAGCCACAGTCGATAGTCATTTATTTCCTGGGATTTTAAAAACTGCGCGTTTAGGCTATGACGGTAAGGGGCAAGTCTTCGTTGCACATAGTCGCGATTTGAGGGCTGCGTGGCAGGCTATTGGAAATGTTCCTGCAGTGTTAGAAAAAAAACTTCAATTAGCCTATGAAATTTCAGCGCTTGTCGTGCGCGGCAGAGATGATGAAATTAAGCTCTACCCACTTGCTGAAAACCAGCATGTGGGAGGAATTCTACATTTGAGTCTAGTACCAGCACCGTCAATCACTACAGAAATTGAAAGAAAGATAAATGAAGCTACGATACAAATCGTGAAGCATTTAGATTATGTTGGTGTTTTATGTATTGAATACTTTGTGTTGACTGATGGTGAAATTGTGACCAATGAAGTTGCTCCAAGGCCCCATAACTCAGGGCATTACACTTTGGATGCCTGCGTTACGAGTCAATTTGAACAACAAGTCAGGGCCTTAGCAGGCTTACCTCTAGGAAGTACAGAGTTGCTTTGTCCTGCCGTAATGTTGAACTTACTTGGGGATATCTGGCCAACCTCAACTGATGAGGTGGTTCAGCCGCCATGGCATTTAGTTTTGAATCAGCCTATGAATAAATTGCATTTATACGGTAAATCAGAGCCTAAGATAGGACGAAAAATGGGGCATATTACTATTTTAGGTAAGAGTACCCAAAGTATCATGGCAAGTATTCAGCAAACGATAACTAACTTAGGCATGGATTAAGTCTGTGTAATGTTTTGCAAACTACTATTTACTCCCCCACGCAAGAACACATCAAGCTATTAGCCGATCAGTTACAGGCTAACGAAGTTGTTGCTATCCCAACGGAAACAGTCTATGGACTTGCGGGAAATGCTCGATCAGCTGTTGCGCTTAAGAAAATATTTGAGATTAAAAATCGTCCAGAAAATCATCCTTTAATTGTGCATTTTGCAAAACCTGATGAGTCTACTCATCAGGCGTGGACGGAAGTTTTAGCAGAGTGGTCTAGAGAAATACCCGAGATTGCGATTCAGTTAGCACAAGCATTCTGGCCAGGTCCATTGACTTTAGTTTTACCTAAAGCCAAGTCAGTATTAAAAGAAGTGACAGGTGGACAAGACAGTGTGGGGTTAAGATGTCCATCACACCCAGTTGCTCAAGCGATATTGAAAGAGTTTGGGGGAGGATTAGCTGCACCATCAGCAAATCGATTTGGAAAAATATCACCTACCACCTCATTGCATGTTACCCAAGAATTTGTAAATGTTCGAGATGAGAATTTTTTACAGCACCATCTAGCGGTTCTTGATGGTGGCGCATGCCATATTGGTATTGAGTCAACCATTATTAACTTGTGTGACTGGAGCACAACGGGACCTACGTTATTGCGACCTGGGATGATATCTATTGCAGAAATCGAAGAAAAAACTGGGATTGTGGTGAGTGAAAAGATTAAGAGTTCTTTACGTCACTCTGGGGGATTAATGGCGCATTACGCGCCAAAGACACTGTTGAGTTTAAAAAAGATAGATTTTAAAAATTTTGTAGCAATTCCGTATCACCGATTAGCTTATGTATACCGCAACCTTGATCATGTGGCGTTAGAAAAAGATAAGTTCCCAATGATTGATTTTTATTTGCTACCAGAGAGCGCTGAACAAATTGCGCACAATTTATATTCTCAATTACGTGAATTAGATACCAAATCTTATGACGAGATTGTTTTTTGTCCGCTGCCTTTGGTCGGGCAGTGGCATGGCATCATGGACCGGCTACTGCGTGCTGAACAAGGTTCTGGTACTGCTAACGATCCATCCCATCTTTGATGACCCAAGACAATAGGGCATCTTGAACGCTTAGACCACCTGCTGCTTTAGGATGGTTAATCATAGAAGATATTGCGTAGACTTGCCCAGATTGACTCACTACATATCCTGCGATAGATCTTACATTAGAGAGAGTGCCAGTTTTAATCAAAGCACCAGGTTGTTGAAGTGCTTGGGGGAAAAGGGGATCTGGCTTAAAAATTGGTTGCCCAATAGATGAAGGGTTTGAGAGAAAACGACGCATCACATCCAGTAGTCGATGCTTCATCGTGCCGTCTACTCCAGCAATTGGCAGAGAACTGAGGAAGATATCACGGTATTTAGATTTAACTGAATAGATTAAAAGTTGAGTCATTTCATCAGGGGTTATTCTCTCAATATTAGAAAGCCCAGCACCATTTTCAAGAACAAGATTAGCCATATCAAGATTGAGCTGCTGTAGCCAATTTTTGATCACTCTACTACTTTCATAAGTTGAGGCAGGAGGGGTAGATTTTTCTAGTGCAAGAGTTAGAAATAGTTGTCTGGCCATAACATTATTGGAGAATTTATTAATATCTTTAACAGCATCGCTTAATTGGATTCCTTGATGAGAAAGTAGCAGTTTCGAGTTACTTGGAACGCTAGCTTCAATGACATTTGGTGCTTTTACCCATAGCCCACCGGCATCTTCCCATGAAGCCAGAATGCCTTGCTTTAGAAAATCATTGGGATTAAGAGCAACAATATTCCAGTGTACTTCACCACATTCGGTAGAAAATTTACCCACAAAAGAAGCGGTCCATTCTTCCGGTGCATTTTTTATTACGCTCATCTTTAAGAGTTTTCCCCAGTCGTTACATGGAGTTTTAATCTGAATGATGCGATTATCTATTTTTAATTGAGATAGTCGTGGGGTATAGGTGATATCAGGTTTGCCATTGATATGTGTAATGTTGAATGAAATTGTTTGGAATGCATAGAGCAAAGGATCGGGCGCAACATTATAAGATCTAGAAAGCTCCCCATCGCCTGGGGCAGTAGACTTTACATTGGAGTTATAAGCACTTCGGTCGAATATTAAATTGCCATCAATTTTTTCTATACCCAGCTGACGTAAATTTGACATGATGTTAGAGAGCTCTTCTGGAACAAACTTGGGATCCCCAGTACCCTGAAGAATTAAATCGCCTTTTAGGAGACCTCGATCAATTAATCCGTTAGTAAATATATTAGTTTTCCAACGATACTGGGGACCCAAAATATCTAAAGCAGACATTGTGGTTAACAGTTTCATGGTGGAAGCTGGGTTCATCGCAAGATGAGGTTGCCAAGTCAGCAATGGTTTGTGGCCATCATTTTTAGATAAGCGGACAATAGAAAAGGCAATTGCAGAGTCTGGTAATCCAGAATTTATAAGGGCTTTTTTAACTTCTGGAGGGATTTTGTCTTGATTTATAGTGTGAGCAAAAGAAACAAAGCTTAAGCTATTGAGTTGTAATAGACAGAACAATACGAGTAGTTTATAAATTTTCATAATTAACAGAGACCAGAGATCTGGCTTAAGTATAAATAGATAAGATAGGTAGCTTGCATTTTTTTATATTGACTCACTACAACTTAATCTCAAAGGACAGTCAAGAAGAGCTAGAATATGAAAAGATAATTAAAACAAAACATTGGAGGCATGATGAATAAAAGTGATTTGATTCTGCAAATAGCTCTTGGTGCAGATATTTCTCAAGAAAAAGCCGAAGGTGTTTTAGACGTCTTTTTAAGAATAATTCAGGTGCAATTGGAAGCAGGTGAGTCTGTCCAAATGGTAGGATTTGGAACTTTTACAGCCCAAGAAAGAACTGCCAGAATGGGAAGAAACCCAAAAACGGGTGAACAAATACAAATTGGGGCTTCTCGCTCAGTAAAATTCTCAGCAGGAAAAGCTTTCAAAGAAGAACTAAATCAATAATTTTTTAAAAATAAATAGCAGAGGTATATTGTGGCTCCCATTACAAATATTGAAGATTTACGAGTTTTACATGAACGCCGTGTTCCCCGAATGTTTTATGACTATGTAGATACTGGATCTTGGACTGAAAGCACCTATCGTGCCAACGAGAGCGATTTTCAGAAAATTAAGTTTAGACAACGTGTGGCGATTAATATGGATAACAGAAGCATTGCATCGACCATGCTCGGCGAATCCGTATCAATGCCAGTTGCTTTATCTCCTGTTGGGATGACAGGGATGCAGCATGCAGATGGTGAGATTCTTGTTGCTAAAGCAGCTGATAAATTTGGTGTACCGTATTGTTTGTCAACAATGAGTATTTGTTCTATGGAAGAGGTTGCTAAACATAGTAAAGCCCCGTTTTGGTTTCAGTTATATGTTATGAGGGACAAAAAATTTGTAGCCAAACTAATTGAAAGAGCTAAGGCAGTTAATTGTTCGGCCTTAGTTTTAACTTTAGACTTACAGATCTTAGGTCAAAGACATAAAGATATTAAAAATGGGCTTTCCGCACCCCCAAAGTTAACTCTTAAAAGTATGATGAACTTAATGACTAAGCCGGGATGGTGTATGGAGATGTTACAAACCTCCAATCGACAATTTGGCAATATTGTGGGGCACGTTGATGGTGTAGATGATATGGCCTCTTTAAGTGATTGGACCGCGGGTCAATTTGACCCAACTCTCGATTGGGATGAAGTAGAGTGGATCAAAAAACAATGGGGAGGAAAACTCATTCTTAAAGGTATTATTGATCCAGAAGATGCTGTTTTAGCTAAGAATAGTGGCGCTGATGCCCTCATTGTCTCAAATCACGGTGGAAGACAATTAGATGGAGCGCCATCAACAATACAAGCATTGCCAGGCGTGATTGATGCAGTTGGACCGGGGGTTGAAGTGTGGTTAGACAGCGGTATTAGATCAGGTCAGGATGTTATTAAGGCCTTAGCACTTGGGGCTACTGGTACTATGATTGGCCGGTCTTATATTTACGGTTTGGGAGCAATGGGTGAAGCGGGAGTTACTAAAGCCCTAGAAATCATAGCCAAAGAGCTTGATCTAACAATGGCATTTTGTGGTTTAAAAGATGTCCGGGACGTCAGTTCAAAGATCTTGTTTCCCGGAACGTATTAATTAACGACCGCCTGAGACGTCAATGAGTGCGCCATGGATATAGCTGGCGTCATCTGAGCAAAGCCACATAACAGTTTGAGCAACCTCAGATGGTGTACCCACTCTCCCAAGGGGGACACCACTTGCCCATTTCTCAATCACTGGAATTCCACCATGCGCATTATGAATCTCAGTACGAATTAGGCCAGGCCGAAGCGCTGCAACCCGAATACCATCCATACCAACTTCTTTGGCAAGTGCTAGAGTAAAGCTATCAACAGCACCTTTAGAAGCAGCATAGTGAGTTTCTTTAGCGATTCCACCCGTCCTTGAGGCTGCAGATGACATCAGAATAATTTTCCCACCTGTGCCGCCCAATTTGGTTGACATCCGTTTTACAGCTTCTCTTGTAGTTAACATCAGGCCGATAACATTAATTCCAAAGACTTCCGACAGTTGGGCGGTTGAAACCTCAGTGATATGTACTTCGCCGCCAACGATCCCAGCATTTGCAACGACGGTATCGAGCTTACCGAGCTTATCAACTTCTTTGAATAAACGAACAATATCAGCTTCAATGCCGCAATCAGCTTGAATGGCACAGCCATCTCCACCTGCGGCCTTGATTTTAGCAACAACATTGTTAGCTTCAGAAATATTTTTAGCATAATTAACAACCACAAAATAATCTTTTGAGCCTGCGAGTTCTGCAATGGATGCGCCAATACCTCGACTGGCACCCGTAATTAGTATGATTTTTTTCTGCATTTTCTCTCCAATGTAATTTTTAGTCTTTATATTAAAACACGAACACCAAAAACTGTTTATTTCTGATTGATTTTTAAAAACTCGGCAAGTTCTATATTGTTGTTATTCAGTTCGAAAATAAGTTCAGTTTTAAGAGTCTCATCTTGATAGCTACGGGATTGCGATATTTTCTGGCAAGTGCTAATTATTTTAGTAGCATGGATAATCTGAGCTCCCCCGATGATTTTATGAATTAATTTTCTATATTCAGGCTCTTGCACAGGACTAAAAAGATTTTTGAGATCTAAAATAATCTCTTGATGTGTGTGGAGGAGGGCTTGGATAATCTCAAATTGTGTGCGTTGATGGTTTCCCGCATATTTTTTAAGCGTCAATAAATCCCAAGTTTTAAAGCGGGGTGGCGTAAAGATTTGATTGATAGAATTTTTAAGTGTTAATAGATCTACAGGTTTAGTGAGAACATTTTCAAAACCAAACTTCATATAGTTCATTTTTTGTTTTTGAGAATAGAAATTAGCAGTTAGTCCTAATACTTTAATATTTGGATATAGTTGTTTAATTTGAAGTGCTAAATCTTGGCCACTCATTTGAGGCATTGATTCATCCGTGATGATTAAATCGAATGTTCTTTTGCTAAGAATATGGAGGGCTTCAAAGCCACTTTTTGCGATCATAGAGTTAAAACCTAATTGAGCCATCTGATACTGAAGCACCTCAACGCATGCAAGATGATCATCGACTAGAAGTATTGACAGACCTTGATTGTCAACGAAGTCAAATTGAGAACCTTTGGTTTTAAACTTAGCATCTGGGCGCAGTAAAGGGCTTGCGCTAGATCGCTTTAATGAAAGCCGAAATTTAACGGTTGTTCCGAGATTTTCATGGCTATCAATGATGAGTTCGCTACCCATTGATTTGAGCAATCCCTGACAGATGGAAAGTCCAAGTCCTGTCCCATTGCTTTGCTTTTGTAGTATGTTTTCACCTTGTTCATATGGCTGAATGAGTCGTGAGATATCTATCGTGCTGATACCACACCCTGTGTCAGCAATACTAATTTCAAGCAGTTGTTCGGCAAAGCTATCGCATAAAACATAGCAAGACACTTTAATGTTGCCAAATCGTGTAAATTTAATTGAGTTACTCAGTAAATTTTGCAAGATCTGACGAAGCCGCAAGGGATCTAAAAGAAGGCTTGGCGCTAATGTTGGGTCAAGAAATACCTCTAATTCTGTATGGTTTTTTTCGACAAGAGAAATAAACGGTTGTAAGGTATTGTTAATTAAATCTTTGGTGTTAGTTGGACAAAAATTAGGCGGATTTTTGCCAGCCTCAATTTTTGATAGATGAAGTACCTGATTTAAAACCTCCAATAAAGAGGTAGAGGCTTGCTGGGCGCTTAATAATAAATTTCTACAGTCTTTAGGAATGGAATGATCATTAAGTAATAACTCATGTATGCCAAAGATTGCTTGCATAGGATTGCGGATCTCATGACTAATGGTGGCAACAAAATTATTTTTCTCATGAATAGCTTGATCTGCTAGTCTCTTGCAATTCAAAGTATATTTGATTTTCTTTCGATAGCTTAAGTAGATTTTTTTAAATTTTAGGGTAACTAAAAGTAAGCATAGTACGATACCTAATAAACATAAAATGAGCCCCAAAAAAATAGAGCCTACTTTAGGGTGCTGAAGAGCTAGGAATCCATCCTCCGGTAGAAGGATGAAATACAAAAATATAATTACAACAAGACTAAAGAAGCTAGATAGTCCTATGCGCCTAAGATTGAAGCATTGAGAAATTAATTTAATCAAGGTGTAATAGATTAATGGTTAACTGTCACAGACTTTATTTTCTCGACAAAAATTGATTAAATCAGCAATGTTACTAACTCCTAGTTTTTCATAAAGTCGACTTTTATATGTCGCAACAGTTTTATTGCTGATGTGAAGTTTTTTAGATATCTCATGGTTAGGCATACCCTTACCTAAAAGCTTGAGAACTTGAAATTCTCGATCAGAAATAAGATTTAATTTCTCATCATCGCAAAGACTAAGTAAGCCATTAGCCGCTGTTGAAAAGAAGCTATAACCCTGTGAAACGGCGACACATGCAGTCAGAATGATATGACCTGATACAGTTTTATTGATATAACCGTGACCGCCGAGTGATCGTACTCGTCCACCGTAAACTCTTTCTTCTAGGCTAGATAATATTAATAACCTGATATTAGGTAAAATAATTTTCAGACGTCTAATAAGATCAAAGCCATCTGTCTTTGGCATATCTAGATCAAGAATAATTAAATCCGGAAGTAAATCCTTTGCCTGTGATAAGCATGTGTCACCATCATGAGCGGTACCCACCACACTAAAGGTGATTTGATTTTCTAAAAGCCCCTTTAAAGCGAGCAACATTGCTGGATGATCATCAGCAAGTAAAATTCGAGTGATCATAAGATTTCTCCATCTTTCATTTTGGTCGATGGGGTGGTTAATTTGTGCATACTGGCGATAAGGCTATCTTTTATTCTTAAAATTTGATACTTAGTAACTGCTGGCATTAAAAGTGGTCCATAACAAAATTCAATTAAATTTTTTCTTGCAAAGTTGAAATCATGAACTAAAGAAATACCCCCGCTATAAGTATGGAATTTCTTTTGCAAACTAGCGGATAATACTTTTTGAAATATTTCAGATGAATAGGACGTTTGGCTTGCTGCACGAATGAGAGTTAATGAAAAATGAACCCCCTTAAAGAAAGGAGACTCTAAACAATGAAATTCTTCTTTAGTTCCAGAAAAGTCATAGATTTCAAATTTGACACCTAGCCTGATGAATTGTTGTAGAGTGCTCTCAACGTTATTGAGTGAACTCGTTGTTATTCCAGATAAAGGGATAGAGATTAATCCAACGGGCAGATAGGATTCAACTAGACAACTCTTTAAGAGATGAGTTTGCTGAGGGTCCAAAAGAGTATCCACTCGCATGGGGATTAAGGTATGAATTGCTCGTCCATGACAATGCCAAAAGGCAAGGTTATTAAGACATTCCTTAAAATGCATACTTGGATTAGATGAATAATGGGTTAATAGGTCCTTGCATATAACACCCTGAAAAGTGTGGGACTGGTTACAAAAAAATGGCTCTAAATTGATAACTTGCTGAGCGAAGGTATGATGTGCTTGCTCTGGAGTTGATTGATTCGCCAAGGCCTTTCTAGAGACTAATTTTTTGACGTAGGAATAGATACCTTTTGAATGACTCATTTTGACCCTTAATAAATGCCGATTGATTAACTCAGTCTATGCATAACTAAAAAGTCTTAATAGAGGGGATGCCTTATTGTTAAGTAGGAAGATTCCTACAAACTAAATAAAATTCAAGATTGCTGGTAAATGGAGAGTGTCATCATTCATGGGGTATCAAAAATTAATATAGGAATGATTGTCAGTTACTTTGTGATAGATAGAAGCACAGTAGTGAATCGGAATGAATATTTGAAACCATTGGAGAATAGATGAGGCAAGTTTTATATTGCGAGGATTTTCAAATCAAATCTTCGCAATCTACGCACCTATTCAACAAATTTAAAAGCGATAACACTTAGTGGATAGCTGACCCCTTTAGAGCTGGTTCTGCGTCTTCCAATCGGGCATGATGTTCAGTGCCAACGAACACATACATTGCAGGAACAACAAATAAGGTAAACAGAGTTCCTATCGATAGACCAGTGAATATCACAATCCCCATTGAACTTCGTCCAGCAGCGCCTGCACCAGAAGCAATGACGAGTGGGATTACTCCAAATACCATGGCTGCAGTGGTCATTAATATAGGACGCAACCTTACGCTACTAGCTTCTATGATCGCTTCTAACTTAGATCTACCTTGTAACTGTAAATGATTTGCAAATTCAACCATCAAAATACCATGTTTACTAATCAGTCCCATCAAGGTCACAATCCCTACTTGAGTATATACATTGATAGAAGTTAGACCTAAATTAATAAAGATAAGCGCCCCAAAGATTGCCATAGGAACTGAAACTAAAATGACCAGAGGATCTCTGAAGCTTTCAAATTGCGCTGCTAGGATAAGAAAAATAATAATAATTGCAAATAACATGGTTTGTACAAACCCACCCGACTCCTTTACAAATTGTCTTGACGGACCAGCGTAATCGACTGCATAACCATTGGGTGCGACTTCTTTAACAGTTTCAGCAATAAATGAAAGCACCTCTGCTTGAGACACAAAAGGCGCGCTGACTCCAGAGATGGTTGCTGAATTAAGCTGTTGGAAATGATTGATAGCACCAGGGACAACTTTTCTTTTGATGCTTGCAATATTTCTGACTTGTATTAAATCTCCTTTAGGAGTTCGAATGTACTGGTCAAGAATTTGTTCAGAGTTAAGTCGATTAGTTTGTTGTACTTGAGGAATCACACGGTAGGATCTTCCTGCAACTGAGAAGTAATTCACATAACCCCCGCCCATTGCTGCAGAAAGTTCACTTGCTACGTCTTGCTGGGTCATTCCAAGTGCAGCCACTTTGTCACGATCTACCATAAGAACGTCTTGTGGCTTATCAATTTTTAAGTCGGTATCAACAAAAAAGAACATACCACTTTTACGAACTTTATCAATAACAGCCTGTGATACATCGTTTAAGTTTTGATAAGACTCTGTGGTGTTGATAACAACCTGGACCGGCAAACCTTGCGCACCTGGAAGGGCCGGGAACTGAAAGGCAGCCACTCTGACGCCAGAAATCGAATTCCATTTTTGCTGCATTTCTTGTTGAAATTTTGTTGAATTCTTCTTCCGCTCACTCCAATCTTTCATTAGTACACCGCCAAAGCTACTACTTGGGGTGGTGATTTGGAACATCTGCTCATATTCTGGCTCTTTGCTTGATAAGGCATGGATTTGATCAGCATAGGTTTGCATTTGATTAACCGTCGCATTGGGTGGGCCAGAGGCATTTGTTAACACAATTCCTTGATCTTCTGTAGGCGCTAATTCAGCTTTAGAGGTGGAGAATAGATAAAAGACTCCCCCTAAAAGAATAATTCCCATGATAACCATGACTTGCCATGTAGAAAGAACATTGGTTAGAGTACTTTTATACTTCGCTTCTACTCGTGAAAAAATTCGATCAATAGACTGTTGAAATTTGCTAGGATGTTCTTCATGTTTTAAAAACTTTGCGCACATCATAGGTGAAAGGGTTAGGGCTACAACACCTGATACTGCTACTGAACCTGCAAGAGTAAATGCAAACTCTGTAAATAAAGCCCCTGTGAGTCCACCTTGAAATCCAATTGGAATATAGACCGCAATAAGAACTACTGTCATAGCAAGTATAGGCATACCTAATTCTCGTGCAGCGAGTATGGAAGCTTCGAAAGGGGATTTACCTTCTTTCATATGCCTATCTACATTCTCTACAACAATAATTGCGTCATCGACAACTAATCCAATAGCAAGGACTAAAGCTAGCAAAGTTAGAAGGTTAATTGAATAGCCCAGCACTTGCATCATGAAGAAGGTACCGATAAGTGACAAAGGCATTGCAATGATCGGGATTAAAACAGCCCTAAAATTTCCGAGGAAAAGAAAGATGACAACGGTCACAATTAACAGTGCCTCGATTAGAGTATGCTCAACTTCCGAAATAGAGGTAGTAATAAATTTTGTTGAGTCATAAACAATTTCACCCTTTAATCCCGCTGGTAATTGTTTTTGAATATCAGGTAATTCAGCGCGTACATTTTTTGCCACATTTAAAAGATTAGCGTCTGGGGCTACTTTGATTCCAATGAAAACGGATTGTCTACCACTAAATGCAACGTTGGTTGTGTAATCATCAGATCCAAGAGTAACGTTGGCGACTTGAGAAAGTCTAACGACATCACTACCATTATTTTTGATAATGAGGTTGCGAAATTCATCAAGAGAATGAAGATCAGTGCTTGCAACTAAGTCTACGGTGACCATATCACCCTTAGTTGAACCAACGGTTGACAGAACATTATTTGCAGCGAGTGCTTTATAGACATCAGCAGCGCCAATTCCTAGACCTGCCATTCTGCTTTGGTCTAGCCAAGCGCGGAGTGCAAATTTACGTCCTCCAAGAACTTCTGCATTTTGTACACCAGGAACGGAATCTAAACGCGGTTTTATAACACGTAAAACATAATCAGTAATATTGTTGTTAGGAATCGTATCGCTATAAAATCCCAAATACATGGCTGCGGTCGACTGACCCACGGCAACCGTCAAAACAGATGCTTGTGCTTGAGGTGGCAGTTGGTTTTTAACGGAGCTGATTTGCGTGCTAATCTGAGTTAATGCACTATTAGCGTTGTAGTTAAGTCGCAGAGTAGCTGTGATTGTCGATAAGCCGCTTACACTAGTTGATGAAATGTAATCAATTCCTTGAGCTTGCGCAATTGCACCTTCTAAAGGTTGCGTAATAAAGCCAGCAATTGTTTCAGGATCGGCACCATAATAAGCCGTAGTTATCGTGACGATAGCATTTTCTGTTTTAGGAAATTGGCTAACAGGTAAAGAACTGATGGCTTTTAACCCTAAGAGCACGATGAGTAAACTAATGACAACTGACAAAACAGGTTTTTTAATAAATAGATCTGTCCATTTCATATGAAATTACCCGCAGATTCTATGTTGTAGCGGTTTAAAAATAATTTCATTATTGCTCCTGAGGCTTAGGGTTTGGATTGTTGCCTGGAGTCACTGAATTATTGACGATGAGCGGCGTACCGTTCTTTAATTTCATTTGTCCGCTTGTAACAACGACATCACCCTCTTTAAGACCACTTAATATGGCGATTTGATCCCCACGAGTGAGTCCAGTGGTGACAAAGGTTTGTTTTGCTTCTAATAAGGCATTACCGTCAGGTCCTTTTTTATCAGAGCCAACCGCAAGGAAAACAATCGAACCATATGGATTAAAAGTCACTGCAGTTTGCGGAAGAGTGACATATTGAGCTTGTGCGCCAAGATTTAACTTAACATTTGAGAACATGCCTGGTAAAAGCTTCATGTCGGGGTTCTCAACAATTGCTTCTATTTGAAGGTTTCTCGTGTTTGTATCAATTTTAGGACTAATAGCGCTTACACGCCCAGAGAACTCTTGGTTAGGATAGGCATCATTTTTTAAACGGAGTACTTGATTCTTTTTGACTTGAGCCGCGAGATTTTGCGGTAGTGTGAAGTCAATATAAATAGGATTAATAGTTTGAATGGTTAGTAATTTATCACCAGGATTAACAAATTGACCAGGGTTCACAGACACAATACCCAAGCGTCCAGAAAATGGAGCTATCAAGTTTTTCTTTGCCACTAAAGCTTTTTGCTGCTCAACTTGAGCAATTTTAGCGCGCAGGTCAGCTGTACTTGAATCGAATGCATTTTTACTTATAGCCTGAATTTCTAGTTGAGCTTTGTCACGTTCATTAATCACCTTGGCTAATTCAGCTTGGGCTTCCATTGCATGTAACTGTGCGACATCTGCATCTTGTGTTAACTCGATAAGTAATTGGCCGGATTTAACATCAATTCCAGACTTAGCTTGTATTGCTCTAATGATACCGTTGACTTCCGTCGACAGATCTACGCCTCTAAATGCACGCATCGTGCCAATGGCATCTTGTTGTGGTTGCCAATCTTCATTTACTACTGTCATCGTTGAAACCGTTTGCGGCGGGGCACCGGCGCCAGCCATATATTTTTTAATCATGACTGTTTTAAACAAATTAAAACCAACTATTAAGCCTAGAAGAATAAACACACTCAGCAGCATCCAAATCATCCGTTTACGAAGTGGTGATTTTTTAGAAAGAGCATTTTTTGCATCAGTAACAAGTGTATTAAGGGTCATGGTTATTTCACTTCATTGTTAACGTTATGTGGTTGAGTAGTTTGCGTCTCTAAATTTGATGTTTTTCCGAGGTAAGCAGGACCTTGTCTTGTCCACCAACCACCACCTAGTGCGGCATATAAAGCAACTGTGTTTGTATACCTATCGGCTTGAGCTTGAATTAAATTGATACGAGCTTGTTGAGATTGAGTTTGAGCATTAAGCACTGCTAAATAATTTGTTGAACCCAACTGGTATTGTTGTTTAACTAAATCTAATGTCATAGCTGCATTCTTATTTGCCTCTGAAGCAGATAAAAGAGTTTTTGATGAGATATCTAAAGCTTTTAAGGTGTTTGCCACCTCATTAAATGCGTTGATTACGACAGCTTCATAATTAAAAGCCGCCACCTCATAGTTGGCTTTGGCGCCACGACGTTGCGCGAGTAATTGGCCACCTTGGAAAATAGGTTGAGTCAAACCCGCACCTAAGGTCCAGAGGGCAGATGCTGGTCCAAATAACATATCTGAAGCAAGTGCTTGTGTAGCATAACTACCCGTGATATTTATCTGTGGCAAAAGGTTGGCTGTTGCAACTCCGACTTGAGCGTTCGCTAATTTGAGTTGTGCTTCGGCCGCCTTAATATCTGGACGTTGCCTAACCAAATTAGAAGCAATGACCGTTGGGATTGAACTGGGCAATTCTAAGGAAGATAATTTAAATTGAGGGACTTTTGTATTGCCAGGATATCCTCCGATATAAGCTGTGAGCATATTTCGAGTTACAGATAAATTTTTATCATAGGCATATAACTGGCTTTGTGAATTTGCGACTAATGTATTTTGTGAGCTCACATCAATCTTTGAGACAGTGCCAATATCAAATTGTTTTTTTATTAGAGAGGCTAAATTTTCTTGAGATTTAAGAATTTCCTGAGTTGCGTCTAATTGCTCTCTTTGAGCCGCTTCTCTTATAGCGGCATTCACCAAATTAGAGGTGAGGCTTAAGTAAGTTCCCTCCAATTGATATGCCTGAAACTCAGCTTGGGCTTTTGCACCTTCTCTTTGGCGCTTGGCGCCTCCAAAGAGGTCTAATTTATAGCTGACGTTAACGGAAGCGTTGTATACAGTAAAAGTATTCGTGGATCCAGAAGTTTGACCATAATATGCTGGAGGTAAAGATTGCCTAGTAGCACCTGCTCCAACGTCAACTGAAGGAAAAATATTACCAAATGTTGCGTTAGCATTTTCTTGTGCCACACGCAAGGAGGCTTCGGCTGCCCCTAAATTTGGATTATTACGCAGCGAAGTTTCAACAAGGCTATTGAGTTCTGAAGATCGAAATAGTTTCCACCATTCACTAGGGACGGCATAACCCTCGACAAATTTTTGTGAAGCTCCAGCGACTTCATTTGGGGCGCTGGTAAGTTCTTTACTGAGGGGAAACTCCGAGAATTTCTTGATATCAGGCACATCGGGTTGTTTAAAATCAGGCCCTACAGCACATCCAAATAGGCAGAACCCTAAAATTAAAGATAAAGGAGCGAACTTGGGAGTAAACCTGTAAATTTTCATGGGGGGCATCAATAGATAAGACTAATCATCATAATTCAGTAGTGAGTTTTTTGTTTTTTACACCCCCGATTTTACTAATCTAATATGAACCTCATCTGAAAAAGAGGACTTAATAGAGGTGTTTTTAAGTCAACGTATCAGAGAGATGTTTTACCTTGGCTATTGAAATGTCACATAGCAGGCCATATACTTTGTTAGCAGTCATGGCAATTGAGTGCTAAAATTGAAGTTGTCAATGATTGACAGCCAGATTAATTAGTTTAAGTAATTGAATTAGTTGATTTTTTGGTTAAATTTACTTACTTATTTATAGGGGAAAATGCATGAACTTACGTCCATTGCACGATCGCGTGATCGTCAAACGTTTGGATAATGAAACAAAAACTGCTTCTGGAATCTTGATTCCTGATAACGCTGCAGAAAAGCCAGATCAAGGTGAAATATTGGCTATTGGTGCTGGAAAAAGAGATAACGATGGAAAAATTATTCCGCTTGATGTCAAAGTTGGCGATAAAGTCCTCTTTGGTAAATATGCAGGTCAGACCGTCAAAGTTGATGGAGATGAACTACTCGTGATGCGTGAAGAAGACATCATGGCTGTTGTTCAAAAGTAATTTAACAAACAAGTTGAAAGGAATTTAAATGTCAGCAAAAGACGTCGTATTTGGAGATAGCGCACGTACCAAAATGGTAGAAGGCGTAAATATTTTAGCTAACGCAGTTAAAGTAACTTTAGGACCAAAAGGTCGTAACGTTGTTTTAGAGCGTTCATTTGGTGGACCAACAGTAACTAAAGACGGTGTTTCCGTAGCCAAAGAAATCGAATTAAAAGATAAGCTTCAAAACATGGGCGCTCAGATGGTTAAAGAAGTTGCTTCTAAAACAGCTGATGACGCTGGTGATGGAACAACAACTGCAACTGTATTAGCTCAGTCTATCGTTCGTGAGGGAATGAAATTTGTTGTTGCTGGTTTAAATCCAATGGATTTGAAACGCGGAATTGACAAAGCAGTAACTGCTGCTTTAGAAGAAATTTCTAAATTAAGCAAGCCATGCACAACAAGTAAAGAAATTGCTCAAGTGGGTTCAATTTCTGCAAACAGCGATTACAGTATTGGTGAGCGCATTGCTGAAGCTATGGAAAAAGTTGGCAAAGACGGTGTTATCACTGTTGAAGATGGAAAATCTTTAGCAGACGAGCTTGAGGTTGTAGAAGGTATGCAGTTTGACCGTGGCTATTTGTCACCATACTTCATTAATAATCAAGAAAAACAAGTTGTGATGATGGAAAGCCCATATATCCTATTGTTTGACAAGAAAATTAGCAATATTCGTGATTTACTCCCGGTATTGGAGCAAGTTGCTAAATCAGGTCGTCCACTATTGATCATTGCTGAAGATGTAGAAGGCGAAGCATTAGCAACTTTAGTTGTTAATAATATTCGCGGGATCCTGAAAACTTGTGCAGTTAAAGCACCTGGATTTGGCGATCGTCGTAAAGCAATGTTAGAAGATATCGCTATCTTAACTGGTGGTGAAGTGATTGCTGAAGAAGTTGGGTTAACTCTAGAAAAAGTAACATTAGAGCATCTTGGTCAAGCTAAGCGCGTTGAAATTGGCAAAGAAAATACCACGATTATTGATGGTGGTGGTGATGAGAAGCAGATCGAATCACGCGTAAAACAAATTCGCGTACAAATCGAAGAAGCAACAAGTGACTATGATCGTGAAAAATTGCAAGAGCGTGTTGCTAAGTTAGCTGGCGGTGTTGCAGTTATCCGTGTTGGCGCTGCGACTGAAGTTGAAATGAAAGAGAAAAAAGCTAGGGTAGATGATGCACTTCATGCAACTCGTGCTGCGGTAGAAGAAGGTATTGTTCCTGGAGGCGGAGTAGCTTTAGTTCGTGCTAAGCAGGCTATTCTTAATCTCAAAGGCGATAATGCTGATCAAAATGCAGGTATCAGTATTGTCCTTCGTGCAATGGAAGAGCCACTTCGTATTATTGTCAGCAATGCTGGCGGTGAGGCAAGTGTTGTTATCAATAATGTTGCTGGTGGTAAAGGTAACTATGGATACAATGCAGCGACTGGTGAATATGGCGACTTAGTAGCACAAGGCGTCATTGATCCAGCAAAAGTAACTAAAACTGCGCTAATTAATGCTGCTTCAGTAGCATCTCTGTTGTTAACAACTGATTGCGCAATTGCTGAGTCACCTAAAGAAGATGGCCCTTCAATGCCTGATATGGGTGGTATGGGCGGTATGGGTGGTATGGGCGGTATGATGTAATTCTTAACCGAATTATGAATAGAAGGCGCCTCACAAGGGCGCCTTTTTTTATTTAAAATTTCGAAATGATGCTCTTACACTCGCCGCCAGGAAATTGTAAAGATTTGAAATAAGCCTTCCAATCGGGAGTCAAATTAAAGATTTTTAGGGAGTGAATTTTACTTTGATTATCCGTGGCAAGACTTACCAAACCTAAGAACAAATTTTGATTTGTTTGGAGAATTAAATAAGCGCTAGGAGATTTGAGATTTAAGTTGGTTGCATCCTTATAAGAAAAACAACCTAAATTAAGGATTTCCTGATTTGCAAGAACTGCCAAACCAGGTAAAGTGAGTTCCTCATTTGCTAATTGCCAAGGTTGAACATCAGAGGCATAGGACAGTTGGACATCTTTAGAAGAATTAAATATCTCTAAAGACGAATAGATATTAGATTTTGATTTTATGGCCTGGCGAAGCCCAATTAGTGGTGGACCAATCGCATCTCTCCATTTGGTGTAGTTAATGCCAATTCCATCTTGCACATCGCCAATCACAAATCGAGGCTCTGAGGCACCGTAAATAATTGGCAAATAAGCTTGAATGTTAGGAGCCTGTGAAAAACAACTCTTCACAAGTTGAGGCTTTGTATACCAGTCGGGACCATGCTTTGCCTCATCAATAAATGATTTAAGGACAATGGCGGAGTCTAAATAGTTGAGACCAGCTTTTTTTAGCTTATCCAGAGCAATGCTACAGGCGTTAGTGAGAGGTTTTCCTTCGGCATTTTCTAAAGTTAATAATAGACTTGGTGAAGAGTCATTGAGCAACTGTAAAAAAGTAGTATTACCAGAAAGGCTTAAATGATTAAGAACACTTGCACTGGCTAATCCTTCTCTATTGGGGAAGTCATCTACACTTGCTGCTGATGGATCAAAAATAGTCTTAATGTAATTGAAGGAAAGCTTAATTGTTAATAATTTAGTTTTATTAGCATTAGGATCAGTCTGTAAGAGTTGAATTTTTTTATCTGGAGTATTTCCTAGGGAACCTTCAGCGCGAAAGATAGGGATCTCAATCATTTCAACACCATTGCGTATATCCGGCCATGTAAATGTCATGGGGACTTTCCCGTTAAGACTTCCCTTTAACATTTCAGAAGTTCTTTGTTGTGCCTCGGAAATAACTGGGTTCGATAAGGTGCTGGTAATACCACCAATAGCAGCCGAAGCGCCACTTGTTGTAATCATGGCAGCAGCACCCAACAAAAATTGGGCAGATCCAATCAAATCACTTGAAGAGTTTGAAGAGGTGCGAACATTGACATTTAGAGAGAGATTCTCAGAATTAAATTTAGAGAATGAAGGCATTAAAGAATTAGAAATGATCTTCATCGGCAAAGTACTTAATGACGCACATTCGTTTCCATTATTACGACCATCAAAAGTTGCAATAGGAATTTCAACCTCTTTAGGTTGACCATAAAAACCTTTTGAGGTAATTGAAATAATGAGTTGAGTTTTTTCTCCACCCCAAAAACTCTTATTTGAGAGGCTGACGCAACTCGTCACAGGGACTACCTCAGAGGTAATGGTTAAATAACCATCGTTACCTGAACCATTAATTAACCACTCAGGTGCTTCCCGAGGGTAATAGGTTGGATTAATATCAGGGAAGAAAAAAGAAGATGCCCCGACAAGAAAACTCGTAAGGCTAAAACCAATAAACAAAATAAATTTTTGTAAGGTCTTCATTTCTTGATTATAAGGACTTTAAAAAAACCAAGAAAAATTAGATCTTGCCCTATAAAGGCTAGCTTATGAGGGGATAGAGAAAAATGACTACTGGTGGGCTAATAAATCCATATCAGACATCAGGTTAATCTTTTCGCATAGGTTAAAACATAGGGTGGTGAACTGAGCATCTGAGTAGTAAAAGCGCATTTTAGCTAAGATCTCTTCTTTATTATTTGTGGATTTTATAAAGCCATACAGTTTTTTTAGGATGACAAGCTTTTGCAATTCGGCATATTTTGCAATCAGGTAGTAAAAGTCACGAGTCTCTATGTTAGAGGGATGAAGCTTATCTAATAGGGTTAGCATTTCATCATCACTTAGATAGCGCCACATATTTCGTAAGGCATGAAACCCAAAGGTTTTAGTTTGGGGATCAATCATTTCATGTGAAAAAGCATCTGCTAAATCTTCGGGTGCAAATTTAATATTAAATTCATCCTCAAGTTGTTTGCGATAGACGATGCCGATATGTTGGTCTTCAGCTAGAGATTTATTAATAAATGGGAACTGAGAAAGTTTAAGAATAGTTAATAATCGTTTTGATCGTAACGAGAATCCTCCATTGCCGACTCTTTTGCCCTCTGGTTCCCACTCCCAACGAGCGCCAATCAGGTCATAGTTTTTGAACTCGGGTTGCCAAGCTGAAGCATCCGTAATATAACCATCCCACTGCACGATTAGAACATAGGGGGTCTCTATATAGTCCACTAAATTTTTAAGCATGAATTTTGAGTATTCAACAATCGAATTAATTCGAGGAATTTTGATTGTTTCAAAAGCATCATCACGAACATCAACATCTGTAAGTAGCAAAGCTTTAGAAAAATGACAAACGTCAAGAGATTTTTTGAGAGCGATAGCTGCAAGTTGAGGGGTAATAGAGTCTACTGCGCAAATTGTGACATCACTAAGATCAAGTTTCATTGGATATACATATTTAAAAATCTAGAAGCCTGAGTTTTTTGGTAATAATGAGTTATGTCACCGTATCTCATCATGCTGGAATTAAAATTAAAAAAATTATAACAAAAACAATTATTTACAGAGTTAATAAACCTATAAAGGCAAAATAGGTAGGCTCCATTCAGCTAGTTTTTAAACTATTTAGTAAATACAAGCTGAATATTTAGAGTATCACAAAGCCAGTTATTCGTTTTAAATTACATAGAAAATAATATAAATATGGTAATGTTTATTCAATCAATAAACATTAGTTCTCTTCTTTTTCTAAATTTATCATCGCTTGAACAATAACTTGTCAAAACAACTTAATCCCAACGGAAAGGAAGTGGAATAAAAACGTGAATAATAAACTAGAAGTTTGTAGACTAAGTTTTACTTGATTCTATATCAATTATAAGGAGATAAAAATGAATTATGTTTTACGTTTAATCGGAATGGTATTTGTAATATTTTTTGCAAATACGTCATTTGGTCAAGCCAGTGGCGAGGTAAGAAGTAATTATGTAAATGGTTTTATACCTAGCTGCGTAGAGAGTCAAAAGGCAATGCCAGTCAACAAAGGGGTTCCATTAAAGACAATAAATTCATATTGTAAATGTTCAGCAGAAACTTCAGCGAATAGCTTGAGCAATAAACAAATCGCTATGTTAGACGCCTTAGATGAAAAATCTCTGTCAAATAATGCATTGTTTAATGGAGTGATAAAGAAGGCAACCGATTATTGCATGGTGAATTTTAATAAGTTTTAAGTTGCTTATAAATAAGTCCACAAGGGCGTAAAAATAATTTTTTCGCCCTTATTTTTTTAACTATAGAATAGCTACTAATGAAAAAAATCATTTTACTTGTTGGCTTAAGTTTATTTCTTAAGAGCATTTTTGCAGTCGAGTTTAATTCGCCTTTACAAACTATTAAAGGGGTCTTAAGAGTAAATCATGATTCGAATAAAGACGTTTGCTCGATAACATTGGACTCAGATGTTCTTTTTATAGATAAATGTGAAGGTGAATATGATCCAGGTATTATTGGGAGCTTTAAATTTATCAGTTCATCTTCAGGAAATGCGCAAATAGTTGTTATTCAGAGACGTATGGGCGGAAATGCTTGTAATGGAGGTCCTTTGATTTTAGTCGAGTTAACAGAAAAATATAATCCAACTGTTGTTAAGAATATAGACTTTTGTGGTGGTCAAGACCCAATCTTAAAGTTACAAAATAATGGTTTGCTAATTACATTTCCTGGAGGTCCACCTAATCGCGGAAGCGGTTATATCCCTACAGTAAAATGGCTTTATAAATTTGGCACTGGGATGGTGAGTAAAGCTAAATAAATTATGACGTAGATTTTTTAAGATTTAAAAATTTACGTTTAAGTTAAATTTAGGGATTAATTAAGCTTATCTTATTGGCGTGTTATTTTGTAAGTAAATGCAGCACCTTATTTATCCATTTTAGGATGATTTATCCAAGGTCTGCTGACTCTAACGCAGCAAAGGGAACCTCGCCCCATGCTGCGTTTTTCTATTTCTTAAAGCTGCCATCTCACACTCCTTTGTGGAGCAGATTTGGCCCTTTTATTTTTCCGCCCGGTCTAAGCTACTAATTTAAAAAACTAAACAGCGTTACTCAACCGCCTTGACCATATCTTCAATGACCTTCTTAGCATCCCCAAATACCATCATGGTTTTGTCCATGTAGAAAAGTTCGTTATCAAGGCCAGCATATCCTGCAGCCATTGAGCGCTTATTTACAATAATTGTTTTAGCTTTAAAGGCCTCTAAAATTGGCATACCAAAAATCGGACTACCGGGAGTTCGTGCAGCTGGGTTTACAACATCGTTTGCTCCGAGTACTAAAACAACATCGGCTTGAGCAAATTCGTTGTTAATATCTTCCATTTCAAAAACTTGATCATATGGAACTTCGGCTTCGGCCAATAAAACGTTCATATGACCTGGCATACGACCTGCTACTGGATGAATCGCATACTTTACAGTGACACCATGATGAATCAGTTTTTCTGTTAACTCTTTAAGAGAATGTTGGGCACGTGCTACAGCGAGTCCATAACCAGGAACAATAATCACTGTTTCTGCATTGCTCATGAGAAAAGCCGCATCGTCTGCTGAGCCACTCTTCACATTTCTTTGCGCTTGTGATCCCGCAGTTGCAGCCGATGTTGCATCTCCGCCGAAACCACCAAGAATAACGTTAAAGAACGAACGATTCATTGCCTTACACATAATGTAAGAAAGAATTGCTCCTGAAGAGCCGACTAATGATCCCGCAACGATCAGCATGGCATTATTTAAAGAAAAACCAATTCCAGCTGCAGCCCATCCTGAATAAGAGTTCAGCATAGAAACTACAACTGGCATATCGGCGCCCCCGATAGGAATAATAATCAGAACGCCCAGAACAAAAGCCAGTGCAAGCATGATTAGGAATGGCATCCAGGCAGGTTCTGTACCTCCATCAAAAGCAAAAACTAAACCGCATCCAATCATCACCAGGGCTATTGCCAAATTAAGGAAGTGTTGTCCTTTGAAAATAACAGGAGCGCCTTGGAAAAGTCGGAACTTATAACTACCAGATAATTTACCAAATGCAATCACTGATCCTGAAAAGGTAAGTGCTCCAACGATAGTTCCTAAAAAGAGTTCGATTCGATTTCCGAAAGGTAATACGCCACCTTTCTCAACTATATTAAATGCATGAGGCTCAGATACAGCAGCAATCGCAATACAAACAGCAGCAAGACCAATCATGCTATGCATGAACGCAACGAGTTCTGGCATTTTCGTCATTTCAACACGCTTAGCCATAAAGGCGCCAATACCACCACCAAGGACTAGTCCTCCCAAAACATACACCAGACCATTAGTTACAGATTCTTTGGCAAGCATATCGATGAGACCGACTGTTGTAATTACAGCAATTGCCATTCCAATCATTCCAAATAAATTACCGCGAATAGAGGAAGTAGGATGGGATAAACCTTTAAGAGCTTGAATAAAGCAGACTGATGCAATAAGGTATAGAAGGGTAACGAGATTCATGCTCATGCTGGCTCTCCTGATTTAACTTTCTTTTCTTTTTTCTTGAACATTTCAAGCATGCGCCGTGTTACAAGAAAGCCACCAAATACATTTACTGCAGCAAGAGCAACTGCTAATGTTCCCATCGTTTTTCCTAACGTACCTTCTGTGAGTGCAGCAGCAAGCATAGCGCCGACAATAATAATGGCAGAAATAGCATTTGTTACGGCCATGAGGGGAGTGTGCAATGCAGGCGTTACGGTCCAGACAACGTGATAGCCAACATAAATAGCTAGTACAAAAATAATCAAGTTATAAACGCCATGACTAATAAGTAAGTTTTCCATAAAAAATCCTTTTGATTAATTGTTCTGACGCAGGACTTGTCCGTTTTGGCACATTAAACACGCCGTCACGATATCATCGTCTGTTGGGATCGCAAGACCTGCTTCTTTGCTTACGATAAGTTTTAAAAAATCTAACAGATTTCGGGCATACAGAGCCGATGAATCTGCAGCGACCATTGCAGGTAGGTTAGATAATCCAATAATTGTGACGCCATGCTTCTTTACAATTTGGTCAAGTTCTGTCAATGGACAGTTACCCCCACCATTCTCACCTTTACCGGCTGCCAGGTCGACAACTACAGAGCCTGGTTTCATTTGAGAAACAGTTTCAGCGGTTAACAATGTTGGAGCGCGGCGCCCTGGGATTAATGCTGTTGTAATGACAATATCAGCTTGCTTCGCTTTTTCTGCTACAAGAGTCGCTTGTCTTTGCATCCACGAGGCAGGCATAGGTCTTGCATAGCCACCAATGCCTTGAGCTATTTCTTTTTCCTCATCTGTTTCAAAAGGAACATCAACGAACTTGGCACCTAAAGATTCTATTTGCTCTTTAGCTGCAGGGCGAACATCAGATGCTTCTATGACCGCACCTAGGCGTTTTGCCGTTGCGATTGCTTGTAAACCAGCAACGCCTGCTCCCAATATGAGGACACGGGCCGCTTTGACTGTCCCGGCAGCAGTCATTAGCATCGGCATAAAACGCTGGTAATGATTGGCAGCTTCTAATACAGCTTTATAACCAGCAATATTCGCTTGAGAAGATAAAACATCCATACTTTGTGCACGAGTTGTTCTAGGAGCTGCCTCCAGGGCAAAAGCGGTGATACCTTGTTTTGCCATAGCGGCATTATTGTCTTTATCGAAAGGATCTAACATCCCTAATAAAACCGCACCAGGTTTCATTTGAGATAATTCAGCTTCAGAAGGCGCCCGAACCTTCAAGACTAATTCAGTATTCAAAGCCTCATTAGCTGAGACAATGGTTGCACCAGCAGCTAGAAATGCTTCATCCGGGATACTAGCATTAATACCGGCTTGGGATTCGATGATCACGGTGTGTCCAGCAGAGATTAACTTTTTAATAGTCTCTGGGGTAGCGGCAACACGAGATTCACCCAGCTTAGTTTCGCGGGGAACGCCTACTCGCATAAATTCTCCATAATTTATAGTTGATCAAACATTTTAAGACTTTTTATGACTTTCAATAAGTTTTAAAAAAATAAGAGTATTGCATCTTACAATAACGTAATGAAAGCCTTTTCAATAGAAACTTCTGCAATTCAACATTATAGTATTGTGGAGCCACCTGCGCGAGTTGTTGTTGGCATGTCTGGAGGTGTTGACTCTTCGGTAGCCGCCTGGATATTGAAAGAGCAGGGTTTTGAGGTTATCGGTCTATTCATGAAAAATTGGGAAGATGACGACAATTCTGAATATTGTTCTACCCGGCAAGATTGGCTAGATGTTGCCTCTGTTGCAGATGTTTTAGGGATTGATGTTGAGGCAGTAAATTTTGCAGAAGAGTATCGAACGCGTGTTTTTTCTGAATTTTTAAAAGAATATTCTGCAGGACGCACCCCAAATCCAGATGTCCTTTGCAATGCTGAAATAAAATTCAAAGCATTTTTAGACCATGCTATGAAGTTAGGTGCCAGCGCTATTGCCACGGGGCATTATGCTCGAGTCAGAAAAGAAGAAGGCCTAGTACAGTTGTTAAAGGCAAAAGATTTAACTAAAGACCAAAGTTATTTTTTGCACCGTTTAACTCAAGGGCAATTATCTCGTGTGATGTTCCCCTTAGGCGAGTTACATAAGAGTGAAGTTCGTGAAATAGCTCAATCCATAGGCTTACATAATGCCAAAAAGAAAGATTCAACGGGCATCTGTTTTATTGGGGAACGGCCATTTAGGGAATTTTTAGGGAAATATTTACCAACCAAACCTGGGGCAATGAAAACGCCAGATGGGCGAGTAGTTGGCAAGCATATAGGTTTGGCTTTCTACACTATAGGGCAGCGTAAGGGAATTGGCTTAGGCGGTAGTCAGCAAAGCAATGGAGATGCCTGGTATGTTGCTAATAAGGATATGGAAAAGAATGAGTTAATTGTTGTTCAAGGCCATGATCATTCTTTATTGCAATCGAGGCAATTACATGCCGCAGAAGCAAGTTGGGTCTCTGGAGTTTGCCCACGGAGTTTAATAACCTTATCAGCTAAAACACGATATCGTCAGGCAGACGCCCGTTGCGAATTAGAGCCCCAAAATTTAGGAAGCCCGCAAAGCGGATTCTCTCTCAATTTCGAGGAAAATCAGTGGGCCGTAACCCCAGGACAGTCAGCTGTTCTTTACCAAGGCGATGTTTGCCTTGGTGGTGGGATCATTGTTTAGACTTAAACTGGGTGAGGGGTGTCGATAAAAGATGGTCTTTGAGACAATTTCTCATAATGTTGTGCGAGGTTTGGAAAAGACTCTTGCCATTTGATCTCCGGAAAACGAAATAGTAAGTAGCCTAGAGTAACCCCCACGGAAATATCTGCTAGAGTAAAGTGATTATTAAAGCACCAAGGGTTAGCCCCAAGGTCTTCTGATAGGGCTCTTAGACCGGATTGAATCTTGTCTAATTGCCGATCAATCCAGGCTTGAGATATATTCTCTCCTCTAGGAGCCCAAGCTTTTTCAAGGCGCACCAAAATAGCCGCATCCAAAATGCCATCCCCTAGGGCTTCCCAGGTTTTGACTACGGCCTTTTCTTTTCCAACAGAAGGAATTAAATGGCCAACTGGTGATAACCCATCGGCATATTCGACGATAACCCTTGAATCGAATAGGGAAACACCATCTTCTAAAATAAGACAGGGCACCTTCCCTAGGGGGTTATTTGCTCCAATTTGGGTGGAAGCGCTCCAAACATCTTCGAGGATGAATTGAAGCTCGATTTTTTTCTCATGAAAAGCTATTCTTGTCTTACGGACGTAAGGGCTGGCAAGAGATCCTATAAGTTTCATTAATTAATTCCTAAAAATAATAATTTAGCTATGATAAAGAATAAAATATAAATTCCTAATTAAATATCATAAAGTTCAATTGTGGCAACTCAACTAACTAGCCTTTCAGCCTTATCTCCCATTGATGGTCGTTATGCATCGAAGACTGACTCCCTGCGCCCTTGGTTATCTGAGGCTGCCTTTATGCGCCACCGAGTAAAGGTAGAAATCTTTTGGTTAATTGCTCTTGCAAAGTCTGGTCTGCCAGATATGCCGAGTTTTAGTGGTCAATCAGAAAATCAACTTATTGATTTATATGAAAAATTTTCTGATAAGGACGCTCAAAGGATTAAAGACATCGAGGCGGTTACCAACCATGACGTTAAAGCGGTTGAATACTGGATGAAAGAAAAGGTTATTGGCCAAGCAGAGTTGGAAAAAGCGAGTGAATTTATTCATTTTGCGTGTACCTCAGAGGATATTAATAATACTTCTCATGGCATGATGCTTTTAGGTGCACGAGATCACGTGCTAGTTCCAAAGCTCAATGAGTTGTTAGTCGCTTTGAAAAATATTGCGTTAACCAATGCGCAGGTGCCTATGCTCTCTAGAACGCACGGGCAACCAGCCTCCCCCACTACTTTGGGTAAAGAGATCGCTAATATTTATAAACGCTTAGAGCGCGCCATATCAGTCATGCAAGGGGTTCCTTTGTTTGGAAAAATGAATGGTGCTGTTGGTAATTACAACGCCCACTTGGCTGCCTATCCTGACTTTGACTGGGAAAACTTCGCTAAACACGTCGTTGAGAATGATTTAGGCCTAACGTTTAACCCTTATACGATTCAGATAGAACCTCACGATAGTATGGCCGAATTATTTGATTCCTTTACTAGGATTAATACCATTTTATTAGATATGGATAGAGATCTTTGGGGTTATATTTCTTTGGGATACTTTAAGCAACGAACTAAAGAAGGCGAAATTGGGTCCTCAACGATGCCCCATAAAGTTAATCCAATTGATTTCGAAAATTCGGAAGGCAACCTTGGGATTGCCAATGCGTTGCTTAAGCATTTGTCTGAAAAATTACCTATTTCAAGATGGCAAAGAGATTTAACTGATTCAACGGTCCTGCGAAATTTGGGGACCGCCTTTGGCCACAGCCTACTAGCCTATGATAGTGCTATAAAAGGGTTATCAAAGCTTGAAACCAACCACGTACGAATTAAAGAAGATTTAGAGCAATGCTGGGAAGTATTAGCAGAACCTATTCAAACAGTCATGCGTCGTTATGCTATTGCAAATCCCTATGAACAGCTTAAAGAATTGACTCGTGGAAAGTCAATAACTAAGGAATCGATCAGAGATTTTATTTTAAATCTTGCTATTCCCCAAGAGGCTAAAGATGATCTTTTAAAGATGACGCCGCATTCATATGTTGGCAAAGCCGTTGAATTAACCCTCAGAATAAAAGATAGTTCATCAATTGTTTAAATGATGGATGTAGTCAAAACATCAAGATTGACGGGATATCTGACTCAGAGTATTTACTGGGTTGTTTTTGTTTTTTACCAAATCATTTGGTATCTTGCAATCCCGCTCATTTTTCTAAGATTATTCTTAAGAGGTCAAAAACAAACTGGGTATTTAAAGAATATCCCTGAGAGATTTGGTTTTTATAAAACCAAAGTTCCTTTTCAAGAGTGCATATGGATTCATGCGGTTTCTGTTGGTGAGACCAGGGCTGCCCAAAGCTTAGTAAAGGAACTTGTTCTACAAGGGCATAAAGTTTTACTAACACACATGACGGTTACTGGAAGGCAGACAGGCTCTGAAATATTTAGTGAATACCTTCAAAGTGGAGCTATGGTCCAGATGTATTTACCTTATGATTTTTGCTGGCCAGTTAGTAACTTTTATCGATTCTTTAAACCAACTCTCGGCTTAATCATGGAGACTGAGGTGTGGCCTAGTCTCATTCAGTTTGCAAAGTTCAGAAAGATGCCTATAGCATTAATCAATGGGAGACTATCTAAGAGAAGCGCCTCACGATTTCTCACTGCTGGCCTATTGAGTAAAACAACATTTATGGGATTTAATGAGGTGCTTGCACAAACCCAAATTGATGTTGATAACTTTCATCGTTTAGGTATAAATCATTGCTATGTCACAGGGAATCTGAAGTTTGACCATGAAATAGATGAGGCTCAGGTGTTGCTTGGTAAAGAGATAAGAAAAACCTACCTAAATCAGCGCCCGGTTGTATGTGCGGTTAGTACGCGTGAGGGGGAAGAAGAGCTCATTTTGAAAGCTTGGCAAGATGTTGATCAGTCATCGCATCCACTATTAATTATTGTGCCAAGACATCCTCAAAGATTTGATGAGGTTGTGGAAAAAATATCTGCAGCTCATTTTTCGGTATTACGGCGAACGGATTTTAAAGAGGGCGCTGTATATGCCAGCGATGTAGTTCTTGGCGACTCGATGGGTGAGATGATGACATATGTATCAATGAGCGATTTTGTCGTGATGGGTGGGACTTTACTTGAATACGGAGGACAAAATCTGATCGAACCGTGCTCATTAGCCAAGCCAATTATTCAAGGACCTCACACATTTAATTTTGCACAAGCAAGTATTGATGCTAAAAAATCAGGAGCGTCATTTGATTTAGGGTCTTATCTGAGCGAGGATGAACTAATTAATCGATTAACTGCTACTATCAATCTTCTGCTAAAGGACACCAAAAGACTTGCAGAAGCATCCCAGGCCGCTTTAAGTTTTAGTGAAACTTATCATGGTGCGACACAAAAAACCTTGGCTATTTTAGAACCCTATTTAAGAAAATAATGTTGACAAAAATATTCAAATTGATTCTAAGCGTATGCACATTTTTTTTAATTCAGTCCTGCACCCAACTGACCAATGAGAGTAGTAATAGCTTACGGCAAACACCTGCATGGCTTAATCTACCTCCCCCAAAGCAAGCCAAATTAATCGATTCGTCCTCAAGTATGTTGACAATTTTTGTTAAAAAGTCGGGACTATTGCAAGTTTTAGGTCATGATCATGTGATTGCTACTCATGACCTCAGTGGGTGGGTATTGGGCCATGAACAAGCTTTAATTACATTACCACTGACTTTGCTGACAATAGACGAAGCCAATCTGCGGACTAAATTTAATTTAAATGCAGAAGTCCCAGAAGATGCAAAGATAGGAACACGAGAGAATATGCTTGAGAAAATGCTGGATTCCAAGACCTATCCTTCGATTAATATCAGGGTTATATCTATTGAGAATGATCCAAGCCGGTTCCGTGCTGACGTCTACTTTCAAGGAGTAGTCAGACAATATATTTTGCCTTTGAAGATTAGCGAAGACAAAAATTTAATGAAAATTAGCGGTCAACAGGTGATTAGACTCTCAGACTTTGGAGTCAAACCTTTCAGTATTTTAGGCGGTGCTTTAAGCGTGGATGACCAATTAAGTATTAATTTTGAAATCAATACAAAACCCTAGTTTAAAAGGGCTTAAACTTTAGCTCCAAAGTTAGGATCTTCTTCCCGTTCATTTTCTTTAATTTGCTTTGGCCCTGGCTTAATGAGGTCTTCACGCTCAACCCCTAACCACATTGCAATAGCCGCAGCTACGAACACAGAAGAATAAATACCAAACAAAATACCAATCGTTAGTGCTACAGCAAAGTAGTGAAGGGACGCACCTCCAAGAATAAGCATAGCTAGCACCATCATTTGAGTACTTCCGTGAGTAATAATAGTTCGGCTGATAGTGCTTGTAATAGCACTATCAATAATTTCACGTGTATTGAGCTTATGAAAGCGTTTGAAGTTTTCTCTTACCCTGTCAAAGATCACTACAGACTCATTGACAGAGTAGCCCAAGACGGCGAGAACAGCTGCCAAAACAGATAAAGAGAACTCCCATTGGAAAAACGCAAAGAAACCCAAAATGATGACGACATCATGTAAGTTTGCAATGATGCCTGCGATGGCAAATTTCCATTCAAATCGAATAGAAAGGTATAGAACAATTCCAATAACAACAAACAATAGCGCTTTAATCCCGCCATAGAGTAATTCTTCACCTACTTGAGGCCCTACAAATTCAACGCGTTGAAGTAGAATGCTTGGATCATTCTTACTGAGTTCTGCCATCACATTTTGACTTTGTTCAGCTGAGCTCATGATGGTGCCATCATTTTTTTTAATAAGTGGCAACCGAATCATCACATCTTGAGAGTTACCAAAGTTTTGGACATTAACCTCTGGGTATCCAATTTCATCAATTTTCTTACGAATTTGTTCTAGAGGAGCAGACTGTTGATATTTAACTTCCATTACAGTTCCGCCGGTAAACTCAATTGAAAGATTAAGTCCTTTATGGAAGAGAAAGAATACAGCCGCAAGAAAGGTAATCAAAGAAACGGCGTTAAGAATTAACGCATGTTTCATAAACGGGATATCTTTTTTTATTTTAAAAAATTCCATGCTATTTGAACCTTATTGAGTAGGGTTATCCAATTGAGACAGATTGGAGTTTACGTTTGCGACCATACCAGAGGTTGACAACACCTCTAGAGAAGAATACGGCAGAGAACATGGAGGTAAGAATTCCAAGACAATGAACAATGGCAAACCCTTTGATCGGACCTGATCCAAAGGCTAATAATGCAAGTCCGGCAATAAGAGTTGTGACGTTTGAGTCGAAAATAGTAGCCCACGCCTTTTCAAATCCTATTGATATGGCATTTTGAGGAGATGCTCCTTGGCGAAGTTCCTCTCTAATCCTCTCATTGATCAGAACATTTGAGTCAATTGCCATACCAAGGGCAAGAGCCATCGCAGCAATTCCGGGAAGACTTAATGTCGCTTGCAGCATGGAGAGAATAGCAATTAATAAAAGTAAATTTACACCTAAGGCAAGCACAGAAAAAGTGCCAAACATCATGTAATAAGCCACCATAAATATGGCAATTGCAATAAAGCCAAAGATCAGAGATTTAAAACCTTTCTCAATATTTTCTTTACCTAGACTTGGGCCAATGGTTCTCTCCTCAATAATATCCATTGGAGCAGCAAGTGAACCTGCTCTAAGGAGAAGGGCCAAGTCATTAGCACTTTGAATGGTAGGCTGTCCTGTAATTTGGAATTTTGAGCCAAACTCACCTTGAATCGTCGCAATCGTTAAGACCTCACCTTTGCCTTTTTCAAACAGGATCATTCCCATTGGTTTACCGATATTCTCACGAGTCATTTCTTGCATTGACCGACCACCAGCTGCATCTAAAGTTAAGTTAACAGAAGGCCGCTGATTTTGATCGAATCCTGCGCTAGCATCAACAATTCGTTCTCCAGTGATGACGACTGATTTTTTAAAGACACCTTGCTGATTGCCAAACTTAAAGGCATCTAGACCGACAGGGGGCTTCTCATTTAAACCAATATAGGGTTGAACTGGGTCTGCTAAACGAGATTCTAAAGTGGCAGTTCGTCCAATAATATCTTTTGCTCTAGCAGTATCTTGAACTCCTGGGAGTTGAACAACAATTCGATCCACACCTTGTTTTTGAATAATAGGTTCTTTAACTGCGAGCTCATTAACGCGCTTATTCAGAGTCAGAATATTTTGTTGTAGGGCATTTTCTTGAATTTGTTTGATAGAAGTTTCTTTAAAGGTACCGATTAACTTAGTACCATCGATACTCTTTTCGATTTTAAAAAAGATATCACTCAAACTATCATTGAGTAAAGTGACCGCTTTTTTTGCCTCGTCTTCATTCGTGAATTTAATAGCTAATTGACCATTATCTTTGTCAATCGATTGATAACGAATTGACTTTTCCCTTAGCCGACTTCTTGCCTCACTAGCTAAGCTGGTCAACTTCTTCTCTAGAGCACCTTTCATATCTACTTTAAGGAGAAAATAAACCCCTCCCCGAAGATCAAGGCCAAGTGGCATTGGAAGTGCATTAAGAGAAGTTAGCCATTTTGGAGAGCTAGATAGGAGGTTTAGCGCCACAATATAATCTTGGTCACTAGATGAACTATTCATTTTTAATTCTAATAAGTCTTTAGCTCTTAATTGAGTATCAGTATCACTAAAGCGAATTTTTATAGTCCCAGGGCTACCCCCAGTTGGTGCTTCGAAAAAACTACCACTTGATTTAATCCCCGCCTGCTCAAGAAAAGCTTCAGCTTTTTTTTGCACATCAAGATCAATCACTGTGGTAGATTTTTGGCCGGCAATTTGGAGCGCTGGATCTTCACCGTAGATATTGGGTAAGGAGTACAAAGCACCAAGCAAAAGAGCGACCGAAATAACTAGATATTTCCAAAGAGGGTAGCGATTCATGCAGTAAATTAAATAGATTTAAGGGTGTCTTTTGGGAGAACTGCAGCGATAGCAGCTTTTTCCATCTTGACCTGAAAATTTGGCGCAAGTTCAACTGTAACGTAGGGATCACTCATCTCTACAACTTTACCAAGCATGCCACTGACCGTCTTAACCTCGTCACCTTTGGAGATAGATTCAAGCATAGCCTTTAATTCTTTTTGGCGCTTCATTTGAGGGCGAATCATAATGAACCAAAGAACTGCAAACATACCAATCATCATGACGATTGAAGAAATGCCGCTATCACCGCTAGCACCGCCAAATTGGGCATATGCATTATTAATCCACATATTATTTCCTTAAAGGTTAAAGTTTTTAATTAATTCAAGATTCGAAGTTACAGTTGACGATTTTAACGGACTTAAGTTGATATGCAAAAAGCGGGCATATTCTCACTCGAGCACACCTTTACTGCGATCAAGGTGAAATTGAGTTACGAAAGAAGAAAAACCTTGTAATTCAAGGGCATTTCGCATTTCAGCCATCAGATTCAAGTAATAATGGATGTTATGAATTGTATTTAATTGAGAGCCCAAGATTTCGTTAACTTTTTGTAGATGATGCAAATAAGATCGGCTAAAGTTTAAACATGTATAGCATTTGCAACTAGGATCTAAAGGTCGACTGTCATTTTTATAGGCGGCATTCCTTAGTTTTAGATCACCAAACCGTGTAAATAACCATCCGTTACGAGCATTGCGGGTTGGCATGACGCAGTCAAACATATCGACCCCCTGAGCCACCCCAAACACCAAATCCTCTGGGGTACCAACGCCCATTAAATAGCGTGGCTTATCTTTAGGTAATTGTGGGCCAATATGGCTTAGAATTCGTTCAAACTCTTGTTTAGGTTCTCCGACTGAAAGGCCTCCGATTGCAACACCATCAAAATCTGGTTGTTTGATTTTTTCAAGCGACAAGTCTCGTAAATGGGTAAACATTCCGCCTTGCACTATTCCAAATAAAGCATTTCCAGTATTTAATTCACGAAAGCGTTGGAGTGAACGATCCCCCCAGCGAAGAGACATTTCAAGTGAGGCTTTAACTGTTGCCTCATCTGTTGGTACCCCAGCGACTTCATAGGGAGTGCACTCATCAAATTGCATCGCAATATCACTATTTAAAACTGCTTGAATCTCCATTGAAATTTCTGGGGACATAAATAGTTTGTCGCCATTGACAGGGGAGGCAAAGGTAACCCCTTGCTCAGATATTTTTCGCAGAGCTCCAAGGCTAAACACTTGAAAACCGCCTGAATCCGTCAAAATGGGTTTGTTCCACCCAATGAAGTCATGTAATCCGGAAAAATCTTTAATAACATCTAGACCAGGGCGCAACCAAAGATGAAAGGTATTGCCTAGGATAATTTGCGCACCAGACTCATGGAGATCCCGAGGAGTCATTGCTTTCACTGTGCCGTAAGTCCCAACAGGCATGAACATTGGAGTTTGTAACGTACCATGAGGGACTTGAAATGATGCACGTCTTGCAAATGAAGAAGTATCCTCATGTGAAACTTGAAAGTTGATTAAATTTTTCATTGTCGATTAAGAAACATTGCATCGCCGTAACTAAAAAAGCGAAACTTTTCAGAAATGGCGTATTGATAAGATTGCTTGATGTTATTTGAGCCGATAAAAGCGCTCACTAGCATTAGTAATGTCGATTTAGGAAGGTGGAAATTTGTAATTAGAGCGTCTACAACTTTGAAGTTAAATCCAGGTGTAATAAATAAATTAGTATCTCCAGAATCTCCCATTAAAGCTGCAGATTCAAGTGCCCTAAGCGCTGTCGTTCCAACTGCCACAATTCTCTTTCCTGAAAGTTTCGCTTGATCAATAATAGATCGTGTTTCAGGTGAGATTTGGTATTTTTCAAAATGCATTTGATGTAAAGATACATCTTCATGTCGAACGGGTAAAAAAGTGCCAGCCCCCACATGAAGGGTTATATAGCAAATTTGAACACCTTTTGCTTTAATTTGTTTTAACAAATCATGGTCAAAATGTAGGGCTGCTGTAGGTGCCGCTACAGCACCTGGGTTTTTTGCAATCACAGTCTGATACCTGTCATGGTCTAACTGAGTAGCAGTATGCTTGATATAGGGTGGCAATGGCACTTCACCCACGGTATATAAAATAGTTAAAGCATCGCTTGGGAACTCTAACTCATAAAAAGGTGAAATATTATCGGGTTGTTCAGATGCAAGATGTCGATTTAACACTTTAATCGGAAAACGTTGGGGCTCCTGTCCAATCCAAATAATGGAGTTTGCTTTTGGAGGTTTAGACGCCCGAATTTGAGCCAAAACCTTATGATTATCTAAAATTCTTTCGATAAATATCTCAACTTTTCCTTGGGTATCTTTAAAGCCATAAATTCTTGCGGGAATTACTTTAGTATCATTTAGGACAAGAACGTCGTTAGCACTTAAGAGTTCAGTCACTTCCCTAAAATAAGATTGCTTAAAATTGGGAGTTAAGGACTGTGAGCTTGTAACCACCTCAAGTAAACGACTTGATGATCGAATTTCTAGTGGGAATTGAGCTATTAATTCTTCGGGGAGCTCATAATCAAAGTCTGAAAGATTCATGTTTTTACAAATTGTTATATATTAAAAATATGCCTATTAAAAAGCCACCATCAACAAAGCAACCTTCACCGCTTTCACGGATTGGGCTAACAACTCCTGCGGCTTTAGTATTACATTTACCCATTCGTTATGAGGATGAAACGCAACTAGAAGACATTTCAACTGCTGTTGCAAAAGGTTTATTTTCCGCGATTCAAACTCAAGGTAGCGTAATTAGTTCACAAGTTGTTTTTAGACCAAGAAGACAATTACTAGTCAGGATAGCTGATGATAATGGGGAACTGAATTTAAGATTTATAAATTTTTATCCTAGCCAGCAAAAACAGATGTCAGTTGGAGTCCACCTTAGGGTTAGAGGTGAAATCAAACTGGGCTACTCAGGGCCGGAAATGATTCATCCCACAGTGATAGTGATAGCCCCTGATTCCCCACTGCCCCAACAATTGACGCCAATATACTCAACTATTAGTGGATTAGGCCAGGGGACACTTCGAAAAGCAATTGGAAAAGGCTTAAAAGAGCCTGAAATTGTTAACTTTCTAATGGAAATATTCCCTAAAGAAGTCTTGCTTCACGCGAAGTATCCCATGTTAAAAAACTTGCCTTCATTAGACAGTGCGATCCGAATATTACATAATCCAACGGCAGATGTTGATAAAAATGCACTACTAGATCGTACTCATATGGCTTGGAGAAGGGTTCAACTAGAAGAACTTTTGGCCCAACAGATTTCTTTGCAGCGAGCCCATAGTGAAAGACAAAAAAGACTTGCACCGCAAATAGAAATTAAATCTAGCGGAGTGATTGATCAGTTTTTAAAAAATCTACCCTTTGAATTAACGCAAGCACAAAGACGAGTTTGTCAGGAAATCTCCGTTGATTTAAGACAAAAGTTTCCAATGAATAGATTATTGCAAGGAGATGTTGGCAGTGGTAAAACTGTTGTGGCCGCATTGGCAGCTATAGCAGCTATAGAAAGTGGCTACCAAGTTGCTTTAATGGCCCCAACGGAGATACTTGCTGAGCAACATTTTCAAAAATTTTCCCCCTGGTTTAACGAGCTTGGTATCGAAATCACTTGGTTGACAGGAAGTCTAAAGGCTAAAGAAAAAAGACTGGCACAACAGCATATATCTTCTGGGAAAGCCAAAATAGCGATTGGAACACACGCTTTAATTCAAGAAGCCGTTCTGTTTAAAAATTTAGGATTAGCGATCATTGATGAACAGCATCGATTTGGCGTGAGGCAACGCCTTCAATTGCACTCCCAAAATGATGGAGAAAAGACTTTTGCACATCAGTTAATGATGACTGCCACTCCGATACCAAGAACTTTAGCTATGACACATTATGCCGATCTTGATATGTCAGTCATAGATGAACTTCCTCCTGGAAGAAAACCTATTTTAACAAAATTAATAAAGAAATCTCGACGTATAGAGGTTATTCAAGGTATTAGGAGTGAGCTTGAGAAGGGAAGGCAGGCCTATTGGGTATGCCCATTAATCGAAGAGTCAGAAACTTTACAATTACAAACAGCAGTTGAAACGTTTGAAAATTTATCACAGGAATTGCATGAATATCGTGTTGGATTGGTTCATGGTCGTTTAAGTGCTGAAGAAAAGTCAGGCACCATGAATGACTTTAAATCTGGAAAGTTACAAATCTTAGTGGCAACTACTGTGATTGAGGTTGGAGTAGACGTCCCTAATGCAACCTTAATGGTGATCGAGCATGCTGAGCGTTTTGGATATTCACAACTCCATCAATTAAGAGGTCGTGTTGGTCGCGGAGCTGAGCAATCCCTATGTTTACTTATGTATAGTGAACCATTGTCTAATGCTGCAAAAGAGAGATTGCAGACTCTTCGTGAAACTAACGATGGATTTGTTATTGCTGAAAGAGACCTAGCGCTTCGGGGTCCAGGAGAATTGTTGGGGTCACGTCAATCAGGAGACACCATGTTGAGATTTGTTGATTTACAACGAGATACATGGTTGATAGAAGCCGCAAAACTAATTGCTCAAAATATCATATTGCGTTATCCAGATTTAGCTCAGGCCCATTTGCAACGATGGCTCGGTTCAAGAGAAGAACTTATAAAAGCATGATAATTAACTATGACACTTACAGAACTTAAATATATTGTTTCATTAGCTAGAGAAAAACATTTTGGAAAAGCTGCGGAAGTTTGCCATGTCTCTCAGCCGACATTATCAGTTGCGATTAAAAAAATCGAAGAAGAGTTAGAGGTACAAATTTTTCAGAGATACTCTGGAGAAATTAATTTAACGCCCCATGGAAGAATATTAGTGGAACAAGCGCAACGCGTTTTGGATGAGGCTAAGCATCTCAAGGAATTAGCTAAGGTAGGGTCTGATCCAATGAGAGGTTCACTTCGTTTAGGGACCATCTATACGATCGCTCCCTATATATTACCTAGCTTGATCAGACAATCATTAGATTGGCTTCCTCAGATTCCCTTGTTTTTGCATGAAACATTTACAGTGGCAATATTAGAAATGTTAAAGCATGGGGATTTAGATTGTGCAATCTTAGCCGAACCTTTTGCCACTCAAGGCTTAGAGGTGATTCCTTTATATGACGAACCTTATGTGGTTACTGTTCCAGTTGGGCATGAGTGGTGTGATCGCTCGTCGATACAACCTTATGAACTTAGTAGCCAAAATATGCTTCTATTAGGGGCTGGCCATTGTTTTCGTGATCATGTTTTACAGGTTTGTCCAGAGCTTAATCGTTCTAAAGTCTTATATCAAGAAGGGCCACAAAACTATGAAGGATCATCTTTAGAAACTATTAGACAGATGGTTTCTGGAGGAATTGGAATTTCTGTGTTGCCAAGAACTGCAGTTTTAGATTTAAACCAGCAAGATGGCCTTGTTAGATATATTCCTTTTACAGATCCCCAACCTTTTAGAAAAATTGTTTTAGTTTTTCGTAAAGGTTACATGCGAAAACCTGCTGTAGAAGCTTTGGCTAAAGTCATTAAACGCTGCCCTCTACCTTCTGTTAAATGGCTGTCTGCTGAATGAATATTAAAGAAAGACTGATTCAGTATGCATACCTCATTCGGTTAGATAAGCCCATTGGGACCCTCTTACTTCTTTGGCCAACTTATTGGGCCTTATGGATAGCAAGCCAAGGTAAACCCACAATAGATCTTATTGTGATATTCACATTAGGAACTTGTTTAATGAGAAGCGCAGGATGTGCTGTGAATGATTATGCGGATAATGATTTTGATCGGTTTGTAAAGCGCACTCAAAATAGACCATTAACTTCAGGGAAGATTTCGAAAAAAGAAACTCTGATTATTGCCGGCATGTTGTCATTTATTGCATTTATGTCAATTCAATCTCTTAATCAATTGACGATACAACTTTCTTTTTTGGCTTTAGCTATTGCTATTATTTACCCATTCACTAAACGTTTCTTTTCGATTCCGCAGGCAATTTTAGGGGTCGCATTTGGTTTTGGTATACCGATGGCTTATGCTGCAGTACTTGACCGACTTCCCGGTGAGGCATGGTTGATGCTGATTGCAAATATTTTTTGGGCCATTGCATATGACACTGCTTATGCAATGGTAGACCGAGATGATGACGTGAAGTTAGGCTTAAAAACTTCAGCAATTACCTTTGGGCAACATGAAGTAAAAGTAATTGCCTTTTGCTATTTTGTTTTCTTAAGTATTATGGCCTTTATAGGTTATCAATCAGGTCTAAATATTTATTATTGGATAGGTTTGCTAGGAGCTCTTTTGTGTAGCTTTTACCATATCACATTAGTAATGACTCGTGATCGGATGAAATGTTTTAAAGCTTTTAGGCACAACAACTGGTTGGGTGCCAGTATTTTTTTAGGAATACTGGCAGCTTATCAACTTAAGACTTTTTAGTTAGGCTCGATTTTTTCTTTGTAGCAGGTTTTGCTTTTTTTGCTACTGTTTCTGAGGCGATGATTTCTGGTAAAGCATCTAGGAGAACATGAAATGCATCGACGGAGGCAGGACCACCGCAATAAATAAATGAGTGTATTAAAAGTTCGCGTAATTCTATTTCTGAACACCCATTTCGAACAGCGCCACGCAGATGAATTTTAATTTCGTTTGGGCGATTAAGGGCAATACACATCCCTAGTGTTAGCATACTTCTTTCTTTAAGGGTAAGTCCTGGCCTCGTCCAAACTTTTCCCCACGCAAATTCAGTCAACATTTCTTGAAAAGGTAAAAGTAAAGCGTTTGTATTCTTTAGAGTTCTATTGACATACGGCTCACCTAGAACTTTTTTCCTGATTGCTAATCCCTTTTCAAAATCTGCGCTTTTCTTCATTTTTTTCTCCTGAGTTAGTAGGCGGTTAAGCCGCCATCGATTAAATGTATTTGACCAGTAATATAAGATGCTTTTGGGCTTGCGAGGTAGCTAATTAATCCAGCAATTTCTTCGGGTTCTCCAAAACGTTTAAGAGGGATACGTCCCAGCATGACTTCTCGGCGGGCTGGGTTGTCAAATCCTGGCGCTCTAGACTCAGTATAAGTTGCACCAGGTGCAACAGCATTGACTCGAATCTGATGAGGTGCCCACTCCATTGCTAGAGTCTTAGTCATCTGCCCAATTCCTGCCTTTGTTATGCCATAGGCTGAGGACCCTTCAAATCCCACGACACCATGTGTTGAAGATAAGCTAACAACGCTACCGGGATGTTGTAACGCCATCAGTTTTTTCCCAAACTGAGTGGTCATAAAGAAAGTGCCTGATAAATTAATGCCAATTATATTTTGCCATTCTTCAAGATTAATATCGACAGCTAACTTATGTAATGAAGGTATACCAGCGTTATTAACCAGTAGATCGATTTGTGGAAAACATTGAAAAGCTTGATCGATCGCTTGAGCAATACTTTTTTGGTCTCGCAAATCCAGAATAATAGGCATTGCGCGCATACCAATATCTTCTATGGCTGCAATGGTTCTTTTTAGTGGTTCGAGTGATAAATCTGTGATTGCCACATCAAAACCATCCTTTGCAAGAGCAATTGCCGTTGCATGTCCGATCCCATAAGATGCTCCAGTAACAATGGCTGCTCTTTTAGAAGATGTCTTCATCATCATTTAGATGGTAAAAGATATGACACTAAAAATTCGACAATATCTTTTAGTTGTTCGCCTGCGGGGTCAGTATGCCCGCCAGGATAGCTGACCAATTTTTTATTTTGAGAGGCTATGAAATTAAATAATTCAGTTTGCCCTTCAGAATTAAAAATCTCATCCCCAGTTTTAATTTGAAACAGTACTGGGACGTGAATATCTTTTGCATCCTTAATTAATCGATCGATCGGAAGGCGTGTCGTTCCCCACATACCAAGCGCTGCACATTTAATACGCTGATCAGCAGCAACGACCGGTATTCCATAGGAGGTTCCCATCGATATGCCATACCACCCAATTGCGTTGGAATTTACTTCTGGCATACGACATAAGTAATCGATTGTAGTTATCCAGTCCTCAACCATTGGATCAACACTCGAACCGTTAGTCCATAAATCTCGAAATTCTGCCCTGACAACAGGGCCATCTGCAAATTCTTTTCGTCTATCCCCATGAACTGGCCCATCAATAGCTGCTACAACTAGTCCAAAGTTCTCAACTAGCGCCTTTGCAATATCAAGAACAAGATTAGATTTTTTATGACCACTACCCCCATGGCCAACTAAAATTAAAGGCCTTGGTTCCGATAAGCCTTTTGGAAGCCATACTGTAGCTGGGACTAGTCGACCTTTCACTTGATTTGAAAAGTCTACCGAATGCATTGTGAATTGTGTTTGCATATGTCGTCCTATCGTATACCCTAAATTGACTAATTCTTTAGAAGTTTTATTATTTATAAATCATTTTTAAGCAATCGCTTAATTTTACATATTATTCACCAAATCAAATAAAAGGATGTTTAATTTATGTCAGCAACAAAACAATATGAAATGGAAATTATTGATGTCACCCCAGTTCAAATGGAAAAACGAGTTGCCCGCTATGGAAAGCTAAAATACCCACCAGATCGCTATCCAGATAGTTTATTACCTGGACATGTTAGAAAAAATTATCTCGTAGTCGGAACGGGGTTGATTGTAGATGGTGGTAAAGAACCTTTGTCTGCTATCCCTATTTCTGAAGGATTTCAAATGTCTTATGTTGAGGCTAAACCTGGAAATGGCCCGATGTTACATAACCATGATACGAATGAGACCTTCGTAGCAATTAAAGGGCAATGGCGAGTGATATGGGGTTTAGGAGAGAAATACTCTGTGGACCTTAACCCTCTTGATGTTTGTTCTGTCCCTCCTTTTGTGCCAAGACGATTTATTAACGTTACACCAGGTGAGGGAATGGAAGAGGGTTTATTGCTCACCGTTCAGCCTGGAAATGTTGCAAAAGTCGAGTTTATGTAATTGATGAAGTATAGGTGGGTGGAGATAAAATGATAAAAAATAAAAAAGCTGTATTTTCGCTCATCATCCTAGCTTTAGGGATTGTTGGTTCGCCATTTGCTCATTCGGCTAGCTTTGAAGACTGGCCTAAAGAGCCTATTCACCTGCTTGTACCTTTTGCTCCTGGCGGTGGTGTCGATGGAGCTGGACGAATGCTTGCTCGAGCCCTTGAGGAAAAGTTAAAGGTGTCAGTTGTCATCGATAATAAACCTGGGGCAAACGGCACCATTGCAATGAATATCCTTAAGCAGGCTAAGCCGGATGGGTACACCTTATCAATGGTTTCTACAGGGGCATTAGACGTTAATGTTTCGTTGATGAATTTGCCTTATGACCCAACAAAAGATTTTACCTATATTGCGCCAATGGTGAAGTTTCCTTTTTATCTTGCAGTTACGCCTGCTTCAGGAATTAAGTCTATTCAAGACTTAGTCAATAAGGCTAAAGCGGAACCTGGAAAGGTGACTTATAGTTCACCGGGTATTGGTAACGGTATTCACTTGGCAGCGGCGATGTTTAGTTATATGACTGGGACTCAAATGACACATGTGCCCTATAAGGGCGCCGCACCAGCCGCTGCAGCTTTGCTTGGTGGGGAAGTTACTTTCACCTTTGGCTCAGGCCCATCTATTTTAGGGTTTGTTGAGGCTGGAAAAGTAATTGCGTTAGGCACATCCAATAGTGAACGCGTTGCCACTATGCCTAATCTTCCAACTATAAATGAATTAGGAATTAAGGGGTATGACTCAAGCTCTCTTGGTGGTGTAGTAGGGCCCGCAGGAATGCCTCCTGAACTAGTTGCTAAGTTGACAAAAGCAATTCATGAGATAGTCACAAGCAAAGAAATGCAAGATAAAATTTACAAGGCCGGAATGATTCCTTTATTAGGAGACGGTGTTCAGTTTGAAAAGATGATCGCTGGAGATCGCCAAAAGTATGGTGATTTGATTAAAAATGCCAATATGAAGACTAACTAAAATTAGTCTTTTGAGAATTCTTGGCCCATGATTTGACTCCGGTCATGGGCTGCAGAAATAGCTTGTTCTAATATGCGTCCCCAATCATTCTGTCTTAAGACCTCCAAGGCTGCATAAGTTGTGCCACCTTTGGATGTTACCTTTTCTCTTAAGACGGTAGGCGAGTCGGTTGAATCTTGGGCTAGATTTGCTGCGCCAATAATTGTTTTAATTGATAGCTTTAAAGCTTGATTTGGGCTGAGGCCTAAGTTAACTCCAGCCTTTTGCATATGTTCAATCAACTGAAATATATAGGCTGGGCCGCTGCCTGAAACTGCTGTTACAGCATCAATGAGCGTTTCTGATTCCACCCAAATAAAATCACCGGTAGCTGAACAAACAAATTCGATCAAAGCTTTATCATTTTCAGACGTATCTTTACCTGAATATAAACCAGTCATTCCTTGACTGATTAATGCAGGAGTATTTGGCATTGCTCTAATAATTCGTTCATGCCCTAAGTGTTTAGAAAAATCTTGCATTTGAACTCCAGCGACTATGCTGAGAATTAAAGATGGCTTAAGCAATGCACTAGTTTCAGTGTTATCGATTAATAAGGCCCAGTCGGTAAGCGCCTGCCTTAATTGTTGAGGTTTGACTGCGTAAATGATTAAATCTGCAGCCATTAAAAATTTTTCTGCCTGAGAGATGTTTTCAGCAACATTAATTCCATAAGTAGCAATTAATTTATCTCTAGCAACCTCAAGGGGGTCAATCGCCATTAAGTTATTGGGTTGCACCTGATGACGAATTAAACCACCTATCATTGCGGTAGCCATATTGCCACCGCCAATAAAGGCAATCTTAATTTTTGGGATATCTATTATTGGAGTCATGTGAGATATTTTACGGCTTTGTGATGCGTGAACCAAAAATCGCAGTCCCTACTCGGATCATCGTACTTCCTGCCTGAATTGCATCTTCAAGATCATCCGACATACCAATTGATAATGTGTCAAATTGAGGTGCGCTATTCTGCGCCAAAAGTTGTGTTTGTATGACTTTAAATAAACCTTGCATATCGCCCAAAGATAAGGTGTCTTTACCGGGTTCTGGTATAGCCATTAATCCTCGCAGACATAATCGAGGAAGTAAAGAAACTTCTTTGCATAAGTTGAACGCTTGCTCAGGTGCAACTCCACTTTTAGTGCCTTCACCACTGATGTTAACTTGAATGCATACATTAAGAGGTGCAAGTTTCTGCGGCCTCTGTTCGGAAAGTCTTTGTGCAATCTTTAATCGATCGACTGTTTGAACCCAATCAAAATGTTCAGCAGCAAGGCGAGTTTTATTACTTTGTAATGGGCCAATGAGATGCCATTCTATTTGACCTCGTATCGAGTCTAAATGAATAATTTTATCAATAGCCTCTTGGATATAGTTCTCACCAAAGCGCGTCAGTCCTTCACGAAAAGCAGCATTAATTTTATCGACAGAGTGAAGCTTTGATACCGCCAATAATGCGACATCATTGCGATTTCGACCCGCAGTGATACATGCATTTTGAATTCTTTGTTCTACTCCTAAGATATTATTTTTTAGGTATTCCATTATTAATGCTTAAGAGAGGTATAAAACAGATCATCCAACACTTCAATCCAGTGTTTAACTGGCACTTGATCTTGTTGTAATTGAGAAATACATCCCACATTGCCTGATACGATCTCACTGGCTCCAGAAGATTCGCAGGCGTTTAGTAAATGATTAAGCTTTTGCTCTCTCAATTGATCAGATAAAGAAGCTTGCAATATCGAGTAGGTGCCAGCTGAACCACAACAGATATGGCTATCAGCGCATAACTGGACTTTAACGCCGAGGGAAGTTAGAAGATTTTCAACTTTGCCACTTATTTTTTGTCCATGTTGCAAAGTACAAGGAGGGTGGTAAACCAAATTTCGATCATGTGTAGAACCAATTCTTTCAATGATTAAGGATTGAAAATCTAGAAGTAACTCACTCACATCTTTGGTTAGAAGGGAAACTAACTTGGCTTTTTCAGCATATTTCGGATCGTCTCTTAAAATATACCCATAATCTTTAACGGCAACCCCACATCCTGAGGCGTTCATAATAATTGCTGTAACTTTGTCATGTTCAATATGCGGCCACCAAGAATCAATATTATTTTTCATTTGAGCTTTAGCCGATTCTTGATCATTTAAATGAAACTTCAGAGCGCCACAACAGCCAACTTGAGTAGGTGCAATGATTTGAACTCCTAAAGCTCTAAAGACTCTTTGAGTTGCTGCGTTAATTTGTGGAAACATACCAGGTTGAACGCAGCCATTGAGCATTAGCATGGTTTGTGTTGGCGATATATCTTTGACGCTATAGTTTTTAGATGAAGAGGGGTTCAGATCCGGAATTTTCTTTTTCAAAACTTTGGGTAGAAGGGGTTTGACTAATCGTCCCACAGTCATAGCGGGAGTAAAGAGTTCTGCTCTACTGACAAATTCCTTAAGTAACCATCTCACCGCTCGCTCTTTTACAGGTCTTGCGTCCGTTTGTTCTTCTGCCCACTTGCGGCCAATATCTAATAAGTGTCCATACTGAACACCACTTGGACAAGTGCTTTCACAGTTTCTGCATGTTAGGCATCGATCTAAATGTTCGCGTGTTTTGGTTGTGGCTTTTTTACCCTCAGCCATTTGTTTAATAAGATAAATTCGTCCTCGTGGACCATCTAGCTCATCTCCTAGCAATTGATAGGTAGGGCAAGTGGCTGTGCAAAACCCACAGTGAACACAATTCGACAATAGTCTTTTGACCTCAATACCTTCGGGATGGTTTATTAATTCTGGGGAAAGTTCAGTTTGCATAGATTAAGGCATACGGCCAGTTTGGAATACGTGATGAGGATCAAAAGCAAGACGGAGTCGGTCTTGAACTTGTTTGAGGGGAGCAGTGAGTGCGTTTTGCTCTAGGCTTGTAAAAACACTATGATGTGGGCGTTTAGAGCCCTTAAATAGGGTTGCATGCCCGCCATGTTTAGCTGCTAAGGCTTGAGCTTGTTCAATGGTTAACTCTCCTTTGTACCAACGCTGTCCCCCGAGCCATTCCATACAGAATTTACCTTGTAAATTGAATGGTGGAGATATGGGATTGATAGAAAAACGCCATAAATCTTCGGTGGTCTCTTTAGGGAAAAAAGTATGTGTTTGTTCTTTGATACTTTGCCAAAAAATTTGAGCTTCTTTTGAGTCAATAAGTTGCCCCCCAAATTCATTGATCATTTTATCTTGAGAAGATTGAATCGCTGCCTTAGCACCGGCTAACCTAATCCACAAAGTACCATGAATGTTATCGCCAACCCAGGTCGTTGCGGATAAAGAAAGCGGTTGACTTGCCCAATAGTTCATTTGTTGAATCGCTTTTTCTTGTGACATCTCAAATGTTAAAGTTTGCGTACTAACGGGCTTGGGTAAAACTTTGATAGAGACGTCTAAAAGAAGCGATAGAGTACCTAAAGATCCTGGCATGAGACGTGAAACATCATAGCCAGCAACATTTTTTATGACCTTACCACCGAAAGAAAGTATGTCACCTCGACCATCCATAATTTTGGCACCTAGAACGTAATCCCGAAGGCCGCCATAGATACCCCTCCCAGGGCCTGCCAGACCTGCAGCAATCATGCCTCCAACTGTGGCCGAAGATCCAAAGTGGGGAGGATCAAAGGGGAAATATTGATTTTTCTGCTCTAAAGCCTCTTCGACTTCTTTAAGGGATGTTCCAGAGCAAACTGTAATGACGAGCTCTTCCGGGTCATAGTCTAAAATTCCAGCATATTTGGTCGTAGATAATATCTCACCATGGGAAATATCTCCTAACCAATTTTTAGTACTCCCACCAGAAATATTAATCTTTTGATTTTGGGAAGAGGCTGAAATAATCTGATCTCGAAAATGCCCTAAAAGTGGATTAGTGTTCTCACTCATCAAAATCTTTCTAGTTCAGGATGGGGAAGAATGCCATTGCTAATCCGCATACGACCGTATTCGGCGCATCGATTTAAAGTTGGAATAGCTTTATCAGGATTTAAGAGTTTACGAGGATCAAAGGCGGATTTTATTCCCCAAAATAAATTACGTTCATGTTCACCAAACTGTACGCACATAGAATTAATTTTTTCAATACCAACACCATGCTCACCTGTAATTGTTCCGCCTAAGGCAACGCATGTTTCTAAGATGTCTGAACCAAAATCTTCAGCTCTAACCCACTCAGCATGATCAGACCCATTAAACAAAATGAGAGGATGCATATTGCCATCTCCAGCGTGAAAGACGTTAATACAGCGTAATTGGTACTTAACTTCCATACCCTGTATACGTTTTAAAAGTGTGGCAATTTGTTTGCGAGGGATTGTTCCATCCATACAGTAATAATCTGCCGATATTCTTCCGGCAGCTGGGAATGCATTTTTTCTACCGCTCCAGAATTTAAGTCTTTCTGATTCGGATTGTGAAATTTGAAGGCGAGTTGCACCGCTTTGTTTAAGGACAGCACTCATTCGCTCAATTTCTTCTTCAACTTCTTCAATTGTCCCGTCAGATTCGCAAAGTAAAATTGTAGCGGCATCGATATCATAGCCAGCATGTACAAATTCTTCAACAGCTTTTGCGGCTGGCTGATCTAACATTTCCAAACCAGCGGGGATAATGCCTGCTGCAATAACTGCCGCAACGGCATTCCCACCTTTTTCAATATCGTCAAAACTTGCCATAATTACCTTAGCAATTTGGGGTTTTGGTATCAGTCGAACGGTGACTTCAGTAATTACTGCTAGCATTCCTTCGCTACCGATGAATATGGATAGTAGGTCAAGCCCTGGCGAATCTGGGGCAAGACTACCAAATTCAACGACCTCCCCGGTGATTAAAACGGCTCGGACTTTTAATACATTATGAAGAGTTAATCCGTATTTAAGGCAATGCACTCCGCCTGAATTCTCGCTCACATTTCCGCCAATAGAACAGGCGATTTGAGAAGATGGGTCCGGAGCGTAATATAGAGAATGTTTAGCTACAGCTTCAGAAATCGCTAAATTTCTAACGCCAGGCTGGACCACTGCAGTTCGAGCTAATGGGTCAATAGCAACTATTTTTTTTAATTTGGCTACAGAAAGAACTAAGCCATTAGCAATTGGCATTGCCCCACCCGACAATCCAGTGCCAGCTCCTCGAGGAACAACGGGAACATTGAGGAGATGACATACCTTAAGAATCTCCACAACTTGATTCTCTGTTGAAGGCAGAGCTACTGCTAAAGGCATTTGTCGGTAGGCTGCTAGCCCATCACATTCATAAGGGATAGTATCCTCAGGGTCCCATAGAAGCGCATCTTCATCAAGAATGGGTTTGAGAAGGCTAACCAGTTGTTTTTGTTCTTCTAATAAAAGGGGGGTATTTATAGCGTTCATATTTAAATTATCTCTCTATAATGTATTTTATGGGAAAACGATTAACTCAGATAGCAACTCGTACCGGTGATACTGGATCAACAGGTTTAGGTGATGGTTCTCGGGTCGAAAAAGATCATGATCGCATTTGTGCGATGGGTGATGTCGATGAATTGAATTCACAAATAGGATTTCTCTTAACCGAAGTCTTTCCCCAATCTGTTGACCAAGAATTGCGAGAGTTGTTTAGTCAAGTTCAGCATGATTTGTTTGACCTAGGAGGGGAGTTGTGTATACCCAACTATACCCTTTTAAAAGAAGAGCAAGTTCTGCGCTTAGATGAATGGTTGAATTTTTATAATGAGAAATTACCCAAGCTTGAGGAATTTATTCTTCCAGGGGGTACTCGCGCCGCTGCTCAAGCTCACGTATGTCGAACAGTTTGTCGGCGTGCAGAGAGGTCAATTGTGAAGTTAGGCCACATTGAGGATATTAATGATTCGCCAAGACAATACGTAAATCGATTATCTGATTTGTTATTTGTTTTGGCGCGCCTTCTCAATCTTTCGGCTGGTGGAGCCGATATCATGTGGAATCACATCAAAAATCCAAAGGCTTAAATAGGATTTTTAAATCAGAAGAGGTTTATTTAACTCTTCTTTTTTTCACTCCATTTGCAAGAATCTTTAGAACTTCAAGACTTGAAGGCCAGTCGATACAAGCATCGGTAATACTTTGCCCGAATTTTAGCTTTTTAGGGTCATCTTTACCGGGAGTGAACTTTTGAGCACCCCCTTCGAGGTGACTTTCAATCATTACTCCAAAAATTCCTTTGGAATGATTAGCAAGCTGATTTGCAACATCCTTAGCAACATCAATTTGACGTTCGTGCTGCTTGCTTGAGTTTGCGTGAGATAAATCAATCATTAGTGAGGGATGGAGTTTTGATTCGCTTAAGTTATCACAGGCTTCTTTGACGCTAGCCGCATCATAGTTTGGTGCTTTACCACCCCGAAGAATGACATGACAATCTTTATTGCCGCTCGTTTCGACAATAGCTACTTGCCCATTTTTATGGACTGATAAGAAATGGTGACCTCGACTGGCTGCTTGGATTGCATCTGTAGCAATTTTGATATTGCCATCAGTGCCATTTTTAAAGCCAATAGGCGCTGATAAGCCCGAAGCTAATTCTCGATGAATTTGGCTTTCTGTAGTTCTTGCACCTATTGCTCCCCAAGAAATTAAGTCACCGATATATTGTGGTGAGATAACATCTAAAAACTCACTACCGGCTGGAAGCCCTATTTGATTAATTGCAATAAGAACTTGACGAGCAATTCTTAATCCTTCTTCAATGCGAAAGCTTTCATCTAAGTAAGGATCATTGATTAAACCTTTCCACCCTACTGTAGTTCTTGGCTTTTCAAAATATACACGCATTACAATTTCTAATTCGTTTTTATAAAGTTCACGTTGTTCTAGTAATAATTGAGCATATTGAACAGCGGCGGCGGGGTCATGGATTGAACATGGCCCCATAATCACCAATAGACGATCATCTTTACCGTGGATAATTTCGCGAATGTTTTTTCGAGTTTGGCTAATCATTTTTTCTACTGATGTGCCGGCAATTGGAAAAAAACGAATCAAATGTTCAGGGGGTGGCAGAACTGAGATATTTTTAATTCTCTGGTCATCTGTTTCAGAAGTCTTATCAATAGTTGCATACCAATTTTCTTGAGTACTACGCGCTTTATCGATCATTTGACACTTTCGCTAAAAAACCACTATTTCAAATAAAAAAAACCGCCACAAACTTGGCGGTTGATTTGGAGCATTTTATTAACGCTATACTCTCTCGACCGCCTGATCAGAGAATATAAAGTAGAAAAAATAAAATTTGGATTTGCTCATTGGTATTAATTTACCACAGGATATTAAAATCACCATAATTCACAAGTTAAACACTTCCGCCAACAACCATATTATCAATCCGAAGCGTCGGTTGGCCCACACCTACTGGGACACTTTGACCTTCTTTGCCGCAGACGCCAACCCCCTCATCTAGCTGTAAATCATTGCCGACCATACTGACATGCTTTAAGGACTCTGGTCCATTTCCAATGATCGTAGCGCCTTTGACGGGGTATTGAATTTTACCGTTTTCAACCCAATAGGCCTCAGTTGCAGCAAAAACAAATTTTCCGCTTGTTATGTCAACTTGCCCACCCCCAAAATTAAGTGCATACAAGCCTTTTTTCAAGCTTGCCAAAATTTCATTTGGATCAGTTTGGCCACCGAGCATATAAGTGTTGGTCATACGAGGGAGGGGGAGGGAAGCATAGCTTTCTCTGCGACCATTGCCCGTTAGGGGCATTTTCATGAGCCTTGCATTCATAGAGTCCTGAATATAGCCTTTAAGAACTCCATCAACAATTAAGGATGTACATTGTGTTGGGTTACCTTCATCGTCCATGTTAAGAGAACCTCTTCTGCCATTTAATGTTCCGTCATCCACAACAGTAATTCCTTTTGCTGCAACTCTTTGACCTAATTTTCCGGAAAATGCTGAAGAGCCTTTACGGTTAAAGTCACCCTCTAAGCCATGACCAATTGCCTCATGTAAAAGGACGCCTGGCCAACCCGGCCCCATAACCACACTCATAGGACCAGCGGGAGCTGGGCGAGATTCTAGATTGATCAGAGCGGAATTTACCGCCTTGTCTACCCAAGAGTTCAGTAAGTGGGTGGTAAAGAATGCATAGTTCGTTCTACCCCCACCTCCAGCATTGCCCATTTCTCTGCGACCATTTTGTTCTACGATGACTGTGATGGAGGCCCTAACAAGAGGGCGAATATCAGCAGCAATGAGTCCATTAGCCCTGGCTACTAAAACCACATCAAACTCTCCTGATAAACTTGCCATCACCTGAACTACTCTGGGATCTTTTTGTCGAGCTCGCTTGTCAATTTTTTCTAATAGAATAATTTTTTCTGCAGCCTCTAGCGTATTAATTGGATCATTCGGATGGTATAAAAAATGAGAGTTAGATTTTTTAGTGCTGTTGAGTTTTATTTTCTTTTTTCCACCGTGAGGGCCAATGACTCGCGTTGATTTGGCGGCATGTAAAAGTGTATCGCGATTAATTTCATCAGCATAAGCAAATGCGGTTTTTTCACCTGAAATTGCTCGTACGCCTACTCCCTGATCGATGCTAAAGTTACCTGATTTTACGATACCTTCTTCAAGGCTCCAGGACTCATGACGCGTATGTTGGAAATATAAATCTGCATCATCAAGCCGATGGGTATACATTTCAGTCAATGCGTGTTGAAGATCAGAAAAATCAATACCCCCAGGTTCAAGTAAAAGTTTTTTTGCTGTTTCTAGACTATCTTCAACCGGTTCGTGTTGTTGATTAGTATTGATATGTTCTAACGGGGGAATATGTGGGGCGTTCATAGTTTGCGATGTTGAAGTGCTGGTAATTTAGCTCTTATTTCCTGTAAAACATTTTTATCCAAGTCCATTGAAACAAATCCCGGGCCACTCTCGAGGCTATCTAAAACAAGGCCCCAAGGGTCTATCATCATAGAGTGACCCCAAGTTTTACGTGAATTGAGATGTGTGCCACCTTGGGCAGATGCCGCTAAATAAGATTGGTTTTCTATTGCTCTGGCCCTAAGTAGGATATCCCAGTGAGCTTGACCTGTCGTAAAGGTAAAGGCAGCGGGAACGATATGACAGTCCACTTGACCCATTTGGCGATACAACTCAGGAAAGCGAATATCGTAACAAATACTTAAACCAAAAGTCCAAGGCACTCCCTCTTTGTTGATCTTAAATGTACAAGTTTTTGATCCGCTATTAAGGGTTCTAGACTCGTCGTAGGATTCATTTCCTTGCGCAAAAGAGAATAAGTGAATTTTGTCATACCTTGCTATCACTTGACCTGATGGATCAAAAGTTAAAGTAGTATTCCAGACATGATCAGCGTCTTTTCCGGAAATAGGGATTGTTCCACCCACAATATATACGTTTTCCTTTAAAGCTATATTTGCCAAGAAGTCTTGTAATCGTCCGTGACCATAAGGCTCTTGGTGGGCTAATTTATCTGTATCGTGAAGTCCAAAAAGGCAAAAGTACTCAGGTAAAACAATCATATCTGCACCTGCACCAGCCGCACGAGAGATTAGGTCAGAGGCCACAGACAGATTTTGATCGACCTGAGGAGTTGAGACCATTTGTATAGTGGAAATTTTCATAGGAACGATTAGCTTAGCACTTTTTAAGGTTTTTCAGGTAACTCAGCGTTTGGTAACGGCTTTGTTTTTTCTGCAGGCTCAGTTAAGAGGGCTTTACTCCTTATGTTTTTTATGATTTCAGGGTCTAAAGGATTGCCTTTTTGATCCAATGGGATAACTTCAGGTTCTTTCCAATTACCTTGAACTAAATAGTCTGTTTGTAACACTTTATTTACACCTGATGACAACAGGTACTGCCCAATGAGGGTGCTCACACCGATGATGGGGCTTACAAAATAAAAGGCGCCTAATGCCGCGCTTCCTAAATTAATTCTAGGAAAGATTGTAATTCTTAAATCTTGAGTTTCATTAGCCAAATTTATCCTTCCACGCATTGACACTTTTGCAATGGTGCTTTGCATTTCGAAACTTTCAGTTGTTGCAACCCCTCTGTTAAGTTTTGCATCTCCAGCGATTTGGTCAAAATAAGTGCCGCTTGACACTGCTTCTCCGAGGCTACCTTTAATATTAAAGGTAGCAAACTTAAATAAGTTTTGAAAACTAAGAATGCCTAATAGCTTTGCTGCGCCCGGATCGACTTGGAGTATTTTTCCATTTTTGAGATTGAGGCTTAAGTTACCCGATAAAAATTGTTTTGAAAAGGAAACCGGTGAGCCTAACCAGTCTATTTCACCCTTAAATATGCCATCACCACCCGTAAGGACTTCTGGATAGCCTAAAGAGCTCAAAAGATTTCCTGCATTTGATATTGCTAGATTGAAGTTAAGTCGAGTCTGACCGATATAGTTTTCGTTAGGAAGTTGCCAAGAGCCACTTGAGGATACATTGGCATAGGGGTTCTTGATACTCAGGTTTTCAATTTTCCAAGAATCAACTAAATTAGTAGCTTTGATTTTTAACTCACCCCATGGTTGTGAATCAATGGTGAGATCATTAATAGACACATCCAAATCGGGTAGTTTTTTTAAAGAGTTATTGACATTATTTTGCGAAGTTTGCTTTGTTCCAAGTGAGGGAGGTATCGAAACTTTATCAAAATTAGCGACAAGGTGACCAAAGTTTAGAGAGTTATTAGTTTCGGTCCATAGTAAGTCACCTTTGTTTTTCGGAGAGTTTATTTTGGCACTCCATTCGTTTTGTTTATGACGAGCATCGAGAGTGACATCATCAAAAACTCGATTTAAAATTTTTAAATGTTCAACCTGAGCTGTGAGTTGCATTGTTGATGCATTTGGATTTGATTCCGTTTGACTCTTATTTTGAGCTATTTGAGATTTAAACAGATCTGTCCAAGCGTCTAAATCTAATTCAGGAAGTTGAACTTTGACGTTAGTTCCTTTAATTGCAATCGGAAGGTCGATATTACCAATGGATAACTCATGATGATCTAGCAAATTATTTTTAAAAGATCCACTGGATTGGATTAAATCCCCATATTTTATTTTCCAATTACTGGTTCGAATAACTTTGTCGTTGAAATAACTCATATCAATTTGAGCAAGCAAGGGTATTCCAATTGATTTATTAAGGGGCACTGGTAGATTGATATCTGCTTGACGCATATCCACCGTCCCTCTTAAATAAGAGTTATTTTCCGCGGCACCAAACTCTGCTTGATAAGCAATTGTTCCACGGCCGTTATTTTTTGATAGATTGAGAGTTTCTGAACCAATGGTCGAAACAAAATCTAGAACTTGCTTTAATTCTGCTGATCCATTCAGCTTGATACGGCTATTGTTTGTGGGATTAAACAGCTTAAAGTTACCGCCTAAAAAAATCCCACCTAAATCCACAGCTTTTATACCTACTTCAGTTGCAATAATTTTCCCGGCCTGAATAGTTCCTATGGGTAGTCCTTTAAACTCAATTGAATTTCCGTTTAAATTCATTTCAGTCTTAAATTGAGTACTCTGTTTGCCGCTTAATTCTTGGGTTAATTTAAGATGTGAAATTTGGTTTCCAGAGAAGGCCAAATCTTTGAAGGATTCCTGATAATCTTTTGCAAGTGGTGATGCTAAGATGTAGGAAAATAAATCTTGAAGACTTCCCGATGAATCACCTTCTATGATGAATGAGGGATTTTTTGTATTCAACTCTGATTTAACGAGAACATCCTTTAAGCTAGCATTTTTATAATTTGCTGTTGGTATAGAAATTTCTAAAAGATGATTTTCCATATTGACTTGTGCATTAACTTTTTCGAAATTATTCCATTCTCCTTTGCTTTTATCTTGATTCGGCAGCGGTCGATAAATAGCATCTTTAATATTGAGTTGTAAGGAGAATTTTCCTGGAAAAGATTTAGAGAAAGGGATGTGCTGCGGATTTCCTTGAATGAAGACTTTACTGTTTTGGATTTTTCCACTTTGAGCAGTTGCTTTGATGTAGGTTAAGAATTCTAATTTATTTTTTGCAGGAATATATTTGACTATTTCAGCAATATTTCCTTCATTAATATCAAGACTTAGTTTTAAGTTTTGGGGGGTATATTGGTTAGAAATTAATAACTCTATATCCGATGAAAAATTGATCGCATCATTTTTAAATTTGATCTCGTGACCTTTTAATTGCCATTGATCTTGAATTTTCCCCCAAGCATAAATGCCATCTGCCTGATTAAAAGTTAGCTTTGTTGACCCAATGTGCTTTTGTGAGGATATCGCAAAGTTATTGCTGTTTAATTTAAATGAACCTTCTGTTGGAGTCGAGGATAAATCACCTGAAATACCTCTAATTCCAGGTATGCCTGTAGATGTTTCGCTCCAACCTACATTATCTATTTTTGCTCGCATAATAAGCTCGGGATGTTTTTTTCCAAACATTCCAAGAGGAGCGGCGCTTGCGGACTTATCCGACCATTGTGCATAAAAGTCATCTAATTGACCCTCTGGTTCTAGCTCAGCTAATTGATTTAAATATGGTTGAGCAAGTGGGAGGCCTAATAGAAGCTGACTTAATGGTTTTAGCTTAACCTGGGGAGCAATGAGAGAAATATTTTGTATTCCTTTGCCATGTTCAGGAGGGGTAAAGCCAATTTGTAATTTTGAGATAGAGTTTGCTATACCTTTTGGACCATCTTGTGCAAATTGCCATTCAAATTGATCCGCCTCGATATATTGCATCTTATTTTTAGATGATTGTATGAGGTGTACATTTACCTTTTTTAGGTTTAAATGGTTTTGTGTCTGCTCCCAGAGGAGTTGTAAATTCTCTGCATGGAGTAAAGCTTTACCATTTGTAAAACCTCCTCTATTTAAAATAAATTCACCAGTCGAATCTAATTTTCCTGAGCTGCCTCTAAGTGGAAGATTGGTTAATCTTAAAAGAGTTCCCAAGTCATCAGTATTGAGTCCCCATGAGAAATTTCCTTTCCAGTTTTGCCAGTTAGCTCGATCAGAGGCAAATTTATGTTCAAACCTTGCTTCTAGGTTTAAAGAATCGTTGGTTAAATTGGTTTCTAAGGCCATATTAAAGTAGTGTTCAAGCTCGTCATTTTTTAAGTTAAAGTTTTTTATAATGACGTCTGTTGTTGATGTTTTTTCGAACTCATCAAGGACATGAAGGGTAAGATTTTTTGTGGATAAGTTATTCTCACTTAGTGCCCATCTTAATAGTTCACCGCTATTCCCTGTCTGGCGTGTTTGTATGCCGGCGATAAACCATTCACCTTTTGGGTTATGAAGTATCGATGCATTGATATTGTCAGCTTCCAGTTTGTAAAAGCGAGGAATTCCAGTCCATAAAGAGTCCCATCCAAAAGTAGCTTTAATCTTAGGTGCGAATAAAAGAGGGGGTTGGGTGAAAGTTGAGTTTTGTTCCGGTGATGTGAACTTTAGGCTCTCTATCTCTATTGATGGTCTAAAGTTGTCCCAACTTGCGTTTAATTTATGAATGGAAACGTTAACTTGTAGTGTTTTACTTAAATAATTTTGAATTTCATCTTGGTGGCTATTAATCTGAGGCCAGATAAGAAAACGAAGAATGACCTGACTTAGTAAGAGACTAGTTAAAACTATTCCAATAATGAGCTTTAGGCTTATTTTAATTAAAGTTAGGCTTAATATTTTGCCGCTTTGTATGAGCAATTTGGATAAAAAACGAGATGTGTAGTTATAAAGAGAACCGGCCATCCTTCTATTATCCGATAGACCCATTAAATTCTGTAATTTTCCTTCATCTTCAATTAATTGCTAATATCAAACTATGATTCAAGAATCGCAGATAGCGTCTAAATATTCACACTTCCTTCGAAGGAGTTTTCATGGCCATCCTGATTGGCAAAGGTGGGTGGAAGAACGGCTGAATCTTTCTGTCACCGCAGAGCAAATTGAAGCATTGTTTGTCGAATTATCAGGTCAAAGTAACCAAGAAAAATGGTCTGAGGACCAAATAATGTGGAATTTGAGGAAATTGAGACAAAAAGTCATGTTGTGGTTGTGTTTAAGAGACTTGAATCATCTTGCCAGCCTTTCAGAAGTAACCATGGCGATGACTACCTTTGCTGAGAGAGCTATAAAGTTTGTTAGTACTTACTCTGAAATAGAGTTAGCAACTCAATTTGGGCGTCCAAAGCGCAAGAATGGGGACGGGATGCCATTATGGATCTTAGGTATGGGTAAGTTGGGTGGTAAAGAGCTCAATGTAAGTTCAGATATAGATTTGATCTTTATATATGAAGAAGAGGGCGAGACCCAAGGTGCTAAACGAAGCCTTTCACACCATGAATGGTTTTTACGCCTAGGTAGACAAATTATTAAATTACTCAATGAATATAGTGAGGATGGATTTGTGTTTCGAGTGGATATGCGTTTAAGACCTAACGGTGAATCGGGGCCGCTAGTCTGTAGTTTAGACATGTTGGAGGAGTATTTCTTAATCCAAGGTAGAGAGTGGGAAAGGTACGCTTGGATTAAAAGTCGTTTGGTATATCCCATTGAAGAGGCAACAATGCATGGATTGCCACCTATCCTCTATTCTTTAGTGCGCCCATTTGTCTATCGAAAATACCTAGATTATGGGGTCATTAAGGCTATACGGGATCTGCATCGGCAAATAAGGAGTGAAGCAAATGTGAGGGCTGTTAAGCATCCAGAGCGAATTTTTGATATTAAGTTAGGTCAGGGCGGTATTCGAGAAATTGAATTTCTTGCGCAAATGTTTCAATTGCTTCGGGGTGGGGTTGAGCCAAGGCTTAGACTAAGACCCACATTGAATATCATTCACGAGTTGGCAGAATTACAATTAATTGAACAAGAGCTAGCTGTTGATCTCGTAAAAATTTATACTTTTTATAGGCAAGTAGAACACCGATTGCAGTGGAGAAATGATGCTCAAGTCCATCATTTAAATAATGAAATTGAAGAATTGCAACATCTTTCAGAAAGTATGGGGTTTTCAGAACCTAGGGACTTTTTAAGAACGATTACTCATTATCAAGAAAAAATCAAAAAGACATTCGCGGATACTATTTTTTCAGAAAAAGAACAAACTGAAGCAGTAATAGTCAATGAACCACTTTTAGCGCAATCGCCAAAATTTACAAAGCGATTAGAAATAATAAGAGCGGGTAATAAATATACATTGATGAGTGATGCTGCAAAGCATAATTTTGAAAATATCATTAAAGTAGTTATTCTTCTCAAGCCAGATCCCCCAGAAAATGTATTAATTGATTTTTTGGATTTTCTAGAAAAAATATCGCGCCGAGCCGCATATTTATCGTTATTGAGTGAGTATCCAATCGCGATTAAACGCGTCATACAGTTGTTTGAGAGTTCAAAGTGGAGTGTTCAGTATTTGGTGAGATATCCCCATTTGTTAGATGAAATTTTAGTAAAAAATACATCAATCAATTTAATCGAAAACCCAGGTAATTATTGGAAAGATTGGTTGAGGGTGCTACAACGAAGACTAGATGCTGTAAGTGCAGAAGAAAATGCAACAGAGTTGATGATGAATATATTAAGGGATGCACATCATGCTGAGATATTTCAAATTCTATTAGCCGATTTAGGTATTGGCCTGAATCAACGGCTCTCTGTTGAAAAGGTTAGCGATCAATTGTCACAGCTAGCCGATCTGATCATTACAGAGACTCTTGAACGAATTTGGAAACAAATGAGTCAGCGATTTGGTTATCAAGAACATTTCTCATCACTCGGTTTTGGAGTAATTGCGTACGGAAAACTAGGTGGCAAAGAACTAGGTTATGGATCAGATTTAGATTTGGTGTTTATCTATGATGAAGATATTTCAACATTACCCAAAGATGATGTTCCAGAAAGATATATTCAACTAGTAAGAAAATTAATTACGTGGCTAAATACATCAACAAGCTCAGGGATAATATTTGACATTGATACGCGTCTGAGGCCTAACGGTGAGTCCGGATTAATGGTGACTAGCTTAAAGAGTTTTGAAAAGTATCAATTTAATGATGGAAATAATACTGCTTGGATATGGGAGCATCAGGCCCTGTCAAGGGCTAGGTATTGTTCTGGTGACGTTAGGGTTGGCGATTCATTTGAAAAAATAAGAGCACAAGTCCTAAGTAAAGAAAGAGATATTAATCATTTGCGGTATGAGGTGATTGAGATGAGAAAGAAAATTCATCTAGGCCATCCTAATCTAACAAAATTATTTGATATAAAACATGATGAAGGTGGAATGGTGGATATAGAATTCATCATTCAATTTATGGTGTTGGCTCATGCATATCAATGGCCTAAGCTGATTCAAAATATTGGAAATATTGCTTTGCTCAATGAATTTGCGGAACTTAAACTAATAGATGACTCTTTGGCAAGCCAAGTAGTCAAAGCTTATCGTCTATTTAGACAATCACAACATCGATTAAGGCTCGATGGAATAAGTCCAGCACGTATTGAGTTAGAAAATAATTTAGAATTGGCATCTTCTAAAGATGCTGTCATACAATTATGGCAGAGTGTGTTTCTAAAGTTGTAGTCAACTGCTCAATAACTCGCGAGCATGTCTGAGGGTGGTGTCTGTAATTGTGGAGCCGCCTAACATCCGAGCAATTTCTTCAACTCTTTGTGTTCTGTCTAGGATTTCAATCTCACTTATTGTGGAATTTTTCGTAGAAGTCTTTTTAACTCGCCAGTGATGATTACCTTGAGAAGCAACTTGGGGTAGGTGGGTGACACAAAGGACTTGATGAGATTGTCCCAATTGCTTAAGAAGATTCCCAACAGTCTGTGCAACCGATCCCCCAATACCTGCATCTACCTCATCAAATATTAGAGTAGGAATTAGACTTGCCGAACTTGCAATCACAGCTATAGCAAGGCTTATTCTCGCTAGCTCACCACCTGAAGCAACTTTTGCCACTGGGCGAGGTTTAGCTCCTGGATGACCAGAAACCAAGAATTCTACGGTCTCTATGCCAAATTGATTTCCCTCATCTAATGGTTTGAGTTCTATTTCAAATTGACCACCTTGCATCGCCAAATTTTGCATAGAAAGGCTTACTGCTTTAGAGAGTTTATTCGCTGCTTCATGACGGTTTTTGGAGAGAATATGTGCTTTGGTGAAATAGTTTTGTTTAGCGTTTTCTTGAGTTTTAATAAGCTGGTCAATATTTTGTGAAGCTTCTACAGCTTCCATTTGTGATTTTAGTTCTTCCCAATGTGAAGGAAGCTCCTCTGGCTGACAATGAAATTTCTTTGCAAGGCGATAATAAGATTGAAGGCGTTGATCAAGGTACTCTAATCGTTCAGGATCTAAGTCTAATTTATTGAAATACTTATTGATGGTATGAACAGCCTCATTCACTTGAATTGCAGCAGGCTCCAAGACTTCTGAAACCAATTTAAAAGTATCATTAATTTTCAGAAGCTGTCCTACTAAATGGTTAGCTTCATTTATTTGATTCAAAATTGAATTGTCATTTTCATTGAGAAGATTTAAAAGATTTTGTGAGCCTTCTATTAATTCAGCGGCATTTGATAAAACCGCATGCTCTTTTTGAATATCTGCCCACTCACCCGGAAGTGGGGAAAGCTCTTTAAACTCCTCTAATTGCCACTCTAAGCGCTCGCGTTGACTCTTTGATTCATTGCCAGCAGCTTGAGCTTGCTTTACCTTTTTAATAACTTGTTGCCACTCTTTGTAGGCGTTAGAGACCGCTGCTAACTTTTCATTTAAATTAGCATGGCGATCTAATAGTTCTCGCTGAGCTCCTGATTTTAATAGAGCTTGGTGTTGATGCTGACCATGAATATCAACGAGTTGTTCTCCAACCTCTTTTAATTGGGAGAGGGTTGCGATACTGGCATTAATAAAGGCCTTTGTTCGGCCAGAGTTATCGATGATTCTTTTAAGTTGAAGTGTGCTTCCGGAATCGATAAGTTCAAAGCCATTAGCGTCTAACCAAGGGTTAAGAGTGATTTGTGTTTCAGGTTGGATTGAAAAAATAGCGACTATTTCCGCTCTGGTACAACCCTCTCTAATCTGGCTGATATCTGCTCGTTCACCCATAGTCAAAGATAGGGCATCTAGCAATATAGATTTACCAGCACCGGTCTCTCCTGTTAGAACAGTAAAGCCAGCATGTAAATCGAGCTCTAGATGCTCAACAATTACAAAATCTTTGATATCAAGGGTTTGCAGCATAAGTTAGAAAGACGAAGGGTATTCGTTCCAATGCAATTTTTCACGAAGCGTTTGATAGTCGCTATATCCTTGTGGGTGAAGTAGAGTGACTGTTTTACTGGATTGACGGACTAGAACTTCATCTCCAGGCTGTAAAACACGAAGAGATTGCATATCAAAATTTACACTGACATCTCTACCTCCAGCAACAATGATCGATATTTCAACATCACCTGGAAGCACGATAGGACGATTTGATAATGCGTGTGGGGCTACTGGTGCTAAAACCAAACCAAATACCCGAGGATGTAAAATTGGACCGCCGGCAGATAGACTGTAGGCTGTTGAACCTGTGGGGGTAGCTACGATTAGGCCATCTGACCTTTGGTTATACATAAAACTGTTATTGACCTTAACTTGCAACTCAACCATACCAGCTGTACTTGATCGATTAACTACTACATCATTTAAAGCTAACCCATCTTCAATTACCTTGCCATTATGCAAAATATAGGCATGTAAAAGTTGTCTAATATCTGTTTCGTAGAGTCCGGATAAAATTTCTGGGAGGACTGTTGCAATACTTTTTAAGGGGATATCGGTCATATACCCCAATCGCCCCATATTGATACCAATTAGTGGAATATTTGTGCCGGCGATTTTACGTCCGACTCCCAGCATGGTGCCATCCCCACCAATAACTATAACGACATCGATATTGCCAGAGAAATTGAGAACATCAATTAGATTCACGTCCTTAAGTTGTGTATTAATGGCAGTCTCAGTTTCATAAAAGACTTCGCAACCACTATTTTTAACAATTTCAGCTGTTTCAAGCAGAATTGGAGTGATACCTTCTGACTGAAATTTACCGACAATAGCAACTCGTCGGAATTTTGTGGTCGTGGGAACTGAGGTTTGGTTTGTCATATTAAGATTAAACCATAGCAATAGGGAGCTTTCAAAGTAATAAAGATAATGCAAGTTTTTTTTGATTGGTTAGAATCTAAGTATCATGGATAAAAGATCCCGCGAACTTTTAAAAACCCTCATCGAAAGATATATATCGGAGGGGCAGCCCGTTGGCTCAAGAACACTATCACGCCACTCTGGGCTTGATCTATCGGCAGCAACGGTTAGAAATGTAATGGCTGATCTTGAAGAGATGGGATTTGTGACAAGTCCCCACACTTCTGCTGGGAGAATCCCAACACCAAGAGGTTATCGACTATTTGTAGACACCATGCTCACAATTCAACCTTTGGAAGAATTGGCCACTCGGGAGGCTATTGAAGAGATTCAGCCAGATTCACCACAAAGGGTGATTCAAGCTGCCGCACAAGTGCTCTCAAACTTATCTTCCTTTGCGGGGGTTGTCATGACGCCCAAAGGCTCTCAGCTTTTCCGTCAGATTGAGTTTTTGCGATTATCCGAAAAGAGGATTTTACTTATCTTGGTTACGCCGCAGGGTGATGTGCAAAATCGAATTTTAATGACGGAACGGGATTTTTCTTCATCGCAATTAATTGAAGCGGCAAATTACATTAATGCTAATTTTGCAGGACTGGACTTTGAATCCGTGCGCCAACGTTTACGATTAGAGCTTGATGGGCTCCGGCAAGACATTACTGGTTTAATGCAAATGGCAGTTGAGGCCAGCTCAAATGCCCTTAAAGTTCCTGATGAAAATGTAATTATTTCAGGAGAAAAAAAATTGCTTGATGTGGGTGATTTAACCTCTGATATGGATAAAATCAAGCGCCTATTTCAAGTTTTTGAGCACAAAACATCTCTTATGCAGCTTTTAGATGTTTCAAGTCGGGCTAAAGGTGTACAAATATACATTGGCGGGGAAAGTGATTTGGTACCCATAGAGGGTATGGCTGTAATTGCCGCCCCCTATCAAGTTAACGGAATAGTAGTTGGAACCCTTGGTGTTATTGGACCAACTCGGATGGCATATGAGCGCGTTATTCCTATTGTTGATATCACTGCTAAACTTTTAACTAGTGCGTTAAGTCAGAGTTAAATCTATACAAATCAAGAAAGTTAGTTGTGAAAAGTCAAAATATTCAACCTGCCCAAGCACATCAAAGTGCCTCAAAAGTAGGTGTTTTACTGGTCAATTTAGGAACACCTAATGCACCTACTGCCAGAGCAGTGCGACCTTATTTAAAGCAATTTCTATCCGATAGGAGGGTAGTTGAAATCCCAAGAGTAATTTGGTGGTTTATCCTAAATTGCATCATTTTGCCAATACGTTCAGGGGCTTCGGCCAAAAAATATCAATTAGTTTGGATTGACGGTGTTGACGGAGGATCACCCTTATTTGTGCACTCAAAAAAGCAAGCGGAGTTACTAGGGGAAACATTTAAAAATAACAAACAAGATGGCGTATTAGTTAAATTGGCTATGAGATATGGTGCGCCGGGAATTGAAAGTGTCATGAAGGAAATGGGTGCAGAAGGGGTTAAGAAAATTTTAGTTCTCCCGCTTTACCCGCAATACTCTGCTACAACATCAGCTTCGACTTTTGATGAGGTTTTTAGAGTTTTAATGCAATGGCGTGATCAACCGGGTTTAAGGATTGTTAGAAATTACCATGATCATCCTCTGTACATTGCCGCACTGAAGAGGCAAGTTGAAAAGTATTGGGAAAATAACGGGCGTCCTAATTTTGACGCAGGTGATAAATTGATTATGTCATTTCATGGAGTGCCAAAAAGAACTTTAGACTTAGGTGACCCTTATCATTGTGAGTGCCATAAAACCGGAAGATTATTAAGAGAAGCATTAGGCTTAACAAGTCAAGAAGCGCTGACAACGTTTCAATCTCGTTTTGGAAAAGCTGAGTGGCTTAAACCTTATACAGCTCCTACCCTTGAGCTACTAGGGAATAATGGAATTAAGCGGGTGGATCTATTTTGCCCAGGCTTTCCAGCGGATTGTTTAGAAACACTTGAGGAAATAGCTATGGAAGGTCAGCACATTTATAAAATGGCTGGGGGTGAAAGTTACCATACAATTCCCTGTTTAAATGATTCAAGTGAATGGATTACAGCACTTAATGGCATTGCTCTTGAAAATCTTCAAGGTTGGAATTTACAAGCCGAATCAAGTGATGTAGTAATCAATCGCAAAAAATACATCAAAGAGTTAGAAGAGGGTGACACTAGACTATCAAATTAAAAAAACATACACTCTTGAATTTAAAAGTAATGCCCAAATATAAGAAATAGTGCAAAGTATTACAACAATTTAACATAAGTGATTGAAATGAATCAAGAAAACCCTAATCTAGAAGAGAATTTGGAGCCAACAAGTGCTGAAAAAGAGGTTGAAGCTCAAAGCGAGTTATCTTTAGAAGAAGAAATTAAAAATTTAAAGCAACTCGTATCAGACTCACAAGATGCATTTTTAAGAGCTAAGGCAGAAGGTGAGAACATTCGTCGCCGCGCTATAGATGATGTATCAAAGGCGCATAAGTTTGCAGTAGAGTCTTTTGCGGAAGAATTATTGCCTGTTGTAGATAGTATGTATGCTGCCATTGCGCATCATAGTGAGGATGCAGTGAAATTGCGAGAAGGTGTAGAACTTACATTAAAGCAATTACTTAATGCTTTTGAGAAAAGTCGGGTCCAAGAAATTAACCCTGAAAATGGAACAAAGTTTGATCCTCATCACCATCAAGCAATCTCGATGGTTCCCTCTGAACAAGAGGCGAACACGGTTGTCACTGTTTTGCAGCGCGGATTTCTAATTGCTGACCGGGTTTTAAGGCCAGCTTTAGTCACAGTGAGTCAGCCAAAATAACAAAATAAAAAACTCAAGCTCTTGTATTCGTTAGAAAAGACACTATTTATTTGATATAAAACACTTTAAGTAAGGACTTAAAAATGGCAAAGATTATTGGAATTGATTTAGGAACAACAAATTCATGTGTATCAGTAATGGAGGGTAATACTCCAAAAGTGATAGAAAACTCCGAAGGAACAAGAACAACACCTTCGATTATTGCTTACATGGAAGATGGTGAAATTTTAGTAGGTGCGCCGGCTAAAAGACAATCTGTTACGAATCCAAGAAATACGCTATATGCAGTTAAACGATTAATTGGTCGTAAGTTTCAAGAAAAGGAAGTTCAAAAAGACATAGATTTGATGCCTTACACAATTGCAAGAGCTGACAATGGAGATGCATGGGTAGAGGTGCGTGGGAAAAAAATGGCTCCTCCACAAATTTCAGCTGAAGTTTTAAGAAAAATGAAAAAAACAGCTGAAGATTATCTCGGAGAAGAAGTAACTGAAGCTGTTATTACAGTACCAGCCTATTTTAATGATAGTCAGCGTCAAGCGACTAAGGATGCCGGAAGAATTGCTGGGCTTGACGTAAAGCGCATTATTAATGAGCCGACTGCAGCTGCCCTAGCTTTTGGACTAGATAAACAAGATAAGCGCGATAGAAAAATCGCTGTTTATGACTTAGGCGGCGGAACCTTTGACGTATCAATTATTGAAATTGCAGACGTTGATGGAGAAAAACAATTTGAAGTTTTATCAACCAATGGCGATACATTTTTGGGGGGTGAAGATTTTGATCAAAGAATTATTGATTTTATTATTACCGAGTTCAAAAAAGACCAAGGTGTTGATTTAAGTAAAGATGTACTTGCATTACAGCGTTTAAAAGAGTCCGCTGAAAAAGCCAAAATTGAACTATCTTCAAGCCAGCAAACAGAAATTAACCTGCCGTATATTACGGCTGATGCTTCAGGGCCAAAGCATTTAAACATCAAGATGACGCGTGCAAAATTAGAATCTCTTGTGGATGATTTAATTAGTAGAACCATTGAGCCATGTCGTACAGCGATCAAGGATGCTGGTGTTTCTTTGACTGATATACATGATGTTATCTTGGTTGGTGGTATGACTCGCATGCCTAAAGTCCAAGAAAAAGTTAAAGAATTTTTTGGTCAAGAGCCACGTAAGGATGTGAACCCTGACGAGGCAGTTGCTGTAGGAGCTGCCATACAAGGATCAGTTTTGTCTGGTGACCGTACAGATGTCTTGTTGCTTGATGTAACCCCACTATCTTTAGGTATTGAAACTTTGGGTGGAGTGATGACGAAGATGATCACAAAAAACACAACTATCCCAACGAAGCATGCTCAAGTATTTTCAACTGCCGAAGATAATCAGCCTGCTGTGACTATTAAAGTTTTCCAAGGTGAGCGTGAAATGGCTGTTGCAAATAAAACTTTGGGCGAATTTAATCTCGAGGGAATTCCTCCTTCGAGCAGAGGAACCCCTCAAATTGAAGTTACTTTTGATATTGACGCAAACGGTATCTTGCATGTGGGAGCCAAAGATAAGGCAACTGGTAAAGAAAATAAGATAACGATTAAAGCTAATTCTGGATTGTCTGAAGATGAAATTCAGCGGATGGTTAAGGATGCAGAAGTCAATGCAGAAGAAGATCGTAAGCTTCGCGAAATGGTTGATGCCAAAAACACGGCTGAAGCCTTAGTTCACTCTACAAAAAAATCTTTAGAGGAATACGGGTCATCACTTGATGCGGGTGAAAAGGAAAAAATTGAAGCTGCATTGAAAGATTTAGAGGAAGCGACTAAGTCAGGTGACAAAGCAACAATAGATGCCAAAACAGAAGAGCTTGGAAAAGTAAGTCAAAAGCTCGGCGAGAAGATGTATGCAGCAATGGCTGAAAAAAATCAAGCTCAAGCACCTCACGAATCTAATGAGCCGCATCAAGAAACTGCAAGTTCTAAACCAAACGACGATAATGTTGTAGATGCAGATTTTAAAGAAGTGAAAAAATAATCAGTTTGTGTTTTTTAAGGACTTGTTTTGGCAACTAAACGTGATTTTTATGAAATTCTAGAGCTACCGAAATCAGCTAGCGACGATCAGATTAAGAAGGCTTATCGTAAGCTAGCGATGAAGTTCCATCCAGATCGCAATCCCGGAAATAAAGAATCTGAGGAAAAATTCAAAGAGGCCAAAGAGGCCTATGAGATGCTTTCCGATCCACAGAAGAAGGCCGCTTATGACCAATATGGTCATAGTGGAGTTGATCCTAATATGGGTGGATTTGGTGGTGCGGGTGCTCAAGGATTCGGTGGTTTTGCAGATGCCTTTGGGGATATCTTTGGAGATGTCTTTGGCGGCGCTCGCGCTGGCGCTCAGGGTTCCCGAGGCGGCCCACAAGTTTATCGAGGTGGAGATCTACGATACTCTTTAGAAATTAGTTTAGAAGAGGCTGCTAGAGGGTATGAGACTCAAATTAGAGTACCTAGTTGGAATAATTGTGACTCCTGCGGGGGAAATGGCGCTGAGCCCGGTTCCAAGATTGAAACATGTACAACTTGCCATGGTCAAGGACAAGTCAGGATGTCTCAAGGTTTTTTCTCAATGCAACAAACCTGTCCAAAGTGCCGAGGAAATGGCAAATTTATACCTAAAGTGTGTAAAAAATGTTCTGGTGAGGGAAAAGTCAAATCACAGAAGACTTTAGAGGTAAAAATTCCTGCGGGAATTGACGATGGAATGCGGATTCGCTCAGCTGGCAATGGTGAGCCAGGAGTCAATAATGGGCCACCAGGGGACCTTTATGTAGAAGTTCACATCAAAGCTCACAATGTTTTCGAGCGAGAAGGCGATGACTTACATTGTAATATGCCAATCTCTTTTGCAACGGCTTGTTTAGGGGGAGAGATTGAAGTGCCAACCTTAGCTGGGAAAGCAACCTTCGAGGTCATTGAAGGCACTCAAACTGGCAGAACATTTCGACTCAAGGGTAAGGGCGTGAAGGGTCTTCGTTCGGCTGTTCCTGGCGATCTTTATATTCATGTGCAAATTGAGACTCCCGTAAAACTGACGGAAGGCCAACGTCAAATATTAAAAGATTTTGATAAAAGCTTAAAGGATGGCGGCCACAAACATAACCCTCATGAAAAAGGGTGGTTTGACCGTGTTAAAGGGTTCTTTAATTAAAAGTGCAAAAAAAGGAGAGAAATCTGCTCTCCTTTTTTAATATATTCCGAGATTTTAAAAAATTAGGCAGATTTAAAGCAATGCTCGATAGCTGGGAATGTGCCAGCTTTAACTTCATCGATATAAAGTTTAATTGCCTTATCAATAGACCCAGTTGGCGTTAAAAAGTTTTTTACAAACTTAGGTTGACGCCCAGGGAAGGCCCCTAAAGCATCATGCATCACCAGCACTTGCCCTGAACAGTCTGGGCCGGCCCCAATGCCAATCGTTGGAATTTTTAAGGTTTCTGTAATTTTTTTCCCTAGCGCAGAAGGAATTGCTTCTAGAACAAGCATTTGTGCTCCTGATTTTTCAAGGGCTATGGCATCGCTAAGCATGAGATCAGCACTCTCCTGAGATTTACCCTGAACTTTGAACCCACCTAAAGTATTGACCGATTGAGGTGTTAAGCCAAGATGCGCACAAACTGGTATCCCTTGATCTACTAAGTGCGAAATAATTGGCACAAGGCGAAGGCCACCTTCAAGCTTAATCATATGAGCTCCAGCCTGCATTAACTGAGCTGCATTTTTAGTGGCTTGGGTGGCATCTCCATATGAAGCAAATGGCATATCAGAAATCAAAAATGCTCTGTAGATTGCGCGGGCTACACAGCTTGTATGATAGGCAACATCATTGATTGTGACAGGAATTGTTGACTTGTGACCTTGAATTACATTCCCTAAAGAGTCGCCTACAAGAATTATTTCTATCCCAGCTTGATCAAATAATGCAGCAAAGCTTGAGTCGTAGGCTGTTAGAACTGTGATTTTTTCACCACTCACTCGCATTTTTTGAAAATGAGAAATTGTTAAGGGTGAAACTAAAGAAGGATTGGATGGGTCAATGTAGCTCATGGTTTAAATAAAGTTCTATAAGAATATGACTATAAACCACTTATCGTGAGATGTTTAATTAATGAGCATCCCGAGTGAGGGGACATTGGACGCCTAAAATTTTCTCGATCTTCTGCCAGGATAATTCAGCGACCTTATTTTTAAGTTTCCCAATGCTTGGTAGTTCAATTTCCTCATCAAGTTCTAATAATGGAAGTAAAACGAATAATCTTTCAGAGATTTTTGGATGGGGGATAGTTAAGTCTGGATTATGCTGTTGAAGGTTATCGTAGGTCAAAATGTCAATATCAAGTGTACGAGGAGCATTTTCATAAGGACGTTCGCGACCAAATCGCTGCTCAATGGATTGACAAACTCTTAGGAGAGAAAAAGGATCAAGCTCGGTTAAAACCGAAATGACATTATTGACATAGTCGCCACCTGCTGCATCAACGGGGGCACTTTTATAAAAGCAACTTTTCGAGCTGATTTTAATTTGAGGAAGTTGCGCAAAACAAATAACCGCGTCAGTGAGTATTTGTTTTGAATCTCCAACATTACCACCCAGTCCAATGAAGGCTTGTGCCATAGTTTTTGTGCCTTTGTAAATCAATTGACAACCTATACTCTATACAAATTTTATAAAGTTTGCTTGTCAGCTTCTTGAATTTCGAGTGCAGCTTTATTTTTAGGACCTCTCCTACGTCTTCTTCTAGATTTACCAGCGCTATTAGCCGTAGATGAAGTAGGTTCTTTTTTTGCTTCTTCAATGAGTGAGTCTTTACCTGCATCATCTGCACTTTGAAAGTCTTCCCACCATTTTGAAAGGCTGACAGGGAGCTCTCCGCTTTCACAACGTAGGGCTAGGAAATCAAATCCAGCGCGGAAGCGAGGGGATTCAAGTAATCGAAAGGGCATGCGCCCCACTCTTTTTTCAAAACGAGGTTGCAAGTTCCAAATTTCTCGCATATCAGTTTCAAAGCGTCTTTGAATTGCGAAAACCTCTCTTTGATTTGCTAAAACGTGATCGATAGCATCTTGTAGTGCAACGATGTAGGGTTTACCAGTGTTATGAATTTCTTCCCATTGTTGATTAACTTCATGCCACAGCAAAGATGCAAATAAAAATCCGGGAGAAATTGTTTTTCCAGCTAACACTCGTTGATCTGTTCTCTCTAAAGCTATCTTAGCAAAACTCATTTTTTGAGATTCTTCTTGATGCAGAATTGCGTCAAGCATTGGTAAAAAACCATCTCCAAGTCCAACGGCTTTTAATGCTTCTAATGAAGACCAGGAGTGACCGGACATTAATAATTTAAGCATCTCATCAAAAAGACGTGCTTTAGGAACGTCATGTATTAATGAGGCAAGTTTATGAATCGGATTTAATGTTTTATCTTCAATAGAAAAGCCAGTCTTCGCAGCAAATCTAACTGCTCTTAGCATGCGAACGGGATCTTCCCTATATCTTTGAGCAGGATCGCCAATAATCCTAAGTTCTCTGTCTAAGATATCTTGAAATCCGTTGTGGTAGTCATGCACTAATTCAGAAAGAGGATCGTAATACATCGCATTGATGGTGAAGTCTCTCCTCGCAGCATCTTCTTCTTGGCTACCCCAAACATTATCTCGAAGGATACGTCCGCTTTCTGCTATATGTTCGCCTTCTTCAAGAGTGGCGCGAAATGTAGTTACTTCAATAATTTCAGGTTTTTCCCTTGAGCCACTTGATTGATAAAAAGTGACATGGATAATTTGGAAGCGCTTACCAATAAGCCGCGATCGTTTAAATAAAACTTGAACTTGTTCGGGTGTTGCATTAGTAGCCACATCAAAATCTTTAGGGGCTATCCCAAGGAGAAGATCCCTTACCGCGCCACCAACGATATATGCCTTATAACCGGCCTTCTGAAGATTTTCGATAACCTTAATAGCATTTTTAGAAATCAGTTCAAGCTTGATTTGATGCGTCTTTTTGGGGATGATTTTGAATGCTTGTGTCTTTTTTAAAGAGCTTGATTTTTTACGTGGCGCGCCTAAGATCCGGCGGATAAATTGATTAATCATTGGAATAGATTAATCATTTGCCATGATCGCTCGATAGCTAAATTTTTCAGACGTAGATCAGGGTTTGTCGCAATAGGGTTGGATACAATTTCTAGGAGAGGTAAATCATTCATAGAGTCAGTATAAAAGGTACTTTGAGAAAATGTTGATAAATCATAACCAAGGCCATTTAACCAATTTTTGACATTAAACACCTTGCCTTGTTGAAAGTTGGGTAAACCTTTGACTTTCCCAGTAAAGACAAGTCCCGATGGGTCTTCCTTGAGTTCAGGCTCTGTAGCAACTAGATGCGGGATATGAAATAAATCCACTATGGGGCGTGTTACAAAGCTATTTGTCGCTGTGACCACGCAGCATAAATCACCTTTGCTGATATGCATACTGACCAGATCTAAGGCTTCTGGTCTTAAGCAGGGCTGAATCACTTCCTTAATAAATTGAGATCTCCAAGATAATAATGTCTTCATTGGATGGGCTGCTAGTGGTTTTAGAGCAAATGCCAAGAACTCATTAATATCTAGGACTCCACCTACATATTCTTTATAAAAGCGTTCGTTCTCGCTTTCGTAAATATGGCGGTCAACTACACCAAGCTTTACTAAAAAGTTTCCCCACTCTCGATCGCTATCGATTGGAAGGAGTGTTTGGTCTAAATCAAAAAGGGTAATTTGTTGTGGAGGTCGTTGGATATTCAAGTGAGTTTATTTTTTAAAAAATTTCTTAATAATGGGAGTGTAATAGCTCTGTGTGTTTCGAGTGAATATTGATCTAAAACCTCGATCAAGCTTAATAAACTCGGTAAGTCTCGATGAAAATTATTGAGCAACCATGGGCCTATTTCTGGAGCGAGTGACATTCCTCTAGCGCTTGCTGTAGATTGAATTGCTAATAATTTATCCGCATCGTTGAGAACATGAAGTTCAAAGTTCAGTCCTGAAGATATTCTAGATCTTACGTCCTCTCGAAGATTAAGTTGGGTGCTTGAAAGTAAACCAGATGAAAGGATTAATGTGTTGGGATGAGCTTTTGCATCAATTAAAATTCTAAATAATTGAGATTGCTCGTGAATATTTAGCGCATGGACTTGCTCAATAAAAATTGCTTGGGGATATTCTTTATCTTCCCAAATGATATTATTCCAGGAGGGGTGAGATGGTGTGAGATGGATTATTTTAAGTCCATGATCTTTCGCAGCAATTCTCATCGCTGAGAATAGGTGAGATTTACCTGATCCGTGAGGTCCCCATAAATAGATCCAATTGAAATTATTTGGAATGATTGAGTTAGTTGACCAGGCATTCTGCAATTGATTCATAGCATCTAATACCGTAAAGTCAAGAACTCGATCTTCAGAGTTCAGAATAAAGTTTTGTAAACTAGGAATGGGTTCTTGAAGGATATCGAGAACAAATTGTTGGGAGCTAAGGGCCATTTTAGGGTTGAGGGCCTTTAAACCATTGGCTAGAGAGGTACCGACTTTTTAAGAAACGAACTGCAACTAGAGTGATAGCTGACATTGGAAAAGCTAATAATATGCCAACAAACCCAAATAGTTGGCCAAATGCCATCAAGGCAAACAAGACCACTACCGGATGAAGTCCAATTCGCTCGCCGACTAAGCGGGGGGTTAAGAAGAAGCCTTCTAGAAATTGCCCTAGACCATACAAAATGAGAACCATGACTAGATGATTATTGGGGCCAAACTGTAAAAAGGTCGCCATAACAGAAAGAACAAAACTAAGCAAAAATCCTAAATAAGGAATAAAAGCAACTAAGCCGGTAAAAAAGCCAAGAGCAATTCCGCTTTTTACACCAATCAATGATAATCCGATCGAATAAAACATGGATAACATAAGCATCACTAAAAGCTGTCCTCTTAGGTATTGGGATAGTAAACCATCGACCTCTTCAAAGAGTGGAAATAATGTGGGTCTATATTGATGCGGTATCAAGTTGCTAATTAATGAGATAAAGGCATCCCATTCAAGTAAAAGATAGAAAAGTACAAATAAAATTAAGACGAGGTTACCAAAGAAGCTTATAGCTGAAGAGGATGAACTTAAAATCGTGGACAAGGATGAAGAAACTAAAGTATTTGCATTATCAGAAATTTGAGAGGTGATTTGTACGGTGATCTGGTCTCTTAGCTTTGCCCAGTCAAGCTCAATATCAAAGGATGCTAATTTAGGAGCAAGCCAAGACTCAGTTCCTCTGACCCATTCAGGAAATTGGGTCTTTATTAAGGGCAATTCATTTTGAACGAGGTTCAAAAGCAGCAAAATCAGACCAATACCTAAAAATATCACAAATAACATGGTAAGAAGGACCGCAAGAGACCTAGGAACCTTGAAAAATGTAATACGATTGGTTAATGGCTGAAAAATATAAGCCAAAATAAATGCAGTTAAAAATGGAGTTAGTATCGCTACCATTAAAATATCCCTATATTCGAATCAATTAATTCTACTAAGTACACAGGAATATTATGTCAAATTTACCAAAAGCCCCAATAAACCCAATAAATAGTGCACCTAATACGGGTCTTTCTTATAAAGATGCTGGCGTTGATATTGATGCTGGGGATGCTTTAGTCGAGAGAATTAAGCCATTAGCAAAGAAAACAATGCGTGAAGGCGTCCTTGCTGGTATTGGGGGGTTTGGAGCCTTGTTTGAGATTCCCAAGCGCTATAAGGAGCCGGTTTTAGTCTCTGGGACGGATGGGGTAGGTACAAAGTTAAGGTTGGCTTTTGAATGGAAAAAACACGATACCGTTGGTCAAGATCTAGTAGCAATGAGTGTGAACGACATTTTGGTGCAGGGTGCGGAGTCACTTTTCTTCTTAGATTACTTTGCTTGTGGAAAATTATCCGTCGATGATGCAGCTACAGTTGTCGGAGGGATTGCGCAAGGGTGCGAAATTGCAGGTTGCGCATTAATTGGAGGAGAAACAGCAGAAATGCCAGGGATGTATCCTGATGGCGAATATGATTTAGCCGGGTTTGCAGTGGGAGTAGTTGAAAAATCGAAAATTATTACGGGTAAGACCATCCAACCTGGTGACCAACTCATTGGCATTGCTTCGAGTGGAGCTCATTCCAATGGTTACTCGCTGATTAGAAAAATTATTGAGCGATCTGGCATTAAGCCTAGCGATGAATTTGATGGGCAAGTTTTTCGTGATGTTGTGATGAAGCCAACCCAAATTTATGTTAAGCCGGTTTTAAAGCTATTGGGAAAATTTTCGATTAAAGGGATGGCTCATATTACGGGGGGTGGTTTAGTGGAAAATATCCCAAGAGTCCTTCCAGATTCGACCCAAGCAGTATTAAAGAGAGATGCTTGGAAGATGCCACATTTATTTCAGTGGTTGCAAAAACAGGGACAAGTAGCAGATGATGAAATGCATCGTGTTTTTAACTGCGGTATTGGCTTAGTTCTAGTTGTTTCCCCTGAGCTTACAAAAGCTATCATTAGTTCGTTGAAGGAAGACGATCTAGACGCATGGGTCATTGGCGATATTGTACAAAGACCTCACGGGGCCCACCAAACGATTGTTATTTAGATGACCATTCGATGAGTTGGTTCAAGCAATCTGATACTGCATGTTTTACTTGGATTGAGTTTTGAGGATTAACCACTCTTCGAGTAGGCATGGCCCTGAGCCAAGTTAATTGTCTTTTTGCGAGTTGGCGCGTTGCAGCAATGCTCTTATTAATGAACTCATCTTCGGTGATTTCACCTACTAGGTACTCCCAAGCTTGTCGGTAACCTACGGCTCGCATTGATGGTAGATGTTGATTAATTAATGGATTATCCATTAGGGTACGCACCTCATTTAAGAAATTTAGCTTGAGCATCTCATGAAATCTATTTTCAATTCTTGTATGAAGCCACTTTCTATCTTCTGGTTCAAAAGAAAATAATTGGCTATTGATTGAAGTGTCATTCCTGGTTTTTCCATAAGGATCCTCTTGGATCCAGGAAGAAAAGGATTTTCCTGTAGATAAAAAAACTTCTAGTGCTCTTGAAATTCTTTGTGTATCGCCTGGTGGAAGACGCTGCGCACTGATTGGATCTACTACACAAAGCTGTTCGTAAACAGAATCCCAACCATGTTGTAAAGCATCAAGCTCAATTTTTTTTCTAATGATTGGGTCTGCAGGCGGAAGATTAGTTAACCCTTGTGTCAATGCCCGCCAATAGAGCATTGTCCCTCCAATAATGACAGGAATATGCCCTCTGTCACGAGCTTCTTGATACCAACGCATCGAATCGCTAGCGAACTTGGCTGCAGAATAACTTTCCCACGGTTCGCAAATATCTACTCCATGATGTTTGATTGATGCAAGATGAAAGTTACTAGGTTTAGCTGTTCCGATACTCATGCCTCTATAAACAAGGGCAGAATCCATACTAATCAGCTCAATGGTAAGATTTTTTTTATAGGCTTCTTCACACAAAGATAAAGAAAAATTACTTTTCCCGCTGGCAGTTGGGCCCACAATGGCTAATATATGATCAATATTTAAGCTGATTGGATTAGACATTAACGTCCGCGAAGAAAAAGCTTATCAAGGTCATTTACACTTAATTGCACCCAAGTGGGTCTGCCGTGATTGCACTGATCAGCACGATCAGTTACTTCCATTTGGCGAAGTAGACTATTCATTTCTGGAATAGTGAGCAGGCGATGGGCTCTTACAGCGGCATGACACGCCTTAGATGCTAGTCGTTCATGTCTAGCACTATCTAGAATTTCGTTAGATCCCATTTCATCTAATTCGGCAAGTATTTGTCTTACAAGGTCAATGGGGTCAGCGCCGCTCAAAATGGTAGGCACTGTTCTTATTCCTAACTGTTCTGGGCCATAGACTGATGTATCAAAGCCTAATATTTTTAGTGTCGAAGCATATTGCTGCGTTAGAACTGTTTCCATGTGACTGGCATTAAATACCATAGGAACTAGTAAATGTTGAACATTAATCTGATGACTCAAGTCGGCTTTAAATTTCTCATAAAGGACCCTTTCATGAGCTGCATGCATATCAACTAGAACTAATCCAAGTTGATTTTGAGCCAAAATATAAATCCCGTGTAACTGAGCTAAGGCATATCCTAATGGGAAAGACTCTTCTTTGTGGCCTGTTTCATGAGGGGGAGCCATTGGTGTTAATGGAGTTGAAAAAAGCTGTTGCATTGCTTCTTTAGCTGAGCTTTGTAAATTAAATGAAGCAGTTTTTTCCTGATACAGCCATGGTCTAGGCATGACTTGGGGGGTAGTAGAACTTGATGCGTTCATTTGGTTTAATGGCAAAGAGGTATCAAAATGAGGTGTCTGAGCAGACATTGGAAGAGCATCCCCCGCACCTTTTGCTAATCGTTCTTTGATAGAGTTGTAGACAAACTGATGAACAGCACGACTATCTCTAAAGCGCACCTCAATCTTTGCAGGATGAACATTGACATCTACAAGCTCAGGATCAATATTAAGATTAAAAAGGATAATCGGTTGCCTATCTCCGTGAAGAACGTCTTGATAGGCTGATTTGATTGCATGATAAATTAATTTATCTTTAACAAAGCGATGATTAACAAAAATATATTGCTGGTCTGATCTAGCTCGACTTGCAGTCGGGGCTCCTATAAAGCCTTCAATTGATATCGGCCCTAAAAAAGACTCGATATCAAGTCTGGCATTTGCAAATTCTTTGCCTAATATTTCATCAGCTCGATCTTGGAGTTTGCTTGCAGTCCACCTTATATTAGGTTTGCCGTTGTGCCACACTGACATACCAACATGTGGATTTGCTAGGGCAATGCGACGAATAGCCTCCATGCAGTGGCTATATTCGGTGGCGGAAGATTTTAAAAACTTTCGACGGGCTGGTGTATTAAAAAATAAATCATCAACTGATATTCGTGTACCAAACTCGCCAGAGGCGGGGGTTATTTCAGGTGAGCGATTTGTAATACTCCACGCATGGTCATCTTGTGCCGTGCGTGTCGTCATTTGCATATTTGAAACGGAAGCAATTGACGCTAATGCTTCACCGCGAAACCCCATACTTCTGACAGACTCAAGATCCTCTAGAGAGCTGATCTTGCTAGTGGCGTGACGTGTCAAGGCTAAAGTTAAGTCTGTCTTTAGGATACCTTCACCATCATCTGAAATCACAATTCGTTGACATCCCCCCTCCTCAAGGCGAATTTCTATTGCTTGCGCCCCAGCATCTATTGCATTTTCTAAAAGCTCTTTAACGACTGCAGATGGTCTTTCAATCACTTCACCTGCCGCAATTTGGCTAATGAGTTTGTCTGGAAGGGGTTGAATTGCTTTTCTTGAGATCATAAGTTTATTTTCCCACGAAAATTAGCTTCGCAAGATAGAACCTGATAAGATTCAATCCGTGGATCAAATCATTCAAATATTTCAAAGTGTCATGAGCATCGGAGAGCACCTCGGTGACCTTGGTAATTGGGCTTATGCCATATTAGTCCTCATTGTTTTTTCGGAGACGGGCTTAGTAATTTTGCCTTTTTTGCCTGGAGATACCTTATTATTCACGGCAGGTGCCTATACGGCAACTGGAAATTTGAGTTTGGTTTTACTAGATGCTTTAATTATTTTGGCGGCCGTTTTTGGCAATACGGTCAACTTTTGGGTCGGATCCTATTTAGTAAAAAAGCTTGATGTGACTCAAATTAAGTGGATTGATCAGACGGCTCTAAAGAAGACTCATGGTTTTTTTGAAAAACACGGTGGAAAAACAATTATTTTGGCAAGGTTTATACCGGTGATAAGAACCTTTGCACCCTTTGTGGCGGGGATTTCCCACATGAACTTTGTTAGGTTTCAGATATTTAATGTAGTAGGAGCGATACTTTGGGTTGTCTCCTTAACGTTGGCAGGTTATTTTTTTGGGAATATTCCAATTATTTATAACAATCTAAGCCTCATTGTGATCCTAGGTGTTTTGATTGCAGTCGTACCTTTAGCAATTGGTGGTTTGTTTAAGTTAATCCAACCTTTTTTTAAGAATAAAATACAAGAGTAACTTAGAGTTGCCCTTTGCGCGGCTTGTTCCTAGAGGCCCCTCCTAGTGCGACTTACTAAGCTTTTCTAAATCAGCTATATGTTCTCTAATTTCTGAAGCATCTTCAGCAGAAGGCGAACTATGTAAATAGCGAGTCATATCTAAAAGAGCAGGTCGAATATAGTCTAACTGAGCGTAGGCTAACCCTCGATCTCGAACTTCTTCTATTGCTTCAGGAAGAAGAATAACTAATCTCTCTTGAATTCCTAGTAAGCGTTCCCAGCGATCTTGATGAGAATAAACTGCTTTTAGATTTCTTAGAAATCGAGAGAGAATTTCTCTTGAGCTTGAAGATCGTAAAAAAACACTCAGTGGTAATGCCAATTCACCTCGAAAGCCTTGGGCGTCTAAATAGGGATCTAACATGCCTTGGAGTTCATTCTTAGAAAGAGAGGCACCAGTCAAGGGATCCATGACGACCTCTCCTTGAGGAAGTGAAACACGCACTAAAAAATGATTTGGAAATGAAATTCCACGAATAGTTAAATTGAGTTGATTTCCTAGGTCAATTAAAAGGAGCGACAAGGATATAGGTATTCCACGACGAGTTTCTATAACACTATGAAGATAAGAATTTTGTGGGTCATAGTAATCATTTGTATTTGCACTAAACCCCATTTCTTGAAAGAAGAAATGTTTTAAGAGTTGTAGTTTTTGTAAATCAGTGGATTCGGGGGTGATTCTTAGTTTTAGTTTGTTACCCAGTAAATCCAGCTTGTCCATAACTCCTTGAACGTCTAAATCTGGGTAGGCATGTAAAGCTACGGATATCGCAGCTTCGGTAAGGGGGAAGTGAGAATCATCCGCTACTAATGATGTAAAGTAGTCAAGTTGTTTGGTTGGCATATGTTAATTTGAATGTTTCAAAAACTCTTTAAATTTAAGCCCGGTGATCCATAAGCACAAAAAATATACTGATGCCGCCAGCAAAGACCAGCCACATAAAAACATAATACGCAAAATTGGAGTTTGTCTCAAATTAATCCAATCATGTTGGTGCGCACCAAAATATAATACTGCGCTAAAAAAACTGAGTGAAAAGGTAAGTTGCGCAAGGAATTTCAACCACCCTTGTCCGCTATTTTTCATTAGTCCCTTTCTTGCAAGACCAATCCACAAAAGAATTGCATTTAGACAAGCCCCTAGTCCAATGGAAAAGGCTAGCCCAGCATGTTGCCATAAAGGTACAAATACCAAATTAGACAGTTGAGTAAATACCAGCACAAATAAGCCAATTTTTACTGGTGTTTTAATATCTTGCCGGGCATAGAAGCCAGGAGCCAATATTTTCACAAGTATTAATCCGATTAATCCAACGCCATAGGCTTGAAGGGCATAGCTCGTCATTAGTACATCGTGCCCGCTAAATTTCCCGTAGTTATATAAACTAGCTGAAAGTGGAATACTAAATATAAAAAGAGCTATCGCTGCTGGAGTTGCGAGAATAAATGTTAGCTTTACGCCCCAGTGAACAAGTGCTCCTATTTGTTCGAGATCGTTGCTTGCGTTTGCTTTGCTCAAACTCGGTAAAAGTACGGTACCTACTGCGACTCCTAAAAGGGCAGTTGGAAATTCCATGAGTCGATCTGCAAAGGAGAGCCATGAAACACTTCCTGTTTCGAGATGAGAAGCGATATTGGTATTAATAATGAGGGAAATTTGGCTTACAGATACTGCAAAAATAGCGGGCCCCATTAAACGTAAAATTCGTTTTGCATCTGGATGTTGAGCTGCTGCTTTGATTGTTCTGTAATGTAACCCAATGTTTGGAAGCATGCCAATCTGCTTAAGTGCTGGTATTTGAATCGCTAACTGTAAAATACCGCCAATAATGACACCTGCACCTAAGGCATAGATGGGCTCTTTAAGATACGGGGCCAGTAAGAGTGCCGCGCCAATCATTCCTAAATTAAGTAGTACGGGGGTAATCGCTGGTATTAAAAATCTTTTATTGGTATTTAAAATACCTGCGGCAAGAGAGGTTAAGGAAATAAGACCAATATAGGGGAACATGATTCTCGTTAAATTGATGCCGATTTCGTAATTCGAAGCATTTTTAAAACCAGAAGCCATTAATATGAGCAAAACTGGCGCGAATAAGACCCCAGCAATCACGGCAACGAGAAGGCTCCAAAACAGTAGTGTAGCTACAGCATTAATGAGTTCAAAACTAGCTTTTGGGCCATTTTTTGCCTCTATCTCACCCAAAATGGGTACGAAAGCCTGTGAAAAGGCACCTTCGGCAAAAAGGCGACGTAGTAAGTTAGGAAGACGAAAAGCAACATTAAATGCATCCGTCAATTCTGAAGCGCCAAAGGTCCTCGCGATAAGGGTTTCGCGTAAAAGACCTGTAATTCTTGATAACATGGTCATACTGCTTACTTTTGCTGCGGCGCTTAATAAATTCACAAGACTCTTTTCTGGAATAAAGGGCTAGTAGTCAAATCTTAAATGATAAGTTATAATTCTTGATTAATTTACAGTAATTGAATGCTTTACCAATCTTTATTTGTTATTCATCGTGTTATCTCTAGTATGCAAGCTTTCTAACAAACGCATAAAAACGACTAGTGATTGGTAAGCATTGATAGCTGTTATACATTGATAGCTGTTATATCTAGTTAAGCATTTTGGTAGTTTTTATCACTCTATTAAAGCATTTCTTCTTTCCAATCGTAAAAGATTTGTCAGAGAAGCTGGAAAAAGAGAAGTTATTCACAAATTAAGTTTTTTAGTAAAGAAAGAAATTGAGATTTTTATATGGCAAATACAGCACAAGCACGTAAAAGAGCACGTCAAGCGACCAAGCAAAATGCGCACAATTCTAGTCTTAGATCACGCTTGAGAACGGCGATTAAATCAGTTCGTAAAGCAGTAGATGCTGGAGATAAGGCAGCTGCTGCAAAAGTTTTCTTGGCTGCACAGTCAACCATTGACCAGATTGCAGACAAAAAAATTATTCATAAAAACACTGCTGCTAGACAAAAATCTCGTTTATCAGCAGCGATTAAGACAATGACCGTATAGTTTTTAATGGCATGTCAATAATCCGCTTAGGCGGATTTTTTTTTACTCACGTTTTATTTGAAATCCATAGAACAAGCTTCTACAACCACTAGGTCATTATCTTTTGCAAAATTGATGACAAAATCCATTGCACGTACATCAATATCTGCAAGTCGAGAGTCAACCATGACACAGCGAATGTCGACCATCATTTCTGGGCACACATAAGGGGAAAAAGTAAATCTAGGATCACCTTGATCGCCTGGAGGGCGAAATCTAGCCATGACGCCACATAAACGGTCGGCCCAATCACTGGGGCGAAAAACTTTACCACTTTTCGTGATGCCTTGGATGAAAAATTGTTTGGGTGGGTCAGTAGGACTCATTTAATCAATTGGAGAGAATATAAAAACAATATAAATGATTTGAATTGAAAAAGATGATTATCCGCACTAATTAAGATAAAAACATTTCACAAGATAGGATAAAAAAACTAAAGTGTTAATGTTATTCAATACAATAGATATTTAGTCTTAAAAAACAATATGACTATGCATAACGATTCGAAGAGTAATCCGCAAAATAACTTTCCAAAAAAGGAAGTTAAACACTACTTACAATTTTCAGATTTAACGGCTGATGAGTACTCGTACATCCTTAGTCGATCAAAATGGCTAAAAGATAAATTTAAAGCTTATGAAACATGGCACCCGCTTCATGACCGAACTTTAGCAATGATTTTTGAAAAAAACTCAACAAGAACAAGACTTTCCTTTGAAGCGGGCATTCACCAACTAGGTGGCCATGCAGTGTACTTGAACACACGTGATACTCAGTTAGGTCGTGGTGAGCCGGTAGAAGATGCTGCTCAAGTCATTTCTAGGATGACCGATATTATTATGATCAGGACCTTTGGGCAAGACATCATAGAAAGATTTGCAAAAAATTCTAGAGTGCCAGTTATCAATGGTCTCACGAATGAGTACCATCCTTGTCAAGTGTTAGCAGACATATTTACCTTTACAGAGTTAAGGGGGTCAATAAAAGGCAAAACGGTCACTTGGATTGGAGATGCTAATAACATGGCCTATACCTGGATCCAGGCTGCAGACATTTTGGACTTTAAAGTGCATTTTTCTGGGCCAAAAGGTTATCAACTTGAACCAAGTCTTATTAATGTAAAGTCATCGCAGTGCGTTGAGTCGTTTGAGGATCCATTAGAAGCCTGTAGAGGAGCGGATTTAGTGACCACGGATGTCTGGACAAGTATGGGGTTCGAAAGTGAGAATTCAGAGCGTTTAAAAGCTTTTAAGTTATGGATGGTGGATAGCAATAAAATGGCAGTTGCTAAGAAAGATGCATTGTTTATGCACTGCTTACCAGCACACCGGGGTGAGGAAGTATCTGCAGAGGTTATAGACGGAGAGCAAAGCGTAGTATGGCAGGAAGCGGAAAACCGTTTGCATGTTCAAAAAGCATTAATGGAATATTTGCTATGTGGCAAATTAAACTAACAAATAGGTAAGATTGAATATGAATGAAGTCAATAAGGTAGTTCTTGCATACTCAGGTGGCCTTGACACCAGCGTTATCTTAAAGTGGTTACAAGATACCTATGAGTGTGAGATTGTTACCTTTACAGCTGATCTAGGTCAGGGTGAGGAGTTAGAGCCTGCTCGTGTTAAGGCTTTGCAATTTGGGATAAAGCCAGAAAATATTTTTATCGATGACTTGAGAGAAGAGTTTGTAAGAGATTTTGTATTTCCTATGTTTCGCTGTAATGCAGTATATGAAGGTGAATACTTACTGGGTACTTCAATTGCGCGACCATTAATCGCAAAAAGACAAATAGAAATTGCTAAATTATCTGGAGCAGATACTGTATCCCATGGGGCTACAGGTAAGGGAAATGACCAAGTGAGGTTTGAGCTGGGATATTACGCTTTAGAACCTGGTATTAAAGTGATTGCGCCATGGCGAGAGTGGGACCTTTTATCTCGGGAGAAGTTACTCGCGTATGCAGAAAAGCATGGTATTCCAGTAGAAATGAAGCATAAGCAGGGCGGAGCGCCCTACTCCATGGACGCTAATTTATTACACATTAGTTTTGAAGGAAGGCATTTGGAAAATCCAAATGCGATGGCTGAGGAGTCGATGTGGCGTTGGACAGTTTCTCCGGAAAGTGCGCCTGATCATGCTGAATTTATTGAAGTGGAATTTATGCATGGTGATCCTGTAGCAGTTAACGGTGAAAAACTAAAACCTCATGATCTATTAGCCAAGTTGAACGCATTAGGGGGCAAGCACGGTATTGGAAGATTAGACCTGGTTGAAAATAGGTATGTCGGCATGAAAAGTAGAGGATGTTATGAAACGCCAGGCGGATCAATATTGCTTAAAGCACACCGTGGGATTGAAAGCATTACATTAGACCGTGAAGTAGCGCATTTAAAAGATGACCTCATGCCAAGATATGCTAGTTTGATTTATAACGGCTATTGGTGGGCTCCAGAAAGAGTTGCTTTGCAAACATTAATTGACTTTACGCAAAGGACTGTTAATGGAGTCGTGAAATTAAAGCTCTATAAAGGCTCAGTCAATGTTGTATCAAGGGATTCAAAGGATACGTTATTTGACCAAAATATAGCTACATTTGATGATGATGGCGGAGCTTACAACCAAGCTGATGCAGGCGGGTTTATTAAATTAAATGCACTAAGAATGCGGATAGCTGAGATTGCAAAACGTAAAAGATCTTAAGTAAAGTTAAAGAAAATCATAATTAAGCAAAGCGAGTAACGAAATGGAATTAGGTCAGGTCAGTGTCAATCCCAAAGCAAATATTTATTTTGAAGGAAAATGTATTTCGCATACCGTAACCGATGTGAACGGAAAGAGAAAGTCTATAGGAGTCATACTGCCAAGTACACTTCGTTTTGATTTAAGTACATCAGAAATCATGGAAATGGTCTCAGGTGTTGCTTACGTGAGTATCAATGGAGAGAAAGAAAAAACTTACCAAGAAGGACAGCAGTGGGAAGTTGGTGCCGGTGGTTACTTTGTGATAAGAGCGTTGGAGCCTGTCCATTATATTTGTCACTTTGAATAAAAAAGTTTAGGGCTTTGGTAATCCCTCGATGATGGTACCGGGCCCTAACTTTCTTTTCGAAAACCAAGCTTGATTCATTTCTAAAGCAAAACGAGTAGATTTCTTTGGGCAATGATTATCTTCAGACTGTGGCTGCATTTCTTCGATATTGATGATGCGCCCATCGTCTTCAATGAAGGCGATTGAAAGCGGTAGATTAGTATTTTTCATCCAAAAACAATGTCCCGCTTTTTGATTAAAGATAAAGAGCATACCACTGCTATCTGCTAACTCTTTGCGGTACATCAGACCCAGTTGTTGAGAATCTGGAGTATTAGCAACTTCAGCTCTAACCACTTCTTTATTGATTCTTAGCTCAATAGTAGGTAGGCCACTAGCCGAAGTATTAAGAAGTAAAAACCAAGAAATAATTAATATGAAATATTGAAGGGACCTTACCAAATAAAATTTAGAAAAAATAATAGAAAGAGAATTTAAATTGGCCATAATAGATAATTGAGTTAAGGATTCAAAATATGAATTCCTTTATTTTAGGCGATCAATGCGTTTATGAAGTTAGATTAAGATAAATATGAGTTGGGCATAACCTAGGATTATTTAACAATGTATCAGCATATCAAAGTACCAATGGGTCAAGCGATCACCATTAACGATGATTTTTCAATTAATGTGCCTGACAATCCAATAATTACTTACATCGAGGGTGATGGGATAGGTAAAGATGTGACTCCTGTCATGATGAAGGTAGTAGATGCTGCGGTTGCTAAAGCTTACGGTGATAAGAAGAAAATTTCTTGGATGGAAATTTTTGCAGGTGATAAAGCCATAGAGGTGTATGGCCCGGATGTTAGGATGCCAGCTGAGACATTAGAAGCTGTAAAAAAATATATTGTATCGATTAAAGGGCCATTAACTACGCCCATTGGAAGTGGCATTAGATCTCTTAATGTGGCACTTAGACAAGAGCTTGACCTATATGCTTGCATCCGCCCTGTAAGGTATTTTAAAGGGGTACCCTCACCACTGAAGGAGCCAGAAAAGACTGACATGGTCATCTTTCGTGAAAATTCAGAAGATCTCTACGCGGGCATTGAATGGCAGGCGGGTAGTGATGAAGTGATGAAGGTCATTAACTTTTTTGCCAAGGAGATGGGTGTTAAGATTCGATTCCCGAATTCATCAGCAATTGGCATTAAACCTGTATCCAAAGAGGGAACGTATAGATTAGTTCGTAAAGCCATTCAATACGCACTCGATCACGATAAAACATCTGTAACTCTTGTTCACAAGGGAAATATTATGAAGTTCACTGAGGGAGGGTTTCGGGATTGGGGTTATGAACTAGCGATGAAAGAGTTTGGTGCAGTTGCGATTGATGGCGGCCCCAAATGCAAAATCAAAAATCCAAGAACTGGAAAAGATATCGTTGTTAAAGATGTTATTGCAGATGCTTTTTTACAACAAATATTATTACGTCCAGTTGAATACAGTGTTATTGCAACTTTAAATCTGAATGGGGATTATATTTCTGACGCTTTGGCTGCTCAGGTAGGAGGTATGGGGATTGCGCCGGGTGGAAATTTATCAAACACCTTAGCGATGTTTGAGGCAACACATGGGACTGCACCAAAATATGCTGGTAAGGATTATGTCAATCCTGGCTCCGAAATTTTATCTGCAGAAATGATGTTACGTCATATTGGGTGGACTCAGGCTGCAGATATCATTATCCAGTCAATGGAAAAGGCTATTCTTTCTAAACAAGTGACCTATGATTTTGCGCGCTTACTGGATGGTGCTAAACAAGTCTCTTGTTCAGGTTTTGGTCAAATCATGATCGAGCAAATGCAGGACTTGCCTTACAGAACTCCATCAACTGGTTTGAGTGGGTAAAAAAAATCCCAATATAAAATTGGGATTTTTCACTTCTGTGGAAGATTTTTTAAATCAATCAAGCACCTTGAATATTTGTAGCTTGCTTACCCTTAGGGCCTTGAGTAATATCAAACGTTACTTTTTGGCCTTCTTTGAGGGTTTTAAAACCGCTCATGGTAATTGCGCTGAAATGCGCGAATAATTCTTCTTCTCCGTCATCAGGTTTGATAAACCCAAAACCTTTTGCGTCATTGAACCACTTAACAACTCCGGTCGCCATGCGAACTCCATTACTTTAACTAGATAACAATCCTGAAGCGTGAAAAACGATTAAGCCAACACACCAACAAGCCTAGTGCACCCAACTTCATGCACGTAGGGGTGATTGTTTGCTTATTTTGACGTTGTGTCAAGGCTATTTGTATCAAAAAACACTAGTATTTCCCCTTAAAATGACATTTATTTCACTATTTCTTTAAAAATTATCCTTTTTTAAGAAAATTTAACCCTTATAACGAAAAATAAACGCTTAATTAGTCTTCTGTATAAAATAAGTTATGCCTACAAATCCTAGTAAAAAACCTAATAGTGTTAGTCCAACAGTAAAGCCTTTTTCAGAGGAGTCTTTAACCTCGGTTTTAGATCGTGAGATACAAAAAACTGAACCACCAAAGTTATACAGAGTTATATTATTAAATGATGATTTCACTCCAATGGAGTTTGTTGTGATGGTCATTCGGGAATTTTTTCATAAAGATCAAGAAACAGCTACAAGAATTATGCTGCAGGTACATATTGAAGGAAAAGGTGTTTGTGGTGTATTTACCAAAGATGTAGCTTCAACTAAAGTAGAACAGGTAATAGAAATTTCCCGCAAGTCGGGTCACCCTTTGCAGTGCATGATGGAGAAAGTATGATCGCACAAGAACTTGAAGTAAGTCTTCATATGGCTTTTGTGGATGCGCGGGCTGCGCGCCACGAGTTCATTACAGTTGAGCACTTGTTATGTGCTTTGTTAGACAATGCTACGTCTGTAGAGGTTTTAAAAGCCTGTGCAGTGAATATTGCTGATTTGCGTACGCAACTCAAAAATTTTATTAATGACAATACCCCTGTATTACCAGGATCTGATGAGGTTGATACACAGCCAACCTTGGGTTTTCAACGGGTCATTCAACGTGCAATTATGCATGTTCAGTCCACATCAAGTGGAAAGAAAGAAGTCACGGGAGCTAATGTTCTCGTTGCTATTTTTGGCGAGAAAGATTCTCATGCGGTGTATTACCTTCAGCAACAAGGTGTGACGCGTCTAGATGTTGTTAACTTTATTAGTCATGGAATTCGTAAAGATCAGCCGGATGCAGTAAAGCCCGAAGGACAAAGTGCCGAAGCGGATGAAACTAATTCTGGAGGAGGCAAAGATAGTCCTCTTGAACAGTTTACCCAAAACCTTAATGTTTTAGCTCGTCAAGGAAAGATCGATCCGTTGATAGGTCGAGAATTAGAAGTGGAACGAGTTATACAAGTATTGTGTCGCAGAAGAAAGAATAATCCTTTGTTAGTAGGAGAAGCAGGTGTTGGTAAAACAGCAATAGCTGAAGGACTGGCTTGGCGAATCACACAAAACGAAGTTCCTGAAATCTTAAAAGATGGGGTGGTTTACTCTTTAGATATGGGTGCTTTATTAGCGGGAACAAAATACCGAGGTGATTTTGAGCAGCGCTTAAAAGCGGTACTCAAATCATTGAAAGATAATGTGAATGCAATTCTATTTATTGATGAGATTCACACATTAATTGGAGCTGGCGCCGCCTCTGGTGGAACTTTAGATGCAAGCAATCTGCTTAAACCTGCGCTATCGAGCGGGCAATTAAAGTGTATTGGTGCTACGACTTTTACAGAGTATCGTGGAATTTTTGAAAAAGATGCTGCTTTATCTCGCCGGTTCCAAAAGATCGATGTGTTAGAGCCATCAATTGACCAAACTGTTCAAATCTTAAGAGGTTTAAAATCCCGCTTTGAAGAGCATCATGGCGTTAAGTACTCTCAAAACGCCCTAAGTGCCGCAGCAGAATTGTCATCGCGTTATATTAATGATCGTCAATTACCTGATAAAGCGATTGATGTTATTGATGAGGCTGGGGCAGCGCAACGAATTTTGCCAAAGTCAAAGCAGAAAAAAACGATTGGACGTTTTGAAATAGAAGAAATTGTATCCAAAATTGCTCGCATTCCTCCACAATCTGTAAGTGTTGATGATAGAAGTAAATTACAAACCCTTGACCGTGACTTAAAGAGCGTTGTGTTTGGTCAAGAACCTGCTATTGAGGTTCTGTCTTCTGCTATAAAGATGGCTCGTGCTGGGCTTGGGAAGATTGATAAACCAATCGGCTCATTTCTATTTTCAGGACCAACGGGAGTAGGTAAGACAGAAGTTGCTAAACAACTGGCTTTCATTATGGGAGTGGAGTTGCTACGCTTTGATATGTCTGAATATATGGAGCGTCATGCTGTTAGCCGTTTAATTGGTGCGCCTCCTGGCTATGTTGGGTTTGACCAAGGTGGATTACTAACGGAAGCTGTTAATAAAAAGCCTCATTGCGTTCTGCTGTTAGATGAAATCGAAAAAGCTCACCCTGATATTTTTAATATTTTGTTGCAGGTCATGGATCATGGCACGCTAACGGATAACAATGGTCGAAAAGCTGATTTCCGAAACGTCATCATTATTATGACAACTAATGCTGGCGCTGAAACAATGAATAAAGCCACTATTGGCTTTACTAATCCTCGTGAAGCCGGTGATGAAATGGCTGATATTAAGCGCATATTTACACCTGAATTCAGAAATCGTTTAGATGCGATTGTGTCATTTAAGGCGCTTGATGAGTCAATCATATTGAGAGTCGTTGATAAATTTCTCATGCAACTTGAAGAACAACTGCACGAGAAAAAAGTTGATGCAACCTTCACTCCAGAGCTAAGAACATTCTTGTCTAAAAAAGGATTTGATCCTTTGATGGGGGCAAGACCAATGCAACGCCTAATCCAAGATACAGTTAGAAAAGCCTTGGCTGACGAGTTACTATTTGGTCGTTTAGTCATGGGTGGATCGGTTGTTGTAGGGCTTGACGATAAGGATGAAGTAACTTTGAAAATTCAATCGACTCCAATTAAAGGAAAAGCAGCCTCTACTGAACCACAAGAAGAAATGTAATGCTTCAATATATAAAGGCTAAAACAAATCTGTTTTAGCCTTTTTTTTATTTGAAGTATCTATAAATTATTGGACACCTGTACTTCCAAACCCCCCAATTCCCCGATCCGAATGTATGAATTCCTCAACAATTTCTAGTTCTACTTGAAGTACAGGTGTAATAACAAGTTGAGCGATACGCTCAAAAGGTTGAATCGTATACGGTGTGTGATTTCTATTCCAAGTACTGACCATGAGTTGGCCTTGATAATCAGAATCAATTAATCCTACTAGATTACCTAGAACAATCCCATGTTTGTGTCCAAGTCCTGATCTTGGAAGAATAAGAGCGCAGTACTGAGGGTTAGCAATAAAAATTGAAATCCCAGTTGGTATTAATACGGTTTGGCCAGGGTGGATTTCTAGAGGCTCATCTAAACAAGCTCTTAAATCAAGACCAGCACTGCCAGTGGTCGAGTATTGGGGCAACTGTGAACGTAAGCGCTCATCTAAAATTTTGACTTGTAATTTTTGCATAGGAGAGAGTGATTAGAATGGGGGGGGTGGAGTATATCTAAACAAGACGTTCGCTGACTTTAGCAATAATTTCACGAGCAAGGCTAAGTTTGTCAGATCGAGCCAGTTTTAAGGAACCATTAGCTTCGATCAAAATCAGTTGATTTTCATCACTGCCAAATGTACTTGGTCCGTGGTTAGCTATTAGCATAGGAATTTTCTTTTGCTTTAATTTAGTTTTACCATATTCTTCAATATTTTCTGTCTCAGCTGCAAAGCCAACGCAGAAGGGCTTATTATTTTTTACACGACTTGCAATAGTAAAGAGGATGTCAGCATTTTCCTCAAATTCAATAGACAACCCATTAGAACTATTTTTTTTAATTTTTTGTAAGTTTGGAGATTTGATTTTCCAGTCAGCAACAGCCGCTACAGAGAAAAAGATATCATAATCCTTGGCTGCAAGGACTGCGTTTAACATTTGCTCAGCAGTTTCTACATCGGTCCGTTGGATTTTTCCCGTATGCGCTAATGGAGTATCTAAAGCAACTGGACCAGTAATTAAGTGAACTTCTGCGCCAGACTCAATGGCAGCTCTTGCAATTGCAAAGCCCATTTTTCCAGAACTTCGGTTTGTAATTCCCCGCACTGGGTCAATAGGTTCAAATGTAGGGCCGGCGGTGATAAGAACTTTTTTACCTTGAAGAAGTTTTTTCTGAAAAAAAGCAATGAGAGATTCGATGATTTCTACTGGCTCTAACATACGTCCCATCCCAACTTCACCACAAGCTTGATCACCACTAGCGGGTCCAAGCAGATGGACACCATCTCTTTGGAGACGCTCAACACTTCGTTTCGTAGCGGGATGATTCCACATTTGAAGGTTCATTGCAGGAGCCATCAGTAGGGGACAATCGACGATCATGCCGCCCGATTCAGTACCTCTTGCTAAGCAGAGGGTAGATAACAAGTCATCAGCCAAGCCAAGGGAATGCTTCGCCATCATGTCAGCACTGACAGGTGCTATGAGAATTGCATCAGCATTACGAGATAACTCAATATGGGCCATTCCATTAGAAACACGTGGATCCCATTGACTGACAAAGACTGGATTACCAGAAACAGCTTGCATTGTTGTCTCGGTCACAAACTTAGTCGCTGCTTGGGTCATAACAACTTGGACTTCTGCTCCAGCCTTAATGAGCAAGCGCACTAACTCTGGAGATTTATACGCTGCAATGCCTCCAGAAATACCTAGAACAATTTTTTTATTTTTCATAGGTTTTAGAGATTCCAATAGGGTTAATTATTTATGACGAATTACTCGTCTCAATTCATCCAAAATTAAAAAAGCCACACCAATAGTTATAGCACTGTCTGCAACATTAAATGCTGGCCAGTGATATCTGCCATAGAAAACGTCAATAAAGTCTACCACTGCACCGTGAGTAAAGCGGTCAATTAAATTGCCAACTGCGCCACCTAAAACTAGTGAAATAGAGATACAAAAGATAGTTTGATGAGAATGTCGAACTAATAACCACAGCATAATGAGAGCAGCGGATCCACTAATACCGATAAAAAACCATTTCTGCCACCCGCCAGCATTAGCTAAGAATGAGAAAGCTGCGCCGGAATTGTAGACAAGTACCCAATTGGTAAATGAGTTAATCACTTGTGAGTCACCTTCTTTTAAAACCTGAAGAGTCACTAACTTTGACATTTGATCAAAGATAACAACTAATGCAGCAATTGCTAGCCAGTTTTTAAAATTTCCGGAAAAAAGAGTAGATTTTTTGGTAGCCATAGAAACTAAATAGATTAAAAATAATTAAGCAAACTGACGTACTTCACCCTCGCCAAATAAATTGCTATTGCAGCGTCTACATAATGAAGGATGTGCAGCAATCTCTCCTACATCTTTCACATAATGCCAGCACCGTGAACACTTTTTGTGACTTGAAGCTCTGACCTTAATTTGAAGAGGTGTGCCAATTTTGTCATCAGCCACAACATGAGCAGATGATGTTATCAAGACAAATCTCAAATCATTACTGAGCGAATTTAACTCAATCAGTTCTTCAGTCGAACCCGATATTTCAAGTTCGGCTTGTAATGATGACCCTATCTTACCCAATTCACGTTCTAGTTCAATTGCTTTAGTAATATCATTTCTCAGGAGTCGAATTTTTTGCCATTTAGCCATTAGTTCTTGAGCAGAGTTGATCTTGGGCAATACCCAGTGTGTCTGTGTAAAGATTGTGTCAACATCTTGGCTGCCATGGTCAAAAATTTTCCAAGCTTCTTCTGCTGTAAACGATAAATAAGGAGCCATCCATCGCAGCATAGCTGAGGTAATATGAAACAAGGTAGTTTGAGCGCTCCGTCTTAATGCTGAATTAGGATCTGATGTATACAAACGATCTTTTAAGATATCTAAATAGAAGCCACCTAAATCTTCAGAACAAAATGTCATCATACGAGCGACGGCTGGGTGGAACTCATAGCGCTCATAACCCGCAAGAATCTCATCTTGAACAGAGGCAGTAAGGCACAACATATATTGGTCAATTTCTAATAAATTATTGCTATTTACAGCATGCTCATCAAATTTAAAGTCGCTTAAGTTGGCCATTAAGAAGCGCAATGTGTTCCTAATTCGTCGGTAGCTTTCAACAACACGTTTCAGAATCTCATCTGAAATAGTCATTTCTCCAGAGTAATCTGTTGAAGCAACCCAAAGTCGAATAATCTCCGCACCCATTTTGTCTGAGACTTCTTGAGGTGCGATGACATTACCCAAGGACTTACTCATTTTTCGACCATGGCCATCTACTGTAAAGCCATGGGTCAATAAACTTTTATAAGGTGGTTTGCCATCAAGCATTGACCCAGTCAGTAATGAGGAATGGAACCAACCACGGTGTTGGTCAGAGCCTTCAAGATAAAGATCGGCAATTCGTTCATTAGGGTTACCGGCTCGCTCGAAATAATAATCTTCTTGATGTGAGCCCCGAAGAACATGCCAATGAGTTGTTCCAGAATCAAACCACACATCTAAAGTATCTTTGTTTTTCTCATACAGAACTGCGTCTTCTCCAAGAATTACAGAGGGCTCTATAGACTGCCAAGCTTCGATACCTTCTTTTTCAATGAGGGTTGCAATTTGTTTCATATGTTCTTGCGTTTGCGGATGGAGTTCGCCCGTTTCACGATGAACAAAATAAGCCATGGGAACGCCCCATTGTCTTTGGCGAGATAAAGTCCAATCCGGACGATTGGCAATCATGCCATGTAAACGTTGTTTTCCCCAGGCAGGATAAAACTGAGTTTCTTCAATTCCTGCTAGAGCGATCTCTCGAAGGCTCTTATCCATACCAGCCACTTTTTTATCCATACTTGCGAACCATTGCGAAGTTGCTCTGTAGATAATTGGTGTTTTATGTCGCCAGCAGTGCATGTAAGAGTGATTAAACTTAATTGATTTGAGCAAAGACCCTGCTTTTTCTAAAGCGATCACAATTTGTGGATTGGCTTTCCAGATAAACTGTCCGCCAAATAAAGGCAGGGTAGATGCAAATACGCCATTACCCATGACTGGATTAATAATGTTTTTATCTTGCATGCCGTTATTCTTGCAAGACTTAAAATCTTCTTCACCATAGGCCGGAGCGGAGTGGACGACACCAGTACCGCTTTCAAGCGTTACATATTCGGCGAGATAGATTGGAGCAGTTCGTTGATAACCAGGATCTAAATTGTAAAGAGGGTGCTTAAAAGAAAATGCTCCTAAATCTTTTCCAAGGCAGGTTCCTAAAACTTCACCACTAAGTCCATAAGACTCTAAGCAGATATCTACGCGTTCTTGCGCCAAAATCAGGAGTTGCGAGCCAACATCAACAAGTGCATAGATGAATTCTGGATGTAAATTCAATGCCTGATTTGAAGGAAGTGTCCAAGGAGTTGTAGTCCAAATAACAATTCTTCCTACCTTGTTAGGTAGTGCAGATAGATTAAATACTTTAGCTAAATCCGCTCTTTGAGATTCAACAAATTCAAAACCCACATCGACAGCTGGATCTTCTTTATCTTGATACTCGACCTCTGCCTCGGCTAGAGCTGAACCACAATCAAAACACCAGTTTACAGGCTTTAGTCCTCTAAACACGTAGCCTTTTTCCATAATATTAGATAACGCGCGCAATTCATTTGCTTCGTTAGTAAAGTTCATCGTGAGATAGGGGTTTTTCCAATCCCCTAAAACTCCAAGTCGTTCGAATTCTTTTTTCTGAATCAGAATCTGTTCTTGTGCGTAGGCTCTAGCTTTTGATTGAACTTCCTGGGTAGAAATATTTTTCCCATATTTTTTTTCGATTTGAATTTCAATGGGCATGCCGTGACAATCCCATCCTGGGATATAAATCGCATCTAATCCTGATAATGTTCGAGTTTTAACAATGATATCTTTTAGAATTTTATTGACGGCATGTCCAATATGGATATTGCCATTGGCATAGGGAGGTCCATCGTGCAGAATAAATTTCTCTTTTCCACGGCGGGCATTTCGAATAATTGAATAGATATCCTTTTCTTGCCATTCTTTGATCCAATTGGGTTCACGCTTAGGTAAATCACCACGCATGGGGAAAGGAGTTTCAAGGAGATTTAGTGGATAAGATTGATCAGACATAACAATTAATTTTTAAAATATTCTCGTGCGAGTTGTGCATCATGTTGAATAGCTTGGGTTAATTCATCTAGTGAAGAATACTTCTTCTCATCTCTTAATTTTTTGACAAGTTCAACACGAACGAGCTTGCCATAAACTTCTTTTTTAAAATCAAAAACGTGAGTCTCTAATAATACATTCCCTGCATCTTCAACTGTTGGTCGAACCCCTAAACTGGCAACAGCAGGCAATGGTTTAGCTTCTAAGCCATGGACTAAGGCGACAAATATACCTGAAAGAGCGTGAGGTCTTTGATGTAATTGATTCGATACCATGAGATTGAGAGTAGGAAAGCCAAGAGTTCTCCCTAGCTTTCTACCATGCAGGACATGACCAGAAATAGAATATGGGCGACCCAGTAGCGTAGTAGCAAGATCCATCTGACCTTCTTTTAAAGCTTGTCTAAGCGCAGAACTAGAAATCCGTTGTTGCCGGTTATCTAAGACTGTGGGTATTGATGTGACCTCAAAATTGAAATTTTTACCAGCACTCTCAAGGGTATTGATATTCCCGGCGCGACGAGAACCATAATGAAAATCATCACCAATAATTATTTTCTTAGCATCTAGACCATTGACTAGAATTTCTTGGACAAAGACTTCGGGGGTCTTTTTTGCAAATGCAGCATTAAAATGTTCAACATAAACACAATCGACCCCAAATCGTTCTAATGCGACTAATTTGTCTCGTAGGTTTAAAATTCGAGCAGGGGCATTTTGAGGATCAAAGAATTCTTTTGGGTGTGGCTCGAACGTGAGCACACAGCTTTGCAAATGATGTTCCTTAGCGGTTGCAATTAACCGTTCGAGCAAGACCTGATGTCCCTTGTGCACGCCATCGTAATTTCCGATAGTTAGGGCGCACGGGGTTTTATTTTGAGGGAGAGGGAGTCCGCGGATAACTTTCACAACAGGTATCAATTATATTGGTGATTATGAAAAAAATAGTGATTCTTATATCAGGGCGTGGTTCAAATTTATCCTCTATTCTAGAGGCACATTCAAAAAAGGCTTGGAAAGCCACTATTTTAAAAGTAATTTCCAATCGTCCTGATGCTTTTGGGATTGAAATTGCTAGGGGATATGGTATCCCGGTGGAGGTCATTGACCATGAAAAGTTTTTAACTCGAGCGGAGTTCGATCAAGCTTTATATGCGGCGGTGGAGAGTTTAGGCACCGATTTGGTTGTTCTGGCAGGATTTATGCGAATTCTTCCAGATTTCTTCGTGACACACTTTTCAGGACGTCTGATGAATATTCATCCATCGTTATTGCCCAGTTTTACTGGCTTAAGGACCCACAGACAGGCTCTAGATCAGGGGGTTAAATTTCATGGCGCTACTGTTCATTTTGTAACTAATGAAATGGATGTTGGTCCAATCATTGCTCAAGGTGTCGTTCCAGTTCAATTAAATGACACCGAGGAGTCTCTTTCTCAAAGAGTTTTGAAGATTGAACATATAATCTATGTCCAAGCAATAGAATGGTTTATAAATGACCAAATAGAAATACACGAAGGGATTGTATCGATTAATCCGCCTTCGCCCCAGAGTTTTTCTATTGTTGGGGACTAAGTTTTACTTAGGCAAACTAAGACAAATCAATATGATTTGTTTTTCAAGAAAGTTAATTTATGAATAAGCCTGTTAGAAATACCAAAAAACCTGGTCGGCGGGCTCCAATCAGTAGTGACGCACATAAATCAGCTCCAAAAGCTCCATATAACCCCGCTATGGCCAAAGCGAAAGCTTTGCCTCTACATGCTGAGCATTTAATTAGATTGCTCCCAGAGGTGCTTGCATTTGAATCCCCAGCTGATAGCATTGTGAGTCGTTATTTTCGTGAAAACCCTCAATTAGGAAATCGCGATCGAGCGTTAATTGCGGAGTCGACTTTTGCTATTTTAAGAAGAAAATTAGAGTTGGCTCAATTTGCCGAGAGTGGAAATGGACCCTTGATGAGACGTTTTGCACTCATGGGGTTAATGATTGCTTTGTCTGAAGGAGGTTTAGGAACTAGTCATCGTTTTGAAAGTGCTTTAGCTGATTTAGCTTTTGTGGCACATCCTGGCGAAGTTGATTGGTTACAACGATTTGTGGTATTTCCTAGAGAAAGTTTATCCCCACAGGTAAGGAGTAACGTTCCTGACTGGTTATGGCAGGAGCTCACAGACCAGATTGGCCCAAAGATGCGAGATGAACTTTTAGAGACACTGTTAAGTGCAGCTCCATTAGATTGTAGAGTCAATAGCTTTAAAGCAAAAAGAGAAACGCTTATTGAAGAGTTTAATGCTTTAGGGGGTAGATACCAGTCTATAAAGACGCCGCATTCTGAATTGGGTTTTAGGCTTTTAGGTAAACCCGCTCTTCAAAACCTTGAAAGTTTTAAGAATGGAATGTTTGAGGTTCAAGATGAAGGCAGTCAATTGCTTAGTATGCTTTTAGCGCCTAAGCGCGGAGAGATGGTCGTGGATTTTTGCGCTGGCGCTGGTGGTAAAACATTAGCTTTAGGCGCTATGATGAAATCAACGGGTAGGCTATATGCTTTTGATATATCCGAGCGGCGCTTAGCTCGTTTAAAACCGCGGGTTGCAAAAAGTGGCCTATCAAATGTTCACCCGGTTTGGATCGATAGTGAGAACGATACTAAGGTGAAACGTCTTGCAGGAAAAATTGATAAGGTCTTAGTGGATGCGCCTTGCAGTGGCCTGGGAACTTTACGCCGTAATCCAGACTTAAAGTGGCGTCAAAGTCCGCTGACAATCAAAGAATTACAGTCTAAACAGTTTTCGATCTTAAGTTCCGCGGCAAGACTTTTAAAAAATGGTGGACGAATTGTTTATGCAACCTGTAGCTTATTACGAGAAGAAAATCAGGATATTGTTGAAGCTTTTTTACATGACCATCCCGAATTTGAGTTGTTAGACCCTAAGGTGGTATTAGTAGCCCCATTTCCACTTTTAGGTGACATTCCGGTAGGTAGCAGTTTGGATTCGTTTTGGTGGCAACTTTGGCCTAATCAGCACCAAACAGACGGTTTTTTTGCCGCTATATTACAGAAAAAAGCGTTGCCAGTAAAAGAAGAGGCTCTTCCAGAATTGTGACAAAGGTATTAAAATAGAGTTTTCAATCATTGGGGCGCATATTGTTCTTTCTTAATTGGCTTAGTCATGGAATTCTAAATTGGTCTAATTTGGAAATTTTAGTTTTCACACTGGTGGTGACGCACATCACAATTGCTAGTGTCACAATATTTTTGCATCGTCATCAAGCCCATCGGTCTTTAGACCTACATCCTATTGTGTCGCATTTTTTTAGGCTGTGGTTATGGTTAACCACAGGCATGATCACTAAAGAGTGGGCTGCCATACATCGCAAGCATCATGCTAAATGTGAAACAGAAAATGATCCGCATAGTCCTCAAATATTGGGGATTAATACGGTGCTTTGGCGTGGTGCAGACTTGTATGCCATCGAGGCTTTAAATCAAGAAACATTAGACAAATATGGGCATGGAACTCCAGATGATTGGGTAGAAAACAAGGTTTATTCTAAATATCGTTGGCAGGGTGTGGGCATTATGCTTGTGATTGATGTTCTCTTATTTGGTGCGATAGGCGGTTTAGTATGGGCCATACAAATGATGTGGATTCCTGTGACTGCTGCAGGAATTATCAACGGCATTGGGCATTTTGTTGGATACCGCAATTTTGATTCGCAGGATGCCTCTACAAATATTTTTCCATTGGGCATTTTGATAGGTGGTGAGGAGTTACATAACAACCATCATACCTATGCTACGAGTGCCAAGCTCTCTAATCAATGGTATGAGTTTGATATCGGATGGCTTTATATCCGGGCTCTACAAATTATGAAATTAGCAACGGTTAAGAAAATGCCCCCAAAGCTAAAATTGCAGACCCTCAAAAGAGTTGACTTAGATACGCTACATTCAATTATTTCAAATCGGTATGAGTTGATGGCAAAGTATAGTCAAACGATCAAAGATACATTTAAACAAGAAGTAGCTCATATTCACGATTTAGCAAAAGAGTTTTCAGACAAACACCAATGGCTTTTTACAGATGAAGCAAAGCTTAGTCTTGTGCAAAAAAATCGCCTTGAGAATTTAATGAAAGTCAGTGAAAAATTAAAGACCTTAGTTGAAATGCGTAGGGAATTAGCTCAAATTTGGCAAAAATCCTCGGCGAGTAGCGAACATCTCGTTCAGAATTTGCAAGATTGGTGTCACAAAGCCGAATTAAGTGGTTTGGAGTCGCTCAGAACTTTCTCACTAAGACTTCGAACCTACGCTTAAGAGTAAGTGATCCGTGGTGCCAATAAAAAAACCGCATTAAAGAATGCGGTTTTTTTAATAAGGATAAAACGGTTATTTAATCTTAGTTTCTTTATATGAAACATGTTTGCGAGCCTTGGGATCAAATTTCATGATCTCCATTTTTTCAGGGGTAGTTCTTTTATTTTTGGTTGTTGTATAAAAGTGACCAGTCCCCGCAGTTGACTCTAATTTGATTTTCTCGCGTCCACCTTTTGCCATAATATTCTCCGGTTAGATAACGCCACGAGCACGCATGTCGGCTAGAACCGGATCAATGCCTACTTTGTCAATTAAACGAAGTCCAGCGTTAGTTAAGCGGATGCTTACCCAACGATTTTCTGACTCGACCCAAAAACGACGATTTTGCAAATTAGGCAAAAAGCGACGCTTTGTTTTATTGTTTGCATGGGAAACATTATTGCCAACCATTGGCTTTTTCCCGGTGACTTGGCATACTCGAGCCATGACACGCTCCTTCACTCACTTAACTAAAGACAATGATTGTATCAGTTTTTTTGGTAACTTGACAAGTGTTCAAGGCCTAAATTCTAACTATTAAATAAAAGTTTGGCATCCAAGAAAGAAAAAAATCCATAATTACTTACAATACAGTGGTCTAGAATCTCAATATCTAGAATTTTAAGGGCTTTGATGAGCGTTTTAGTGAGGTCAATGTCTGCTTGACTGGGTGTGGCATTTCCTTGAGGATGGTTATGGACCAAAATAATCGATACCGCATTGAGTAAGAGCGCCTCCTTTGCAATTTCTCTAGGATAAACAGTGGTTTGTGTAGTGGTGCCTCTAAATAAAATCTTAAAGTCTATAAGTTCTCCGAGTGGATTTAGAAAAAGACATGCAAAAACCTCATGGGAAAGTTGTCCAATAGCGGCTTCTAGATATTCCCTCGCAATTCCTGGAGAATGCATCACAGGGTTGATTTTTAGATGTTCGCCTAGAGATCTCTTGACCAATTCATAAACGGCTTGAAGTTGAGACCACTTGCCAATACCTATTCCTGAAATGCAAGATAACTCATCTTTGCTAGCCCCCAAGAGGTTCCGAAGACCACCAAATTTTTGAAGTAGTTCATTAGCTAGATCAATCGCATTTTGTTGTCGATTTCCTGTTCTTAAAAAAATAGCTAGCAGTTCAGGAGTACTTAGGGCTTGGGGACCTTCATTTAAAAGTCGTTCTCTGGGGCGTAATTGTTCTGGCCATTTGTGAATTGCTAACCTAACTTTCGAGGTCATGGCTACAATAGAAGAATGATTAAACCGATTGTAAAAAAAGACTCTTTTTTGACGCTGCACTACAGAATTGGATTGCCCGAGGGCGCCGATATTGTTAACACATTTACAGATAAGCCTGCAACCTTGCTGATGGGGGGTGGTCAGTTTGCGCCCACTCTTGAAAATGCGCTGCTGGGTATGGAAGAGGGAAACCAGCAAACTTTTACATTGGATGCAGAAGTAGCATTTGGTGTACGCAATCCTGAATTGGTACAAAAAGTATCTTTGCAAACACTTGAAGCAAATAGCGATCCTGAAGAAACCTATTTGCCAGGTGATATAGTTGAATTCAATGCCCCTGAAGGTGGAACTTACGCAGGCACATTGCAATCGCTTGATAAAGATGGTGCATGGTTTGATTTTAATCATCCATTGTCTGGCAAAACAATTACATTTGAAGCGAAGATTATTTCCGTTTTGTAACAATAATAAAAAATAATTATGGAAAAAAATCCGAGTCTTAATCAGGAAGTTGAAGCTGAAATACTTTTGGCCCAACCACGTGGTTTCTGTGCAGGAGTTGATCGAGCCATCACTATAGTGAATCAGGCTCTTCTTCAATTCGGGGCTCCGATTTATGTACGCCATGAAATAGTTCACAACGCCTATGTTGTTGAAGATTTGCGAAAAAGAGGGGCCGTATTTATTAATGAATTGAGAGAAGTACCAACAGGTGCTACGGTTGTTTTTAGTGCGCATGGTGTTTCTCCTATGGTTAAAGATGAAGCCAATCAGCTTGGCTTAAAAATATTTGATGCAACTTGCCCTTTAGTGACAAAAGTCCACGTTGAGGTATTGAAGTTACATCGAGATGGTTACAAAATTTTGATGATTGGACACGCTGGACACCCAGAAGTAGAAGGCACCATGGGACAAATTCCTCATGGAATTGTTCTCATCGAGTCACTTTCTGATGTTGAGCATTTAACGTACCCAAGGGAAGAAAAAATCGCTTACGTTACACAAACCACCTTGTCTGTTGATGAAACTTTTGAAATTGTGGAAGCCTTAAGAAATAAATACCCATTGATTACTCAGCCTAAAAAACAAGACATTTGTTATGCAACCCAAAATCGTCAAGATGCAGTGAAATTTATGGCACCTCAAGTTGAATTAGTTATTGTGGTTGGAAGTCCTAATAGTTCGAACTCAAACCGCTTGAGAGAACTTGCTGAAAAGCTTGGAGTAACTACTTACATGGTTGACGACCCATCACAGTTGCAAGAGCAGTGGTTTAAAGGTATAAAGCGAGTAGGGTTAACAGCTGGAGCCTCAGCGCCAGAAAATTTAGCTCAAGAAATTATTAACAAAATAAAAGAATTTGGTCCCAAACAGGTGCGATCTTTACCTGGAATTAGTGAAAGTATTGTTTTTCCTCTCCCAAAAGGATTAAACAAACCCCAAACTGCATTAAATTAATAGAGTGTTTAGATTAAATAACCTTGAGAATATGGAGAATACTTGTGGAAAAAAAAATAAAACAGCAGGAGATTAAATTTGGCACACTGTCACTCATTGCAGCTCTAGCCTGTGCCTTTTTGGTAGGAGGTTGTAGTAAAGATGAGAAAACAAATGCAGAGCAATCCAATAAAGTTGTTATAAAGATTGGTAATGTTGCGCCATTGACTGGACCAGATTCTTATCTAGGAAAAGATAATGAAAATGGCGCAAGGCTAGCTATTGAGGATGTTAATAAACAAGGACTAACAATTAACGGAAAGACCGTAGTTCTTGAGCTTATTGGTGAGGATGATGCTGGGGATGCCACGACTGGAACTAAGGTGGCCACTAAATTAGTTGATAACAAAGTCGCTGCTGTTGTTGGGCATCTTAATTCTGGGGTATCTATTCCCGCATCTAAAATATATAGTGAAGCAGGGATCACTCAAATTACTCCATCCTCGACTAATCCCGAATTGACTTTACAAGGATTTAAAACGACTTATCGTATGGTAGGTACGGATGCTCAGCAGGCTCCTGTTCTCGCTCATTTTGTCGTGGAAAATTTAAAAGGTAAAACAATTGCTGTCGTAGATGATGCAACACAATATGGCAAAGGTTTAGCAGATGAATTTGAAAAAACATTGAACTCACTCGGCCAAAAAGTTATCTTGCGTGAGGCCACGAATAACAAGGCATCAGATTTTAAGGCTATCTTGACCAACATTAAGGCAAAAAAACCGGATGTCATTTTGTTTGGGGGAATGGCGGCAACGGGTGGGCCATTTGCAAAGCAAGCCCAGGAACTTGGGATTACGGCCAAGGTCATTGGTGGCGATGGCATTTGCAGCCCTTCACTTTATGATTTAGCAGGAGAAGCCGTGAATAATGTCATTTGCTCGACGGTTGGCGTCCCACTTGAAAAGTTAAAGGGAAGTGAAGACTATATTAAGAAATATAAAGAGCGTTTTAAAGTTGATGTGCAGATTTACTCTCCAATGGCATATGATGCTGTGATGGTTATCGTAGACGCTATGAAAAGAGCAAATTCCACTGATGCTAAAGACATTCTGGCTACGATGCCTACAACAAACTATAGCGGGTTAACTGGGCAAATTGCCTTTGACTCTAAAGGTGATCTTAAGGAGAGTTTTATTACTCTTAATCAATACAAAGATAAAAAGATTGGTACATTACAAGTAATGAAAATGCAGTAACTCATTGATTGGCGACCACAAGGTCGCCATGAATTATGGATACTTTTCTACAACAGATTGCTAACGGTTTAATTCTAGGTAGTATTTACGCCTTAATTGCCCTTGGCTACACCATGGTTTACGGGATCTTAGGAATTATTAACTTTGCCCATGGGGAAGTTCTGATGATTGGGGCGATGATTGCCCTAATGGTCATGAAGCTAATCGCACTATGGGCACCTGAGACGCCTCAAGAAATCGTATTAGTTCTTTCATTAACAGTTGCGATTACTTGTTGCGCCGGCCTTAGCTTTTTCATTGAAAAGGTGGCTTATCGTCCTTTAAGACATGCTCCGCGATTAGCCCCATTGATTTCTGCAATTGGGATGTCGATCTTATTACAAACTATCGCCATGCTTATTTGGGGGAGAAACCCATTAAACTTTCCACAATTACTTCCAAACCAAGCAATTAATTTTCTAGGTGATCATGTCACGATTTCAGTCAAAGAGGTAATTATCGTTTTAGTATCTTTTGTAACGATGATTGGTTTACTTATCATTGTGCATGGAACAAAGTTTGGGAGAGCTATTCGAGCAACTGCAGAAAATGCTGAAGTCGCAGGACTCATGGGAGTAAATACTCAAAGAGCCATTTCGTTAACTTTTATGTTGGGGGGTGGATTAGCTGCTTTAGCAGGAGTGATGATTGCATCTAATTATGGTACAGCGCATTTTTATATGGGCTTCATGCCTGGATTAAAAGCTTTCACTGCTGCGGTATTAGGTGGTATTGGCAATCTTCAGGGTGCGATGCTTGGTGGTATCTTGCTTGGTTTAATTGAGTCCTTAGGTGCTGGTTATATTGGAGAGCTGACTGGGGGAGTATTTGGGTCAAATTACCAAGATATTTTTTCATTCCTAGTGCTCATTCTGGTGCTTATTTTTAAGCCATCGGGATTACTTGGTGAAAAAGTAAGTGATCGAGCTTAGAGTGATGAAGACATCGAATTCTTTTTTAAAAGCCCATCCGTCTCAAAAAAAGTTAACACTTTTTATTGCTATCGGGATACTACTTATTCTTTTGCCTTGGATCGTTTCTATTGGCGGTGGCAATTATTGGGTCAGAGTTTTAGATTTTGCTTTGCTATATACCCTTTTGGCCTTGGGGTTAAATATTGTTGTTGGGTTTGCTGGTCTGCTTGATCTGGGTTATATTGCTTTTTATGCTGTAGGAGCTTACTCTGCAGCTCTTTTAACCTCCCCTCATTTAGCGGCTAATTTCATTGACTTCAAGAATGCTTTTCCTCAAGGGATGCATGTCAGTTATTGGTTAATTATTCCAGTTGCCGCCTTGATTGCCGCAGGTTTTGGCGCAATATTGGGCGCCCCTACTTTGAAATTACGAGGTGATTATTTAGCAATTGTTACTTTAGGCTTTGGAGAGATTGTCCGTATTTTTATGAATAATCTCGATCGTCCATTGAACTTAACAAATGGACCAAAGGGGATAAATGGCATTGATGCTGTTTCTTTAGGTGGCGTTTCTCTAGGAAAGACTTTTCAAATTGGAAGCTTCTCTATTCCTTCAGTAGTCTTAAATTATTACTTATTTGTTGTGTTGGTCGTCATTGTTGTGATGATATGTGGCAGGTTGCAACGCTCAAGAATTGGAAGGGCATGGGTAGCTATTCGTGAAGATGAAATTGCTGCTAAAGCAATGGGTATCAATACTAGAAATCTGAAATTGCTTGCTTTTGCAATTGGAGCCTCATTTGGAGGTCTTTCAGGCGCTTTATTTGCATCTTTCCAAGGGTTCATTTCTCCAGAGTCCTTTTCTCTATGGGAGTCGATTATTATTCTTGCGATGGTGGTGCTTGGGGGTATGGGGCATATCCCAGGAGTTATTTTAGGAAGTCTTTTGTTAACAATATTTCCCGAAGTTTTAAGGGCATCGTTGGAGCCATTACAACGAATGATTTTTGGGAAAGTTTTAATTGATTCAGAGGTAATTCGACAGTTGTTGTATGGATTGGCTTTGATTTTAGTTATGCGCTTTCGTCCTAAAGGACTTTGGCCAGAGAACGTGGCTAGGTGATATCACAATGATAAATAAAGTGATGTTAGAAGTTTCTAATGTGAATAAAAAATTCGGTGGTTTGTTAGCGCTCAGTAGTGTCAGTCTCTCCATTGAGTCAGGAACGATAGCGGGACTTATTGGCCCCAATGGCGCGGGTAAGACAACTTTTTTTAATGTGATGACTGGGCTGTATCCTGCAGATACCGGTTCTTTTTCATTGGCAGGAAAATCATATAATCCCAGGGTTGTTGAAGAGGTCGTATTTTCAGGGATTGCTAGAACTTTTCAAAATATTCGTTTATTTAAGGAAATGACTGTTTTAGAAAATGTAATGGTGGGCAGACATTGTCGGACCAAGGCGGGTTTTTGGGGAGCAACATTAAGAACCCAAAAGACGCAACTAGAAGAAAAATTAATCTTTGATCGTAGTTTGGAACTTTTGGATTACGTGGGGATTGTTCAGCATGCCAGTAAAACTTCTAAAAACTTATCCTATGGCGATCAACGGCGATTAGAAATTGCTAGAGCAATGGCAACGGATCCTCTAGTTTTGGCTTTAGATGAGCCGGCGGCTGGTATGAATGCAACTGAAAAAGTAGAGCTTCAAAAGTTACTTGAAAAGATCAATTCCGACGGTACAACTATTCTGATGATCGAACATGATGTAAAACTTGTAATGGGGATATGTCATTCCATCACGGTACTCGATCATGGGGAAGTTATTGCACATGGTACCCCTGACTTGATTCGTACGAATCCCGCAGTCATTGAAGCCTATTTAGGCCCTGGAGTGGCGTGATGCATAACTTATTAAAAGTGAGCCACTTAAAAATTGCCTATGGGGGAATTTCAGCAGTAAAAGGAATTAATATTGAGATTAATCAAGGTGAATTAATTAGCTTGATTGGCTCGAATGGAGCGGGGAAAACGTCTACGCTCAAAGCGATTGCTGGGGTTTTAAAACCACTCAGTGGCAGTATTGAATTTCAAGAAAATCAGGCACCAGCCAATTCTTATGAGCTTGCCGCGATGGGTTTGGTATTAGTCCCAGAGGGGCGTGGCATTTTCCAAAGAATGAGTGTTCTAGAAAACCTCATGATGGGAGCTTACTTAAGGAAAGATGCTGAAATCTCTACGGATCTTGAAAAAATGTATACCTTATTCCCAAGAATTAAAGAGCGATTAAAACAATTAGCCGGAACCCTTTCTGGTGGTGAGCAGCAAATGTTGTCTTTAGCTAGAGCATTGATGTCTAGGCCTAAGCTACTTTTACTTGATGAACCTTCAATGGGTTTGGCACCGATGATGGTACAAACAATTTTTGATGTGATTAAAAAAATCCATAGTGAAGGGATGACAATTTTTTTGGTTGAACAAAATGCACGATTAGCTTTAGCTATTTCTGACCGTGCTTATGTTCTCGAGAGTGGTGAGATTACTCTCGAAGGAACTGGAGCTAACTTAGTCAAAGACCCTCGAGTCAGTTCAGCTTACTTAGGTGAGTGATTCTGGGATGAGCTTGTCAAGAAAAGCAATCATTTGATCAATTTCAGAATGGCTTACGTTGAGTGCAGGCATAAAACGTAATAAATCTGGGCGAGGAGAATTAATCAGTAATCCCACTGGGTTCATTTCACGGGCTTTTTCAACAAGGCTTGGCCCAATATCTTTATTTAATATCAAGGCACGTAACAGACCTTCACCGCGTTCACCATTAAGATTATATTTTGAAGAGAGTTCAAGTAATTTAGAGCGAAGATATTGCCCCCTTTTCCTGAACTGACTCTAAAAATCCTGGAGCGGTTAGCTGTTCAATCACGCTTATTCCAACCGCGCACATAAGTGGATTGCCATTATATGTGCCACCTTGGTCACCAGGTACAAAACTAGCAACGGCATCAGTGCAAAGGAGGGCTGATAGTGGTACACCACCGCCTATCCCCTTGCCCAATGTCATGATGTCAGGCTCAATGCCAGATAATTGATGCCCAAAAAGTCGGCCTGTGCGACCACATCCGGACTGGACTTCATCTACTATTAACAATATTCCTAGTTTCTTGGTGAGTGCTCTGAGATCCCGCATAAACTCAATCGTAGTTGGGATTACACCTCCCTCACCTTGAATAGGCTCTAACATGACGGCAACAGTATTCTTATTAATTAATTTTTTAACGGACTCTAAATCATTGAGATCAGCTTTAGGAAAGCCAGGAACTTGTGGAGCAAACATCGTATCCCATCCCGGCTTGCCGGATGCACTCATTGTTGCCAAAGTTCTACCGTGAAAACTATGATCAAAAGTGATGATTTCGAAGGCATTGTTCTTATGAAGCTGGCCCCATTTGCGTGCTAATTTAATTGCACCTTCGTTCGCTTCGGCACCGCTGTTTGCAAAAAAAACTTTATCAAAATTACTGTGCGAAGTTAATAAATCAGCCAAGCGAATCATAGGCTCATTATAAAAAGCTGGACTTGGATTAAAGACTTTCCTAGCTTGTTTGTTAAGGGCTTCGATCATTCCTAGATTGGAGTGTCCAAGGCAATTGACAGCCCAGCCTTGCATAAAGTCTAAATATTTTTTGCCGTTATTATCCGTCAACCAAGAGCCCTCACCTAAAGTCATCATCACTTCAGGACGTTTTGTGATGTACATAATCGAGTGTGTATCAAGCATGATTTTTCTCTAAGGGATTTTTTAGTTATTGAAGTTTAAATTCTAAATTGAATTAATGACATTAATTTGTACTATTGGCTAAATCCGCTTCCGAAGTAAAAGAGTCTGCAAAAAACTCTTCGTCCGGGAGTTTGCACTTTTCCACAAAATCCTTTTGTGCTGAAGATATAACTATGGGGGCACCACAGGCATAGACTTGATAATTGCTCATATTTGGAATGTCTGCCATGACTGCTTGGTGAACAAATCCTGTTCGACCTGCCCAATGATCTTCAGGGGTCGCATCTGAAATAACAGGGATATAGGTGAAATTTGGAATTGAGTTAGTCCACGATAGACATAAATCATGGTGATAGAGATCAATCTGTCTTCTACCTCCCCAATATAAAGTAATTGGCCGACTAATTTTTTCATATTGCATATGTTCTACGATAGCTTTAATTGGAGCAAAACCAGTACCTGATGCAAGAAAAATAATTGGCTTATCAGAATCACGAAGGAAAAAACTACCTAAGGGGCCTTCGAATCTTAAGAGGTCTTTTTCTTTCAAGGGTTTTTCAATGTTATGCCCAAAAACAAAGTCAGTAAATGTGCCACCCGCTAAATGGCGGATATGTAGCTCAATCGGACCTTCCTCATGAGGAGGTGTGGCAATAGAGTAGGCGCGACGTTTACCATCTTTGAGAAGAAATTCAATATATTGCCCTGCTAAATATTGGAAACGTTCTGTCGCTGGCAATTGCAACTTGAGAACCATCACATCGGGTGCAACTTTTTCAAGAGTATTGACGCGACAAGGGACTTTCTTGACGACGATGTCACCTATTCCCTGAACCTCTCTGGCCTGGATTTCACAATCAGTTTGCGCAAATGCACAGCAAAACAAAGACACGCCCTTAGACTCTTCTTCAGATGTGAGGGTATTTGCACTATGTTGCCCATGGGTAACCTCTCCAGAAATCACCTTACCTTTACATGAACCGCATGCGCCATTTTTGCACCCATAGGCAAGGGTAATACCTTGTTTGAGGGCGCAGTCTAAAATTGACATATCATTTGTAACTGGGAAGGTTTTACCGCTTCCGGTAAGGGTAACCATATAACTTTTAATCGAGCTCAACACAGATCCTTTCAAACTCATGGCAATTCAAACAAACGAAACAAAAAAAATAGGTAAAGCACGCATACTCATTATTGGATGCGGTGATGTAGGGGGGCGTTTATTGCCGATGCTTACCCCAACACATCAGGTATTCGTTTTGACTAGTCAGCCTCAAAAAGCAATATTACTCAGACAATTGGGAGTTATCCCCATTGTGGGAGATTTAGATCAGTTACATTCTTTAAAAAGACTAACGAGTCTGGCTTCAACAGTGATCCATTTAGCACCGCCTAACTCATATGGCAATAAAGACTTACGTACTCAAAACTTAATTAGGATTTTATCTCAGGCAAGGGGAGTCCGTCGTTTTATCTACATTAGTACTTCAGGAGTTTATGGGGACTGTGAGGGGGCTTGGGTAGGTGAGGAGCGCACACCATCTCCTATGAATGATCGCGCAAGGCGTCGAGTTAATGCTGAGAGCCAGATTAGAGCGTGGGCGATTAAGCAAAATATAGCTGCAACTATTTTGCGAGTACCTGGTATATATGCTCAGAACCGTTTGCCACTTGAAAGAATTCGCAATGCAACGCCCATTTTAAAAGAAGAATGTGATATTTATACTAACCACATCCATGCAGACGATTTAGCTCGAATTATTCAAATTGCTGTTTACCGTGGGGCTCCTCAAAGAATTTTTAATGCGAGTGATGAAAGCTACTTAAAAATGGGGCAATATATGGAAAAAGTTGCTACAAAATTCGGGCTACCATTACCACCAAGAGTCGATTTTCAAGGGCTTAAGGACCAGGTAAGCCCCATGGCACTCAGCATCATGTCAGAATCAAGACGGTTAAAAAGTAAGCGTTTACATGAAATGGGGATTAAATTATATTTCCCACACGTCGATGATTTCTTAAAAACGATATAACTATTTTTTCCACTGATCTTTAAGACCAACTGCTAAGTTAAAGACTGGGTGCGTTGCGGAATGGTCGATTCGATCGGCTACAAAATACCCATGCCGTTCAAACTGAAATTTTTGATCAGGTAAAGCTTCTTTTGAGCTAGGCTCAAGATACGCAGAAATAATCTTTTTGGAATCCGGGTTGAGTAAAGCAACACAGTCCTTGTCGCCACTACCGGGTTGTGGGTCTGTAAACAACCTGTCGTACAGTCTTACTTCAGCCAAAATTGCATGTTCTGCACTAACCCAATGAATATTCCCTTTTACTTTATAGTTATCCGCGCCAGGTGTACCACTTTTACTATCAGCAAAGTATTTTGCAAATACTGTAGTCACCTCACCGGATGGGTTTGTTTCGAACCCGGTACACTCGATTACAAATCCATAACGTAGTCTGACGCGGCTTCCCGGAGTATCGCCTATTGGTGGGTACAACCTAAAAAACCCCTTCACTGGGTTAGCCATGAAGTCATCTGCTTCAATCCATAATTCTTGGGTTAGTGGGAACTCTCGACGTCCCCAATCTTCATGGTGGGGATGACGTGGTGCGGAGCAACTTTCAATACCAGAGAAATTCTCCAGTATCAATTTAAGTGGTTTTAATACTGCGATGGCTCTAATTGCTTTGGGGTCAAGATCATCTCTTAGCGCTTGCTCAAGGATGCTCATATCAATCCAACTATCAGCTTTTGAAACACCGATACGCTCACAAAATAACTGAATACTTTGTGGGGTATATCCGCGACGTCGCAGTCCGACGATAGTTGGCATCCTAGGGTCATCCCAACCTTCAACATGGCGTTCACTGACAAGTTGTAATAGTTTTCTTTTACTAGTCAGAGCATAGGTTAAATTTAACCTGGCAAATTCATATTGTTTAGGAAGCGGTGCTTTTAAAGCCCCTGCTTCTTTTAGTTCATTTAAGACCCAATCATATAAAGGCCTATTATTTTCAAACTCCAGTGTACATATTGAATGAGTGATATTTTCCAGAGCATCAGAGATGCAATGTGTGAAATCATATAAAGGGTAGATGCACCATTCATTACCTGTACGGTGGTGGTGTGCATGACGTATTCTATAGATTACTGGATCCCGAAGGACGATATTCGGATGGGACATGTCGATTTTGAGTCTTAAAACATGTTCTCCATCTTTAAATATTCCAGACTTCATTTGTCTAAACAGGGCTAGGTTCTCATCCGAACTTCTTTCTCGAAATGGACTAGGGATTCCTAGTTGAGAAAAATTACCACGATTTTTTTGGATATCTTCTGCTGATTGGCTATCCACATAGGCTTTATTCCTTTGGATCAAAATTTCCGCAAACTGATAGAGCTGGGTGAAATAATTACTAGCGTAATATAAATTTTCTTTGGCTTGATGGATCCAGTCAAAACCAAGCCAGCGAACAGAATCAATAATACTTTCCACATATTCTGTTTCTTCTTTGCTGGGGTTTGTGTCATCAAACCTCAAATGGCATCTACCGCCACCGCTCATTAGGTCGTAGTCACGAGCTAATCCAAAATTCAAACAAATACTTTTTGCGTGTCCTACATGAAGGTAGCCATTCGGCTCAGGAGGAAATCTTGTAATAACAAGGGGTAAAGTCACACCCTGGAAATCGGTTCGATTAGCGTAATGATCTGACGCGCAGTCAGAATCAATAATCTGTCTCAGAAAATTAGAAACCTCGGCGGGTGCCGAGGTTTTGGGAGGGGTTAAATCTTTAGTCATAGGCACTATTGTAATAGTGCCAGGAAATTAAGCATTATTCTTCAACGAATGCTTCTTCACGAGTTCTCTTAAATGAAGGCAATGAAACCAATGCAACCATCAAAACTGCGGCAATTAAAAGACCGCATGACAAAGGACGTGTGAGGAAGACGGTAAAGTCACCTCTTGATAATAATAGTGCACGACGGAAATATTCTTCCATCATTGGTCCGAGTACGAAGCCTAACAACAGTGGCGCAGGCTCGCATTCAAGTTTGGAGAAGATATAGCCTAAGATGCCAAAAAGTGCTGTGAGGTAAATATCAAATGTAGTGTTATTTACAGTGTATACACCGATACAGCAGAATACAAGAATCGCAGGGTACATGTGGCGATAAGGGATTGTTAACAACTTAACCCACATACCAATTAAAGGGAGGTTAAGTATGATTAACATAACGTTACCAATCCACATTGATGCAATCAGTCCCCAGAATAAAGCTGGGTTATTGGTCATCACTTGAGGACCTGGCTGTATGTTATGAATAGTCATAGCACCAACCATTAATGCCATTACAGCATTTGGTGGAATACCCAATGTTAACAGGGGGATAAATGAAGTTTGGGCAGCAGCATTGTTCGCGCTTTCTGGCCCAGCAACTCCTTCAATCGCACCTTTACCAAATTCATGGCTAAATTTAGATGTTTTCTTTTCTAAAGAGTATGCCCCAAAACTTGCTAGGGCCGCACCACCACCTGGAAGAATCCCCAGAATTGAGCCTAGAAGAGTACCTCTCAAAATTGAAGGAATCATTCGCTTAAAGTCAGCTTTTTTAGGCCAAAGATTGGTCACAGTATCTAAGAAGGTTTCTCTTTTTTCTTTTTGCTCTAGGTTAAGCATAATTTCTGCAAAACCAAACATTCCCATTGCTAGCCCTACGAAACCAAGACCATCGGTTAGTTGTGGGATATCAAAGGCGTAACGTGAAGTTCCAGAGTTAACGTCTGTACCAACAAGTCCGAGGAGAAGGCCAAGAACAATCATGGCAATCGCCTTAATCAGTGAGCCTGATGCTAGCACCACGGCACCAATGAGTCCTAGAACCATGAGTGAGAAGTATTCAGCGGGACCAAATTTAAAGGCCAGCTCTGATAGTGGTGTCGCAAATGCGGCGAGAACCAATGTGGCTACACAACCAGCAAAGAATGAGCCAACACCGGCGGTAAATAAGGCGACTCCAGCACGGCCATTACGGGCCATTTGGTAACCGTCAATAGCGGTGACCACTGAAGAAGACTCACCTGGAATATTGATCAAGATCGCTGTCGTTGATCCGCCATATTGTGCACCGTAGTAAATACCGGCTAGCATAATTAAAGCAGCAATTGGAGGCAGGGAATAGGTTGCTGGAAGCAACATCGCAATAGTAGCAATTGGTCCAAGACCAGGTAACACGCCAATGAGCGTTCCTAGAATACAGCCGACAAAACAATAAATCAGGTTTTGTAGAGTAAAAGCAGTCTCAAAACCGAGAGCAAGGTGATTTAGCAGTTCCATTTTTTAATTTTTTTCTTCAGAGTAGGTGAGTGAACAGTGGTTTAGTTATTTAAAAAATAGGGCCATACAGGGAACTGTAGTTTTAATCCCCAAACGAAACCGAGGTATACAGCAGAGATTAAAATGACCATACTGACTAAGGTCCCTTTCCATCCAAATTCATGGCTGGCTAATGCGGATACAAGCATAAGCAGAGCTAAGGAAATGATTAAGCCTGCATAATTTAGGGAAACCGCAAAAACCAAAACAGATCCAGTAATCCATAAAACTGATTTCCAGTCCCACTTAGTTAATACACTTTCTTCTGAATTTGGAGTCATTGAGGTAACAAAAATGAATAGCCCCAGCAGGGAAAGTAAAGTCCCTAAGTAAAAAGGGAAATATCCTGATCCCATTTTTGCAGGGGTACCCATTTGATAGCCTGTCGCAAGGGCAGCAAATAATATTCCAGTGACAATGAACATTAGCCCAGCTACAAAATTTTTCTGATTACGTATTTTCAATTCTTACCCCATTAATGGTTGTGTTAATTATCAACGAGCCATTCTAAATGAGTCGTGCAGTCCTTGCCCTAGGTATTTCCCCTAAGTTGGTGAAAAAGCCAGAAAAAGGAAAGATTTTTTTAAGTATTTTTACTTTGATGCCAGATTTTAGAACTACTTACCCAAAATGAGATAATTAAATCATGAAAGTTAACGACATCCGCCACAGTTTTTTAAATTTTTTCCAATCTAAGGGTCACCAGATTGTAACTTCAAGTCCTGTTGTCCCGGGAGATGATCCTACCTTGCTCTTTACTAATGCTGGAATGAACCAGTTTAAGGAAGTTTTCCTTGGGTTAGAAAAACGTCCATATATCCGAGCAACTTCAGCCCAAAAATGCGTTCGGGCTGGAGGAAAGCATAATGATTTAGATAATGTAGGCTATACCGCTCGTCACCACACCTTTTTTGAAATGCTTGGTAATTTCTCTTTTGGGGATTACTTTAAAAAAGAAGCCATTCATTTTGCCTGGGAATTCTTAACCCAAACACTGCAATTACCCCCTGAAAAGCTATGGGTTACTGTTTATGCCGAAGATGATGAGGCTTACGCTATTTGGACTCAGCAAATTGGGGTCTCAGCAGCCCGGGTGATCAAAATAGGTGATAACAAAGGTGCACGATATGCATCGGATAATTTTTGGATGATGGGTGATACCGGGCCATGCGGACCCTGTACGGAAATTTTTTATGACCATGGCCCAGAAATTCCTGGTGGTCCACCGGGCAGTCCTGAAGAAGATGGTGATCGCTATATTGAGATCTGGAATAACGTCTTCATGCAGTTTAATCGAGACGAAGCTGGGGTAATGCATCCTTTACCTAAGCCAAGTGTTGATACTGGTATGGGATTAGAGCGCATTTCTGCAGTGATGCAGCACGTGCATTCTAATTATGAAATTGATTTATTTGTTAACTTGTTAGCTGCTGCAAAACAATCTATCGTTAAGGCCAGCGTTCCAGAGACCTTAGTCTCCCAGATTGATGGAAATACTCCGTCACTTAGAGTCATTGCAGACCATATACGTGCAAGCTCGTTTATTGTGGCTGATGGGGTTATTCCTGGAAATGCAGGTAGAGGATACGTATTGCGACGGATCACACGCCGGGCCATTCGTCACGGATATAAGTTGGGTGCGCGCGAACCATTCTTTTATGAGTTGGTTAGCGCACTTGCTAGGGAAATGGGTGAAGCTTATCCAGAAATTAAGAATCACCAAGATCGAATTATGGGGGTTCTGAAACAAGAAGAAGAACGTTTTTTCCAAACCATTGCCAATGGAATGGAAATATTAGAAAACTCTTTAAACGAAATTGATGCCTCGCAAACAAAGGTTCTTAATGGTGAGATTGCATTTAAATTACACGATACCTTTGGATTCCCTTTAGATCTCACAGCAGATGTGTGTCGCGAACGCAATGTACTTGTCGATGTAGTTGCTTTTGATAAAGCTATGAACCATCAACGTGAACAGGCTCGAGCTGCTGGTAAATTTAAAATTTCACAAGGCTTTGAGTACTCTGGGGCTGTTACTCAATTTGAGGGCTATGAGAATTCGGTTATAGAAAAAATAAAAATAACGGGATTATTTCAAGATGGCGTTTCATTGACACAGATTTCAGCAGGAGAACATGCTGTAGTGATTGTGGATAAATCACCTTTTTATGCTGAGTCTGGAGGGCAAGTGGGTGACCGTGGTGAACTAAGAAATACTCAAGCCCTGTTTGCAGTAGAAGATACCGTGAAGGTTCAGCCTGAGGTCTTTGGACATCATGGGCAACTGCTTGAGGGTAAGTTATCTGTTGGCGATGTTTTAACGGCTAAAGTTAATATGACTTACAGGCAGCATGTGATGCGAAATCATAGCGCAACTCATTTGATGCATAAAGCACTTCGTGAAACATTAGGTTCTCATGTCCAACAAAAGGGGTCACTAGTTGACGCTGATAAAACCCGATTTGACTTTACACATAATGCTCCGGTGACAAAGGAACAAATTGAAGCGGTAGAACTCTTCGTCAATCAAGAGGTTTTAAAAAATCATGGGACTTCTGCACAGGTCATGTCACTAGAAGAAGCTCAAAAAACGGGTGCCATGATGTTATTTGGAGAGAAGTATGGTGAGGTGGTACGAGTTCTTGAAATTGGATCTTCAAAAGAGTTGTGTGGCGGTACGCATGTCACCCGAACTGGAGATATTGGTTTTTTTAAGATAGTAGCTGAAAGTGGTGTTGCAGCAGGCATAAGACGAATTGAAGCTATTACAGGTGAAAATTCTTTGAAACATTTACAAAAGATGAATCAACAAACCTTGCAAACAGCACAATTATTAAAAGCACATCCAGAAGATATTATCCAGCGCCTTGTTATGCAACAAGAGCATTTAAAAGGGCTAGAAAAAGAACTTGAACGCTTGAATTCTAAAATGGCTGCAAGCCAGAGTGATGAATTATTAAGTCAAACAAAAACGATTAAGAACATTTCTGTTTTGGTGACGATCACACAGGCAACTGATGTAAAGATCTTGAGAGAAACACTAGATCAAATTAAAAATAAAATAAAATCAGGGATCATTCTTTTAGCCGCGGTTAATGATGGCAAAGTTCAGTTGATTGCTGGCATCACCACAGATTTAACTTCCAAAATTAAAGCGGGCGATTTGGTGAACTACGTCGCTTTGCAAGTAGGTGGCAAGGGGGGTGGCAAACCGGATTTAGCGATGGCTGGTGGTACGGATGCAGCTTCTTTGCCCAGGGCCCTCGAGTCTGTCGCTGAGTGGCTAGAAAAGAGATTATAGGACTGTGATGAAACCTGCCCAAGTTGATAAGGAAGTGGATTGTATTGGGATGATTTGCCCCTTGCCTGTTCTACGGACTAAAAAGGCTTTATCGGATATGACCACCGGGCAGATTCTTAAGATATTGGCAACGGATCAGGGAGCGGAGCATGATTTGCCAATGTTTGCAAAGCAAACCGGTAATGAGCTTATATTTACTGAAACCGATGATGAAGTTTATATTTTCTATTTGCGCAGAAGATAGTTACTTTGCTTTGTTAACCTTTGGTTTTTGAGCCACGACTTGTCGAGTGATATTTAGCTTCTTACTTTTTAAGAAGGCGGCAAATTCTTTCTTCACCTCAGGGTGGCTAAGCGCGAATTCAACAGTTGCTTTGAGATATCCGATTTTGCTTCCACAATCATATCTAATACCATCATATTCATAAGCTAAAACTTGCTCCTTCTGAATCAATGACTGGATTGCATCTGTAAGTTGGTACTCACCCCCCGCACCTGGGGCAAGTTTTTTAATATGTGCAAAGATATTTGCCGAAAGAACATATCTCCCAACGACGCCCATGTTTGAGGGAGCATCTTCTGGAGCTGGCTTTTCCACAATTCCCGATAGCTTATAGAGATCTTTATCCCATTTTTTTCCAGAGATTACACCATATGATCTACTTTGTTCGTTTGCGATTTTTTCTACCCCAATGACAGAGCAGCGATAGTGTTCATAAATTTCAATCATTTGTTGCATGACTGGTTTTTTAGAATGAAGTAAATCATCAGCTAAAAATACTGCAAAAGGATCATCTCCGACTAACTTTTCCGCACAAAGTATAGCGTGTCCTAGCCCTAGGGCTTCAGCTTGACGAACATAAACACAGTCCACATGACTTGGCTTAATACTTTGAACGATCTCAAGTAAATCTTTTTTATTCTTTGACTCAAGTTCATTTTCAAGTTCATAGGCTTTATCAAAATGATCTTCGATCGCACGTTTACTTCGACCTGTAACAAAAATAAGTTCAGTAATACCTGCAGCCATTGCTTCTTCAACAGCATACTGAATGAGAGGTTTATCAACAACTGGAAGCATCTCTTTAGGCATTGCTTTGGTTGCCGGTAAGAACCGAGTTCCAAGACCCGCTACAGGAAAGACTGCTTTAAATATATCTTTTTTCATGGTGGACTCAAATTCTATTAAAGGCGTAAAAGCTGTAATTCTAATTTGGCAGCTAGTTCAGAAAACTCTTTCAATCTTGCTTTTTCTTGGGCAACTACAGCTTCTGGAGCTTTGCTTGCAAAGGCTTCATTCTCTAATTTTGCCTGACTTTTATTAATTTCTCCACGTAAGCGAGTAATTTCTTTATCTAGGCGAATTTTTTCCTGCTCAATATTAATTTGAACTTCTAATAGCAGTCGCATTTCTCCAACAATGACAACGGGGGCCTGATTGGCTTTTTCATCGATCATGGCACCAGTTACATCTATTTTAATCTCGCTCAGTTTAGCCAGACTTTGTAGGTAAGGTGCGTATTCAGAAATAAGAGATGAATTACCTTGAATGATCAGTGGCGTTTTAAGCGCAGGAGAAATTTGCATTTCCCCTCTGAGGTTTCGACAGGCATCTACTAGAGCTTTTAAATGACTCACCCACTCTTCAGAAACTTCGTCAATCTTGTCAAGGTTTGCCTGAGGGTATGGTTGCAAGGCAATAGATTGACTAGGACAATCCGCAATTGCTCTACCTGTTTTAGGTAAAACATTTTGCCAAAGTTCTTCTGTGATGAAAGGAATTAAAGGATGAGCTAGTCTTAAGATGGTTTCTAAAACACGCAGTAAAGTTCTACGGGTTGCTCTTTGATTAGCCAGGGTGCCTTGCGCAAGTTGTACTTTAGCAAGTTCAACATACCAATCGCAGTATTCATCCCAAACAAATTGGTAAATTGAACTGGCAATATTATCAAAACGGTAGTCAGAAAAGCCTCTCGCAACATCCTGTTCCACTTTTTGTAATAGAGAAACTATCCACCTATCAGCTTGTGAAAAATGTAGATATCCTTCTGGTCCACAGTCTGCAGGACATGGACCAAAGCCGTTAGCGTCATCATCGCCCGGACAATTCATTAAAACAAAGCGGCTTGCATTCCAGAGCTTGTTACAAAAATTACGATAACCCTCACAACGTTTTAAATCAAAATTAATATTTCTGCCTAGGGTTGCCATAGATGCGAATGTGAAGCGGAGTGCATCTGTTCCAAAAGAAGGAATACCATCAGGAAATTCCTTCTTGGTTTTTTTAATAATTGATTCAGCTTGTTTGGGATTCATTAATCCCGTAGTTCTTTTGCTTAATAAATCATCCAAAGAAATTCCGTCGATCAAATCGATTGGATCGAGGGTGTTCCCCTTCGATTTACTCATTTTTTGACCTTCTGCATCTCGCACTAGGCCATGAACATAGACTTTGTTGAAAGGAACTTGTCCAGTGAAGTGGCAGGTCATCATGATCATGCGAGCAACCCAGAAAAAGATAATGTCAAAGCCGGTTACAAGGACGCTTGATGGCAAGAAAAGATCGAGTAAGGACGTTTTGTTGGGCCAGCCTAGAGAAGAGAATGGAACTAGCGCGGAGCTAAACCATGTATCAAGGACATCATTGTCACGTTTGAGGGTGCCTTGATAGCCTGCTAAAGTTGCCTTTTTATAGGCTTCTTCTTCAGACCTTGCAACGATAATTTTTCCATCATCTTGATACCAAGCCGGGATTTGATGCCCCCACCATAACTGTCTTGAGATACACCAGTCTTGTATTCCGAGAAGCCATTGATCGTATGTGGTCTTCCAGTTTTCAGGTACAAACTTGATATCACCATTTTCGACAGCTTTGAGTGCAGCGCTTGCAATTGAGTCGCCAGGGCTATATTGATTATGTTCGCTTGGCTTTGACATGGCGACAAACCATTGGTCTGTGAGCATCGGTTCTATCACAGCCTCAGAACGATCTCCTCGTGGAACCATCAACTCGTGTGGCGCGACTTGGTCTAACAAGTTAGCCGCTTCTAAATCTTTCACAATTTGTTTTCTGGCTGCAAAGCGATCTAGGCCTCGATAGACAGGGGGCGCATTATCATTAATCTTTGCATCGAGTGTTAAAACATTGATTAACGGCAGGTGATGGCGCTGTCCAACAGCATAGTCATTAAAGTCGTGTGCTGGGGTTACCTTAACAACCCCAGTTCCAAAGCTTGGATCGACGTAGTCATCGGCAATAATTGGAATTTCACGGTCACACAAAGGTAATTTAACAAATTGCCCAATTAAATGCTTGTAACGTTCATCTTCGGGATGAACCATGACTGCCACATCCCCGAGCAGCGTTTCTGGACGAGTTGTTGCTACGATGACTTCACCAGTTCCACTTACCAGAGGGTATCGGATATGCCATAAGAATCCTTTTTCAGGCTCGCTAACCACCTCTAAGTCTGAAACAGCAGTTCCAAGTACTGGATCCCAATTAACAAGACGTTGTCCGCGATAGATTAACCCTTGATCAAAGAGGGTTACAAAAACCTCAATCACTGCTTCTGACATCGCAGGATTCATCGTGAAATATTCATGCGACCAGTCAATCGATGCTCCAAGACGACGAATCTGTCTTGTAATTGTGGAACCTGATTCTTCTTTCCAGGCCCATACTTTTTCTAAGAATTTTTCCCTACCTAAATCATGGCGTGATATTTTTTGTGCATCAAGTTGTCTTTCCACCACAATTTGTGTAGCAATTCCAGCATGATCAGTTCCTGGGACCCACAATGCATTTTTCCCCTGCATGCGTGCATGACGAGTTAAGCCATCCATGATGGTTTGATTAAATGCATGTCCCATGTGAAGAGTTCCAGTCACATTAGGGGGCGGAAGCTGAATACAAAAATTTTCTTTAAGAGGATCTGTTGTTGCTAAGCTAATATTTTTGGAATCCCAAGCTTGGTTGAGCCTGGCCTCGACTAAGGAAGGATCAAAGGCCTTTGGTATTTCATCGGAACTAGGGCTGGTTGGTAAGTTTGAATTAGACATTAATTAATTTTTTCTGATAAATACATCACTTGCCAATTATAATTTGCTTATTTAATAGAGGCTGTGTGACTGAATTACTCCACAATTTAAATCCCGAGCAACTCCAAGCGGTTACATTAACTATATCTGATGAACAGGGACAATCACAGTCAGCCTTGATACTGGCTGGAGCTGGTAGCGGTAAAACAAGAGTTTTAACGACTCGTATCGCATGGCTTGTTCAAACAGGTCAGGCCTCTCCGATTGGGGTATTAGCGGTTACATTTACTAATAAAGCAGCAAAAGAGATGTTAACCCGTTTATCTGCGATGTTGCCAATTAATACGCGTGGCATGTGGGTAGGAACCTTCCATGGGTTGTGTAATCGCTTGTTACGAGCACATTTCAAGGATGCTGGGTTGCCATCCACCTTTCAAATTTTAGATACCCAAGATCAATTATCTGCCATCAAACGCTTACTTAAAGCGTTGAAAGTGGACGATGAAAAATACCCACCTAAACAACTCCAGTATTTTGTTTCAAACGCGAAGGAGAGAGGGCATCGTCCTAAGGATATGGCCCCTAATGATGATTTTCAGGCCATGATGATTAAGTTATACCAAGCCTACGAAGAACAGTGTCAGCGTGAAGGAGTGGTTGATTTTTCAGAGTTACTTTTACGGTCTTATGAATTACTTAAATTTAATGAGCCTATTCGCGCACACTATCAGCAGCGGTTTAGGCATATATTGGTTGATGAGTTTCAAGATACCAATGCATTACAGTATTTGTGGCTTAAATTATTATCTGGCCAAGGCGGAACTCATCAAGCCTCTGTATTTGCAGTCGGAGATGATGACCAAAGTATTTACGCATTTAGGGGGGCAGATGTCGCTAATATGCGTTCATTTGAAAAACAATACCGTCCAATTACGATTAAGTTGGAACAAAACTATAGATCGCATGCCAATATTCTAAATTCAGCCAACCATTTGATTGCGCACAACCAGGACCGACTGGGAAAGAACTTAAGGACGGATGCTGGACTTGGAGAGCTCGTTCGTCTTTATGAGGCAGCAACTGACGGCGTCGAAGCAGGATGGCTTGTTGATGAAATTCGGGGGCTCATTGCTGAAGGAAATGCACGAAGTGAAATAGCTATTTTGTACCGCAGTAATGCGCAATCTCGAATTATTGAGCATGGTCTATTTTCAGCTGCCATCCCATATAGGGTCTATGGCGGCTTACGCTTCTTTGAGCGTTCTGAAATTAAACACGCATTGGCTTATTTACGACTCTTAGAAAATCCAAATGATGACACGTCTTTTTCTAGAGTTGTCAATTTTCCAACACGCGGTATTGGCGCTCGAACATTAGAAGCGCTTCAGGATATGGCAAAGACACAAAATAGCTCTTTATATACAGCGGCAAGTTTTATGGAAGGTAAGGTAGGGGCGTCTTTAAATGGTTTTATTCGCTTAGTGGACCATATGCGAGAAGCGACAAGAAGAAATACTCTTCCTGAAGTCATTGATTTTGTGATTCAACATAGTGGATTAATTCAACACTATCTGAGTGAAAAAGAGGGTCAGGACCGCATTGAAAACTTACAAGAATTAGTGAATGCTGCAACAGCTTTTGTTGCAGAAGAGGGTCTCAGCCAGGATGCCTTAGCGCTTACACCTGTAGAGATGAATTCTAGCTTGGCAGTTGATCCTCTTTTTGAAGGGCTCGCATCAGAAGAAGTGGCAGATATGTCTCCCTTGGCTGCGTTTTTGGCTCATGCATCTCTTGAGGCTGGCGACAACCAAGCACAAGCCGGTCAAGATGCTGTTCAATTGATGACGGTCCATTCTTCTAAGGGGCTTGAGTTCAAAGCTGTGTTTATTACCGGGCTTGAAGAAGGCTTATTTCCGCATGAGAACAGTATTAATGAACCCAAGGGACTCGAAGAAGAAAGACGACTGATGTATGTTGCTATTACCCGTGCCAGAGATCGGTTATACCTCTCTCATACACAATCAAGAATGCTACATGGACAAGTTCGTTATAACTTACCATCACGTTTTTTAGATGAGCTGCCAGAAGAGTGTTTAAAGGTGCTAACACCAAAACAAAATGAATCTCGTTGGGGCGGTACGCGACAAACTTATCCAAGCTGGGGAAATGGCGGATCTGATGATGACTTGCCTGTGAGAAGAATTGCAACAGAAAGCTCGATTACAGTATCTTCTAAGAAAAATAACTCAGGCCATGGTTTTTATGTGGGGCAAGGGGTATTTCATGCAAAATTTGGCGAAGGACGAGTTACTGCTATAGAAGGAACAGGGAGTGATGCAAAAGCCCAAGTTAATTTTTCGAGGCACGGTGTGAAGTGGTTGCAACTTAGTATTGCAAAACTAACGCCAGTCAATTAAGCCACGGCTGAAATTGTTGGCGCTTGGATATCACTAGAATCTACGAAACAAGACTTCCAAGTTGCAAAAAAAGAGCAGTAAAGTACAGTGAGAGCTGCCATTGTGATGGGGCTAATGAGGTATGAAGCAACTGAGCTTAAATTCATTGCCTCAAAAAATGCGCCGAGAAATAATGGTATAGCTACTAATATCAGGCCCCAAATACAAAAATAAACCATAAAGGCCCAGCGGTTCATCCAACAAGCCACTATGCTTCCAAAAAGAGCCTTGGCAATAGTCATCCCTTTCCAAGCCACAAGTTGTGGAGAAAACCACATCAGTAAAGAGATGGGAATATATAAAATCCCTCCGATCACAATTGCTTGATAAAACTCTTTCAATACATCTGGGGCGGAGATTTGTGTTGCCGTTAAGAGTGGAACTAGCTTTTCTACGTCTACAAATTGGGAAGAAATGACACTCAACATAAGAATTAAGAGGGTATAAATTAGGCCCAATTTTAATAAGTTTTTACGCACGCCCGAAGGGAGTTCTCTAAGGGGTGAAATATAAACACTTGGCGCCACACGTTCTTTACGAATGACTTTTTGACAGGCGGTTAGAAACCCTACAGAAAAAACAGGGCTTAATACAAGGATCAAGATAAAACCAATAATTGGTAAAAACATAGAAAGCTGCACGACAAAAATGTATAAAAATACAAGCATGAGAAAAGTGAAGGGATTTTGTTTGAATAGCCAAAAACCTTGTCTGATCCAGAGATATCCTGTTTGTGGAGAAACCTTATTAATATGCATATGACTTTATTCGGTCTTTTAAGATGATTTCGAAATGATTGGGATCGTGGGGTGCTAGCAGTTTAGCTTCACGGGGGAGATAAAAGTCCCATAGGCGAGATACCCAAAACCTTAATGCGGCAGATCTGAGCATCATAGGCCATGCCTCTTGTTCCTCTGGGGTAAAAGTTCTAATTCTCTTGTAGCTCTCAAGTGTACTTTGTAAAAGAGGGGGAAGAAATTTGCCAGTATTTTGATCGATACACCAATCATTGACTGTGACCGCCAAATCAAATAACCATTTATCCTTACCAGCAAAATAAAAATCAAAAAAACCACTTAATAATGGAGTGGAGGAATCAATAAACAAGACATTGTCTCTAAATAGGTCGCAATGGGATGGACCTTCTGGAAGTTTTTGATATAGCGAGCTGTTAAAGAAAAGTTCTTGAGCGCTTAGTTCAGACAAAAGTAATTGTCGTTGTTCTTCGCTGACGTGCGGCAAAATAGTCGGAATTGTCTTTTGCCACCAGCTTAAACTTCTTAAGTTTTCTTGATGAAGTGTGAAATTTTTTCCAGTCAGGTGAAGTTTTGCTAGCATCAATCCCACTTGCTCACAATGGGTTGATTGAGGCTGCATTGCAGGCTTGCCAGACAACTTTGAGATCACAGCGGCAGGTTTCCCTTTTAATTCTGCAAAAACGCCACCTGACAGCGTCATCATCGGCGCGGGCACTGCAATTTCATTTTTTGCTAGAAAAAGCATTAATTCTAAATAGTAAGGTAACTGACCTGCAGTAAGTCTTTCAAAAATTGTCAGAACGAATTCATGTTTTTCATTATTATTCTGAGTCGTTAGAAAGAAATTACTATTTTCAATTCCGGATTCAATACCATCCAGAGCGGTGACTTGCCCTAGGCTGTAGTTTGTTTCTATCCAAGATGTTGCTTCGGAAAAAGTAATTGGTGTAAAAACTGCCATAGTAATTAGAAAGGCAAGCGCACAGACGGAACGCGTTCGATCGGTGAGCCACTTTGATTAGGAGACTGAATCATTGGTGGGCTCATTTCATAATGCGTACCAAAACTAGAGTCCACCTGAATTTCTACAGGTTTGACTCCCTCGCGATATTCCCGAATTTGGGTACCTTTTTCATCCTTATACTCAAAAGTGAGATTTCTTGTGGATTCGGCAGTATTACTTTGGCGCCCCCCAACTTTCTTTGCAATGGGTTGTGCATTGATCTGATTAATTTCTTCTAAAGAAAGCCCATCAGTATTATTTGATTGGGCGACAGCTCTATTCTCTAACAGGAATAATAGGCAAAAACCAAAGCAAATCCGTCTCAAGTTGAGACCAAAGCGGGGCGAAAAAAACGAAAATTTAGTGTAGTTCATAACTTAATTGTACGATTGTAGGATGTCTACTCAAATTTTATTATTAGTTGATGGCTCAAGCTACCTTTATCGAGCCTTCCATGCCATGCCAGATTTAAGAAATCCACAAGGCGAACCCACCGGAGCAATTTACGGAATGATCAATATGCTAAGGAGGGCTCGTTTAGAGATTCCGACCACACATATTGCTTGTGTATTCGATGCGAAAGGGAAAAACTTTCGAGACGAATGGTATCCAGAGTACAAGGCTAACCGATCCTCAATGCCAGAAGATCTGGTCAAACAAATTGAACCAATTCATGCGGTTGTAGCTGCGATGGGGTGGCCGATCATTATGGTACCTGGGGTTGAAGCTGACGATGTGATTGGAACATTAGCTAAAAGCGCATCAGCAGAAGGGTGGCAGACAATTATCTCTACTGGAGATAAAGATTTGGCACAGTTAGTTAATTCGCAGGTCCAACTGATCAACACCATGACGAATGAGAAATTAGATACAGAGGGGGTAAAGGCTAAATTTGGAGTGCCTCCAGATCGTATTGTGGATTATTTATCCATTACGGGGGATACCGTTGATAACGTTCCCGGAGTTAAAAAAGCAGGCCCTAAAACCGCTGTAAAGTGGCTCGAAGAGTTTGGTAGCCTTGATGGTGTAATCGCACATGCCAACGACATTAAGGGTGTTGTGGGCGAAAATTTAAGAGAAGCTCTTGAATGGCTGCCGATGGCGAGAAAATTAGTGACTGTGAAGACAGATTGTTTATTGGACGGACATTTAAGTCACCTATCTGAGCTTCTAGCGCAACCTGAAAATCACGACCGTCTGCGCGCCTTATTTATTCAATATGGTTTTAAAACCTGGCTAAAAGAATATGGGCTTGAGCAAGAAGTGCAACAAACAAATCATAACAATTCACTAAGTTTTAGTGATGGCGAAACGGTTGAAGTTCCAAAGATGGATATCAATAGAAATTATGAGTGTATTACGACTAAAGAGGCTCTCTTAGACGTTTTAGAAGTTATTAAACAGGCAAGTCTGACTTGTATTGATACTGAGACGGATGGCTTGATTCCGATGCAATCTCGCATGGTGGGCATTTCTTTATCTACCGAAGTTGGGAAGGCATGCTATATCCCATTTGACCATACCACTGGTGAAGAGCAGTTAGGTCGTGAACTGGTCTTAGAAATATTAAAGCCCTGGTTAGAAGATCCAAATGCTCACAAAGTAGGTCAAAACCTAAAGTTTGATAAACATATCTTTGCAAATCATGACATATTACTAGCGGGTATTGTGCATGACACTCTTTTGCAGTCTTATGTATATGAGTCTCATTTAAGTCATGGAATGGACAATTTGGCATTAAGACATTTGGGTGAAAAGACAATTAGCTTCGAAGAAATTTGCGGTAAAGGAGTTTCACAAATCACATTTGATCAAGTTAATTTACAAAATGCTACAGAATATGCTGCTGAAGATGCTGATATAACCTTGCGGTTACATCAATTCTTATGGCCAAAGATTGAAGTGGATCCCAAGTTGAAATACATCTATCAAGAAATAGAAATACCGTCCATGTTAGTACTTTGGAAAATGGAGCGTGAAGGGATTTTGATAGATACTCAAAAATTAGCAATTCAGTCATCCCAAGTTGGACTAAGGATGCTTGCGATTGAAAAAGAAATTTATGAATTAGCTGGACAGCCTTTTAATATTCAATCGCCTAAGCAAATTGGAGAGATACTTTTTGAGGTTAAGCAATTACCCATTATTAAAAAGACTCCTGGCGGCGCACCCTCTACTGATGAGGAGGTATTGCAAAAACTCTCATTGGATCATCCAATAGCGGCAAGAATATTAGAGTACCGAAGTCTTGCTAAGTTGCAATCGACTTACATTGAAAAATTGCCAAAAATGATGGATGGTCGTACCGGGCGCATCCATACGAACTATGCTCAGGCTGTTGCTGCGACAGGGCGCCTGGCTTCGAATGAGCCTAATTTACAAAATATACCTATTCGTACTGAAGAAGGACGAAAAATTCGTGAAGCATTTATTTCAAAGCCTGGCTATCAATTAGTATCAGCGGATTACTCTCAAATTGAGCTTCGGATTATGGCCCATATCGCTCAAGATGCCAGTTTATTAGAGGCCTTTGCAATGGGTAGGGATATTCATAAAGCCACTGCTGCTGAGATCTTTAATACGCAACTCGATGAGGTCTCCTCAGAACAAAGACGTTATGCCAAGGTGATTAATTTCGGACTAATTTATGGGATGAGTGCATTTGGACTTGCCAGTAACCTTGGAATTGAAAGAGGGGCAGCACAAGCCTATATTGATACTTACTTTGGAAGATATCCTGGGGTAGCTAAATATATGGCTGACACCCGTGTGCAAGCAAAAGAGCAAGGATATGTAGAAACCATCTTTGGTCGCAGATTATGGTTGCCTGAAATCAGGAGTGCAAATGGCATGAAGCGACAAGGAGCAGAGCGCGCAGCGATTAATGCGCCGATGCAAGGAACTGCCGCTGATTTAATTAAATTATCGATGATAGCGGTTCAAAAATGGTTGGAGACTTCTCATCTAAAAAGCAAAATGCTATTACAAGTTCATGATGAATTAGTATTAGAGGTTCCTGTTGATGAAGTCGATATTGTTAAACAAGAGCTTACAAGGCTCATGACGACAGTTGCCACACTCAGGGTGCCACTAGAAGTTGGTATAGGTATTGGAAATAATTGGGAGGAAGCACATTGATTTTGGAATTACAACAATGACACTGATTTGGATTTTACTGGCCACTTTTTCAGCGGGCATTATAAGTATTACGGCGGCTGCGAGTTTGTCTTTCAAACTATTAACCAGAATGGTTGATTCAATGGTTAGCTTGTCGGTTGGTATTTTGCTCGCTACTACATTTTGGCATTCACTTCCAGAGGCGTTTAAAGAAGCTCAAGCTTCTGTTGATACTCTATTTTCTTTGCTTTTAGTGGGGATCCTTTTCTTTTTCTTTTTGGAAAAAGTATCACTTATTAGACACAATCATCATCATGAAGGAGATGGCCACAACCATCATGAAGGTCATGATGCTGAATATGCAGGTAAAAGCGGATGGATGATATTGGTTGGTGATGGTATTCATAATTTTGTGGATGGCATTTTAATTGCTGCTGCATTCGTTTCTGATCCTAAAGTTGGATTAATTACAGCGATAGCTATTATTGCTCACGAAATCCCTCAAGAAATTGGAGATTTTATGATTTTGATGAATGCGGGTTTTACTAAATTGAGAGCTTTAATTTATAACTTAGCCTGTGGCTTACTTGCGGTAGTTGGCGGTATTGTGGGTTATCTATTTTTAGACCATTCCGCGAAAATAATTCCATATTTATTAGTATTTGCCTCGAGTAGCTTTATTTATATTGCTGTAAGTGACCTGATGCCACAGATGCATCGCCGGATTAAGATCAAGGAATCACTTAAACAAATGCTGATGATTGGCATTGGTGTGGGGATTGTCATTGGACTATCTTTAATACAAAACTAAGGCGTCATCTCTTAACTAGTCTTTTGGTACTGAAGTGTTTGGCGGTACCATTCATGAAAATGTTGCATACCATCTTCCATTGGGCTTTGGTAAGGCCCGACCTCATTGGCTCCCCTAGCAAGAAGTGCTGCACGACCAGCATCCATTCTCTCAGCGATTTCATCGTCCTCGATGCAAGTTTCCATATAGGCAGCTTGTTCTGCCTCAATAAATTCTCTTTCGAACCAGATAATTTCTTCTGGATAGTAAAACTCTACAGTATTTCTGGTTTTATTCGGGCCTAATGGTTGCAATGTTGAAATGCATAAAACTCCTGGGTACCATTCCACCATCACATTAGGGTAGTAAGTTAGCCAAATTGCACCGTGTTTAGGTAGCTTGCCTTTATGATGACGAAGGACTGCCTCATGCCATTTGGAATAAACGTTAGATCCGGGGTTCTTTAATTGCCCATTTAATCCAACGGTTTGAACGCTATACCATTCACCAAATTCCCATTTCAATTCGTCACAGGTGACAAATTGACCCAGGCCCGGATGAAAAGGACCCACATGATAATCTTCGAGGTAGACTTCAATGAAGGTCTTCCAGTTGTAATTGCATTCATGAACTTCAACATGATCTAGGAGGTAGCCATCAAATTTGAGATCGCTAGAGACGCCAAGCTTTTTTAAATCCTTGAGGACATCACGCGGGCCGTCAAATAGAAGACCTTGCCAATTTTGAAGAGGAGATTGATTTAAATTAAGGCAGGGTTTTTCACTAAAATGTGGCGCGCCTAAAAGACTTCCCTGAAGGTCATAGGTCCAGCGGTGCAGAGGGCATACGATATTTTCAGCATGGCCTCTACCGTTGAGCATAATTGCTTGACGATGTCGACAGACATTCGATAGTAATTCAATGCCATTGGCATTTCTAACGAGTACACGACCTTCGTTTTCATTTTGTAAGGTTTGATAGCTCCCAACTTCTGGGACCATGAGTTCATGGCCGACATAGTTAGGTCCCTGCTTAAAAAGCAGATCCATCTCAAGCTTAAACAAATCAGCATCAAAATAAGCTGATACTGGTAACTGCAAATTGGACGGCGCAAGTTGCTGCGCGGTAGCCAGATCAGTCATTCTCCCCACCCCCGAAAAAAGTCAGCCGAAGCTAAGCGGAATAACCAATCCAACCATCGACATGTCGATATTGGAAAGGAATCTAGGATTATACTTAAACCTATATTTTAAGTCTATAACCTGAAAGAATTATTAATAGAGCGATGAGTTCAATAAAATCAAGCACTTCCAATTCAAATGGAAATTCGATGGCCAATCACACGCCTAATTATGAAGATGCGGTTAGTGAGCTTGAAAAGCTCATTGCGGAGATGGAGTCTGGTAAATTGAGTCTAGAGCAAACCTTGGCAGCCCACAAAAGAGGCGCTGAGTTAATTAAACAATGCCATGTTCTACTTGATCAAGTAGAGCAACAAGTGAAAGTATTTGAAACAAAATGACAGTAGACTGGAAGCATTGGCACGAAGAGCATCTTCGGCGGATTGAAGAACAATTACACCAGATAGCGGAATCATTTTCACCCAATATATCTGAACTTCCTCGGGCAATGCAATATGCATTGATGGCGGGTGGTAAAAGAATTCGCCCCTTATTAGTTTATGCAACATATGAGTTGGGAAGTCAACTTCCTCAGTTACAGCAAGCTATTGAACAGGTGGATCAAGCTGCTGGAGCAATTGAACTTATGCATACGTATTCCCTAGTTCATGATGATTTGCCGACGATGGACAACGACGACTTTCGACGCGGTAAACCAACTACTCATAAAGTGTTTGATGAGGCAACTGCCTTGTTAGTAGGAGATGCATTACAAGCAGAATCTTTTTATATATTGAGCCGTTTAGAAATTCCAGCGCAGATAAAGATTTTACTGATAAAAGAGCTTGCCATGGCAGCGGGCGTTCAGGGTATGGTTGGTGGGCAAGCTTTTGATTTGGGTAGTGTTGGAAAGCCACTAAATCAAGATGCTCTTGAACAGATGCACCTCTTAAAAACAGGAGCTTTATTGAAATGTGCAATTCAAAGTGGCGCATTATTAGGCGGACTCACTTCTTCGCAACAGCTCCTCTTAGTTGATTTTGCGGCGGCATTAGGCTTAGGTTTTCAGGTAGTGGATGACATTTTGGATGCCACTCAGGATAGTGCAACTTTAGGAAAAACGGCAGGCAAAGATTTAGAAGCTGAAAAGCCGACTTATGTCTCCTTATTGGGGGTATCTGGTGCGAAGGCCTACTCAGAACAACTTCTAGACAAGGCATTAACTTGTTTAGAAAATTGGGGAGTAGAAGCTGAGTTACTGCGTGCAATAACTCAATGGGTGTTTAAACGAAATAAGTAAGCTCCTATCTGACTTTCCTAGTGGGGAAGTTGAAATCCATGATTCTAGGGGATAATAGAGGGTTCAAACTTTTAGTTAACCTGTCATTAGACATTAGAGAAATATGCAAGAGTTATTAACTTCTATTGAATTTCCCGAAGATTTAAGGAAATTATCAAGAGAGCAACTTCCAAGTCTAGCCAAAGAGTTGCGAGATTTTGTTTTAGACTCGGTGTCTAAGACTGGAGGGCATTTGTCCTCTAATCTAGGAACTGTAGAATTAACCATTGCTTTGCACTATGTGTTTAATACCCCTGAAGATAAAATCATTTGGGACGTTGGGCATCAAAGTTATGCCCACAAAATATTAACAGGTAGGCGTGATCAGATGTCGACCTTAAGAAAGCTCAATGGCATCTCTGGCTTTCCTAAACGATCTGAAAGTATCTACGACACCTTTGGTACGGCACATTCTTCTACTAGTATTTCTGCTGCGATTGGTATGGCTAGGGCTTTTCAAATCAAAGGTGAGAAAAAAGTTGCCGTAGCGATTATTGGTGATGGCGCAATGAGTGCAGGGATGGCATTTGAAGCTTTAAATAATGCAGGAGTTTTCCACGATTTGCCGCTCATTGTTGTATTAAATGACAATGACATGTCTATTTCTCCAGCAGTTGGTGCATTAAATCGATATTTAGCAAGACTGATGAGTGGACGGTTTTATGCCAAGACTAAAAAAGGGATTGACTCTATTCTTTCATTGGCACCACCATTACGCGAATTCGCGAAACGGTTTGAAGAGCACGCAAAAGGGATGGTTGTTCCAGGTACCATCTTTGAAGAGTTTGGATTTAACTATATTGGTCCAATAGATGGGCACGACCTTGATTCATTAATTCCCACATTAGAGAATGTCTCTCAATTAGCAAGCGCTGGGGACGGACCTCAGTTTTTGCATATAGTGACTAAAAAAGGTCAAGGTTATAAGTTAGCTGAAGCTGATCCTATTTTGTATCATGGGCCAAGTAAATTTGATCCCAAGTTAGGGATTTCAAGTCAATCTTCGACTACGACTAAAAAAACCTTTACTCAAGTATTTGGAGAGTGGCTATGCGATCAAGCAGAAGCCGACTCTAAACTCGTTGCTATAACTCCTGCGATGCGAGAAGGCTCTGGGTTAGTAGAGTTTGAGAGTCGTTTCCCGGAGCGTTATTTCGATGTAGGTATAGCTGAACAACACGCAGTGACATTCGCAGCTGGGCTTGCTTGTGAAGGGTTAAAACCTGTCGTTGCGATTTATTCGACTTTTTTGCAACGTGGCTATGATCAACTGATACATGATGTGGCATTGCAAGACTTACCGGTTGTTTTTGCAATAGATCGTGCTGGGTTAGTGGGGGCAGATGGCGCAACTCATGCGGGGGCTTATGACATTGCTTATTTAAGATGCATTCCTAATATGATTGTAATGACACCGAGCGATGAAAATGAATGTCGTCAAATGCTGTGTACAGCCTTTCATGCAAACCACCCAAGTGCTGTGCGTTATCCTCGCGGCTCTGGCATAGGTAAGTCAGTACAACGTCATCTTGAGCCCCTTCCAATGGGCAAGGCAGAGGTATGTCGAAGCTCGCAGGCACATAAAAAAGTAGCTTTACTTTGTTTTGGAACTCTTTTGTACCCGGCGCTTGAAGTTGCAGAAAAACTCGATTTGGGCGTAGTTAATATGCGTTTTGTAAAACCCCTAGATACTGAACTCTTGAGCCAACTTGTTGAGGAATATGACGGTTTCGTGAGCATTGAAGAGGGAGCTACGATGGGTGGTGCAGGAAGTGCTTGCTTAGAGTTTTTATCTTCTATGGGTGTCAATAAACCATTCTTACAACTTGGTCTTCCTGATCAGTTTATTGATCAAGGGGAGGCTAGTTTGCTTTTAGAAAGCTGTGGTCTTGGGCCAGTTGGAATTGAAAAATCGATTCGAGAACATTTTGATTTTTTACAAGACGCGTCAATTCGACCTCTACAAACCACAGTTGTCTAAAATTAAGCGACAATATTGATATGAACCAAATGAAATTTCCAAATACATCCTTAGATATTGCTGACACCCAGTCGGGTGTGGATTTACGTAATTTACCAATTGACCGTGTAGGGGTAAAGGGAATTCGTTTTCCCGTTGTGATTGATGGCCCTGATGGGCTTAAGCATTCTGTTGCGCAGTTTGCCTTGAGTGTTGCTTTGCCTGGAGATAAAAAAGGTACGCACATGTCACGCTTTATTAGTCTTTTACAAGGCTTTAAAGAAGCTATTAATGCGTCAAGTATGAATTCTTTAGCAACTCAAATGCTACCCCTTCTAGAGGCGCAGGCTGGTAGCATTGAGGCTGAATATACGCACTTCATTAACAAGCAAGCCCCAATATCTGGAATCCAAAGTCTAATGGACTATCAGGTACAGTGGACAGCTAACGCCTACAAGAACTCAACTCATCAAACTCAGGTTGATGTCAACTTGCGAGTGGTTGTTCCCGTCATGAGTTTATGCCCTTGCTCTAAAGAAATTTCAGAATATGGCGCTCATAATCAGCGCTCGCATATCACGATTTCAGCACTCATTGATCATCAACAAAGTTTAAAAGTTGAAGATTTGGTGAGCATTGCTGAAAGTGAGGCGTCATCTGAACTATGGGGATTGTTGAAAAGGGCAGACGAAAAGTTTGTAACTGAAAAATCCTATGATAATCCCAAGTTTGTAGAGGACTTAGTTAGAGATGTGGCCCGAAGAGTTGAGGCGGATAGTCGAATTCTGAGTTTTGTTGTAGAGGCTGAGAATTTCGAATCTATTCATAATCACAGTGCTTACGCTAGGGTTAGTGGCCATCGTGGCGCGACATCAAAAGCAGGACTTTGATCAACGCTTTCTGGGTGGTTAAGTATTTTTAATGCGCCTGCAAAGGCAATCATTGCGCCATTATCTGTGCATAAATCTATCGGGGGATAAAGTACCCGAAGTTCCCCTGAAGAATTCTGGACAAGGCGGCTGAATTCATTACGAAGCTGAGTATTAGCTCCGACACCACCAGCCACAACAATTGTCTGACAACCTGTAGAAGCAACAGCACGCATTATTTTTTTTGTAAGAACATCAACAACAGCATTGACGAATTCATGTGCTAAATCTGCTTTTAATTGCTTTTGCTGTTCTAGCGAGTTTTTCTCAAATAACTTAGTTTGGGTTAGGACAGCTGTTTTAAGCCCGGCAAATGAAAAATTGAGGTCTTTAGAGTGAAGGAGTGGTCTGGGCAAATTAAATCGCCCAGGTTGACCCAATTTTGCGAGTGCCGAAACTTCGGGGCCTCCAGGATAGGGAAGTCCTAAAAGTTTTGCCGTTTTGTCGAAGGCTTCACCTGCTGCATCATCTAAAGTCTCACCCAATAACTCGTAATCACCAATTCCTTTGACTAACATAATCTGGGTATGTCCCCCAGAGACTAATAGAGCTAAAAAAGGAAATAGAGTTTCGCCAGATTCTAGCTGCAGATCCGGGGATAAAAGTGGCGATAGTAAATGGCCTTCAAGATGATGAACCCCAATGCATGGAATATTTAGACCAAAGCCAATAGATTTTGCAATAGAAGTGCCTACTAATAGCGCGCCGGCAAGTCCTGGCCCTCTGGTATAGGCAATTGCATCAATATCCTGAATAGTAAGTGAGGATTTACTTATAACCTCTTCAATAAGTGGTAAACAATGTTTGATGTGGTCCCTTGAGGCTAATTCTGGAACAACTCCGCCATATTCTTGGTGCATACTCACCTGAGAAAATAGGCTTTGTCCCACTAATCCAAGGTAAGGAGCCTGTCCAGACTCCCAAAACTGGGTATCATAGATGGCAACACCAGTTTCATCACAAGAAGTTTCTATGCCTAATATGTACATAAATCTATTTTCTCATGATAGAATCATATTCTTTAATAATATTTACAAAAGTATAAAAAGCATGACTACAGTCCGCCTTCGTGAAAACGAGCCATTTGAAGTTGCCTTACGCCGTTTTAAAAGAACCATTGAAAAGAATGGTTTGTTAACAGATTTACGTGCACGTGAGTTTTACGAAAAACCAACTGCAGAGCGTAAGCGTAAGAAAGCTGCTGCTGCGAAACGCCATTACAAGCGCATTCGTAGTCAAATGCTGCCAAAAAAACTATATTAATCGTTCTGGGAAGTTACCCTTGGAGTTATCCTAGGGTGAAAGACAGAGGATAAAGAACCCGCTGGGGAAAGTTTCAGCGGGTTTTTATTTTTTAAATTCCCTTAAATCTTTAATGACTTTTGTTTTAATGACAAAATAAACATACTATTTTTTAAAAAGAAGAATCAAATGACTCTAAAAGCCCAAATTACTGAAGATATGAAAAACGCGATGCGTCAAAAAGAGACGGCTCGTCTTGGGACAATCCGCTTGTTACTGTCTGCAGTAAAACAAAAGGAAGTTGATGAGCGTATTGAACTCACCGACGCACATGTGATTGCGATTGTTGAGAAGCTGATTAAACAAAGAAAAGACTCCATTTCGCAATACCAAGCAGCTAAGCGTGAAGATTTAGCAGATTTGGAAATTGCCGAAATGCATGTATTAGAAGCCTATTTGCCAGCGCAATTATCCGTGGGTGAAGTGGAAGCTTTAGTTCAAAAAGCTTTACAGGATAGTGGTGCGACTGGACCGGCAGATATGGGTAAAGTTATAGGTATTTTGAAGCCCATATTGGCTGGAAAGGCAGACATGGGAATGGTTTCAGGATTAGTCAAAGCTGCTTTGAATAAAAACACCTGAGGATAACTACCTTTGATCCCTAAAAACTTTATCGAAGACTTGCTTAATCGTATCGATATTGTTGATATTGTTGGGCAAAGTGTTACTTTGAAGAAGTCGGGTTCAAATTACCAAGGGCTTTGCCCATTTCACCAAGAAAAATCTCCATCTTTTTCGGTATCACAAACGAAGCAGTTTTATCACTGTTTTGGATGTGGGGTTCATGGGTCAGCGATCAGTTTTTTAATGGAGTATGCGGGCTTATCCTTTATAGACGCCATTGAAGAATTGGCGCGTTCTATAGGAGTCGAGGTTCCTTTGGAAAAAGATAATAACCTTCGAGTAAATCAGCAGTCATCTGTAGCGCTAAATGAAGTTTTATTAAAAGCGAGCGAATACTATCGTGCTGAACTCAAAAAATCAGACCGAGCAAAAAACTATTTAAAGGGTCGTGGCTTGTCTGGAGAAATTGCTAAACACTTTGGTCTAGGTTTTGCACCCGATGCATGGCAAAACCTAGACCAAACATTTGGGAGTTATGAAGATGAGGCGGTAGCAACTTCGCTCGTTAATGTGGGATTAATGATTCAAGGTGAGGAAACAACTAAGGGAATTAAAAGATATGACCGATTTAGAGATCGCATCATGTTTCCGATCCGAAACACTAAAGGTCAGGTCATCGGTTTTGGCGGTCGAATATTAGATAAGGGTGAGCCAAAATATTTAAACTCCCCCGAGACAGTTTTGTTTAGTAAGGGGCAGACTCTATACGGCTTATTTGAAGCTAGAAAAAGTATTCGCGAAATGTCATACGTTTTGGTTTGTGAAGGGTATATGGATGTTGTTGCGCTTGCCCAACTTGGCTTTTCAAATGCTGTTGCTACTCTAGGCACCGCATGTACAGATAAGCATATTTCTTTATTAATGCGTAATGCGGAAAAAATAATTTTTTCATTTGACGGTGATGCAGCAGGAAAAAGAGCAGCAAAGAGGGCCTTTGAGGCGAGCATTCCGATGCTAGCTGATGATAAAGAAATTCGATTTTTATTTTTACCTCAGGAGCACGACCCAGATAGCTTCATAAGAGAGAATGGACCAGAGGCATTTAATAATCAGGTTAACATTTCAATGTCTTTATCTGCTTTTTTCTTACAGATCATCATTGAGGGGCATGACTGGGAAACCCCTGAGGGTAGAGCACAAGCACAAAATAATGCAAAGCAATATGTCCAAAAAATGCCAGCAATAGCTTTTAGAGGGCAAATCCTCAGGGAAATCGCTAATAAAACGGGGACAAGTTTGCCTGAGTTGGAAAAGTACTATGGATTACCTGTGACGCAAAGATCTCAAGTTATTAAAAGAGAAGGGAATAGTCCTTTAAATAAAACATTGATAGCTTCAACTTATAGGGTCTTTAAAAAAGAGGCTCCCTTGACGCGTGAACAGTGGAAGCGTAAACAAGAAAAAAGATCCTTAGAAGAAATTGCTAAGCAACTGCCGGTGCTTCATCTGGAAATTATTGATCAGTTAATGAAGATATTTGTCCAGTTTCCACTTTTAGCAAAAGAGCTAAAACCTGAACAAAAAGAACTTTTTTTAGATGCAGCTGAGCAAAGATCCATAGAGGTTAGAAAAATCATGGGGGACTTATTAAGTTACTGTGAAAAAGAAACAGAGCACTCGAACTTTGCTTTGTTTCAAAGTACATTAGAAAATTCGGAATATGTTGTTTACTATAAAAATCTATTAAAAAATATTTTTGCAACGGAGATGGTTCAAACTGAGGCGCAAACTCATCTACTGGGATCAATAAAAAAACTTGATCAAGAAATGATAAAAATAAAATTAGAAAATATTGCCCAAAAAATACAAAAAAATGAGGCAAATCAGGAGGAAATCGAAGAATATCGTCGTTTAACTAAGATGAGACGCTAAGATAAATCTGTTAATTATTTACACAAATAGGTAAAAATTCTGACACATTATTAGGAAATTACCCTAAAAAGCAGTATAATACAAGGCTAATTAATGTTAGTGATTTCAAAGACTTGACTGAGTAAATTGGGCTACTTATTTATCTAAATAAAAAGTCTATTCTTGAAGAACAGTAAAGATGAGGTCAGTATAAACGGTAGCTTTTAACTTTTTTCAATTTTTTAACACTCCTCGAGCAAAAATGCCAAAGACCATTCCAGTTAAAAAAAGCATCTCTAAGCCAACAAAAAACATGAAACCCGTTGCCAAAAAAGTTGTTAACAAAAGTGCAATTTCAGTTTCAAAAAAACCAAAGATCTTAGCTAAGGTAGTAAAGCCTATGGCTAAAAAAACGATTACGAGCTTAAAAACCAAACCAAAGGCAAATATTAAAACTAGTACAAAAACAGTGAAAACTGTCGTGAAAAAAACAGTGACTAAAACACCAAGTGGAAAAATTGTTGCAAAAAAAGTCCTTCATCAAAAACCAACAGTAAAACCTATTTCTAAAGTTATACCGAAAGCGCTATCAAAATCAGCTCCAAAAGATAAGATTAAGGAAACTGCGAAAGAGAATGCTGCTTCGAAAAGAGCAGCTTTGGCTCTTAAAAAATCACCCGCAAAGTCTGTAAAAGATATTAAGCCTGCGAAATCAGTTCCAAAAGGCAAAGAGCTTATTGAAAAATTACCGAAAAAAACAAAGGTAATTAAAGAGATTGAGTCAGAAGTAAAAGACTTAGAGCATCAAGCAGAAGCCCAATTATCCGATGTATTGCATGACATTAGTTCAGATCTTGATGTGCCAGTTAAAAAGACGCGTGGACGTAAACCAAAAATTCAAGAGCCAGTTGATCCCAATGCAGATATTAGAACTGATAGGCAAAAAGCCAGGGATCGCAAGGCAAAAGAGAAAGCTTTATTGCTTGAGTTCAATGCCACCAAATTAGGTAGCGAAGAGCAACAAGAATTACGACGTGCTCGTCTTAAGCATCTTATTAAGATGGGTAAATCGCGTGGATATTTGACGCATGGAGAAATCAACGATGTGATGTCTGATGAACTTTCAGACATGGATTCATTAGAGACTTTGATTTCATTGCTTAGCGATATTGGTATTGTTGTTTATGAACAGGCGCCAGATGCTGAAACTTTAATTCTAAATGAAAACGCAATAGCTGCAACCTCTGAAGAAGAAGCTGAAGAAGAAGCTGAAGCAGCTTTAGGTGCGGTTGACTCTGAGTTCGGTCGAACAACTGACCCCGTTCGTATGTATATGCGTGAAATGGGCACAGTAGATTTATTGACTCGCGAAGGTGAAATTGTTATCGCGAAGAAGATCGAAGCTGGTCTTAAAGATATGGTGATGGCTTTGTCAGCTTGCCCAGTGACGATTGCTGAAATTGTAGAGAGTGCTGATCAAATCGTAGCAGGGACAATTGAAGTAGATGATTTTGTGGATGGGTTAGTAGACCCAAATGCAGAGGACATTCCTATGACTGCGATTGAAGAAGTTGAATTAGATGAGGTTGATGAGTTATCTGAAGATGATGGCGAAGATGATGACGGTGGTGGCGCTGCCACTGCTGCTTCAGCAAAACAATTAGAAGAGTTAAAGCAGCTTTCTTTAGAGAAATTTGCCATTATCAGGACTAATTTTGACAAAATGCGCCGCGCATATGATAAAGAAGGATATAACTCAGCAAACTACATTAAATCTCAGACCATTATCCGTAATGAGTTATTGGGCTTTAGATTAACAGCAAAGAGTGTTGAGCGTTTATGCGACACCATGCGTTCTCAAGTAAATCAAGTGTGGTCTCATGAAAGAAGTATTGCTAATATTTTAGTTGAAAAAGTAGGAGTTCCAAGAGCGGAAGTTATTAATGGATTTCAGAAGAACGCCTTGAATATTACTTGGACAGATACATTATTAAAAGATCCTAAGCCTTATAGTGCTCTTTTGGAAAGAAATGTTCCAGCGATCCAAGAGCTTCAGCAAAAGCTAATCGATTTACAGAGCAAAGTAGTTCTCCCTATTCCGGAACTAAAAGAAGTCTATAAACAGATGACGGCTGGTGAGAAACGTGCTCGGATGGCAAAGAGAGAAATGACTGTTGCTAACTTACGTTTGGTGATTTCGATCGCTAAGAAATATACGAACCGCGGTTTACAGTTCCTGGATTTAATCCAAGAGGGAAATATTGGACTAATGAAGGCAGTAGATAAGTTTGAATACCGTCGTGGATATAAGTTCTCAACTTACGCCACTTGGTGGATTCGTCAAGCGATTACAAGGTCAATTGCAGATCAAGCTAGAACAATTCGTATTCCGGTTCATATGATTGAAACGATTAATAAGATGAACCGCATTAGTCGTCAGATTTTGCAAGAGACTGGGATTGAGCCAGATGCAGCAACATTGGCGCTGAAGATGGAAATCCCTGAGGACAAGATTCGTAAAATTATGAAGATTGCTAAAGAGCCGATTTCAATGGAAACGCCGATTGGTGATGATGAAGATTCACATTTGGGTGATTTTATTGAAGATGGTAATACATTAGCTCCTGCCGAAGCTGCTCTGCATGATTCTATGCGTGATGTTGTGAAAGATATCTTAGATTCTTTAACACCAAGAGAGGCAAAAGTTCTCAGAATGCGCTTTGGTATTGAGATGAGTACTGACCACACTTTGGAAGAAGTAGGTAAGCAATTTGATGTGACACGTGAGCGTATTCGTCAGATTGAAGCTAAGGCCTTACGTAAAATGCGCCATCCGAGCCGTAGCGACAAGCTTAAGAGTTTCTTAGAAGAAGATTAATTTTTAAGAAGCACGGGGCCGTTAGCTCAGTTGGTTAGAGCAGAGGACTCATAATGGACTTAACCATGGGGTCTAGAAGTAGAAATCGTAATGATTTCAATAGGTTA
>CAIJNI010000041.1 GCA_903821995.1 uncultured beta proteobacterium
AATATCGTAAAGAAATCGAAGCTTATTGGAAACCTTATCAGGGTAAAGAAGTCTCTAATCAGAAACTCGCCATATTTAAAGAAAAATTCTTCACTAAATTTAGAAAAGAAGGAATTTTTGCCTTTTTAAATGTGGATAAAAAGGCAAAGAGTGACGGAGAAGAATTAAATATCAAAATTGATATGCCTCAAATTAGGTCAACTACAGTTGAGACTGAAGATCCTGAGTTAAGAAGGTTATTTGAGTCGAAAATTCTCAGTGCATTTAAGAGTGCAGTATTGCCAGGGCAAAAGGTCGACACATTTGCTCTTGATCAAATATTAGATTCAATCTCATTTAATTACCCTGTAGAACTGAATCTTGTCATCAGGCCCGCAGGTAATGATTTAGTTGATTTAGTCATTAAGATGGAAGCAGATGATGAAGCAAAGCCGCTTAAATTTATGGGTGGTCTTGCTCAATATAATAATTATGGTTTAAATCAATTTGGCCGTGATCAGGCATTAGCTATTATGTCTTTCGATGGATTAACAGCGGACTCTTCTGCGACTTTAGTGGCTCAAGCGTCAAAAGGTATGGCTTTTGCACGTGGCGATTATGAATTCAATCCAAGGAGTATTGACGGGAAATATAGACTATATTTAAGTCACGTCAATACTCGTAGCATTTTAGGTGGGGACGCCGCAACTACAGGGCAAACTACAGAGTATGGTGTAGGAGCAACCTATTTATTAGGGTTCCAACGCGCTTTTGTTTTTAAATCTTTATTTGATGTTTCACAAAGAAATTCAGTTAGTAATCTAGCATTAAATGGTGTAGAGCTAAATAGTATTTCAGATAATTTATTTAAATTTAAGTTAACAGCAGATAATCAAAAACTTGCTACTAAGAATGATCAATTGTATGAGTTGTCCTATATCACTGGAACAGACTCACAAAATGGACGCTATTCAAAATTTGATGTGAATTTAAATGTTCAAGGTGATTTATATGATGAAAGTTCTGATTACATCATCAAATTCCACTCCATCTTTTTGCCGAGTCGTAACTTAGATGGCTATAACCGTATTTCTATTGGGGGGTTAACTGGTGTGAGGGCATTTACCACCGTTGATGGTACTGGTGATATGGGGGCTGTGATTACTTTGGAACTTCATCAAGATATCAATTCAACAGATTACTTTGGTATCTTCTATGACGGTGGTATCGTCCGACCTAATTTAAATGCAGTCACAGGGCTTTATAACGACACATACACTCTGCAAGATATTGGCTTTTTGCTGGCGGGAAAGCTTGGTCGGCTTTCTTATAATTTAGCTTTGGCAAAGGCTATTGGAAGTTATGACGGGTATTCGACTACCAACGTTGAATCTTCTCCTGGCAATTGGCGAGTCAATTTCTCAGCGACTTATCCTTTCTAAAACAGCTTGTTACGAAAGTTTAGAGAGAATGCTTGAGTAAAAGGGTGTTTCTAAACTAAAATAGCAGGTTAGCGTTGTTGATGTAAATTGGAGACGTGGCCGAGTGGTCGAAGGCACTCCCCTGCTAAGGGAGCATCTGGCTAAACCCTGGATCGGAAGTTCGAATCTTCTCGTCTCCGCCAAGT
>CAIJNI010000042.1 GCA_903821995.1 uncultured beta proteobacterium
ATGTCTTAAACGACTACAGCAAGATTCAAAGTCTTGCGACTGAGTTGGTTCATGAGGGTGTGAATGTCATTGTTATTGCGACGACCACTGTAATTTTAGAAGTTATGAAGCTTGTTAAAGATATTCCTATTGTTGGTGTTGGAATGATTGAGCCGGTGAGTTCCCAAGTCATTGAAAATATATCCCACCCAGAAGGCAATGTGACTGGAACTTCTTATCTATTAGATAACGTTAGTCTGAAGTTACTTGAAACTGTGCGGTGGATGCAACCTAAATCTACTCAAGTTGCAACATTAATTAATTCGGGAGGCAAATTAAGGGAGTATTTGTTTGACTTGTTTCAAAAAGCAACCCCGACCTTTGGATTTGAATATACCAACTATTTTGCATCAAATCCTCTCGAAATTGAAGAGGCATTTAAGAGCATGTCTAAGAAAAGAATTCAATCAGCAATTATTTTACAAAACCCTCTTTATGCTTCACAGCGTTTTCAAATTGCCGAATTAGGAATTAAATACAACATAGCCACTTATGCTCAATGGGATAAGTTAGCTGAAGCTGGTATGTTAACAAGTTATGGGAATGATATATTTGATGCTTATGAAAACGCTGCGGGTTATGTGGATAAAATTTTAAAGGGAACGCCTGTCAGTAAATTACCTCTTTATGAATCATCAGTGTTTAAAAGGGTTATTAATCTAAAAACGGCAAAAAAATTAGGCATAAAAATTACTAAAGAAATGCAATTGCGAACTGACCGACTCATCAAATAATTCATATGGATAATTCTTTAATTCATATTCTTGCCGTTGATGACAATCCTGTTAATTTAAAGCTGATTTCTGCACTTTTAGAAAGTCGGGGTTATCAGGTCTATCTTGCAACGGGTGGTGATGAAGCGATTAAGTTAATCGAAGAAAAAAAACCAGATTTAGTTTTGCTTGATGTGATGATGCCAGGTATTTCGGGTTATGAAGTCTGTCAAAGATTACGTGCTCAAGAATCAACGAGTTTGCTTCCTATTATTCTTGTAACTTCCTTAGATGACTCAGAAAGAATTCAAGGGATTGAAGCTGGAGCCGATGATTTTTTGACTAAGCCCATCAATCAAAATGATCTTTTTGCTCGCGTTAAATCCTTGTTAAGAATTAAATTTTTGCAAGAAGAGATATTGGAAAAAAGTCGCGAATTAGAAGATATAAATATTAAACTTGAAGAAAAAGTTTCTAAACAGGTCAAAGAATTAGAGAAGTTAGGTACCTTAAAAAGATTTTTGCCAGACCAAGTTGCTAATCAAATCTTACTCAAAGACAAAGATATCGTTTTCAATCCACATCGTAAAGAGATATCTGTAGTCTTTATTGATTTGAGGGGGTTTACGACATTTGTAGATTCTGCAGAACCAGAGGAGGTGATGAAGGTACTCACTGAGTACCATTCTGAGATGGGGCGTTTAATCACTAAACATAATGGAACCTTAGAGCACTTTGCGGGTGACGGGATCATGATTTTTTTCAATGATCCGATTCCAATGGAAAACCATAGTCAGAATGCAATTGAGCTCGCTATTGAAATGCAACGTGAATTCCCAAAATTAAGGGATAACTGGAAAAAAATGGGATTTGAGTTAGGATTAGGAGTAGGCGTCACTCGAGGCTTTGCAACTTTAGGGATGATAGGATTTGAGGGGCGCTATGATTATGCAGCAATTGGTAGCGTATGTAATATTGCAGCAAGATTAAGTGATGAAGCCCAAGATGGAGATATACTTTTTGACTTAAAAACTTTTTCTAATATTAATCATATAGATCCTATAGAAAAACTAGGTGGTAAGGTTATTAGAGGGTTTGCGCGTAGTATGGAAATTTTTAGAATCCAAAGATACTGATTCCTTTATATAGTTGATGCAAGCCAAAGTAGTCAGTGTCAATGTGATGAATCTCTCAATGCTGAGAAATGGGTTATTCAATAATTCTCATAGTTCTGATTAAAAGTCATCAACTTAAGGGTATAACCTAGCTTTTTGATTAGGTATTATGCTTAAAATAATAATAAATATAAATCAAACACAAATACATTCGGAGACGGTCATGAAATTGAACCCATTGGGATTGTTACTCACATGCTTTTTGAGTTTTGTATCTTATAACTCTTTAGCGCAGGTAAAAATAAGTCCTGTTGATATCGGTGGAGTTGTCAAAGGAGTGAGCGGCCCTGAAGCTGGCGTTTGGGTTATTGCTGAGACAAATGATTTACCAACTAAATTTGCCAAAATTGTAATCACCGATGATCAGGGGAGATTTTTACTTCCCGAATTACCTAAGGCAAATTATCAAGTTTGGGTGCGGGGTTACGGGCTCGTTGATTCTGCGAAGACAACAGCTAAACCGGGGCAGTTAATTTCTTTGAAAGCCATTCAGGCACCGACTGCAAGAGAAGCAGCTCAATATTATCCTGGTATGTATTGGTATTCAATGATCAATGTCCCCAAAGCCGATGAATTTCCTGGTACGGGTGAAAAAGGAAACGGCATTCCTGCAGTCATGAAAAAACAGTATTACTGGGTAGATACCCTCAAGAATTCTTGTCAGTCTTGTCATGCTTTTGGACCAAAAGGTATAAGAGAAGTACCTGAGTTATTTACAAAAAAAGCGCAAGGCGACTCAGAGTTAGCTTGGGCATATCGGACGCAAGCTGGTCAAGGGATGGCTAATATGGCCTTAGGCCTTGGGCGCATGGGGCCTGAGAGATCCTTGACGATTTTGGCGGATTGGACTGATCGTATTGCTAAAGGAGAAGTTCCATTTGCAAAGCCAACAAGACCACAGGGGATTGAAAGAAATGCTGTTTACACGATGTGGAACTGGTCAGATGCCAAATATTATTTGCATGATGCAATATCGACTGATAAGCGAAATCCGACACTAAACGCAAATGGTCTAATTTACGGATCTCCTGAAGAGAGTACAGATTTAGTTCCTACTTTAGATCCTAAAACTAATACTGTTGGTCAGATAAGGATGCCTTTCTTAGATCCTAAAAATACATCATCTTTAGAGTTGCCAAAAGCTGAATCTGCGTATTGGGGAGATGAAAAAATTTGGGATGGACATACCAGTATCCATAATTTAATTTGGGATCAAAAAGAAAACTTATGGTTTGCTGCAAAAATGAGACCAAGTGCAAATCCTGATTTCTGTAAAAAAGGATCAGATCATCCTTCTGCAAAAGTAGTTCCACTCAATGAGTCTGCTCGCCAATTGAGCATGTATGATGCAAAGACCAAAGAGTGGAGTTTGATTAACACTTGCTTTACAACGCACCATGTTTATTTTGCAAGAGATAAAAATGATACGTTGTGGACAAGTGGAGGTTCACCTGCCTCAGGTGTTGTCGGTTGGCTGAATACCAAGATGTATTTAGAGACAAAGGACGAGAAAAAGTCACAAGGCTGGACTCCCATTATTCTCGACACCAATGGAAATGGTAAGCGTGATGAATATGTTGAAGCTAATCAAGCTTTAGACCCAACCAAAGATAAAAGGGTGATGGCGGCATTTTATGGCCTTCAACCAAGTCCTCTTGATGATTCTATTTGGGGGCAATCCATGGATGTTGGTTTCTCACGCAATGATCAACCGGGTTACCTCATTCGCTTAGTGCCTGGATCAGACCCAGCAAATACCTCTCTATCAGAAATCTATCAATCACCCGAAGGAACCTTTGGTTCACGCGGAGTTGATGTTGACTCTAAAGGAGTGGCTTGGACAGTATTAGCAAGCGGTCAAATAGCGAGTTTTGATCGTTTGAAATGTAAGGGCCCACTGAATGGACCATCAGCAGCGGAAGGTAAACATTGTCCAGAGGGTTGGACACTCTATCGCTTGCCTGGCCCACAGTTTAAAAATGTAAATGATCCTAAAGGCAGTGCTGATGGGGCCTATTATATTTGGGTTGACTTATATAACACCCTTGGCTTAGGTAAAGATGTTCCTATTGCTTCTTCAAGTGGTGGTGAAGCCCTCATTGCTGTTGTTAAGGGTAAGCTTGTTACTTTAAGAATTCCTTATCCATTGGGCTTCTTTACAAAGAATGTTGATGGTCGGATTGATGATATTAATGCTGGATGGAAAGGTCGCGCTGTTTGGACTACTTCGGGAACGCGTAACAACTTCCATAGTGGTGATGGTGGTAAGGAGCTCCCACCTAAGATATTTAAAGTTCAGATACGTCCAAACCCTTTAGCTAATTAATGAAAGTGTATTTGCATATGAAAAAATTACTCATCCTAATTTCTTTAATTTGTTTATCAAACATTGTAAGTGCTGCAGATGAACCATCACCAGCTGCACTTGCTGGGGCAAATGGCTGTCTCATTTGTCATAATGCTTCTCAAAAATTAGTTGGGCCTGCATTTAAAAGTATTGCGGAAAAATATCAAGGGCAAAGTGATATTCAAAAAACTCTTGTTGCAAAAGTACGCAATGGTGGTGCTGGTTCATGGGGGAAGATTCCTATGCCAGCTCATCCCGATGTTACTGAAGAGAATCTGAATAAAATCATTGCATGGGTATTAAAAGGTTCTCCCGCAAATTAAAGGGGTAAGTCAATGAGTTGGTTACTCGATGTTATTCCAGCACTAATTTACTCGTTAAAGTTTTACTGGCGATAAATTATTATAGGAATAGAAATGACCTTGCGATATAAAAGAAACAGCATCTTACTTACAAGTTTATGTCTTATGGCATCTTCCGTGATGGTTCTGGCGGGAGGTCTTGAAGATGGTTACCCAGACGACACATCAGAAAATGGTCCTGCATTTTTTGGATTTGTTCGTGATGAGCGGGGCACACATATCACTAAAGCTACAGTAATATTAAAAGAAAATTCAGGGCCAACTGTAACCCTTACGTCAAACATCTTAGGTGTCTACAGAACACATATCAGGCCTACAGTTAAAATTGACGCGGTCATAATTTCTTGTGAAAAAAGTGGTTATAAACAAGTTAAATTAGTTCGTCGCCCACAAAAATCGAGCAAGTTGGTTGAAACAGATTGCATTATGCAAAAGAACTAAACGCAAATGCGAGAGAAGTTTCTATTTTGTCTGATTAGCATCTTATCTATAACAGTAGCTCAAAGTTCATTCGGGCAGTTAAGGCTTCAATTTGCCGACTCTATTATTTTTAACGCACATATTTTGCAACAGGATGAAACTTATGTGAGTGCTATTGCAATCAAAGATCAGAAAATCATAGCTATAGGAAGTTATTCATCATTAAAATCGTTCGTAGGTTCGAGAACTAAAAAAATCAATGCTAGGGGTAAGTTGATCATACCTGGACTAATTGATTCACATATTCATGCCATTCGGGCAGGATTGAGTTATCAAAGTGAGGCTAGTTGGCGTGGGATCAAGACCATACCTGATGCTTTGGACTATATTAGAACTGCGGCTAAAGCTAAGCCAAAAGGAACTTGGATCATTATTGCTGGCGGTTGGGTACCTGAACAATTTAAGGAAGGGCACTTGCCCACAAAAGAGCAGTTGCTAAGCGCAGCGCCTGACCATTACCTTTATATTCAGAAGCTTTACTCCTCTGTTTTTATTTCTCCAGGAGGAATAGAGGCGCTCGGAGTGATGTCTAATTCTGAATTACTATCTCGTCTCGAAGTTGTACAGGACAAATCTGGTAATCCAACAGGGTGGTTAAATGGTAATGCTCGCACGATTAGCGATTTATTTGAGTTTCTACCTCAAACCACATTTGAAGAAAAGTATTTAAGCTCCAAATTATTTTTTAGAAAATTAAATCAACTGGGGTTGACTGGTGTCATAGATCCTGGAGGGTATAACTTTCCTATAGAGTCTTATGCAATTTTATGGAAGCTTCATCACGATAAAGAACTTCCGATTCGAATTTCTTATAGCTTTTCGGCGCCCAAACGTGATTCTGAGTTAGAGGATTTTAAAAAAATAATTCAATCCAGACCTGAGAATGATGCTCTACTTCATTGGAATGGGATTGGTGAAAATGTCACTTGGGGGATGTATAACAATGAATCTCCCACGGAAGAGGATCAAAGGCAATTACAAGAGGTTTTACAGTGGGCTGCTGCTAAAAAAATTACAGCTACTTTTCATTGGAATAATAATGAATCTATTAATCGATTGCTTGATGTAATTGAGCAGGTTCAAGCGACTTATTCCACCGCCGATTTACGTTGGTCGATTGCCCATTTAAATAATATTGATGATAAAACTTTATTACGGATGAAAAAATTGAGTCTTGGTTGGTTGGTTCAAGACGCCCTCTATTTTCAATCAAGAGGTTTTGAGGAAAAGTATGGTTTAGATGCGTTGAAGAGTTCCCCTCGTATTCGTCAGGCGATGACTATGGGGTTACCTGTGGGTGCAGGTACTGACGCTCACCGTGTCATGGATTTTAATCCATTTATAGCGATTGAATGGCTTATTAGTGGGAGAAGCATTGATGGAAGACTTGGACGAGAAAGCTCTCAATTATTAACACGATTTGAAGCGGTTTCTTTGTATACCAATGGAAGCGCTAGATTTTTGCCAGACCATCCTTTACGAGGAGATTTGGCGGTAGGTAAATATGCTGATCTGGCAATTCTTGATCAAAACATATTTACTATTCCTATTGATGAAATCAATCGAACACAGTCAGAGTTGACAATGGTAGGAGGCAAGATTGTCTTTGCTTCTGGCAATTTTCAATTTCTTGAGGAAAAGTAGTAATTAATTTTGATGAAGTTTGAAGGTGGAAAAATAATCCTCTTTTCTTCTTACTCATATAATGTATTGAATAACCATTAGAAACATAGGGATTAACAATGAATAAAGTACAGCTAGGCCAGTCTGATTTGAGAGTCACTCCAATTTGTTTGGGGACGATGACTTTTGGTGAGCAAGTTCCAGAGTCTACAGCGCATCAAATTTTAGATCGTGGGTTAGAGCGCGGAATCAATTTTATAGATACTGCTGAAATGTACTCTGTGCCTACGCGAGCAGAGACATTCAATATTACTGAGAAAATCATGGGCAACTGGCTTAAAAATAGTCCAAGTAAGCGTGAACAGTTTTTACTTGCGACTAAAGTTGCTGGCCCATCTCGCGGTATGCCATGGGTTCGTGGTGGTAGCTCTAATGTAACGCCAAGTGATATAGAGGCTGCATGTCATGGAAGTTTAAAGCGCTTAAATACGGACGTGATTGATTTGTATCAAATCCATTGGCCAGTAAGGCATGTTCCCGTGTTTGGTATTCGTGATTTTGATCCTAAACTGGTTAACTCAGAATTAACTTCAATTCATCAGCAACTTGAAGCGTTGGGTAAGTTAGTTACCGCAGGTAAAGTACGTGCTATCGGTTTGTCCAATGAGACACCTTATGGGGTTGGAGAATTTGTTCGTTTGGCAGACCAGCATGGCTTACCTAAAATTGCAACAGTGCAAAATCCTTATTGCCTAGTCAATCGTGTGGTTGAAAATGCGCTCGATGAAAGCTTATACATGTACGGCGTATCTTTACTTGCGTATTCTCCACTGGGGTTTGGATTGTTAACTGGTAAGTATGATCAATCTGGTACAGCGGGACCGAGTGCTCCAGCTGATGCGAGAATTGCAAAATTTGAATCAGTTCGTAAACAACGTTGGGGTAGGGATACTGCACTTGTAGCTGCAAGGCTTTATAACGCACTGGCTAAAGAACGTGGGATGACGCCAACACAGATGGCCCTTGCTTTTTGCTATACCAAGTGGCAAGTGGCGAGTACGATTATTGGGGTCACCAGTGTGGCTCAATTAGATGAGAACTGTGACGCATTTGGTACAGTTCTTGATCAGTCAACCATTGATGCAATTGATGCTATTCGGGCCGTACATCGCGATCCTGCGTATTGAAATTAGCTTTAATGAATAGTGGCTAAGGTAAGTTAATAACTTTGCTGGGTCACTATCCTTAGTTATTATCCTTAGTCATTATTAACAGCAAGCTGAGTTAACCATTAAAATGATTCCATGACTGCTCGCCCCGTAACTGCAATGATTGGTATCTCATTGGTCATTATGCTTATCGCATTAGACCAAACTATCGTAAGTACAGCTTTACCCAGTATCGTTGCAGAGCTTAAGGGTTATACCTTGTATCCTTGGGTTGCAACGGGGTATCTCTTGACAAGTGCAGTTCTTATTCCGATTGTTGGTCGGTTGGGGGATATCTATGGCAGAAAGTCATTCTTAACATCTGCTATCGCGATATTCACTATCTCATCTGTGTTATGCGCGCTCTCAGGAACGATGATTCAACTAGTTGTTGCAAGAGCATTGCAGGGTATTGGTGGCGGCATGTTGATCGGTACTGCATTTGCTTCGATTCCAGATCTTTTCCCGGAATTAAAGGAGAGGGTTAGATGGCAAGTCATGATTTCTTCTGCTTTTGGAATTTCTTCAGCAGTTGGTCCTGCACTAGGTGGTTGGATGACAGAGCATTTTGGTTGGCGTAGCGTTTTTTATGTCAATATTCCTCTGGGTGCTTTGGCACTTGCCGTAGTGTGGCGATATTTACCAGTGATCATTCATCATCAAAAAGAAAAAATTGGATTAGACTGGGCTGGAGTTATTCTTCTCATTCTTGCGCTATCTACTCTCTTAGTTACATCAGAGTTAAGTTCATCCTTAGGGTTTTTAAGTTGGATCTTTTGGAGCTTAATTACACTTTCTATTGGCTTTGGATATCTCTTTATAAAGCATCAGCTCAAAAGTACGTCACCGATCACGCCATCCCATCTTTTGAAGAACCCTGTAGTTAGGACGCTTTCATTACTCGCTTTCTTTAGTGGATTTATGTTATTTGTTTTAGTGTTATATATGCCGCTACTACTTCAGGCAGGTTTCTCTTTATCACCTAAGGTGGCTGGTGGTTTGGTGACTCCTATTCTTGTAACGATGACTGTAGGTAGCATTATTAATGGGCGATTAATTACGCGGGTCCACAATTCGCGATATCTCTATCCGGGCGGTGTTTGTTTTTTAATACTAGGAATGCTACTCATATCTCAGGCAGATCAGTATAGTGATGACCTTTATTTATTAATTTCTTTTGCTATATGTGGGTTGGGGCTTGGTTTTCAGATCCCCAATTTAATTGTGCAAATGCAAGCAACAGTTGCTAGAACGGATTTGGGTTCCTCATCGGCCTTGATTCAGACCCTAAGAACTGTAGGAGGAATGTTTGGAGCTAGTATTGGCGGGCTAATTGTTAATGTTAGCTTTAGTAATACGGTAGGCCAGCATTTAAATCAACTGGGCATTTCAGACGAAAGTGTTATCAATTTATTGAGCTCTCCGCAGATATTAGTAAGAGAACTTGACCAAGAAAAGTTCCAACAAGTTGCCAACCATCTTGGTCTGAATGCGCTTGAATTATTACAGCAAGCTCGATTATTTTTAATTGAGGGAGTGCATCATGCTGTTTGGTTTACGATTATTGTTGCTATGATTAGTTTCATAATGAGTTTAAAATTGCCTAATATTTCAAGGCAACAAGAGAAAACTACTTCGATTTAATTAATGAAATAGTCTTATTCCAACGCACAATTTCAGAATTAAAGTACTCTGTATTTTGTTGGAGGTTTCCACCCATGGGAACTAAGTCATTGATATCAAGCTTTTCAATCACTTCTGGGCTTTGAAGTGCCAAGTTAATAGCTTGATTAATTTTTTGTTTGATTTCAAGGGGTGTATTTTTAGGGACAAATACGCCTGTCCAAAGATCATCTCTTAATTGGGGATAGCCAGCCTCAATCACTGTAGGCACATTCGGTAGGCTCGCTAAGCGTTTCTCACTGGATACGGCGAGTACTTTGACCTTACCTTGTTTTGCAAACGGAGTCACACCAGTCATTGCTCCACAAGTAATCGGAGTTTCACCACTGACTGTGGCAAGTAGTGCTGGGCTTGATCCTTTGTAAGGGATATGAGTAACATCAGACTTCCAGATAATACGAAATAAGTTTTCACACGTCATGCTAGGCGGAGTCCCGTTACCAGCTGTAGCGAATGATAGATGTTCTTTAAGTGCGATTTGGTGTAATTCTTCAAGATTATTTGCCTGAATTTTTTCATTCACAAAAATACCCATTGGTAAGTTACTCGCAAATGATACGACTTCAAAATCTTGAGGCTTATATCCTGCTGACGCTCCCATTGAAGTGGCATTGACAATAATTGATGGTGAGACAACCAATATCGTATAACCATCTGGGGCTGAGGTTGCAGCATTCTGTATGCCGATACTAGCACCTGCGCCAGCACGGTTCTCAACGAAGACTTGTTGCTTCAATATTTCTGAAATCTTTTGTCCAATAATGCGAGCCGTTACGTCAGTTGATCCACCTGGAGCAAAAGGTACGACGAAGCGAATCGGTTTATTAGGATAGGTTGAATTCTGGGCAAAGAGCGAGAAAGAGAATGTGCCTAGGGTGCATATCCAGGCTGCTAAAAAGTGTTTTGTATATTGATTCATGATTATTCTCCAGTATTAATCTTGTCCGTCTATCAAAATAAATGCAATCCGAGCTGGAAAATCTGATCGGTTAGCCCAAGCATGATTTGTCCCGCGTTGAATTAATACATCTCCAGCTCTTAAAACTGTTTCCTCTGTTTCCATAATTGCCGTCATTTCACCAGCAAGAACGAGGGCGTAGTCTACAGTTTTAGTAATATGCATTCCAGGATGATCTCCCGGCTTTAAATGATGCCCTGCATCTTTATAGAGTTGCGAGAATGTAGCATCTTGAAGTCGTTTGATTTCAGCGGGATCTTTAGGCTCAGGTGGATAGTCAATAATACGCAGAACGTTACCAAGCGGGGCAGGTAGAACACCCACATGCTGTGTGATCGTATCTGGCGCATGAACTTTGACTGGAGACTCTGTCGTTCTCCATAGGTTAGTGACGCGGTAACCTGGACGCTCGGGAACCTTCTTGATAGATGGTGAAGGGCCATCTTCTAGAAAAAAAGATTTTCCAGATGTGTTGTTGTCTGTAATGACTCTGCGAATAGGAGCTAAAACATCAGATATTGTTTTCATCATTGTTTTGGAATGCCAATTTCATGGACAACTTTTGCCCACTTATCGGCTTCAGTTTTTAAGTAGTTATTAAATAGGTCAACGTTACCACCTACGGCATCAAATCCGATAGTTGCTAAACGCTCTTTAAATTGAGGATCATTAAGAATTTTTTGAATATCTGTATTGGTTTTTTCTACGATATAACGTGGCGTCGATATGGGCATAAAAACACCAACCCAGGTATAGTCTTCAAACCCTGGGTAACCAGATTCCGCAACTGTAGGAACATCGGGGAGTGTAGGCAATCTCTTTGCGCTTGTAACGGCAAGTCCTCTTAGGCGACCTGCTTTAATAAATTGACTAGCGGCCGGCACAGCCACACTGCTAAATTGAACTTCTCCAGAGAGTGCTGCATTGACTGCAGGGCCTGCCCCTTTGTAATGAATAGGTTCAACATTTACTTTTGCTAGGACCTTAAACAAATATTCAGCTGAAAGATGTGGGGTAGTTCCTTCACCAGGAGAGCCGTAATTTAACTTACCTGATTTTGACTGTTCAATTGCTTCTTTAAGTGTTTTAGCCTGAAGGCTAGTACCAGCAATAATGATATTTGGGCTAGAGGCTACATTTGCTACACCGATAAAATCCTTTTCGAGACTATATCCCGGATTAGAAAACAAGCTTGCGTTGACTGCAACTGAGCTTGTGTTGAGCAAAATTGTATAACCATCTCCTGGTGATTTTGCAACCATTGCTGTGCCGATATTGCCATTGGCACCGGGCCGATTATCAATAATGACAGATTGCTTCCACGATTCAGCTAATTTTTGACTAATGAGTCTAGCAATAATATCAGTTGGACCACCGGGTGCGTAGGGGACTACAAGCTTAACGGGTCTATTAGGAAAGTCACTAGGACTACTTTGTGCTGAAGCATAAAAGCTTAATATCACACAAAAGAATGTGAATATTAGGGATAGTGGGTATCGGGTGTGCAAGTTTTTCATGGGGGGAAGTAAATCTGAGGGCTAATCAGCGAACTGTCTCTTTAATCATTTAATTAGTATGAACTTTCTTTATAGAAAGATTGATAAAACTAAGTATAAATACGGATGAAAATCTCTGAAAATGCCTTGAAAAGACAATAAAATATATTTTTAAGCATTTGTTTAAAAAATAAACTTTGGGTTTAAAATAACTTTAACTAAAATAGATTTTTACTATAAAAATTGTGGAGATAAGGTGTTTAATACGTATTTAGAAGCTGCAAGTGCTCAAAAATTAACGGGCGCTATTCCTGGTGACCCATTGAGTACGGATATTTTAGTTGCTCGCGCAAAACAAGATCTTTATTTCAAGTCCCTTAATCAAGATTTGCCGGAAATCTCTGCGACTACTGATTATTCAGTAGCGGGGCCTCATGGGAATATTCCGGTGCGGATGAATTATCCAAGTCAAAACACAAAGTTGCCGTGCATCATTTTTATTCGTGGGGCTGGATTTTGGGCTGGAGCATTAGATTCGCACGCAAGAACAATGAGAAGTCTAGCTTTGCTTAGTAGTTGTGTCGTGTGTGCCGTTGATTATCGTCGTGCACCTGAGTTTACATATCCTGTTCAGAGAGATGAAGTTTTGTCGGTAATCTCTTGGCTCAAACAAGAACAAGAAAGTTTAGGGATAAGTGCTAATCAATTGGTTATTTTTGGAGAGTCCGCAGGCGCTACTATTGCCTTGTCTGTCGCATTAACTCTTCGGGATCGAGAGGACTCCTGTTTAGCAGGACTTACTCTCTTTTATTGTAATGCGGCAGGGCCAAAGCCTACATCTCGAGCATATTCACAATGGGTATGGGAGCAATATTTAGGGCATAAAGGGCCGTCAAATGATGCCAATGCTGTACCTTTGCTGGACTCAATGAAAGGTATGCCACCTGCTTGGATTGGAGTTGGAGAAGACGACCCATTAATTACTGATAGTAAAGAATTGTATGAAAAAATGACGGCGCATAATCATCAAATCACTTTTAAATTATTCCCTAACCTACCCCACGCCTTTGTGATGTTTACGGGATCATTATTGCCCGCCTACAACGCATTAAAAGAAGCGGCACTAGCTTGCAGTAATTTTTTTAAAAAACATTAAGTTTATTACTCACTATTGGAGAAAAAAATGTACACACGATTTACGCCAACTCAAGAAGAAATGAAAAAGCATATCGCGCGTTTTAAAGAAGTTCCATCGGTCAAAAAACTTCATCTTGAAGAAAAAGGAATTCCACCTGATGTATTGGAGATGATTACTGCAAAAATTACTCGTAACATCATGTCTCCAGGCCCTTTGCCTGGACAACTTTCACCGCGTCCTGCTGTTGAAGGCGGCGATGCAGGTGTGTTTCGCTTAGGTATTGCAACATGCCCTCCTGGACAGGGTCCTGGGCTCCATGTGCATTATAAGACGCATGAAACCTTTATGGCTTTGACTGGGCGCTGGGAAATCCAATGGGGTGATCACGGTGAAGAATCGATTATCTTGGAGCATTTAGATCTAGTTGCTATGCCACCTAGAGTCACGCGTCGCTTTATTAATCGTGCCGATGAGGATGCACATTTAATGGTGATTATTCAAGGTGAGCGTGAAGAATTCGATGACGTTGATCGTGTTCCAGCAACTGCTAAGGCTATTGCTGATAAATATGGTCAAGGAATGGTAGATAAATTAAAAACTCTTGGATGGAAATTTACGATTGGTATGGAATCGTAAAATGGCAGTGCAAGTTGACGTAAAACGACGTAAGCTTCTTGAGCAGTCTGGAAAATTTCTTACGGGATCTTTATTAAGTTCTCTCGGACTTCCATTGAGCTCTTTTGGACAAAATATTTCTTCCTATCCTAATAAGCCAATACGGATTGTTATTCCTTTTGCAGCAGGCGGTACTCTTGATGCAATGATTCGTCCAATCAGCCAACCCTTGTCGACGGCATTGGGGCAACCGATTATCATCGAAAATAGGGCTGGTGCAAATGGTATGATTGGCGCTGAGATGGTTGCAAAATCATCTCCAGACGGTTATACGCTTTTTGCAACTTCAGCATCTTTTGTTCTTAATCCGAGTATTTATAAAGATATTAAATATGATGTGATCAAAGACTTCACTCCAATTTCTAGTTTAATGAGGGGCGTTGGCTTTGTACTTTTAGTTCACCCATCAGTTCCCGCTAATACATTACAAGAATTAATAGCTCTAGATAAAAAGACGAACTCTCCTTTAGCATATAGTTCCCCAGGTATTGGTAATACAGTTCATATTGCTTCTGAACTTTTTAATCAAAGAGCAGGCACACATTTCTTACACGTTCCTTATAAAGGCAGTGGACCGTCGCTAAATGCCCTTGTATCTGGAGAGGTGCAGATTGGCATTACACCTCCAGGTGTTGTCATGCAATTTATTAAAACTGGCAAATTAAAAGCATTGGCCTTTACTGGGTCTTCGCGTTTGCCAGAATTACCAGAGGTTCCTTTGATGTCTGAAGTAGGAGTAAAAGACATGATTTTTGAAGGAACATGGATGGGATTATTAGGTCCTGGTGGAATGCCACAACCCATTGTTCAAAAAATTTATTCCGAAATGAGTAAATGCCTTCATGAACCAGGCCTTCAAAATAATTTATCTACTTCTGTTTCAGGTTACGTGGTTGAGGCAAGTACGCCAGAACAATTCGCGAAAAAATTACGAGATGATATTAAGCGGTATAACGAAATCTTAAAAAAAATTAATTTTCAACCCACATAACTAAAGCATCAGGTTTAATTTCTTAAGGAGAAAAAAATGTCAGAAAAAATGTCAGGTGCTAAATACTTTGCCCGATTATTAGAGGCCTATGGCGTAACACATGTTTTTTTCATGGATGCTGTGCTTAGAAGAGCTCTTGCCGAAATGGAGGATACAAAAATTACTCGTATCTTAGGCCATTCTGAAAAAGGGGTAGGCTACATGGCTGATGGTTATGCAAGGGTGTCTGGTCGTCCTGGTATTTGTATGGCACAGTCAGTCGGCGCTGCAAATCTAGCTGCCTCTATGCAAGATCCTTATTTAGGTCACTCACCTGTGATTGCTTTTACGGGGAGGCATATTGCGGCAATGCAGTATCGCAATTCCTATCAAGAGGTTGATCACGCGCCTCTGTTCGCGCCGGTGACAAAATTCAATGCCCAAATGGAAGTTGTAGAGCAAATGCCTCATCTCATACGTCAAGCATTTCGTGAAGCGACTACTGCAACTCCTAGGCCATCTCATGTTGATGTTGCAGGTTTTACTGGTGATGCTTTAACACCATTAGAAGTTGATTTTGAGATTGCGGTGGATGAAGCCCACACAATTTATCCGGCATTTAGACCTCAGCCTGATGAAGCAATGATTAACAAAGCAAAAGCAGCTATTGCTAATAGTAAGAAGCCAGTAATTATTGCTGACCGTGGTGCAATGATCTCTGGTGCTAGGGAAGCATTACAACAATTTGCTGAAAAAATTCAAGCCCCAATTACAGTCACGCTAGACGCAAAATCGCTTGTTTTAGAAAGCGAACCTTTATTTCGAGGGATGGTCGGTTTATATGGTAGAAGTTGCACGAATCATATAGTTGATGAAGCAGATTTAGTGATTTATTTTGGTAGCAATACAAGTGATCACACGACTGCAAACTGGAAATTACCAAGACCGAATGTTCAGACAATTCAGGTGGATATGGATCCAGTTGAGGTGGGTAGAAACTATGCCAAATGTATAGGTATTCAAGCTGATGTTAGATCAACCTTAGAAGCTTTAGCTCTTCATTGTCCTGTGCAAAAACATGATGATTGGTTAGCTTATACCCAAACTTTAGTAGTTGCCTGGTGGAAGGAGCAGGAGGTAGAGCTTTCTCGAAAAGAGCTACCAATGCGTCCCCAAAGATTATGTAGAGAAATCACTAAGATTCTTCCTAAGGATGCTATTTTGGTTGCCGACACTGGATACTCAGCTTTATGGACAGGTAACTTAGTTGATATGACAGATCCTCAACAGTTTTATATGCGAGCAGCAGGTTCTCTTGGGTGGTCATTCCCTGCAGCGATTGGCGCCAAAGCTGCCGCACCTCACCGAACGGTAGTTTGCTTTACGGGAGATGGCGGGTTCTCCTATCATTTACCAGAGCTTGAGACGGCTAAGCGTTGGGGGCTCAATGTCATTGTTATTGTAAATAACAATGAATGTTTATCTCAGGGAGTCAAGAATTTAAATATAGCTTATGGTGATCGAGCTGAGGGACGTAAAAAAGAATGCTACGTTTATGAACCTACAGATTTTGCAAAAATTGCCCAGGCGTTTAATTGCTTTGGAACGACAGTTGAAAAACCAGAAGATTTCAAGGCGGCATTTGAAGCTGCTGTGGCAAGTAACTTGCCAGCTGTCATTGATGTAAAGACTGAATTTGCTTTTCAAGCACAACTAGCGTGGGTACCAGTATGAACAAAAATCAAGAAGTTCGCATCAAACCAATTCCATTAGACCAAATGACGCCAGAGCAACGCGCTGTTGCTGATACTTTGATCGCTAGTCCAAGAAAAAGGTTGAGCGGTCCCTTTAATGCTTTATTGAGAAAGCCGCCTCTTGCAGATCGCGTTCGTCAACTTGGCGACAGTATTCGTTTTGAAAACTCCCTTCCTGATGTTTTGCGTGAGTTTGCCATAACAATTACGGCTAAGTTTTGGTCAGCAAAATATGAGTGGCACATCCACAGTAATTTGGCAATTGATCTTGGTATAGATCGAAGTGTTGTGGAAGCGATTGGTGCTAGTGAAGAAGTGGTATTGACAGACCCTGATCAAAAACTAGTTTATCAATTTACTCACGAACTCTTACACACAAAAGAAGTTTCAGATGAAACTTATGATAAGGTGCTTAAACGTTTTGGTGAGGTTACTTTGATTGATTTGATGGCAACGATTGGATATTTTGGATTTGTTTCAATCATTTTGAATGCAGTGCGCGTACCATTGCCAGAGGGTGTAGAACTCAAGAATTTCAAATAGTTATTTCGAGTACTTCAAGTAAATATTAAAAGGGGATCCGTCTATGACTGATCCCCTTTTAAATTCTATAAGTGTTATTTCTGTTAAATGAACTTATCATGATTTTTTAATTACTTCTCACCGTAAAGTGCATTTTTTTGTTAGGGTGTGCTTTCCATAATTTAAAGTTATTTAAAATTTATGATGAAACTTAAGCGTGAAAAATCTCTTGGGCAATCCCAGGAAGTTTTCGAATCAATTATTGGACCATCGATGCAAGTGCAGGGAAATCTTCTCATCAGTAAAGGTGTGAGAATTGATGGTTGTGTTGATGGTAATGTATTGCAGCAAGAAGGTCATAATGCCATTGTTGCAATTTCCGAAAATGCTCTGGTAACTGGCGATGTGCGTGCCAACTCCGTTATTGTTTCTGGTCATCTTAAGGGAAACATCTTTTCTAATACACGCGTTGAACTTCTTAAGACGGCACGTATTGAAGGCAATATTTCATATAGTTCAATTGGTATGGAAATTGGCGCCACGATTAACGGTGGATTGAACCAATTTGAAAACGAAAATTTAGCGCAGGATGTGATTAACCGCGTTAAGCAAAAAGCCTAACTGATTATGCAGATTATTTGGGTTTCAGGTCCAGTTGGAAAGATTAAAACATTTAATCTCACCCTCAAGAATTTAATTATTCTTTTAGCTAGTGTAGCTTTTGCTCTCGTGTTATTGGGTGCTTTGTTTCAACTCATTGGTTTTCGAATGGCCATTGAATTAAACCCTAGTTTCTTAAGAAAAATGGGCAACCTTCATTCAGCAACAGAAATAGAAAATTTAAAACACTTTTATGGTAGTAAGTTACAAGAGATTCAAAAGCAAGTTGAGATCAATAATCGCCTAGTGATTGATCTACAAGATCAAAATAAAAAATTAGTTAATTTAGCCACGCCTCAAGTAATGCAAAAAGAAAAATCAATTTTGACCTCATCGGGCGGGCCTTTTATTCCCCCAGGGATTAAAGATGAAACGAGTGTTCTTGGAGCTTTAGGTGAGTCATTAGCTTACTTAAAAAATATTAATCAACAGCTTGCACTCATTAGTGTTATTACTGACAAGCAAATTGATTGGATTGTCGGGAAGCCTCTTTCGATGCCGGTACCAGAGAGCCCAAACTTATCAAGTGGTTATGGCAGAAGGATTGACCCATTTACAAATACATGGAGTGAGCATATCGGTTTGGATTTTCCTGGTAGTTCTGGGAATACTATTTATGCTGCTGGTTCTGGTGTTGTTAAGTTTGCGGGATGGGACAACGCTTATGGTCAAAGCGTCATCATTGATCATGGTGACGGATATACAAGTCGATATGCCCATGCGAGTCAAATTTTAATTACGCAGGGTAGCAAAGTAAATCTCAAGCAGCCCATTGCATTAATTGGAACGACTGGGCGGTCAACCGGTCCACATTTACATTTCGAAATTATGAAGAATGGAGTCGCTGTTAATCCGGCTGATTTTTTAATAGGATTAAATCATTAGTCAGGAATATTCTGATGAAAGAATTTAATTGCGGTGCATAGTGAATGTAGAGAATTCAATTTATGATGTTAATATTATCTGTGTAAGTGTATGATTTACTTATATTTTTTATAAGCATATATTAATTTAACTTTAACAACTAAAGGTATCAACGTGGCTGAAAACTTTCAAAAAGGTTCAATGTTTGTAGGAGAAGGTGTAACTCTTAAAGGTAGCTTCTCAATTCCGGAAACAATAACGATTGCAGGAACTGTAGAAGGTGATATTACAGCAAAAGAAGTGAGTATCGCTGTAACGGGTGTTGTTAAAGGTTTAGTTAGGGCGGATGTTGTGGATATTTGTGGGGAGATGCATGATTCCTTAATTTCCAATAAATCACTATTTATTCGTTCAACAGGATTGATGATTGGTTCTGTGAAATATGAAGAGTTAGAAATTGAAAAAGGTGGACGTATTGAAGGGCAAATTGATAAAGTGGCCACTCAGCCAGACTTAACAAATTCTAATTAAATATAAAGTTAACCATGTCAAGTTTTTGGAAGAAAAATAAGGATGCGGATCTTGAGTCATTTAATCCACAACTAGAAGCTATTAAAAGGGAATTTTCAAAACGCGAGTCATCTCAAACAGAGTCTGGCCCTAAAGTTTTTGAAACTAGTCCTTCGGTTACAGATCATGCAGCTGTCGTTGGTGAAAAAGATTTAGAAGAAGGCACCACAGGTATGGCAAATACAAGTCAAGATAGTGCAAATCCTACTCCCATTAAAAATGGTGCTTCGAGTTCAAATGGCCAGTTTGGATATAGTAATGGCAATGGCAATGGTAATGGCAACGGAAAACATCCCACTCCCTCTGTTCTTAAGACTACGGTAATTAGTGAAGGTTTTGAGTTTAAGGGTGAAATCATTGGAGACGGAGCATTGACAGTTGAAGGCTCTGTGATTGGTAAAATCAGAGTGAACTCACTAAATATCAGTGTTACAGGTTTAGTGGATGGAGATGTTGAGGCTGGATTAATCAATGTGAAGGGTCAACTACTAGGTTCAGTAGATTGTGAAACTCTTACAATAGCCGGCAGAGCTAGCGTTGATGGAAAAGTTAGTTACCAATCAATACAAATTCAACGCGGGGGTTTATTCCGTGGAGATATTGTAAAAAAATAAAAGAAGTTAAGTTGTTGCCTCGGGCATCATAAAACGTTGGCAAATTTCTTCGATACCTAACTCAGAAATTAGGCTAAATAATTTATTCTTTGCAATATTCTTCTTTGAAATATTATTTGATTTAGAAGCAATGATAAGTTCATTTTTCATGGAGTGTTCCCAGCCAACGAGCTCTGTCACCACTACATCGTAGCCCTGGGCTTCTAATTGAAGGCATCTGAGCACATTTGTCAGGTGACTGCCAAATTCCCGAGTATGAAGAGGGTGCCGCCAGATTTCAGTTAAAGAATTCTTTTTGAGATCTAAAGATTTTCTCTTATTGAGCAAAGACGCTACTTCAGCTTGGCAGCATGGAACAAGAACAATATGTTTGGTCTTTTTAGAAAGAGCGAAAAAAATGGCGTCATCTGTAGCTGTATCGCAGGCATGAAGTGCAGTAATTACATCAACACTTGTGGGAAGTGAATTTGAGTTAACCGCCTGACTAACGTCAAGGTGTAAAAATTCCATTTGAGGAAAACTCAGACGCTTTGCCAAATCTTGGCAATAGGTCACTAGATCATGTCTGATATCTATCCCTATAATTTTGTATGGAAGTAACTGATGTTGACAGATCAGATCATTGAGTAAAAATCCTAAATAGGATTTACCAGAACCAAAGTCTACTAAATTGAGTTGCCCTTTCGAGGACAAAACATCTTGTATTAAAGGGTGGATGAACTGAATCAGGTGATCAATTTGCTTTAACTTACGTCGACTATCTTGATTCAACTTACCATCTCTGGTCAGAATATGTAGCTCTTTAAGAAGAGTTGGCGAATACTTACTGTAGATTTCCTCGATTGAGTTATTTTTTTGTACAGAGTTTTTCATATGAAGTGGTAGTTTATGCGAAAACTAAGTCAATAAGACCCTAAAAGTTAAAAAATAGCGCGGATTACTGAAATTAGGGTAAACCATAAATAATTTTGGTATTTAATATATAATTAATTGACTAGTCAACTAATTATATGTCTAAAACAAACCTTAACTTTTACGATAAGACCGATACAGATTTTTCAAAAAGTATCGCTTTTTTACTATTTAAAAATACGCTGATGCTGGGACGTTTAGCAGATCTATATTTGGCTCCAATTGACTTAACCTCATCCCAAATGAGAATTCTCATGATGATTGGTTATGGAGCTTGTAATCAGGTTTCTATGATCTCAAAAAAATTAGGAAGTAATGCGGCTGGAGTAGTTAGAACACTGGATCGTTTAGAAGAAAAACAATGGATCAAGAGAACACGGTCTGAGGTAGACCGAAGAGAAGTGTTACTAGAGTTAACACCAACAGGCATGGAGCTGATAAAAAAAATACCAGGTAGTCTTAGCGAATTACTGAACTACTCTTTAATGGGTTTTACAAATGAAGAGTTTGAGTTGATGAAAAATTTATTGGATCGCATGATTATTAATAACCTTGCACTATTGCAAGAAATAGAACTCAAAGTTGCTTAAGGAATTAGAAAAAGATGCCATTACAATTAATTAAAACAATTAAAAAAGTCTTATGTCTAGTTATACCTTTGTTAGTTCTTGGATGCGCAGCAATTCCGAAAGAAAGGTTACCAGAGACTGCATTAAAGAATCTTAATGAACTTGAAAAAAACCTCAGTAATGATGTAGCTCAAGTTCAAGAGAATTCGTGGGATAACTTTGGTGATCCTCAACTCAGTACACTGATGGTGAAAGTAATCACAACCTCACCATCTTTAGAAACTGCACAAGCCCGTATTCATTCAGCACAATCGATAGCTAATGCTAGTCGCGCTATTTTGATACCTCAAGTAGGCTTTACAGGGCAGGTTGCGCGTCAACAGTTATCACAAAACTATCTCTATGTACCGGGAATGGATCCTTTTACAAATTATGGCTATACCGTCGGTACATTTGCTTGGAACCTAGACTTATGGGGTAAGCAAAAACAAATGTTAAAAGGGGCTAACTATCGTCTCATGAGTGCGCAGGCTCAATTTAGAATGGCTCGTCTTAATTTGGGAGCAACTCTTGCATCAGCATATTCTGAGTACGATCATGCTTATAAGGTGTATGAGCTCGTTAAAAAAGATTTAAATCTTAAGGAGCAATTATTTAATATTACGAATGCTCGATATCAAGCTGGAACTTTAGATAGAGTTGCGCTAGATCAAATGCAAATCGAAAGAAAGATGGCTGTCGTTCATCTTAGCCAGGCTCTCACTCTCGTTAAGCAATACCAGCATCAAATTGCAGCATTGGCTGGAGAAGGGCCCAGTTGGGGAGAGCGGTTAAATGCACCCCATATGGATCTGGAACGAGCTATCAACAATTTCCCTTCGGAAATTCCTTCTGATTTAATAGCACGTCGTCCAGATTTACAGGCGTTATTACAAAATATTTTAGCCTCTAAGGCTGAACTATCCGCAGCAAAACTAGATTATTTACCTAGCTTTGATATTCAAGGAAATGTAGGCTTTCAGTCATTTGGTTTAGATCGCCTGATTGATTCTTCGAGTCGTTTATTTAGTATTGGTCCAGTTCTCAATTTGCCAATTTTTGATGGTGGTCGAATTGATGCAAATCATTTATCAAAAGAGGCATCTAGGAATCAAGCCATTGCGGAATATCATGAAACCTTATTGCAAGCCCTAAGACAAACTGCTGATGGCGTTGTTTCATTTCGAAGTAGTCAGGAAGAGTTGAAAAAAATTAGTCAAGCAACAAAGATTGCAGAGCGTGTTTTTAATGCTAGCCAATCTAGAAAAAAATCTGGAATGCTCTCGCAAGAGCAATTAGATTTATTAGAAGCTAATTTACTTAGACAACAACAAGTGTTGGCCGATGGACAATTCCGTGTTTATAGTGCGCTTATCGGTTTAGGTATAGCGCTTGGAGGTGGTTACTATGCCCCGGAACAAAAAAATACAGATAGACCTATAAGTTCATCTCTTTCTTCAAATTCTAAAATACAATAAATACGCCTATCTATGAATACATCAACTATCAACCCTGCAAATCAGAATAAATTTAATCGTTCTAAAGCTTTTAAGATTTTTTTCCTTGCTTTGATTTTGATTACGCTTGGATCTTTTATATATTGGTTCTTTTTATCTAGTCATTATGAATCGACAGATAATGCATATGTTTCTGCCCCACAATTACAAATTAGTTCTCAAGTTGATGGTACTGTTTCAGCAGTCCTCATAGGTGAGACTCAGGCAGTCAAGACAGGGGATTTACTCTTCAAAATTGATACGACTGAGGCTAAAATTTCTTCAGAAATTGCTGATGCTGATTTAATGAAAGCAATAAGAACTGTTAGGTCAGGAATATCTTTTCTAAAGCAACGAAATGACGAGTATAAACGGGCCTTACAGGACTATGATAGGCGTGCCTCATTACAAGGTAATGCAGCGTTTTCTACAGAAGAACTGTCACACTATAAAACACAAGTTGAAGTTGCCAAATCGGCTTACGATCAAGCACTAGAGAATATCGATGGTCGTACTACCTTAGATCAAGTTAAGGATCATCCGGATGTCTTGAGAGCTTTAGGAGCTGCTAAAAGAGCCTATGTGGCATTGTTACGTGCGGATGTAAAGGCACCTGTTAATGCAGTCATAGCAAGGCGTAATGCTCAAGTAGGTCAGCGAGTTTCCCCAGGAGTTCCACTGGCTACTTTAATTCTAAAAGACTCGATGTGGGTTGATGCAAATTTTAAGGAAAATCAACTCTCTAAAATGAGAATTGGTCAACCTGTGGAATTAGAAGCAGACGTCTATGGAAGTAAAGTTGTGTACAAGGGGAAAGTTGTCGGATTCTCTCCTGGTACTGGATCATCTCTATCCTTGTTGCCCGCTCAAAATGCCACAGGCAATTGGGTTAAAGTAGTGCAGCGCTTACCCGTTAGAATAGAAATTGATCCTGAGATGATGAAATCTAATCCATTAAGAGTCGGTTTAACAATGAGTGTCACGGTTGATACGAAAGATTCGAGTGGTATTGCCTTGCAATCGATGCAAACTACTGAAGAAATTAAAACAGATATGTATGATCAGCAAACAATTGAAGCTGTTAATCATGTTAATAAAATTATTCAAGCTGCAACTAGATAATGTCTTTGCAATCGGAATCAGCCAATTCTTCTTCACAATCTGGTGAAGACCTACCTCCGTTAGGCGGTTTTAAATTAGCGCTAGCAACGTTTGCATTAGGTATGGGGTCCTTTATGAATATATTGGACATTTCTATTGCGAATGTTGCCTTACCTACGATCGCTGGAGATTTTGCTGTTACACCTACGCAAGGGACATGGGTCATCACATCTTATGCCGTGAGTGAAGCCATCATGTTGCCTCTGACTGGATGGCTTGCAGGTAGGTTTGGAGAAATCAGACAGTTTGTTTTAGCGACTCTATTATTTACCCTAGCATCATTTCTTTGTGGTTTGGCAGTATCTTTTCCAATGTTACTTTTTAGCCGTGTACTTCAAGGCATTGTTGGCGCTTCGATGATTCCTTTATCTCAGGCGCTACTGGTCAGAAGTTTTCCGGTAGAAAAAAGAGGCATGGCTTTAGGTATTTGGGCCATGACGACGATTGTAGCTCCGGTGATGGGACCAGTGATCGGCGGATGGCTTACTGATAATTATGTTTGGCGTTGGGTTTTTTATATCAATATTCCATTTGGGCTACTTTGCGCATACGCTGTTTCACGACTTTTTAAAGGTAGAGAAAGTAAGAAGGTTGTCTTACCCATTGATAAGGTAGGTTTAGCACTTCTGACAGTTGGGATTGGTTCTTTACAAATTCTTCTGGATAAAGGAAATGAATTAGATTGGTTTTCTTCGAGTATTAATATCGCCCTTGCCAGTATTTCTGCAGTAGCGCTTATCAGTTTTGTTATTTGGGAATTAGGTGAAGAGCATCCGGTTGTTAATTTACGCTTATTTAAAATACCCAACTTTTTAATTTCATCAATATGTTTGTTTTTTGGATCCTTTGCTTTTTATGTGTTTGTGGTGATTAGTCCATTGTGGATGCAAACGCAACTCGGATATAACGCAGTAACTGCGGGACTTGTGATGGGAACAACGGGTTTACTCGCCCTATTTGCAGGACCATTTTTTGGAGCCAAGTTAAATGTTTTAGGAGCTCGACGAGTCGCAACTGTTGGCTTCACATGTTTTGCTATTTCAGCATGGATGACGGCAACGGTCACAACAGATGTGAGTTTTCATTATTTGCAACAAATGAGGTTACTGATGGGATTTGGTATTGCTGGATTCTTTGTCCCCATGACTGCCATTTCATTATCTCGCCTCAAGGGAGGTGAGATTGCATCTGGAACGGGGCTAACTAATTTCTTACGAAACATGGGTGGGAGTATTGGTACTGCATTAGGTACCACGATATGGCAAAACGAAGCCATTCGAAATCATGCAAAGCTTGTTGAACACATTACTTCAGACAATCAACAAGTCATTAATTTCTCTTCGCAACTAGATGCTTTGGGGATTCCGCCATTGGGTCAATTACAATTTTTAGAGTTGACAGTGAATTCACAGGCCTATGTTTTATCGACAAATCACTTGATGATCCTAGCCGGAATAATTATGTTATGTTTAATTCCCATCATTTGGTTTGCTAAGCCACCATTTGCTGCAGGTGGCGGTGGGCATTAACTCAGCTAGTTTCTAGTGCCAGATTGGTGTTTTTTTAGTCTTTTTGGACATATCGTCTAATAAGCTTAGGTGATCCTTAAATTCCTCATCTGAAGCTGAGATGACTTTTAAATTTGTAGGTTTAGTTCTTTTTTCAAATTCAAATTGATTATGTTCATTTGAATTATTCATTAGGTCCATTCCTAAGTCGTTTTGACCTCGAGTCATCGCTAAGTAGACTTCAGCTAATAATTCCGCATCAAGAAGAGCTCCATGAAGAGTCCGATGATCGTTACGAATTCCAAAACGATCACAGAGATCATCTAAACGATTTCTTTTTCCGGGGAACATTTTTCGAGCATCTAGTAAGGTATCTATAACGCTACTAATTTGTTTGCTAAATGGAGTACGTTTTAATAGTTGATATTCCATATCTAAAAAGCCAAGGTCAAAAGAAGCATTATGAATAATGATCTCAGTATCTTTCACGAATTCGCTGATTTCATCAGCAACACTTGCAAAAAGTGGTTGATCAGCAAGAAATTCTTCAGAAAGCCCATGAATAGCCTGAGCTTCTGGAGGCATGTTTCTCTCAGGATTAATGTAAAAGTGGAGAGTTTTACCAGTGAGGCGTCGATTAAACAACTCGATACAACCTATTTCAACAAGACGATCACCGGTTTGTGGGTTAAGACCTGTAGTTTCTGACGCGGTTTTTTCTCCACAGACTTTCCACACACCCCTACCGCGCGATTTTGAAATGTGAGAGCGTTTCTCCCGTCGCTTCGTGGGGTCGGTTCGCCGGCCGGGAACGGATTCCACGGAGCGACACTAACCGGGAAAGGAGGTCTTCAGATGATGCAGCAGACAAAGTCGCTTTATTTGGCGACCGATGATGTTCCCGGTTGGTTGAGAGAGCACGGCGCTTCCCGACATGCGGGCCGCGACGCACTTCTCCCCGGGACTACCCAAACACCTACCGCGTCGCGGAACATGGCGAGAGATAACCATCGATGGGCCTTTGCATCCGGGCAGTGACTTCCCCGGATACCCCCATCCAACTCTCGCGGGACGAAAGAAGGCGGCAAAAGTCCATCGGCCGCCGGCGCCCACGTGCGACTGCGAAGGCGGGACGGTAACGAACCGCCAAGCTATCGCACTTGCCCCTCACCAGCCCCACTCTCCCCAAAGGAGAGTGGGGCGCGGGGAGGGTGCCGTCATTAAAACAAAATAAATTTGTATATTTTAAATACTAACTATTAAGTACTGTAATTATTGATCCCAACATCAAAGCTCACTCCCCAAAGGGTTGATCGATGCCCGCCGAACCTGCCGTTGCCGCACCCGATCTCGATCGCTTGGTTGCCGAGGCCGAGGCGTTGATCGATCGCGCTGTGCGCGCCCACAGCCCGGCGGCGCTCGCCTGCAGTTTCGGCGCTGAGGACATGGTGCTGCTCGACATGGTCGCGCGCGCCAAGAGTCCGGTCGCGGTGTTCACCCTCGATACCGGGCGGTTGCCGCAGGAGACCTACGATCTGATGCAGACGGCCCGC
>CAIJNI010000043.1 GCA_903821995.1 uncultured beta proteobacterium
AAAGTAGCTGTAATAGAAGGAGACGGCATAATGTTCGTGAATATTTCAGAAATAATAAGATGTGAAGCGGCTAATAATTTTGCCCTTTTTATCCTTACTGATAAGAGAGAAGTGGTTGGCACACGCTCTCTTTCGGAGTACGAACAATTACTTTCGGAGGAAAACTTTATGCGCGTTCATCGTGCACACCTTATAAATCTTAATCATATTAAAAAATTCAAGCAGATAAAAGGCGAAGGAGGAACAGTAATAATGATTGATGACTCAAAAGTAGAAGTGTCCAGAAGGTCAAAACAGGAGTTATTGGAACGAATGTCCAGCATCTAATTTAATTAGCAAATTAATTTATTAGCTGATTAGCTAATTAGTCTGTGTGAAATAAAAAAGTCCCGAAGTACTTCGGGACTTTTTTGTTTTTGGAACTTTGACGCAGAGGGAAGATTTCATGCTCGAAAAGAGCGTTTGAGGGTCGAGATGTAAAGATTGAGGGTCGAGATGTAAAGATTCTGACTCGAGAGGTAAAGATTGGGACTCGAGAGGTTGCGTTTCCGGGTTGAGATGATGAGATTCTGGGTCGAGATGTAAAGTTTGGGACTCGAGATGTTGCGTTTCCGGGTTGAGATGATGAGATTCCGGGTCGCGATATAAAGTTTGGGACTCGAGAGGTTGCGTTTCTGGGTTGAGATGATGAGATTCCGGGTCGAGATGTAAAGTTTGGGACTCGCGATGAAGCGTTTCTGGGTTGAGATGATGCGTTTGGGACTTGAGAGGACAGGTTTGGGACTCGAGAGGTTGCGTTTCTGGGTCGCGATGATTTGGAATGAACAAGACCATACCCCCTTCCTCCCGAAAAGACGGGACAGGCTCTCCCCTTGCCCTTCGACATTTCGACAAGCTCAATGACCGAAGCTCAGGGTGACGGGGGAGGGGTGGCTAGGTGTGAAGGTAGGGATGAGAATGGATTTAATTAGTGTACATTGCGGGTTCATCTAATTAAATAAAACAAAATGGAAGATTTCGAATTAAGAATTGCAATTAAGACTATTGACAGTATTACAATTGTAGAACAACTGGCTGCTGATCATGGCAGGGAAAATGTGAATTGTCAGCAGATGGCGGATTTGATGCATAAGGATAATTTTAATGCTAATCTTGGAAATCCTGATGTTTCTTTTAAAGATAATATGAAAGTAAATCATATTAAAAAGGATATGGCATACAAGTTACTTAATGCTTACAATGAAAGACGGAAGTGATTTTTGAATTGTGATTCTACAAGCTCAGCATGACACAATTTATGATTGAAGCCTTCGGCTTTTTTGTTACACAGAGGGAAAATGAGCAGGCACAGAGAACCACAGAGAAGGATGCCACCTACTTGGACATTTCGACAAGCTCAATGACCTGAGCTGAGCAGAGCGATTGAGAGATTTTGGATTGATAGAAGCGGAATTGGCAGTAGATAGAATAATTATTTTAAATAAAGTTTGGTGTTTTCTGATATGGATAGCATTTCGGAAAATGAGGGTTGTATGTTTGTGCCGTTAAAAAAGGTTGGGCAGTGTATCAACTTTAAAATTAAAATAAACTTAAATATTAAATATTATGAAAAAAAAAGGATTAAATCAGGGTTCGACTAATCATTATGACCAATGGGTTAGGATTGATACGCTGAACACGAAAAACCCATCGCCTGTGGGGATGCGACCTGTGTATCAAAACAGGGCAACGCAATTAAACAGTGATTTGATAACTGTTGCGGCTGTTACTGCAAGAGCTAATGCGGACATAAGCGGTATTACGGGAGAGAAAGATGCTGCCAAACTGACTGCTTCGCAAATGTGGGGTGTGATAACGGGAAATGCTTTTTCGTTTGCGGAGGAAAACGGTATGAAGGATTTGAAGAAACAGATGCTGAATGCAACGGAGAGTAAAATAGTGAAAACAAAGGATGAAAACTTTGTAGGGATTTGTACTAATTTGAATACTTTATTGGCAAAAGTATTGACTGATAACCCTGGTGCTGCGGACTATTATGTGGCAAGTGATTTGAGTGATGCAACGGATGCAGTAACTACTTTTAGCGGTTATTTGGGTACTTATGCAGGTGCAAAGGCTGATGTGGATGGTGCGAAAAAGGAATTTAAAATTACGTGGATGCCTACAATGAAAACACATATTGCTGTGTTGCAAGGGTTGCTTGGCGGTGCAATAAAAAATAAATTTCCTGCTTTTGTTATTTCATTTTTAAAGTTGAAAAAGATTGTGAATGCAGGGAAACGCGACCAAGGTACAGTTCCGGTGATGGTGGACAGTGTTACGAAAAAGCCTTTTGTGAATATTGCTACTTTTGAAACAGTGAATTATATAAAGGTGAAGAAACAGAAATTAAATAAGAGCAATAGTACAGGGTTGCTAGGATTGATGAGTTTGAGGGTGGGTGACTGGACGATTTTATTTAAAGTGCCGGGGTACGTTGACCAAAAAATAATTGTGAGTGTGGCTCCTGGTGCGGTGACGAAGATGGTGGTGGAGATGGTGGCGGTAGTTTAATTAGGAATTACGAATTGAGGTGTGAAAGAATCCTGCTGTTGAGAAATGGCAGGATTTTTTTTGGTTGGGAGGATTGGAACGCTGATTATTATGATTGGGTAGGATTAAAAATGATTTTTGATTTGGATTGTCTTCGGCAAGGATGATAGTGATGAAGATCACTGTTAAAATTGGAGAATTAGATTTTGAATAGGTTTACTTTTGCGCATAAATATTTTAAAAACTTAATAACTTAAAAACTTAAAATCATGAAACACATCAAACATCTATTTTTATTTTTAGCGATGATAATCGCTTTTAATATTACAGCGCAAAATCCTCAATTACAATTATGGAACGCACCACCATATAAAATTAAATTTAATACGACCGGACCTACTACTCCCTCTGCTTTACCGATACCCGGAGGTACTGGTTATTGGGGGCAGACTGAAACATACGCATCTAAAATTAGTAACTTCAACCCACAATGCACGTAAGTGTGTTGCAGGTTGAAGTTATTTTATTCAGAACAAATGAAAAATTTTATCAAATATCTATTTCCCATTTACTTTTCGCTGTTAGCTGTTCGTTCATTTTCACAGACAA
>CAIJNI010000044.1 GCA_903821995.1 uncultured beta proteobacterium
TATAAATTAAAAGTATTTAATAATCAAATTCTTAAGAGTTTAATATGATTCCCTCTCGCCCTCCAAGAACACTCTCTCTTTCAAAGCAGTTGTTTGGTATCCTATTGCCAATGAAAAAGACTACTTCGAGATTACCTACTCTCGCCTTTATCGATATTGAGACCACTGGGTCGAACTATGATCGAGATCGGATTACGGAAGTCGGAATTAAAACCCTGCATGAAGATCAAGTTGAAGTGTGGGAAAGTCTTCTAAACCCCCAGGTATTCATTCCGCAAAATATTCAGAGGATCACGGGTATTTCCCCACAAATGGTAGAGGGCCAACCCGATTTTTCTGAATTAGCACAGGAGTTATATCGTCAACTTGAAGATAAAATTTTCGTTGCTCACAATGCTAGGTTTGACTACGGATTTTTGAAGTCCTCATTTAAGCGTATTGGGATTGACTTCAAACCCAAAGTCCTTTGTACAGTTAAATTATCGAGACATTTATTTCCGGAGCAGAAGCGCCATAATCTAGATACCTTAATTCAAGTTCACGGTTTACAGGTATCGGCTAGACATCGCGCTTTGGGGGATGCAGATCTTTTGCTGCAATTTTGGAATATCTGTGAGGCTCGCTTTGGAACAGAAAAGCTGCTGGCTGCAATAGATCATATTACTGCTCATACTAGTTTGCCAGCGCATATTGATAAGGACCTCGTAAATCAAATTCCTGCTAGTCCTGGTGTATATATCTTTTATGCCGAAAATAAAATGCCTTTGTATATTGGTAAAAGTATCGATATGCGTGCTCGAGTCTTAAGTCATTTCCAAAATAACTTGACTGACCGCAAGGAAATTAAACTCTCCATGCAAATTCGGGATATTGATTGGATTGAAACCAGTGGCGAGTTGGGCGCATTATTACTGGAATCTCAGTTAATTAAAGAACGTTTACCAAGTATGAATATAAAACTACGACGTTCCAAAGACTTGTGTGCATGGCAACTTCATGAAACTGAAGGGGGTATGTTGACGTCTAAATTAGTGACACATCGCGATCTTCTACCTGGACTGCAAGACAACCTCTATGGCTTGTTTTATAGTCAACGTGAAGCATTGCAATGTTTAACTGCGATAGCCAAACGTCATCAACTATGTAGTGTGGTCATTGGATTAGAAAAGCAGGTTGAACATAAATCTTGCTTTGCTTATCAAGTAAAGCAATGTAAGGGCGCCTGTTTAGGATTAGAAACGGTCACATCCCATAATCTTCGATTAAAAATGGCCTTAGATGCATTTAGAGTTAAGAGTTGGCCTTATTCAGGCCCAATTGCAATCGCTGAAGGTGAGCAAATGCACGTGATTGACCGTTGGTGCTATCTAGGATCCGCTATTAATCATGATGAGTTAGATGAACTTAGTAGAGAGGGGATAGCTGAGTTTGATTTAGATATTTACAAAATTCTTAAGAAAAAACTCAGTAGTCTACCTAACTCCCAAATAGTACAACTTTCTCGATAGGATAATATGCTGGATATGAAAATTTGGAAAATGCGAAGAAATTGTGCTCTCACACCTAAACAGCTTCTCAAGTTTTATATTCTTTTGATATGTCTTTCGGCGAGCGTAGCAACAGGATTTTTGTTAGCTGGAGTTTGGGTCGTAGTCATCTTTACTGCTTTAGAGGTAGGTGCCGTGACAATAGGTTTTTTAATCTATTGTAGACATGCACTTGATAGTGAAACCATTGAAATTAATAGTCAATGTCTTATTGTTAAAAAATTTATTGGCCATAAAGAAACTGTTTACGAATTCAATGCTCAATGGGTCAAAATTGAACCACCGTTTGCGGACTCAAAAACATTTTTTATCAGTCAATCTAATTTGCGTGTAGAGCTAGGCCAGTTTTTAGGGCAAGAGCAACAGAGATCTTTAATAGCCTCAGTTCGAGGGCATCTGCAAGAATTAAGGTTCAACTAAGCGCCATCATTCGAGAGAGCTACATGTTTCCTAGAAAAGTACTCTAGATATCATTGAATGAGTTCCTTATGGGTTAGATATTTGCCATTGTTATCGACCTCAACTAACAAAATACCTCCAGATAAAACAAATTGATTAGTAAAAGCTTCTATATTGACCTGATGAGTGACAAAAATGATGGGTAAGTTTGATCGAGTTGATAATTTATATTTAATGAATTGTTGTAAATCATTTTTGGACTGGTTTTCTAACTTAGGATCATTGAAAATTGAACTTACTGATTGCTCTATTGTTACTTTTCCTATATTCAATAGGTTCGCAGTATCTATGCACCGACACCAAGGGCTACTATAAATCATGGCTTCTTTTATCCCTTGGGCCCTTAGCCATGCTCCAATTTTGATTGCCTGATTACGACCAACTTCATCTAAATTACGCTGAGATTTACAATCATCTAATTTAAATCCTATTGGATCGCCAATCCCAGGAGCATTTGCATGCCGCATAAACAGAACATGCTGACCATCTTTTAATTCAGATAATAAATCTGCGTAAGAGGTTAAGTTAAAAAATAAAATAAAGATAAGAAAAAATTTAATTTTCAAATATTTTTTAGGCATGATGAATTAGGTATGTTTTTAAAAAAAGTTTTTAATTTGAATATTAGAATTAATTTTAGCGTAATTTAAATCGAGGATCTTTTGGTAGAGCATTAAAAGCTCATTAATACTATACCAAGACCCAATCGATACTCTAGATTTCTAATAGCTCAGGTTCTTGAACTGTTGATAAATTATCTCTGGCATTTGAGAGTTGGTTAATCTCATCAGAGTACTTTAAATAATTTTCGCGATGTCGACGGTAGTATAAAAGTCCCTCTTTAATACTTGAAACAGAGGCTCCCAATTCAATCATCTTGTCCCATAGATTCCAATCTTCTTGACTATGAATAGCATGATGGTTTGATACGGCATAGCCAATTTTTTTACCTATTGATGTTCTATACATCATTGAACCATGATGAAGTCCTTGTCTATCCCAGTAAAAGTCTCCTTGATAGTTCAGAGTTTGATGCGGAACACGTTCTAAGATTTCATTCTTTAACTCACCAGTCACTACGATATCGTAGGTAACAATATCTGATTGGCTATCAGATAATAGTTCTATGGTATCTGCCCTTAACCAATTATCCGCGCCCAGAAACATGACATATTCCGTATCGACTTGCATTAGGATATTTTGAAAGTTTTCGACTGTACCTAGGTTCTTTTCTCTTAAAATGTATTCGATTTCAGGAGACAGAGCCGGTAAATGATGACAATCAAATGCTCCATCATCAACAAAAATTATTCTTTGAGGTCTTTTTGATTGGGCCAGAATCGATTCAATACAGTGAGCGGCTAAATGTCCGTAATGGTAGGATGCAATAACTAAGGTAATCATGGTTTACCATTAGGGCACATAAAGTATTTCATTGTCACCGAGGGCTGAAATTTCTTGAAAACTCCCGCACATCATGAGATGAATTCCGAACACCCTATCAATTCTTAAGAGTATTCGGGGGAAATATCTTACTTTTCGTCTAGGACAAGAACGGGTATTTTGCTACACAATATGACTTCATGTGCTTCACTTCTTAAAAAGAACCCGTGTAAGCCTGTGCGTTTATGAGATGTCATGAGAATGACATCAGCTTTAATTTGATCGGCTGCATCGATAACGCCATCAGCAATATTGGGATGAAAAATATGAATAACTTCTACAGCTTGGTCGGCAGGTAAGGTAGCTTTAGCTTTTTTAAATAAGCGCTGTGCAAATTCATCACATGATTTTCTATGGCTTTCTTCGCTAATTAGTATGCCAGTGACATTATCAGAATACATGTAAGGTCCTAATGGGTTTGATACATAAACGAGCGTTAATTTGGCATTATCTTTTTTTGCCAAAATACTTGCCTGAGTTAATTCAGATCGAGTAATTTCATCACCACTAATAGGTACTAATATATTTGTAAACATACAACCTCCTTTGTCATATGTTCAAGATAAAGGAGTCCTTAGTTTTGATTCTTGATTTAAATCAAGAAAATTGTAAATATTTGAAATTTAGGTATGGATTATTTTAGGCGCGGCAACATTCTTTTTAAAACGTCGTCTTTTTTAATCCAGTGATGCCACATAGCAATCATTCCATGAAGGATTGCCAGAATTAGTAGCGAATTGGCTAAGAGTTCATGAATGTCGACAACCTGTTTACGTAGTTCTTTATTGCCAGGATCAAATGCTGGTATTTGAAATAGGTTGAAAATATTATCTCCGCGGATCCAAGTTGCAGATAGTCCGACGATGACGGTCACAGTAATTAAGGCATATAAAGCGTGGTGAGCCCCTGTGGAAAGTCTTCCAAGTATTCCAGGTATAGCTGACGGTAGTTTTACCCCTGATTTATTTTTCCATACAATTCTAAAAATCAAAAGAACAGCTAATATAACTCCAAAAGTAATGTGCATGCTTCTTACTGTAATACGTGGAGTACCTTTTGGAAAAAAATCAATCGTTTGTCCAATAATCCATAAACTAAATATAAGTCCAGCACTTAACCAGTGGTACCAGATGGTTTTTGAATCGTAACTTTGTGAATTATTCAATTGTATTTGGTCCCCATCGTATTGATCAATTTAAAAACATTTTAGCGTAGTCATATCTTGCTATGACATAAAGACCTTAAATTAAGTAATGGAATTAGATGTCGTATTAAATGACCTAAGAAATATAGCTGTTTTAACCAAGGCCTCTTTAGCTTCTGGAAGAATTCTTACAAGAACTGGAAAAGCATGCGGTGTTTTAGCCCATGTTTTTAATTCAGAAGCGCATCCAAAGTTGATCAGTTTTTGATGAAGCGTTTTTGAATCTGAGAATAAAATTTCTGACTCGCTAGCAATAATTAAAGAAGGAGGAAAGTTCTTAAACTCTCCAAAAATAGGAGAAATATCTGGTGAACTGAGAGAATGATTGGGGGCATATAAAGCGACAGCTTCATTTAAAAATTGTTCTTTAAGCATGACATCACTATTGGTATTTGAGTAAATGGTTTGTCCATTATTATGAAGGTCTAACCAAGGTGAAAACAAGAAAAAAGCTTTAGGTAGCGGTGTATTGTTCGACTGTAGTCTTAATAAAGTAGCAACAATTAAGTTTCCACCTGCACTATCTCCCCCAAAATAAATACGATTTGGCGAATACCCCTCAGTAAGTAGTTGAGAATAAACTGACATGACATCATCTATGGCAGCTGGATAAGGAAATTCAGGGGCCAAGCGATAATCAACCATGAGGACTCTGATCTGAGCTTTTTCCGCGAGAAAGGAACCTAAACCGCGGTGACTATTCATCCCACCCATGATGAATGCACCTCCATGTAAATAGAGGCATACAGGAACTTGAGAATTATGAGTTATACCATTAGGAATGATCCATTCCACTTGAACATCACTAACAGTGCTTTTTTGCGTGGTGCTATGACTACTCTTTTTACTAAAGTCTTTTGATAATAGTTTTCGGCTTCTTTTGAAGCGATGCTCTGGACTTAGCTTCAAGCTATGATTAGTTTGAGATTTTAAAAAAAAGCTCAGTAGGTAATTTTGGATACTCATTAATATAATCGCCGCATTTAGTCACTATTTAATTAGCTATTTTGTGATGTAATCATTGTGTTGAAACTTTCTTAAGCGATATCTCATATAAAAAGAGGTCCACGGCCATGTGGTGTTGTTATTGCCCTTTTTATCAAGAAAGTAACTCGTGCATCCACTACTCCAAATACTTTTCTTTAAGGAGTATTGTATTTCATGATTGAATTCGGTAAGAAGTTCTGGCTTAACGCTAATACTACTTAAGGTTTTTTTTCGAGCTGTTTGAATAGCTGAGGTGATAAATTTTAATTGAGCTTCAAAAATAACAAAAGCTGAAGTGTAAGTGTATAAGTTTGGCCCAAAGGTTAAAAATAAGTTTGGACAATCCTCAGTCATTGTTCCCAAGTAGGCTTGAGGAGACCCATCAAATCGTTCTGAAAGAGATTTTCCTGAAACACCAAATATTCGTTGAGTAATAGGCATGGTAGTCACTTCAAATCCTGTACCAAAAATAATGACATCCGCTTCGGAATTTTGATCATCTTGAGAATACAGCGTTGAACCATCGATTTTTTTGATCCCTGACAATACGTGAATGTTAGTTTTTCCCAATGTTTTATACCAAGTATTAGATAAGAGGATACGCTTACAGCCGATTGCAAATGAAGGAATTAAACGTTTTCTAAGTTCTGGATCTTTGACGCCTCGATAGATGTTTTTAATTCCACTGACCTGAATCTTTTTTGCTAGCCAAGGATATTTGAGGCTTGCGTTAAATACCTCAAATAAGTAATAAATAAATAATCTGAGAATTTTTTGAGTGATAGGGTACTTAGCAAAAGTTTTTTTCCACTGATCAGAAAATATAAGATCGGCTTTAGGCAGAACCCAGGGAGCAGTTCGTTGAAATAAGCTGAGTTCTTTAACTTCTGGATAAATTTTTGGCACAAATTGAATCGCAGAAGCCCCAGAACCAATGACGGCAACACGCTTATCTTTTAAATTGCAGTTGTAATCCCAATGAGATGAATGGAAATATTTTCCGGTAAAAGTCTCAAGCCCTGGAATTTTTGGAATAATAGGAACATGCATTGGTCCGCAGGCCATGATGATAAATTTAGCCTTGTAAGTTTCTTGAGTTGTCTCAATACGCCAATGATGATTAGTCTCATCCCAACTGGATTTCAGTAATTCAGTATTAGTCCGAATATGATCATTGATACCAAATTTATCAGCGGTATCTAGGGTGTATTGTTTGATCTCATCTTGCTTCCCAAATAAATGGGTCCAATTCGGATTGGGAGAGAATGAATAAGAATATAAAGGTGAGGGAACATCACAGCCACAACCAGGGTAGTTATTATCTCGCCATACACCACCAATTTCAGATGATTTTTCTAAAAGTAAAAAATGAGCATTCATTTTTTTTAATTGGATTGCAGCGCCAATGCCTGCAAATCCCGCACCAATAATAATGATTTCATAAGGTTGGCTCATTATTGCGGTTTCTATAAAAGTGAATGTTGAACAGATATTTTTAAAATTTGACTATCTGTGAATTCTACAAGGTAATCATAATTGATAGAATTAGATTAATATAGCTAAAAGTAGCTATTATAAAAATCTTAAAGGAGATATGACTGATGCCAGCTTATTGGATTGCACGTTCAAAAATAAATGACCCTGTTGAATATAAAAAGTATACAGACTTAGTGCCAGGTATTATTGCTAAGTTTGGAGGTAAGGTACTTTCGCGCGGTGCTAAGTACAAAATTAATGAGGGTCCAGAAGACTTTCATCGTTTTGTCCTCATCGAATTTCCTACATTTGATGCTGGCGTTGCTTGCTTTGATTCGCCTGAGTATGTAAAAGCAGCTGCTTTTCGTCGCTCGGGTGCTGGAGTTGTTGAGAATGTTGTTCTAGAAGCGGGTGAGTTTACGAAATAGTTCCAAACAACCTTGGGGTCCTCATGCAGACTTTTTTAAAAACATTAAGCCTTAAATGTTGTACTTTATTGATGGTTCTATTGGGAACTTATCAACTTCAATTATTTGCTCAAACAACTCAGGTTGTTCGAGTGAGAGGGATAGTTGAAAGCTTCAACAATTCAACGATCACGATCAACGAGCGCTCTGGTAGGAAGTTGACGATAGATGTTTCTGAAAAATTGGGCGTGAATGAGATCTATAAGATTGATCTCGCTGCTATTACTCCCAATAGTTATATTGGTACTGCGACATTGCCTGATAAGGATGGCAATATGAGTGCTCTAGAGGTATTGGTCTTTCCTGAAGCTTCTAGGGGGAATGGTGAAGGTAGTTATCCTTGGGACCTAGAACCTAATAGCACGATGACGAATGCTACCGTTGCTGAGTTTTCATCGATGGGAGCTGCTCGCAAGATGCATCTCAAGTATAAAGATGGTGAAAAAATAGTTTACATACCAGAAAACACACCCATTGTTACTTTTACTCCTGGCAATTTGGCGATGATAAAACCTGGAGCTAAGGTGATTGCATTTACAAACGTTGTAGATGGTAAAGCGACTGTCATGCGAATTTCAGTGGGTCGTGATGGGTTAATGCCACCCATGTAATGGTAAAGCTAGTTATCAAACTAGTCATTCAATCAACTATTTTGATTGAATGACTAGTTTTCCAATAGGATCTTCCTTTGGATGAAGCGCGAGTGGTAAGTAACTATTTTGGGACCACAGTTGTGAGTATTCCTTAAATCGTTTACTTTGTATCCAACCTGACTGACCTGTTTGGTAAATAAACATCGAACGGTCAAGATCTGATAGATCATAGATAGCCCTAAATCCGGGAGCAACGTTAGCTTCAAATGGCTCACTTGGGTTAGTGAAATTCATTTTTCCTACGTTGATGGTGTATCCATCTCCTGAGGCAGGGCTTCGTACTTCAAACCATTTTTTCAATAGTGCTACTTTACTCAACGGGCGGTGTTCAGAGATGGCTGGGTGTGCATCTCCCCAACGCCAAGTTGAGGGATTTTTACCATACTTTGCTGATAGTAGGGTGAGGGATTGATCAAAGGCTTTTGTATTTAATTCTTCGCAAGTTTCTTTCTTTTCTGTTCCAACTTGGTCGCACCAATCATCAAGATGTTTATTGATAACCTGAAGAAGCCCACCGCGCAGTCCACGTTTACTATATTCAGATTCAAATACATCACCTAAATGTGAAGCAAAGATAGCTCGAGTGTATTGATCCACCCAGGCGTTAAAAATAAGGGCTGCAGAACTATCTGCTCTCATATCTCCAGAAAAGTTAGCCAAGATATTTTTGGCGCTTAAGGCTAAGGGATGGTTTGATTGAACATTTTTAATGATCGGAATTAAATCTTTTGCAGCCAGTGAGACTGTATCTTTTTGCATGTTCATCATTGATTCAATATCATGCTTGGGTTTTTGATTAATCAATTCAGCAATTCGGTCATATCGAAAGGGCATTGTCCAATCACTGGTTAAGGTGTAGGGTTTTGAATCTTCTTCAACTTTTTGGTTGGCAGTTGCAATCCAACCATTCGGTGGATTATCAATCCGTGGAAGTTCATCAATTTTTAAGTATTCTTTCCAATCATTACTGCTTTCCCATCCAAATGCAGGGGCAACGCCCATGAGACTAGGACTTGAAGCATTATGTTTCATTCGCTTTGGCGCAATGCCTGCAGCACGATAACTAATTCTGCCTCCCACATCTGCCATCACAACATTTTGCATAGGTGCAGAATAGTGCTCTAGGTTAGATTGAAGTTCTTCTAGATTATCCGCCTTATTCATATCGATTAATGCTTTGATTGATTGATTATGCTCATCTAAGGCTGTCCATTTAAGTGCTAGGCTAAAACGTGCTGTATCTATTAATTTTTCGGCGGGTGGGAACACATCTGAAATGACAGGGCCATGACGTGTTTCTTTGACGATCATCGTGATGCTTGGTTGATCCTTAATCATAATGACTTCTCGGCGAACCTTAAAGCTCTGACTTCCCGTAGGAGTTTTATATTTAGCAGGATTTTTTGGATCGATTGCTTCAATAAATAAATCTTGAACATCAGGGGCCGTATTTGTAAATCCCCAGGCAATTTGATCTGAATGCCCTAAAACGATTCCTGGTAGACCAGGAATACTTCCCCCGATCACTTCCATCTCTGGCGAGCGTAAATGTGCTACGTACCAAATTGCTGGAGAAGTCAGTCCTAAATGAGGATCATTTGCTAATAGTGGTTTTCCGGATGTTGTATGCTTACCATCAATGACCCAATTATTTGAGCCAACACCTTCGAGACTAGAGGGTAGCCACGAGAGAAGTGTTTTTTCTGCCAGTGGACTTAATAGGGATGTTTTTTGAGAGGGAACCGTATCTACTTTTTGACGATAGATACCTGCTTGATGATAGAGTGTTGAAAAGTCTACGGAGGTAGCTGGCTCATCTCCAGGATATGGGGGTAGAACTTCCCAAATTTTAGATGTGGGGAGTGTCGCTGCTAATTGAAGCCGAGTAAACTCTTTACTCCAGTTATCCCCAAGATCAAGTGCCATCATCATAGACCAGCTCACACTATCAACTGGGATCCAAAAGCCGGGCTTGGTGCCTGTGATTAGGAATTCTAATGGTAAGGGCCACCCTAGATCTGCGTATCCCGCATTGACGCCATTCGCATAGGATTGCAAGGATAATTTTGTAGAGCTTGGAAGTAACTCATATTGCGCTCGTGCAGCATTACGAATTCCTAATGTACGAATAAAACGATCTATACCTAGGGTACTTTCTCCGAAGACTTCAGATAAAGATCCAGAGGCAAGTCGACGGTTAAATTCCATTTGCCAAGTTCTTTCCCGAGCATGGAGATATCCTAGTGCAAAGAAAGCATCATTACTTGATTTGGCATCAATGTGAGGTATATCGGACTTATCAAATGAAATCGTAATATTGTCATGTAGATCACTGTGACTCACTATCCCATAGGGTGAGGATTTGGCTTCATAGAGATAAACTCCGATGATTCCGCCAAGGATGAAAACGATCGAGAATAACGTCCATAAAAAATAACGGAGAATCTTAATCGATAAAGTTTTGGTGGATTTTTGGATCATGGATGCTTAAAAAATTAGCTCTTAAACATCTTACTTGAAAACAGTAGCGCCTATGGTAAATCGAAGTTAGCGCAGGAAGTGAAAGTTCCGACCTAGCTTATTTCACATAAGAGACTTAGTGATTGCCACCACCTAAATAGGCTGCAATGACTGCTGGATCATCTTTGAGAGTTTTTGCGGGGCCTTCGGCGCTGATTCTGCCATTTTCAAGAACATAACCATAGTCAGCAACATTCAGAGCTGCAGCAGCAAATTGTTCAACAAGTAACATGGTCACACCTTCGGATTTCAAGCGCGAGATGGTTTTAAAGACCTCATCAACCAGAATAGGAGCAAGCCCCATGGAAGGCTCGTCTAATAAAATCACATCTGGATTGAGCATAATTGCACGAGCCATAGCTAACATTTGTTGTTCTCCGCCAGATAATGTTCCAGCAAGTTGTGTGCGACGCTCTTTTAAGCGTGGAAAGAGCTCCATGGCTTTTTCTAAGTCAGCTTTAACGTCTCCCTTAGGGCGGCTATAGGTGAGTCTTGGAAAAGCGCCTAATAAAAGATTGTCAGTCACACTCATTGTTGAAAAAACACGTCTTCCTTCAGGGGAGTGTGCCAATCCCAATTTAGCAATTTGGTGAGAGTCTGATCCGGTAATATTTTTACCACTAAGAGTGACTTCGCCATTAGTGGGTTTGATCATACCTGTGATCGCACGCATCGTTGTCGTTTTTCCTGCGCCATTGGATCCAATGAGCGTAACAATTTGGCTTTTGGGAACTTCGATACTAATGCCATGAAGTACTTGAACCTTGCCATATCCTGCTTCTAAATTTTTAATTGATAACATCGTTATTCCTTTAAGAGTTTATGGCTATGGACTAAGTGGCAGAGCCACCTAGATAAGCTTCAATGACTTTTTCATTAGACTGAATCTCAGCAGGTTTTCCTTCAGCAATTTTTTGACCAAAATCAAGAACAGAAATTTGATCACACACGCTCATGACCACTTCCATATGATGTTCGATCAAAATAATCGTAATACCGTGATCTCTAATTTTACGAATCACTGCTAATAATTCTTTAATATCAGGAGCAGTGAGGCCAGCGGCAGGTTCATCGAGCAGAAGTAAGTTAGGATCGAGAGCTAAGGCACGAGCGATTTCAAGCATACGTTGCTTACCATAAGGTAAGTTGCGCGCTTCTTCAGTTGCAAGGCTATCGAGTCCCACAAACTTCAGTAGGCCGAAGGCGCGTTCACGTGCAAATTGTTCTTCTTTTTTATAGCGCGGCAAATGCAGAGATACGTCCAGTAGGGTCGATTTAAAGGTGTGGTGAAGACCCACAAGAATATTCTCGAGTGCAGTCATCTCTCCAAATAGTTGTACATTCTGGAATGTTCGTGCAATACCTGATAGGGCGATATCAGATGATGTTTTGCCTACAACACTATTATTTTCAAAAAGGACTTCACCATCTGTTGGAACATAAATACCTGTAAGAACGTTCATCATCGTGCTCTTGCCTGAGCCATTTGGTCCAATTAAGCCATGAATTGTGCCGCGTGCTATGCGGATATCAACATTGTTGATCGCTTTTAAGCCGCCAAATTGCATTAACACTTTTTTCACATCTAAGATTGGTCCGTTTCCAGAATGATTAGCAGCATTTTGTATAACGTCTAAGGGGTTGTTGCCGTAGAGATGAGAGACATCAATGGTGCGCGATTTTGATCCCTGGAGTGCTCCTGAAAAGTTACGAACAAATCCCACGATACCGTCTTGTAAGTAATACACCACAAGTAGAATCATCACGCCAAAGATGCTTAAACGCCAATCGGTAATTTGGTTGAGCCAAAAGGAGAAGAGTGCAAGTCCGATAGTGCCAATGACAGGAATTGCTAATTTTTTAGGAGTTGAAATTTGACGATTCACTGCAAGGATAGAACCGAGTGTGACAAGAACTGCCAAGCTTAAGGCAACGATACGGAAAAGATTAATATCATCCAGGAGTTTGGGGAGCATCACAATAATAACTGCGCCGATAATTGCGCCCAAGCGTGATTTTCGACCGCCCATAATAATGGCTAGTAAGAATAGTACAGTGAGCTCATTATTGTAGGTATTTGGAGAAATATAACGTTCAGAGTAAGAGTAAAGAGCGCCTGCAAGACCTGCAAAGCCCGCGCTAATTACGAAGGCATAAACCTTATAACGATAAACTGAGACTCCCATACAGTCACAAGCTACAGGGCTGTCACGTAAGGCTTCAAAAGCGCGCCCTAATTGTGATTTTAGAATACGGTGTACAACAATTAATGCGATGGCCATACCTAGAGCCACCATCCAAAAATACTCTTGCTCAGTTGCTTCATGACCAAAAATAAAAGGCTTTTTAATCGTAATACCCATTGGGCCTTCAGTTAAAAAGTCCATCTCATTAATTAAAATTTGCAGGATGGTGCCAAAGGCTAGAGTTACCATCGCCAAGTAAGGACCGACCACTTTGAGGGCGGGCAGAGCTAGGAGCCCACCAAAAAATGAGGTCACTATAATAGCAGCAGGCAAGGTAAGATAAAAAGGAAGTCCCAGTTTTAGCATGAGTACACCCGCAGTGTAGGAGCCCACACCAAATAAACCAGCATGACCAAGTGATACTTGGCCTGTATACCCAACCACAATATCAAGACCAAATAATAAGATTGTGTAGATCAGAATCGTTGTCCCTAGGTGAATATAGTAGGGGTTGTCAAAAACTAGGGGGAAGGCTACCAATCCCGCTACAGCTATTAATAAGCCAATTAATTTTGTCATATTGATCACACTTTCTTAATTGCTGTTTTACCAAAGATGCCGGATGGTTTTACCGCCAAGACCAGCAATAAAAGGAGCAATCCTGGGACATCTTTATACCCAGTAGAGAGGTAGAAGCCTGTTGTTGTTTCTGTAATACCTAGGATGATTCCTCCGACAATAATTCCTAAGCCACTCGATAGACCACCAATGATAGCCACAGCAAATGCCTTAAGGCCAAGAGATGATCCCATAGTCGCACCTGTTAAAGTGAGGGGGGCAATGAGGACGCCGGCAAAAGCAGCTGTTAGAGAAGATAAGGCATAGGAAAACATAATCACTACACGGGTATTGATTCCCATTAGGCTAGCAGCATCTCTGTCATTCGATGTAGCTACAACTGCTTTTCCGTAAATGGTTTTACGGTTAAACCACTCTACTAAGAGCATCATCATAATTGCGCCGCAGACCACTAAAATTTCCATAGGGAGGATATTGGCGCCAAAGAGTTGAATGGGATCCTCACTCAGGGGTGAAGGAAACTTCAAGTCATCTCGTCCCCAAATGTTTTCAGCGACGTTTTTGAAAATAATTCCTAAAGCGATAGTTGACATAATCCAGCCAAATTCAGACTTAATTTTAATCGCTGGGCGCACCCCGACAATTTCAACTAAACCACCCTGAAGTGCTCCAAATATACATACAATAGGAATCATGAGCCAATAATTAATGCCAGCATCTACGCAGGTCAGGCCAACTAAAGCTCCTAACATGAGCGCCTCACCTTGGCCAAAATTAAGGGTGCCGGAGGTAGCAAAAGTTAACTGGTAACCAAAAGCAATTACAGCATAAATCATACCTAGTGCTATACCGCTAAAAATAAGTTGTAGCAAAATTTCCATGAAGTATCCGAATTAGACTGAGTTAAAAATATAGACTTTATTAACAATAAACCTAGAGGTAACGAAAGATTATAGGATCAATTAGTATAGTTGCCAAAAAAAAACATCACAAAAATGTGATGTTTTTTTGAATTTAAGAAGAAAGTTTAATTATTTTTTCTTCTTCAGACGAATATCAGAACCCTTTTCTGCGTCTGCTTGATATGCATAAACAACTCGACTATTTTTAACAGTACCGAAAACAGGGATATTTTCTGTAATAGCCTCGTGGTCATCATGAGTAAATGGCTTGTCATAAACCGTAACAACGCCTTCAACCTTAGTTTGGAGATTTTCTAAAGCTTCACGAATCTTCACACCATCTGTTGAACCGGCTTGTGTAATAGCTGCTGCAAGGAGGTAAATTGAATCGTAACCTTGGGCAGCTGACACAGGAGAATCAATACGGTTATTCTTAGGTTTGAACTCTTTTAAATAGGAATCAATGAAAGCTTTACGCTTTTGAGTATTGGGTTCTTGAATAAAAGTCTGCGGCATTGTTGCACCTTCGCCATTTTTGCCTGCTGTATCAATGAAGTTGGCCATTGAAAGTGTCCAGCTTCCAATGAGTGGTTTTTTCCAACCTAATTTAGACATACCATTCGCAATCTGAGCGAGCTCTGGTCCAATTGCGTATGTGAGAACGACCTCTGCGCCAGCTTCTTTGGCTTTCAGTAACTGTGGAGTCATATCAACATCTTTAATGTTGAATTTTTCAACAGCAACTGGAGTAATTCCTTTAGCTGCAAGGGCTTTTTCTAAGTCAGCTTTACCTAGTTGGCCGTAGTTTGTTGAGTCGGCCAAAATAGCTACTTTCTTATATCCTCTGCGTGTAATTGCTTCTTCTACGATCATTGGCGCTTGAATTTCATCGCGAGCAGCATTTCTGAATATGTAGTTATCACCTTGGAACTGTTTAGTGACGATGGTACCTGTTGCTACGTTATTCATCACAGGAATCTTGGCATCCTGATATGTTTTTTGAGCGGCTAAAGCAACGCCTGTATTAATAAAACCAACAGTTGCAATTACTTTTTCGTTATTAACAAGTTCTTGAGCAATAGCAACACCACGTGCATTTTGAGCCTCATCATCGCGCTCAATTGGCTCGATTTGACGACCTAAAACGCCGCCTTTGGCGTTGATTTCTTTAATTGCCAGACGTACACCATCGCGCATACTCACACCCATGGATGAAGAGCCACCGGTGTATGGTCCCGCTACGCCAATTTTGATTGTATCTGCAGCAAACGCTGCGCTAGTCATCATTGCTGTTGCAAAAACACCTGCAGCTGCTAAGGTGAATAAACTTTTTGTAAATTTCATGAAAGCTCCTAAAAAGAAGAAAAATAGATTTAACAATAACTTGTTGTTTCAATTCTAACCCTATGTTTCCTTAGATTATCTAGGGGTTTACACTTTAGTCGTGATAAGATATGCCCTTCGCGTGCCCGAGTGGTGAAATCGGTAGACACAGCAGACTTAAAATCTGCCGCTCATAAACAGAGCATGCCGGTTCGATTCCGGCCTCGGGCACCATGCGTTCCATTATTGGTTGATAAACAAGCGGGCGCTTCACCATCATCCAAGGATGAGCATTTATCAAATAAGGTTTAACATTCCAACGCCAAGAACCTAAAAGTCATTGTCAATCTTGTCTTAAGGGCGTTGCTCGATCCTAAAAAAAAGACCCTAAGCTAGCACTTGATTTCGGCAAGGAGATGCGCCGGTTTTTTCAAGTGTAGCAAGTCCATTTAGCCTAACAAGAAGCCTTTTGGGAATTCTTGGTCAATATGATGGGCAAACTACTCCCGCAAACACAAGCGGTGTTAAAGGGAAAAAGCTCTTTGGAATAAAGCTGTTTATCAGTATTCTAAGTTCTTATAATTGGATGATTATTTGCTCCTGTTTGCATGTCTTGCGAAAGCTAGAGCATTGAATTATTTGAATATTCCTAGATAGATAAAGTATTTTAAATAATTCTTATTGTGTTGGATTTGATGCCAACAGATAAGGATATTGTTTCCATAATTAGTATTTAAAAATCATAGGGTTATCCTGATATGAAACCCTTATAAATTGGGTTATAAATATTTGCTATAGATGTGTTTTCATCTTATTCAGAAGGGAAAAACTATTTATGTTTGCAATTTTAGAAAAAGAAAATACGATCGCAGGTCCTGGATTTAATCGATGGTTGGTTCCCCCGGCAGCTTTAGCGATTCATTTATGTATTGGTATGGCTTATGGTTTCTCAGTATTTTGGTTGCCTTTATCTAAGGCATTAGGAATTCAAGAAGCCCTTAAATGCGGACCTGAAATTGGGTTCTTTCAAGAGCTATTTATTACGACCTGTGACTGGAAAGTCTCCACACTCGGTTGGATGTATACCTTGTTTTTTGTGTTCCTTGGTTCATCTGCTGCCATATGGGGAGGCTGGTTAGAACGCGTTGGACCAAGAAAAGCTGGTGTTGTTTCAGCTTTTTGTTGGTGTGGCGGAATGCTTTTTTCAGCACTAGGTGTTTATCTTCACCAGTTTTGGATGATGATTTTGGGTTCAGGTGTTATCGGTGGTATTGGCCTTGGATTAGGCTACATCTCGCCAGTTTCCACATTAATCAAATGGTTTCCAGATAAGCGCGGGATGGCTACAGGGATGGCGATTATGGGCTTTGGTGGTGGAGCTATGATTGGTTCGCCGCTTGCTGCTGAGCTGATGAAATACTTTGCAAGCCCAACCGGTGTTGGTGTGATGCAAACTTTTGTTGTAATGGCTTTAGGTTATTTTGTCTTTATGTTGGGTGGTGCTTTTGGTTATAGAATTGCACCAACTGGCTGGAAACCTGCTGGTTGGAATCCTCCGGTCAAAGATACAGTTAACGCCATGATTACAAAGGGTCATGTGCATGTTAAGAATGCCTTTAAAATTCCACAGTTTTGGTTAGTGTGGATTGTTTTGTGCATGAACGTATCTGCAGGCATTGGGGTGATTGGTATGGCATCTCCAATGCTTCAAGAAA
>CAIJNI010000045.1 GCA_903821995.1 uncultured beta proteobacterium
ATGGCTGCATGCAAATATCTTAATCGATAAAAGTATTCATGATCAGTTTAGGGTATCAATACTTCGCTACAATCTATTCATGGACAAGAATATTCCAAAGAAATGGCTGATTATCTCGCATGGCTTCAATATGGATGGTCGAGCTGCAAGTTTAACGGTAACGGATAAGATTCCCTATTTAATGGAATTAGGTGTTGAGCCGATCGTAATAAGTGCCATTACCGGTGACAAAGATCAGCGATTCCCTCATTTCCAATTAATGCCCTGGGGCCCATCGGGGTTTCGTTTTGATTTTCGCCACTATATCGCCAGAAAATATGGTCGAGGGATCTTCTATAAAGTCATCACCCCTCTTGTCTCTTTTCTCTTACTCCCCTTTACGATTCTAGAAAGAGCGTTGATTGGCTTATCCAGCCAGTCCTCCTGGACACTTCCTGCGGCGCTAAAGGGTATTCAGTTAGTCCGTCAGGGTAAAGTCGATATCGTGTACTCTGCTGCTAGTGCGTGGTCAGCTAGTTATGCTGCTTGGTGGATTAAGAAAATCACTGGAGTTAAGTGGATCGCAGAAATTCATGATCCTATGGTGATTCGAGATGATCCCGAAGATGATGGCATTGCCCCAAGAAAAACGCGGGATAAACGCTTCCAACAAAAATTAGAGCATCTCATCTGTAAAGACGCTGACCTAGCTTGGTGGTTTACTGATGGCGCTTTAAAGTATGCAGCACTGAGGAATCCTATCTTGGGTGAGAAAGGTTTTGTTCTATTTCCAGGGGCTGAACCTCCAGGCTGTCATTTTGCATTGCCACCGGAACATCGTTATTGCGAGGAATTAATTCTGGGGCATTTTGGTTCCATTGCGGATGATCGTTCTTTAGCACCCTTACTTGAGGCGATGAAGTTATTTTTTAATGAGCGGCCCGAGGCGGAAGGGACCCTTCGTATCCATATGTATGGCTCAGCGCTTGATGTCAATTCAAAAGAGGCCATGTCAAGGCTACAGCTTGAAAAGAATGTCGTGAGCCAAGGTCGGCTAGAGAATGACCCCATCACCGGCAAAAGCGGCCGTGAACGAATAATGCAGACCATGCGACAGGTCGACGTGCTTTTACTCCTGCATGGCGATTATGAGTGGTGCGCCGAATATATTCCGTCCAAAACCTATGATTACTTCTGGTCCTCTCGGCCAATTTGGGGCGTGACTAATAGAAACCCCCAATTGGATGAAATTCTCTTAAGTCGGCAGGCTTATCTGAGCCACACATTGGAGCCAGACACTATTTTAGAAACCCTGCGCATCATCTGGGAACACTGGAAAGAAAAGCAATTACCGTATCAACCTTTTAGGCCCGTCAATCCAAAAGATGCGGTTCATTTAATGATAGAAAAACTCTTATGACAACCTGCTGGCGATGGATGCCTCGGATTCAAGTGTGAAGATCCTCCTTGTTAAACTTTCTTCTTTGGGGGATGTGCTACATAACTTACCGATTGTGTGGGATATCCGTCGTAGCTATCCTGATGCCAGAATTGATTGGGTAGTTGAAGAAGGCTATGCAGAACTCTTAACGCCACTGTTATCAAACGAGAGTTTTAGAGGCATTGACCACATTATTTCGGTGAGTGCGCGGCGCTGGAAAAAAGAATTTCTGCGCGG
>CAIJNI010000046.1 GCA_903821995.1 uncultured beta proteobacterium
AAATGCTTCAATGCGCGAACGTGCCGCTTTTTTATTGGAAAGTGTAGGGCTCACCCCTTGGATGAATTCGCCTGCTGCACATTTATCAGGCGGTCAGCAGCAGCGTGTAGCCATTGCGCGTGCGTTGGCCATGAATCCTGCTTTGATATTGGCCGATGAGCCGACGGGCAACTTGGATACCAAAAGTGCAGATGGTGTTTTTGACCTCTTGCAACATGTTTGTGCAGAACAAGGAACCACTTTCTTGTTTGTAACGCACAACTTGCTTTTGTCGTCTCGCTGTAAGCGGACGATTGAAGTCATCGACGGACAGTTGAGCAAAAATTGAAACCACAAAATTCAAGCAAACCGTTGTCAATTTGTACTGCAAATTGTCTCCAAGAACTGCAGTTTTTGGCGGAATTCATAATGGTGTGCATGCTTCATCCACAAAAATGACTGCAGTCTATGGCGGCAATGCAACCGATACGCTTGGAGCAACAGTGAATGCATATACCATGGGTATGAAGCACAATTTCTAATTCCTAATTGAGTAAATCTCCCTTCGACCCAATCCTTATAAGCGCTCAAATTTCATGATTCGTCCCTCCCTGAGCAGACGGGTGCGACTTATGGGTTGGTCCAGCATAAAGACTTCACAAACCTAACATCCTACGCCCCTAGAAAACCGGACAATTCATTTGCTAAAACAGAAACTTTGGACGCTGAAGATTCGTTAAAAATCAATGACTTTTGTACAAAAAATTCACTGTATAATTGTTCGTGTAATTCAGAGTTTGTATCATTTTTATCCAAACTGGAGGAGGGGAGTGATTTCACTTTAATCAAGTCAATCCCTTTGGCAGAGTATTAAATGTGTTGAATGACCTTGTGCGATTGATTGATGATTGATTTAAATTTATCAGATGTACGCGACCATATAACAATGTCGATCTTAAAGGGCAAGTCTGAGTTAATAAATGCATTGTGGAGATCTGCTTCTTTTTCTTGTGCCAAAGATTCCTCTCCTAATACTACGATATCCAGATCGGAGAATTCTTTTTTATTTCCATTTACCCTAGATCCAAAGGCCCAGACCTGTCTTTGAGGAATAATTTGCGAGAGGATACTTTTAATAATCTCCCATTCAATTGGTTTTACATCAATAGGAATATGGGTGCTAAACATTTATATTTTCTAATTTTGCAAGTAAAAATTTAGCCTCAATGATAAAGTCGGGAATTATTGAAACGACTTCTTTTGCGATTTGTTCATCATAACTGTGACTACTTTTGGATCGCATTTCTCGGAAAATTTTCCACTTGGTCCAGTCACTCTTTAGGAGAGATTGTTCATTGCCAGTCCTAATTAAATCTGAAAAAGCCATTGAGTCTAGAACTTCTGGGTTTGGAGAACTTAGTTCTAAGTGCCTTTTGAGAATCTTATGGCTAATTTCATAAGTAAACTCATAACGTTGTATCAGTCCATCTCGGATTTGGGTGTCGTTGATGTCTTTTAAATAACGGTCATTGCCCTCTATTAGTCTATTTAGGGCATTCGTCAACGCTGATAAGTCTAAAGTTTTTGTCTTCATTATCAATTTTTTTTTAACAAAACCTGCATCTTGGTTTAACTGACTAATGTAGATTATTATTTGATGGCCTGCAAGGTAAAAGGTATGAATTTGTCTGTATTTAAAAGCTCACCAAATCACCGGCTTTCAGACTGGCGGGCAACAAGGAAATCTAATTTTTACAATGCTTAACAATAACAGATCTGGATAGCCATGGAAACTTTGGCATGAGCCAC
>CAIJNI010000047.1 GCA_903821995.1 uncultured beta proteobacterium
GGATCAAGATTTATAACGAGGAACGTCCTCATGCAGCACTAGGAAAGTTGTCACCTATACAATATCGACAACAAGCAGAATTTTCTCCTCGAGGATTGTCTACTTAACTGGGGGTACTACACCAGAAGTTGTAAAAAAGTGGCTTTACCTTCAGGGGACTTTAAATCAAGCGATATACTTCTTTTGCCGCGGTTGCAACTGATGAAATAAACACTTTGACCTTCTACGAAGGGAGGCCAAGTTCTCATTTCGTCTCCCCCTGGTGGCTCTACCTTAATTACATCCGCACCCATTTCTGCAGCCATCATTGTTGCAACGGGGCCTGCGATATTACGAGTTAAATCTAAGATCCGAATACCCTGGAGTACTTTTGGAAATGGTTCTGCAGACATATTTTTTATTTCATGGGTGAGAATGAAACAGGTCGAAGAATACGATTCTCCTGATGTTGGACGCGAGCCCCTGCTTTACTACGATAGGCATTCCAAGCGGGATCGCTATAAAGAGCGGCTCTTCTTTCTTCTCTTTCTGCCATACTTTCGTAGCGCCACAAATGCACGACTTGATTAATCACGCCTGTTTCGCTCACAAACCAGCCTACGGGTGTTCCAAGATATTTCCAATGAATGGGCTTAGCTTCTTTTTCGTAAAGTTCTAGGTACTCTTGAACTAGTCCAGGAACGATTGTGTAAGTTCTTTCTTCAAGAATCATAGTGTCTCCATCTATTTATATTTATAAGTGTATCAATTGGTTCAAATTTCAGACTGACTTTTCTAATTATGGGTAGGTCATCTATATTTAAACTCTATTACTTTATATTCTACTTTATCTTAATTAAGAAATAGAACATGTTTAAAGCGGTAGATATCTACTTTTTAAGTTCAAGATATCGAGGGTGTTTTATCTAAAAGTTCAGAAATATCTACAGCAGTTTCAGACATGACTCGGTTTGCGGTATTGATAATGGCATCTGCAGACTGGTGATGATTAAAATCTTGCATATATTTTCCAAGATAAAGAGTTCTATCAATCACTTTTTTCCCAAGCTCAATTCGTTCCTTTTCATAGGCTTTTAGAGCGTTTGCGTTAGCGCCAAGAGTTTTGATATGGCGCACAATGGAAGAAGCATCATCTGCTGCTTTTGTCACTCCCATCCCCACATGAGGGCGTGCCACAAATGCAGCGTCTCCCATCAGTGCGACGCGTCCGAAGGCCGTTTGATTGGAGACGACATCATAGATGGGTTGGAAAAATACTAAGGCGGTTTTTTCGACAACTTCAGCCCATTGAGGGGCTAATACAGATCTGGCTCTTTGGCGCATATCTGAGATATGTTTCCAGGAAACTTTTACAGGCGGAATCCCTGTAGGATAGTACTCACCATCGGCATCAGTCAGAAGATCCTTCAAGGTAGTATGTTCTGGAGCCGACCTATACCAGACAAAGTTATAACGACGTTGTCCAACGCGAATATCATTATTATTGCCTGCAACTGGGTATCCTAAGATTTGTTCTCCGTCCATCAAGCCAAAGCCAAAATAGTTAAACAGGCTATCGCGTGTTTTTTTGCTCAGCATATATTCATCACACACACCTCGCCAGGCAATATAACCAGCATATTCGGGGACGATCAGTGGAGCAACCAAAGAGCGTACTGCTGATCGCAGGCCATCTGAGGCAATGACTAAATCTGCGGTATATGAACTTCCATCTTCACAGAGAATGGTGACTAAATCTGCATTTTGAGAAACATTGGACACTGACTTTCCCTGTAAATAGCGGTTTTCAGGAAAATTTTCTTTCAAAAGATGGTAGAGCCTAGACCATGAGGTCAGTATTTGTTCGATCTGAATTTTACTAATTGTTTGCCCATGAACATCAAGGGTTACTCTATCGGTTACATGAACGCCTAAATTATCATCAATGGGGATACCTGAGGCTTCAAGTGCATCAATTAAATTTTGATGGGTCACAATGCCTGCACCTCGACCATCTAGTGATCCAACAACCTTTTCCAAAATGATGACATCGTGTCCCTCTTTAATCAGAAGGTTACCAACGAACAAACCCCCAAGAGAGCCTCCAACAACTACAATCTTTGCCATCTGTATATCCTGTTTATTGTGAAGCCATTATTCTTTAGTGCGCGTGAGTTTTCATTTTTTCATCAAGAGCCACACGTTCTTCGGCGGGGTAATTAAGTTCAATCGTAATACCATTAGGGTCTTCTAAAAAGACTTGATGCAATTTAATAGTGGGAACTAATCGTTCTCGATATGTGACACCAATCTCATTGAGGTGTTTAAGCATATTTTCAAGTTCGGTCGCAAAGAATGCGACATGATCAATTGCACCTGTACCGTGAAGTGTATCTATATCTTTGCCGCCTAAATATTCAATCAGTCCTTGAGGATTATTGGGATCGATTTCAACAATGTGGATTAAGGCATTTAGGTAGGAGTTATGAGACTCTTTATAAAGCCAATATCCTGGAAAAGGGAAGTCTGGTCGAGGGCCGACTGTTAGGCCTAGAGTTTTCATAAAGAAGTCGCGTGTGGCATTAGCATCTGGACTGCGAATTGCTAAATGATTCATTTTTAGTTGAGCCATTGATTTCTCCATTCTTTGGTGCTGTTAAGGGTTTGCACGAGTACTATCTTATTGATCATTTGATAAATAATAACTATATCATTAAGTGTATTAGACTTCATAGTGTTGAGTATAAATCGCAAGGAAATTTATGGAGCTGCAGGGTCAACAAGCCATTCTGGCGCCAATTGAGAAAGTTTGGGAAGGCCTCAATGACATTGAAATATTGGCTAAGGTCATTCCTGGATGTGAGGAAATTCTTCGTTTAAGTGAGAACGAACTTTCAGCGAGAGTGATGTTGAAAATTGGTCCAGTGAGAGCCCGATTTTCAGGAAAAATTGAATTAAGAGATATTATTCCTCAGACTTCATGTTCAATGGTATTTGAGGGATCTGGGGGGGCTGCGGGATTTGCCAAGGGAACGGCTGTTGTTCAGCTCAGTCAAGTAGACGGAATGACGACGATTCTGTATACCACTCATGCGAATATTGGAGGAAAGTTAGGTCAAATTGGTGGGCGCTTAATTGATGCATCGGCTAAGAAAATTGCAGATGAATTTTTTATGAAGTTTAATGAGGTTGTTGGTTCACCTGTAGATCATGATTCTCATCATTCGTTGACAGAATACAAAGAAAAGCCCACCACACCCTATATGACAGGTGAACGTTCTACTGAGCCTGTATTGAATAATTCAGATGGAGACGAGGAGATTTCAACAACGATCGCTGCTGTTAAAATCACTGAGTCTACTCGTATTTTGTGGTTTTCAATGGGCGTAGCTTCGACAGCACTAGGCGTCATTTTATATAGTTACTTTTTAAAATAAGTGAATCATAAAGTTCACAGGAGAGAACATGAAAGCGGCAGCATTTGAATATCAAAAAGTACAAAGTGTGGCGCAAGCACTCTCTTTGTTACAAACTTACGGCGATGATGCGCGGCTAATTGCTGGAGGGCAAAGTTTACTTCCTTCATTGAATATGCGTTTGTCAAGTCCAACCCTATTGGTCGATTTAAATGGGGTGCAGGAACTTAAGGGAATCACAAAGCAAGATCAAGTCATCAGAATTGGGGCAATGACTACTCATACTGAAATTGAAAATTCTGAATTGATTAAAGAATTTCTTCCTATGTTGAGTCAAGCTGTACCTCATATTGCTCATCGTGCGATTAGGAACTTAGGAACTTGGGGAGGTTCGATCGTTTATGGGGACCCCGCAGCAGAATGGCCAGCATGTGCGATTGCACTTAATGCAACGATGGTAATTGCAAGTTCTCATGGGCAAAGAAGAGTTGCTGCCCAAGATTTCTTTCAAGACATATATACAGTGGATTTGAGCGCAGAGGAGATATTAGTTGCTACAGAGTTTCCATTGTCTGTAGTCACATCATGGAATTATTTTGATGAATTATCGCGTCGACATGGTGATTATGCGATTGCGGGAATTGCGATGCATCTCAAATATCAGGCTGGCAAAGTTGAGTCTAATGAAATTGTATTTTTCTCAGTTGGATCGACCCCTCTTCGCGCATTGAAGACTTCGCAATTACTGAATGGCCAGAATACGAATGCGCTTGCAGACCCATCTTTAAATCTACAGCTAGTCAACCAGGTTAAAGAAGAAATTTCAACTCTCTCTGATTTAACAAATTCAGCAATGATGAAAACCCATTTAGTGGGTGTGTTGTTAGGCCGAGCGCTTAAACAAATTCCAACTCTTTCATAAGAGGCGTGTATGAATGATAAAACAATAATTAGTATGACTTTGAATGGACAGTTAATTCAAGCTGAAGTATCTCCTCGGCAACATTTAGTTGATTTTTTACGCGAGGATCAAGGGTTAACAGGATCTCATTTGGGGTGTGAACAGGGCGCATGCGGGGCCTGCACTGTCAAAATGAATGGCAATATTGTCAGGGGATGTTTGGTATTAGCTGTGCAAGCAGATGAGTGTTCTATAGAAACAATTGAAGGTTTAACTCAAGCTGGCTTACATAAGGATCTCCAACAATCCTTTTTAGAATTTAATGCCTTTCAGTGTGGTTTTTGTTCCTCTGGAATGTTATTAAGTGCAGCTGAACTCATTGAAGTAAAGCCACATGCAACTCGAGAAGAAGTTCGAGAGTGGATTTCCGGAAACTATTGCCGTTGTACCGGTTATCACGCCATTGTAGATGCCATCTGTCATGTTCTTGAAGAGCGTGCCCATGGATAAGAAAAAACAAAATATTCTGCTGAAGATTGAGGAGATACGATGAACTCACCCCATGACTTACCCCACTCGATTGTTGATCCTGTAACTAAAGATCAGCGCTACATTGGAACCAGTGAGCCACGAAATGGCGCTCGTCGATTATTAGAAGGTCAGGGAAAATATATTGATGACATTACTTTGCCCCGAATGGCGCATGTGGTTTATTGGCGCTCACCAGTAGCTCATATGAAAATTGGTAAGATCCATAAAGAGCAGGCTTTAAAAATGCCAGGTGTTCTTGCGGTAGTAGATGGTGTTCAACTTGCTGAAGTTTGTAAGCCATGGGTAGCTACATTAAGTCACCTTGCGGATATGAAATCAGCACCTCAATATCCTTTAGCGATAGATCGCGCTTGCTGGCAGGGTGAACCTGTGGTTGCAGTGGTCGCTAAGACACGCGCACAAGCCGAAGATGCTTTGGCCTATATCGATGTGGAATGGGAAGATTTAACTGCTGTTCTTGATATGGAATCTGCATTAGACCCAAAAACACCATTAATCCATCCAGAACTTGGTGACAATTTATGTTTTACGCGCTCTCTTGATACAGGTGATGTGGACGCTCAGTTTGCAAATGCAGCTTTTGTTGAAGAGGCTACCTTTCGGTTTGGTCGTCATACAGGAGTAACTCTTGAAACTAGATGTCAAATTGCAGACTTTAATCCAAGTGGTCAGTTAACGGTTTACCATTCGCAACAAGCACCGCATATGATGCATGATTTATATTGTCGGCAATTTGGTTTGGCAGAGTCTGATGTTCGCGTCATATGCCATGATGTTGGTGGATCATTTGGTATTAAGGTCCACGCTTATCCAGATGATTTTGCGACTGTTGGCCTATCGATTATGCTTAAAAGGCCAGTTAAATTTGTAGCTGATCGTTTGGAATCTTATTTAAGTGATATCCATGCGCGTGAGCATATTATTCAGGGAAAAATCGCTGTCTCAGCAGAAGGTGAAATATTAGCATTTGAAGTCAATGATTTAACCGGGATTGGTCCTTATTCAATGTTTCCAAGGACGAGTGCCATTGAAGGTAATCAAGTTGTTAATTTAACGGGTGGTCCTTATAAGCATAAGCAGTATAGAGCTCATTTAGATGTGGTTTTTCAAAATAAAACACCAACTTGCCAATATCGTGGTGTTGGGCATCCTATCGCTTGTGCGGTTACTGAGGGGCTTGTGGATTTGGCTGCTCGTAGATTACAAATGGACCCACTCAAGTTTCGACAAATCAACGTCATTCCAGATAATGCATATCCCTATACAGGTGCTTCAGGAATTAAGTTAGAGATACTTTCCCACGAGGCATGTTTAACTAAGATCAGTGAGTTGATGGATTATCCAGCGTTGCTCGAAGAACAAAAAGCGCTTCGTCAACAGGGGATTTATCGCGGTATTGGTTTTGCAGCTTTGATTGAACTCACTAACCCGGGGCCAGCATTTTATGGTGTTGGTGGAGCCCGCATTGCTTCTCAGGACGGTGCGACTATTCGTCTTGATCCTTCAGGGGTCATTTCTGTCACTGTGAGTGTTGGTGAACAAGGACAAGGTAACGAATCAATATTTACTCAAATTGCTGCAGATGCAGTTGGTGTGGCGATAGATCAGGTTCGAATGTTTACTGGGGATACCCGTTTTGTGCCTTATGGCGGAGGAACTTGGGCATCACGTGGAGCAGGAATCGGTGGAGAGGCTGTATTGCAAGCTGGGCTAGCTTTAAAAGAAAATATTCTATGTTTGGCAGCTGATATTTTGAAAACAGATTCCAAACTATTAACCATTAAAAATAGTAAGGTCATAGATCGCATTACTTTAGAGGAAAAACTTCCTTTATCTGAAGTAGGGCGTATCGGCTACTTTAGAACGGATACTCTTTCCCGGGATCTGAATGCCGAATTGACAGTAACGCGTCACTACTCGCAGAAAGACTACCCATTTGTCTTTACAAATGGGGTGCAAGCTTCTTATGTTGAAGTTGACATAGATACCGGTTTTGTTAAATTGCTTAAGCACTGGGCTGTTGAGGATTGTGGACGGGTGATTAATCCAATGCTAGTAGATGAACAAATAAGAGGAGCTATTGTTCAAGGAATTGGTGGTGTTTTGTTTGAAGAGTGTCTTTACGATAGTTCGGGGCAGATGATTAATGGCAATATGGCTGATTATTTAGTTCCAATGGCATCGGAAATGCCTGATATTGAAGTTGCTCATGTGCAGACACCCACAAAAACCTCGATGTTAGGCGCAAAGGGGGCTGGTGAAGCTGGAACAGCTGGCGCACCTGGAGCTGTGATGAATGCGATTAATGATGCGATAGCACCTTTTAATGCAAGAGCTTATGATCAGCCAATCACACCTGAAAAAATATTAGTAGCTTTGGGTAAACTAGGATAAGGGAAAGCATTCTTTAAAATTTTATGAAAAATATTCAAAAACCTTGGTTTATCATAGTTTTATTATTTGCAGTCCTTGCAGGGGTGGAACTGTTTACATGTTATCAAGCTGGAGTGACTTTTGAAAAAAAGTTACGTGATTTTAATAATGAGTTAAGTTCCAAGTCTAACGAACCAAACTCTATCAAACTGACTGATCTAGAAATTGAGAGGGGTCTATTTAGTTCCAAGGCAACGGCGAAGATCAACATCTTTACTATGGCAAGTACTAATGTGTATTCTTTTCCGATTAGTGTACAAACAACCCAAGGGTTAATGCCTAACCTATCAGTGCTTAGAGCCAATTGGACAATGGGTGTTCCAAGTGACCCAGAATTACAACAAATATTTCTTAAACTGAATGATACCCAACCTCTATCGGGAAATCTGCAATTCAATATATCAGGTGAATTAACTCTGTCTGAAACAAAAATTGCTCCTGCGCATGGAAAGATTTCAGTTGATAGTGAGGATCTTTCCTTTGATTGGGACGGAGCTAATGTACGTATTGAGAATGCAAATTTTTATGATAATGGAGGTGGAAGTATCAAGATCAATAGCCACTTTGAGCCTATTAAATTAGCATCTTCGACTCAAGGCTCAGCGATTCAAATTGGGGCATTAGATATAGGTCAAAAAACAACTGGTTTTGTATCGAGTAATAATTCTGAGATCAATTTACATCTAGGTAAGAGTGAATTTACTTTTTCTAATTTAGAGCTCAATCTGACAAATGTCGATTTAAAAGCTAATATCAAATCAAGACTAGATGAAGTATTAAATAATAAAAATGTATCTGGTTTAGATAAAAAGAGTGTTTTTATTGACTTACAAACTTTTCAAATCAGTTTGGGGCAGCCCACTGGGAACATAAATGCGACGGGCCGTTTTGATTTACCACTTTTATCAACTCAAGATCAGTCACAGCCATTTGTGATTTTAGAAAAGTATAGTCAACAGAGTGTGATTGATTTGAATTTATCAGGTAGTAAGATTTTGATACAACAATTTCTTGGGGAGAATTTCTTAAGTCAGTATGTTAATTCAGTTGAGCCTAACGGTGATGTGACTATTACCATTAATTTTAAGCAGGGTCATTTAACAGTTAATGGTCAGCAAATTCTATAGTAGAAAGATATGAAGACAATTCGGATTGATTTTGTTTCAGATGTGGCTTGTCCCTGGTGTGCTGTTGGTTTTGGATTTTTAGAACAAGCCTTAGAAAATCTTAAAGATGAAGTCAAAGTTGAAATTCATTTTCAGCCTTTTGAGCTCAATCCAAGCATGCCACCTGGGGGTGAAGAAACAATTCCATATCTCATGAAGAAATATGGGTCAGAAGAAGCTGGAATTAGAAAGACACAAGCACACCTCGTTGAAAGAGCTAAACAAGCTCAATTTGAGTTTAATTCCAATTACAGGCCAAAGGTTTATAACACGTTTAATTGTCATCGCTTAATCTATTGGGCTGGAACACTCGGTGTTGAAAAGCAATATGCAATGAAAAAAGAATGCCTCAAGGCTTATTTCACGCGTAATGAAAATGTAGATGATAGGAGTGTTCTTCTGCAAGCTGTTAAAAATATTGGTTTAGATGTCATTCGTGCTAAAGAGATTTTAGAGTCTGATGAATACACTGTCCAAGTTCGTCAGGAGCAGGAACATTTTCAAAAATTAGGTATCAATGCTGTGCCTTCTGTCATTATTGAGAATCAATATTTAGTTCAGGGTGGACAGCCTGCAGAAGTTTTTGAGAAAACAATTAGAGAAGTTTTACTAAAGGCAGCATAATCTCTCATGTTTGCAATATCACCTATTAAGAAATCGAGTTTAGCTTTTGATTGAAATTACCCCGGAGTATGAAGAAGTTTTAGCTGCTATTGCACGTAAAGATCCTTATATTTTTGTGAGTGGTCGCGCAGGAACCGGTAAGACAACCCTTGTAAATCACTTACGCAACACGATTGAGACGCAAATGGCGGTTGTGGCACCTACAGGAGTCGCAGCACTTCAGGTCAGAGGTGTAACCATCCATTCTTTTTTTCGATTTCCTCCGCGTTTAATTTTTCCTGAAGAGGACATTAAAAAATTAAAAGATCGCCGTCTTTATAACAAACTTGGGCTACTTATTATTGATGAAATATCGATGGTTCGAGCTGATATGGTTGATGCCATTGATATGTTTTTGAGGGTCAATGGCCCTAGAGAAGGTCGTCCATTTGGTGGTGTTCAAGTCATGTTTGTGGGTGATTTGTTTCAATTACCACCGGTGGTTCGGCATGAAGAAATGGAAGTCCTCAGAAGCCGTGAATACGAAGCACCATATTTCTTTCATGCCATGGTATTAAGAGGGCAAGAGCTGACCTACATTGAGTTACAGAAAATCTTTCGTCAAAAAGATGTTTCGTTTACAACGCTTTTAAATCAAATACGGACAAACCAATCTTTAACAGATGCTTTGGATATTATTAATCACACCTGTTTTATGCCAGATCAGACTGAATCTAAAGATTCAATTACTTTGACGACAACGAACCAAAGGGCGGATAGTATTAATCAACGCGAAATGAATGCGCTTGATTCTGATGAGAAGGTATATCGTGGAAAGGTAGCTGGAAAATTTAATACAGATGAGAGGAATCTACCTGCACCTCTTGAATTGAAATTAAAGATGGGCGCACGAGTCATGTTTACGGCAAATGATAAGGCGATGCCACGGCGTTATATGAATGGGACACTAGCAAAAGTAATCTCAATGGATTCAGAGACGATCATAGTAGAGGTTGAGGCGGGTAGGAAAAAAAATTATATTGAGGTATCTGGTTATGAATGGGAATCATACCAATACGAATATGATGATAAAACGGAACAAATCAAACCTGTTGCCAATGGAAAATATGAGCAGTTTCCACTAATGCTTGCATGGGCAGTCACGATTCATAAGAGTCAAGGAAAGACTTTAGAAAAGGTCAGGATTGATTTATCAGGTGGTACATTTGCTCCTGGGCAAGTATATGTTGCTCTGTCAAGATGCACGACCTTAGAGGGTATTCGCTTACAAAAACCTATTAAGGCTTTAGATGTTAGAGCTGACCAATTAGTTAAAGATTTTTACCGGCGTTTAGGGGTATAAATTAGTACTTATTTTGAATGATCACACTTATTCTTTGCGTCGAATTGAAACATTCTTTGCAAATACTGTAGATTTTATTGCGGCCATAACTGTATTTTTCGTTGCGTCAATAAGATCTTTGTTGCCGATGACTTCTGCAGCTTGATTTGCAGTGGTTGCAGTTAATTCTGCAATTTCGCAAAATTTTCTCAAGGTCTCTATATCAATTAGACCTTCTTTGGTAAGGCGATCTAACTTCTCATTTTGACGATCTAAATTATCTTTTAATTGAACATAGGCGAGTTTTAGGTCACTAAGCTCGCGTTTAAAGAGGAGTTCTCGGTGCTGAAAATCTTCATTTTCGTTTGGCATATGTTTCTTCGATTGATGTAAAAGGTTCAATAATTTGAGGTCTATTTGAAATATAAAACTCTACTTCATCATGATTAATAATCCAATAATTGAAACAAAAATGGATGGAAAAAATAAGATAGATAATACAACCCAATAGATCGTTCTGTAATAGTCGAACTTCCTATCTGAGTTAGTGATATGAGTTGAGTAACTGGACGATTTGTTCATGGAATACTCCCTAGGATCATTTGCTAATGGATCCATTTAGCGCTTTAAATAAGGCCTAGGTATTGATTTAAGTCAAAAGTAAGCAATCTTTATACCCCATAAAAAAATGATATATATCAAATCAAATTTCAACTCTTACCATTATCTTTGAACTTAGATGTCAAGAAAGTCCTTGTTGAGATGATCCAAGTTGAATTACTTAATGGAGAATAAAAATGAAATGCAATATCAATGGTATTGATGGTGTCTTAAGAGTCATCGTAGGGATTGTGTTAATCACTTTATCTTTAATGGGAACGATTGGGTGGTGGGGTTGGTTAGGATTGATTTTAATTGCTACTGGACTATTTAGATTTTGTCCGATGTATACAATGCTAAACGTCAGTACGTGTAACAAAGAATGAATGATGCGAAGGCTGTTGTTGGGAGTTGATAACTTATATTTTATTTAATCAAATATAAGTTATCCCTTGCCTTCGATACGTAATCCTATATAGGTTAACTATGTAGGATTATTTTTTTGATTTTTTAGTTGTTTTACTATTTTTGGATTTTTTGCTTGAGATCGGTTTAGCCCATTGTTCAAGGACTTCATACACGACCGCGGTATCGTCTTTATCATGCCCAGTAGCGCTAGCGGCATTATAAATTGGGATAGTAGTTGAAAAGAGGGGTGCAGGAATTGCATTAGCTTTTAAAGCTTCGCCAATCAGATGCATATCCTTCGCCCAAACTTCAATTTTCATTGTTGCCTCATCCCAGTTGCGCTTAACCATCATTGGTGCACGGACTTGAAACATTCTAGAGCTACCAGCACCATCGCCAATGACATCAACAATTTGTTTTGCATCAAGGCCCAGGCGTGTTCCCAAGAGAAGAGCTTCGGCTGTTGAAACATTATGAATCGCAACTAATAAATTAGCGACGAGTTTCATTTTCATCCCTGCACCAAATTCGCCGACATAATAACGTGCTCGTGCAAATCCTTCAAAAACATGATCCATGGCATCAATCGTTTTTTGATCGCCACTGGCATAGACAGCTAAGTCGCGAGTTTTGGCTTGCGCTCCAGTACCAGACAATGGACAGTCTAAGAATGTAATCTGATGTTTGGCTAAAAAAGCACGTGCTTCTTCTTTTGCTTCATGGGGGAGGGTGCTGAGTTCTGCAACTGCAATTCCTTTTTTACCAGACTTGGCGATAGCGGCCACAACGACTTTGAGAGCACCGACTGAAGGCAGGGATGTGAAAATATACTGACTTTCTGAAGCAAGGGCTTCAACGGTCGGTAGTATTTTTATACCTTCTTTACGCATTGCCTTTTGCTGATCCACGCTCGTATCAAAGCCCAGTACTCTAAAACCAGACTTTAAAAGATTAGTCGCAATTGAAGAGCCCATAATACCTAGTCCTACAACACCAATGACGGGATCTTCTTTTGAGCTAACTTTTTTAGGATTAGCGCTGGCTAATTTCTTACGTGCTGGAATTTTAGTCAGGGGTTTTTTTAATGCAATCGAACGTGGAGTAGCCATACATTACCTTTTATTTAATTTTGATATTCAATAACTTCATTGCATTGCCACCTTCAATCAAACGTCTATCTTCGGTTGATAAGCGTTTTACAGACTTAATAAGCCCTAATGGATCTTCCTCACCCATATCGTAAGGATAATCGGTTCCTAGCATGACATGATCTGCACCGAAGCGTTCGATTAAATTACGAAGCATCAATGGGTCAAAGGTAATGGTATCGAAATAGAACTTCTCAAGATAGCTTGAGGGTGCTTTTTTGATGACTGTACGACAATCTTTACGGCCTTTCCATGCATGATCCATACGTGCCCAGTAATGAGCTAGAAAGCCTCCACCATGAGCGGTGATGAACTTAATTTTAGGATGGCGCGCAATTACACCATCAAAGATCAAATGGCTAACTGCAACAGTGGTTTCAAGTGGATTACCAATCACATTATTTAAATAATGATTAGTCAATCTTTCTCCTTGGGTGTAGCCAAGAGGATGCATAAAAATCACAACGCCTAATTCAGCGGCTTTTGCAAAAAACTTTTCCAATTTAAGGCTAGGATCAGTTAAATTTTTCCCATTGACGTTTGTACAGATTTCAACACCTTTTAAACCTAGTTTTTTAACAGCATATTCAAGTTCTTTTACTGCGAGTTCAGCATTTTGGAGAGGTACGGAACCTAATCCAACAAAGCGATCTGGATGATCATAGGTTAATTGAGCAATACCTTCATTGACTTCGCGTGCAAGGCTTGCGCCCAAATCTGGTTCTGTAAAATAAAAATAGTGATAAGGAGCTGGACAGACGGCTTGAATATCTACACCCATTCTATCCATATCTTTAAGACGCTCTTCAACGCCCATTAACTTGGGGGCACGTGTTTTCATTTGTAGCGTATTTGTTTCATTGGTCAGATCGTTCGCAAAAATCACGGTCGGATCAAATTGCGCTGCATTTAAATGAGCTGTTTTGGCGTTGACGACTGGATTCAGGTAATGGCAATGAATATCAACCACTTTATGCTTACCTTTACTATCTTTAACCATTTTTTGTGAAGCGGGTCGTGAAGGTGTGGCGGGAGCTTTAGAGCTTACTTTTTTTGCAGCACCTTTGGCTACCGTCTTGCCAGATTTTGCGTTATTTAACGCAGCCATAGTTTCGGAATAAGATGCTGAGTGATTATGATGTGGATCAGAGCATGCGGGAGAGCAGGTATAAAACATAATTAGCCTTGTATAAAAATGTAGAAAAAGAAAAAATAGTGTTAATAATTGGTTTGCATCATCTCAGAGCTTCATGAATCTCTTATGTAAAGCTCTAATAAATTAAAAAACTCCTAAATGTTTAGTTGCAAGCTCAGGGTTGGCATTGACTTCTTCTGCGCTTCCCTGATAGGCAACACGTCCGGTATTTAGAATGACAACCTCATCTGCTAGGCCCATTGCTAATTTAAAATTTTGTTCGACAAGGATGATGGATAGACCTTCAGCTTTAATCTTTTGAATACCTTTACCGACCTCTGCGACGATCAGTGGTGCAAGTCCCTCAGAAGGTTCATCTAATAAGAGGACGTCTGGATTACCCATTAATGCACGTCCAATGGCAAGCATTTGTTGTTCACCACCTGAAAGCGTTCCAGCCCGCTGTTTAATTCGTACTTTGAGTTGCGGGAATAAATCATATACACGATCGATATCCCATGGGTTTTTAATCGGGCGCACTTGCGCTGCAACTTTTAAATTCTCTTCAACTGAGAGGCTAGGAAAGATTCTACGTCCTTGAGGGCAGAGTCTAACGCCTGCACGTGCGATATTTTCTGGTTTATAACTTGCGATAGGTTTGTCATAAAGATTGATTTCACCTGAACTTGCGGGAAGTAGACCGGAGATGGTCAACATCGTCGTAGTTTTTCCTGCGCCATTTCGGCCTAAAAGTGCGAGAAGTGTTCCAGACCTTAAGGTCATTGAGACATCATGTAGAACATGACTATCACCGTAATGGGCATTGACTTGATTTAAAACTAAAGCATTAGTGGCCAAGATAAACCTCCTGTGTTTTGGGGTCATTTACCACTGCGTCACGGTCACCATCAACGATGCACTTGCCGTACTGTAAGACCATGATTTTTTCGGCAAAGGCTAGGGCCATTTCCATATCATGTTCAATCATCACAATGGCTGTATCGCGAGATATTCCATTGATTAATTCGCTGACCATGACTCGTTCATCGAGTGATAAACCAGCAAGAGGTTCATCTAGAAGTAGGAGTTTAGGTTTTTGGGCTAAGGCTAATGCAATTTCAACGCGGCGTTGTTCACCATAAGAAATTTCTGTCACTTTACTATGTGCTTTATCTTTAAGACCCACACTTTCTAATAAATCGATTGCGTGTTGGTAAATGGCATCTTTATGAAGTAACTCGGAGAACATACTTTTTTTCCGAGAGTTTATTCCTAGAAGAGATAAGACCACGTTGTGGGCTAAAGTATCTTTAGAAAACAAAGTAATGATTTGATAGGTCCGGCTCATGCCGGTATGTATTCTTTTATGAACTGGTAATTTGGTGACATCATCGCCAAAGAGTGCGACAGAACCGGCATCGGGTTTGAGATCCCCGGTGATTTGTGCAAACAAGGTAGTTTTACCTGCTCCGTTGGGGCCAATGATTAGGCGTCTTTCACCCGCAGCGACTTGCAAAAAAATATCCTGTGTAACGGCCACACCACCAAAGCTTTTTTTGAGGCCTTTGACTTCTAGAGCCCAATTCATGATGATTTACCCTTAAAAATCCGATGATACAAATGAGAGATTCCTGGACCGATACCGGCAGGCATGACCATGACGATAAAAACAAAGATGAATCCGAGCAACATATTCCAGCGCTCAACGAATGCTGATACATAGCTCTTAAGAAGGAATATAAGAATGGAGCCAATGATGGGGCCTGCCAAAGTTCCTGAGCCACCAGCGATCACACATAAAAGAGCTTCTGCAGAAACTGTAATGGACATCACGGTAGGGTGGATATATTTATGAAAGTAAATATATAGAAGGCCTGCGATAGCTGCAAAAAAACTTGCGATAATAAAAGTAATCCAGCGAATCATCCAGACATCATAACCAAGCGCACTCATTCGTTTTGGTTGATCACGAGTACCGCGTAGGCTTGCACCAAATGGTGAATGAACAAATCGTGCAATAAATGCCAGGCAGATGACTGTAAAGATTAAGACGAACCAATAATACGAAGTGCTATCTTCTAGATTAATGCCAAATGGGCTTGGGCGTCCGGGTAAATTCATTCCGTTATCGCCATTGGTCATATTGACCCAACGATAACCAAGTCCCCACATAATTTGAGATAGGGCCAGTGTGAGCATCAAGAAACTCAATCCAGATGCGCGTAGTGCTATCCAACCAAACACCGCTCCTAATACTGTTGTAAATGCTATTGCAATTAAAGCTGTTGAAAGTGGATCTATGGTGGTGTGTGACGCTATCCATGCAGTTGCATATGCAGACATACCAAGATAAGTTGCATGTCCAAGAGATGTTAGTCCACCGTAACCAACGAGCAAATTTAAGCTCGCTGCAAAAATTGCAGCAATCATAATTTGACTGCCAAGATTGATATAGTATTCGCCAGAAAATAGCGGCAGAATCGCTAATACAGCAATCAAAAGAAGATTAATTAAGGAGGATCTTTTCATGATGTTTTGACTGTGCCAAAGAGACCAGAGGGTCTAAAGGCAATGACTAGGACCATGGGTAAGAAAAGAATAACGTAGGCTAAGTCTGGCACTAAGGCAATTCCGAAAGTATAAACAAAACCAATGATGAAGCTTGCGATAAATGTACCGATCAGGCTTCCAACACCACCTAGAATCACTACAATTAAAGCCAGGGGTAGCATGTCAGCATCTAAGCCTGGATAGGCATTGAGCATTGGACCGCCAACTGTTCCGCCTAAGCCAGCTAAAAGTGCACCTAAGGAAAAGACAATGGTAAAGAGAAGTGATGCAGGAATACCTACAGCTCTTGCCATTTGCATGTCATCAACACCTGCGCGGATCATGGCACCGAGTCGAGTTCGCTCCATCAATAAATACAGTGCTAAACCCATGATGAAAGAAATACCGAGAACGACTAGCCGGTAGGTTGGGAACGTGAAGCCAAACAAGGTAAGCGGAGATTGAAACATGACAGGAGCGGCAATCGGGATTGGGTCGCCCCCCCAGATCATCAAGCAGGCATCAGCGGCAATGAAGGAAAGTCCCAGTGTGGCCAGGACTTGTCCTTGGGAGTTTCCCGTTAGGGCTCTTAGAATAAAGCGTTCTATTAAGCCACCCAAAACCGCAACGCTCAGCATTGCAACAATTGCAGCAACAAATAAACCGTATCCGGCCTGAAGAACTTGTGCGCCAATATAAGCACCAATCATGAACATTGCGCCATGAGTCAGGTTGGCAATGCGCATGAGGCCAAAAATTAAAGCAAACCCAGAGGACAACATAAACAGGAGTCCTCCGAGGGCAAGACTATTCAAGGTTTGAATGACCCAAAACTGCATAAAATTCTTTCTTAAAAAATAGCTAAGTGATTAAGATTCGAGATTTTTTGCAGGTGGGAAATCACGGGAATAGACCGGATTTGCCAAAAATGCTTTTGGATCATAAGTCCAAAATTGACTCACGTTTGTATAAGTTTTGGTCACAGTATTAACAAGACGACCATCCTTACGTTCCACTTTACGAATATACACATCACCTACCACATTGCCGTATGAGTCAAAAGATACAGGACCACGTGCTGAAGGGATATTGGTTTTCCTTAAAGCGGCCATGAGTCCTTCTTTATTATTGGCGTCGCCACCAACTGCCATTAATGCATTTTCTAATACTGCAGCTTCAACATAAGTTGCTGCTGCATAAAAACCTGGATCATATCCAAATTGTTTACGGAAGGCTGGTGAGAACTTGTTATTAATAGGATTATTGAGTTCTGCCGAATACCAGCAAGCAGTTTGAATGCCTAAAGCCTCATCGCCCATATTTTTAAGAACGCCTTCATCAAGGGCTGTCATACCGCCGATAATTGCCATTTTACCTTTAAGGCCGTATTCGTTAAATTGGCGAATAAAGCGGAAACCGTTAGAACCTGCAAAACCTAAGAAAATAGCGTCAGCAGACTTTAATTGTGCAAGGAAACTTCCATAATCTGGAACTGTCAAAGGTGGAAATAGTTTTTGAACAATCTTGCCACCATTTTCTTCAAAAACACGTTGGAAACCACCGGTCATTTCATGTCCATAGGCAATATCATCGGCAATAACGATCATGCGCTTATATTTCATGATTTTTGCACAATAATCAGCCATTGGATGAGCGCATTGAGCGGAGGTTGAAGTGCCCCTCACAAACCATGGGCTTGTTTTACGTTGAGTCATGTCTTCAGCTGCTGCAACTGACAGGGTAGGAATTTTTTTCTCACGAATATAGTCATCGACTGCGAGTGCTTCATATGCAGCCAAAGGTCCAATCAATGCTTGGATTTTATTACGTTCAAAGAGTTCGGTCATTTTTGATTTTGCATTTGCAGGAACACCGCCAGTATCAGCAACAGTGAGTTCTACTTTGCGACCGGCAAGCATACCATCGCGTTCCGCAATATACATTTGAAGAGCGCGCTCCATATCAATACCACCAGAAGCTAATGGACCAGTTTTGACTGTCATTAGACCTAAGCGAAGTGGTTCCTTAGATTGTGCGAGAAGCAAACTTGGGCTAGAGAGTGCTAAACCGGTTAAGGCTGTACCTTGTAAAAACGAGCGACGATCGATACTCATAAAATCTCCTTTAGGTGATTAATAATAATTTAATCAATGATATTTTAAGCTCGCTTTGGAATTACGGGTAATAAAACGAAAGCTTCGTGTTTTTTACCAAAATGGATGGTTGTTTTACCGCCAAATAAATGTGCTGGGCGATCTCTTGGATCATTATGTAAAAAGGGCCCACAACCCGTAAGTTCATTTTTGAAATTAGAAAGCTTGAGTCCTGTTTTTTCGGCAAAAATATAATCTTTCCCGCGAACCGATAAAGCAATCCGATAGCCTTTTGGCACCACAATGGAGCTTGGCCAGATTTCAATATCTAAGGCTACAGGTTGACCTGGAACTAAAGCATCAACTTGAGTGTGCGTGTGATAGGGACGATAGGGTTGAGTTAACTCCTGGTCAAGGGCGCGGTGAGACGCTCTTAACCAACCTTGGGCCACTGGAGTATGAGGATCAATGGCTCCGGCAAAGGTAACTTCCCGTAAATCTGGGGTAAATACCCTTACAACAAGAAATAGGTCTGCATCTGCGGTACTTGAAGAGATCGTAAGTTTAGAAGCCATCGGGCCGCTAATTTCGACTTCATCTAAAAAGGGGTCAGATATAAAAGTCAGTCCATCGCCAAGCGCATCAAAGCTTAATTCAGTTGTGTCGGTACAGGGTAATTTAGACAGGAGATTTCCCACTGGCTGAAGATGCATTTTGGTCCAGTCAGTTCTAGGGATCGGCCAGTCTTGCTCATAGCGATTCTTAAAACCATCGATATGACGGGTTTGCATATTCACACGAGGTTCTTTATCCCAGCCATTATTTTCGCCTTTAAGAAAGTGGGCAAAAAAGCGTTTTTGAATTGCAATACCGTAATCCGTATAAAAATGAGTCCAATGCTCTAAACCATGAACTTCTAGCCACTTATTGGGTGAAGCGGCGCGGACATAAGCTTCAAAATTACCTCTTGGATGAAGTCCTTGTCCACCCCAGTTAGCAGCAGTCAGGAATGGGACATTAATTTTGTCCCATTTGGCTGAACGATCCTTAAAATATTCGCCATCAAGAGGTTGTGCAAGGATTTCGTCGCCAAAACTACAACGATTATTTGCTAACTCTTGGTCGGAAAGGGTTTCATCTCCGCAGACTAATAAACCGTTGGCAACGCTTCGTGGACCACGTTCGCCATAACCATACTGAATTGTTTTAACCTGCATATCAGACCAGTTGGCCCAAAAGGTTGAAAGGATACCGCCATGATGTGTCATATCGCGATACCAATCTGCGGCACCTTCCCAGATACACATCGCTGAAAGGGACGGGGGGTTTAAGGAAGCGACTTGCCACTGGTTGCTACCGAAATAAGAAATACCAGATAAACCTATCTTGCCGTTAGACCAAGGTTGAACTGCTGCCCATTCGATGCAGTCATAATAATCTTTGCTCTCGCGGGGTGAAAAGTGGTCAATATAACCAGGGGAGCGACCGCATCCTCTGGAATCGATCCTGACTACAACATAACCTTCGGGGACCCATTTTTCAGGGTCTACAACTTCCCAGTTTTGAAAAACATTAGTTGAACCATAAGGGACATCGGGGTGATCATTCACCATTTTTTGCCAAGCGCTAGGATAACCCTCCTGAAAAGAAAGACCTTTTGCATAAGGACCATAGGTCAAAATGACAGGATATTTTCCGGGTTTTTCGGGTTTAAAAACATCACCTCTGACGATTAAGCCGTCATCCATTGTGATGCCCAGGTCCCACTCTATTTCCATACCTAAGCGAATTTCGGTTTTTAGTGGCGCAAGATTTTGATTTGACATACGGTTAAGTTCCAGGAATAGAGGTGTAAAAGAGTAACTAATTGATTGGTTGATCACTATTGAAACAAATCGAAGCACAAAACCCCAATAAATCCAAATAATTAGCAGTATTTTGCAATAGGAGAAGATTAAAGCAAGTTAAGTGGATAAAGTATAAGGGTATCTACTAGTTTTAAACAATTGTATAAAAAATATTTGAAGAGAGTTCAGACCCACTTTAGAAACCTCTTTTACTGATTAGCCACTTTAGTTAAGTTGAATTCTTGTTTAATTAGGTAACTTGTTGATTATATGATCACTA